>NZ_AP014583.1:1306295-1932591 GCF_000828715.1 Winogradskyella sp. PG-2 | reverse complement strand
ATGCTATGGATTTATTTGCTAATCCACCGTTTGTAACTGAAGATGATGCTTCAGGAGCTTTTCTTCCTGAGCAAATTCAACGTGCTGATTTATTTACTTATGTAGAATCTGAATTGTTAGCAATTTTAGCTGAAATGGCTGCGCCACGTATGAACGAATATGGTAGAGCAGATAGAGCTGCAGCATGGATGGTTTTAGCTAAACTATATTTAAATGCCGAAGTATATACAGGCACAGCACGTAATGCTGATGTACTTACTTATATTAACAATATTATCGGATCTGGATATTCTATTCCAAATATTCCTTACTTCCATTCTTTCTTAGCAGATAATGATTCTAATGGAGCTCAAGAAGAAGTTATATTTACAATTCCTTTCGATGGTTTAAGAACTCAAGCCTTTGGCGGGATGACTTTTCTAGTACATGCACCAGTTGGTGGTTCTATGAATCCTGCTGATTTTGGAATTAATGGTGGCTGGTTTGGAGTCCGTACTACACCTACATTTGTTGAGCAATTTCCTGGAGAAGAAAATTCTGCAGATGGACGTGCGCTTTTATACACTGACGGTCAAAACAAAGATATTGAAGAAGTTGGACCTTTTAATCAAGGTTATGCCGTAGCAAAATACAGAAATGTAGATGTAAATGGTAATCCAGGGTCTGATTCTTCTGGTGATCATACTGATATCGACTTTCCAATGTTTAGATTAGCTGATGCTTATTTAATGTATGCAGAGGCAACACTAAGAGGTGGAGGTGGCACTATGAGTACAGCAGTTGGATATATCAACGAATTAAGAGAACGTGCTTATGGAGATACTAGTGGAAACATTACCGAAACAGATTTAACATTAGATTTTATTATCGATGAGCGTTCAAGAGAATTATATTTTGAAGCGCATAGAAGACAAGATTTAGTAAGATTTGGTCAGTTTTCAAATCAAGGTATTTGGCAATGGAAAGGTGGAGTTCCTCAAGGAGCAACTACTGAATCTTACAGAGACATTATGCCAATTCCTGCAACAGACTTAGGAATTAATACAAACTTAGAACAAAATACAGGATACTAATTAACACTATAGATTAACATGAAAAAATTATCAATTTTAGGCCTTTTCATCTTTGCCTTAATAAGTTTTAATAGTTGTGAAACAGAAGATGATGTCGTCTTCACAACAGATAATAATGGTGAATTAGTTTTCACTAACAATTTTTCAGCAGAATATATTCTTTCTCCACAAACTGCTGGTAACTTAGGAGAGCGTTTTACATGGAATAATGCTGCACTAGATGTTCCAACAAATGTAACTTACCAATTAGAGAAATCTATCTCAGGTGATTTTACAGATTTAGAAACTGTAGGTGCAACAACTGGTAACGAAATTGCAATTACAATTGGAGATATGCTTGCATATGCAAACCAAGCTGGATTAGATGCAGATCCTACAACACCAGAACCAAATACAGGTATTGTATATTTTAGACTTAAATCATTTTTAGGTGGTGGAGGTTCTGAGAACTTTTCTCCTACTCAAGCTTTAACTATGGTAATGCAAGAAATCACTGATACGCAAGCAGCAGTTTGTGATTTAGATGAATACTTCTTAGTTGGTGCTGCTGTGAAATTTACAGGATGGGATTGGACAACACCTCAAAGTGCTGTTTGTACAGGCACTAACGTATATACTGTTAACGTTGATTTAATCAACAATGTTGATGGTGACGGTAACTTTAGATTCTTTACTACTGCAACAGATTGGGGTTCTGGAATTAACTATCCAGGTTTTATAGATGATGGTTATACTATCGATCCTATGTTTGAAGATGCAATGGATGGTGATAATAATTTCCTATTCACTGGTCCTTCAGGAAAATATTTCTTAACTATAGATGCATTAAATAAAACCATTACTTTAGACGATCCAACTTCTCAAGGTTCTTGTGATTTAGATCAGTTATGGGCTGTTGGTGCAGGTTTACCAGATGCTGGCTGGGACTGGGGAACACCAGTTCAATTAATGTGTGAAGGTGATGGAGTTTATGCTGGTTGGGTAAATTATACTAGTTCTGTTGATGGAAACAACTTTAGATTCTTTACAACAGCTACAGATTGGGGATCTGGACAAAACTATCCATTCTTTGCTGATGCTGGTTATACTATAGATGCAAATTTTGAGAATGCTGAAGATGGTGACTTAAATTTTGCGTTTATTGGAACAGATGGTCAATATTACACAACTATTGATACGGTAAATAAGACCATTACTTTAGAGTAGTCTAAGTTTTCTAAATTTATTAATATATAATAATTAGTTGAAAAGGCTATGTTGTCAATAACATAGCCTTTCTTATAATATTTCAATGCTATGAAAAAAACATTACAATTTTTTTTATTACTATTTACATTTCAAGCTTATGCTCAAATCACATCAAATCCTGCAGCTTTTGAAGTAAATCAACAAATTACTATTACTGTAGATATTAACAGTACAGATTCTGACTGTAACGGTATTAGTAATCCTGGTTCAGTTTATATGCACTCAGGAATAGGTGATAATACGAATGCATTTGGGTTTAGTGTCATTGGTAATTGGGGACAAGATGATGGCGTAGGCCAAATGACTAATAATGGAGATGGCACACATAGTATAACAATTACACCCGAAACATACTATGGACTTGATGCTACTCAAGCGCAAAATGCTACACAACTTGGTATTGTATTTAGAAATGAAGATGGTACTCAAGAGTTAAAAGCCAATGGTTGCGATGATTTCATTTTAAGAGTAGGAATCGTAAATATTAATATTATTGAACCGACAGGTTCAACAGTTGTTGTTAACTCTGGAGATAATTTAACCGTTAGAACTAGTTTAAATTTTCAAGGAAATTTAACTCCTGGTGCTTTTGAATTATATTTTAATAACGTTTTTCAAACAGGAGGTAATGGGTTTACAACTTATCAAGGTGTAATAAATAATATTACCACTAATGGTACTGTTAGAATAGATGGTTCACCATTATCTTCATCTGAAACTGGTTCAGCTTCTTTTGAAGTTATCGTTGCTCCAACTGTAATAGAAGAAGCGCTTCCTTCTGGGATTAACGATGGTATAAATTATGGTACTGATCCAACAAAAGCAACTTTAGTCTTAACTGCACCTGGGAAAGAATTCATTCAAATTGCTGGAAGTTGGAATAACTACACGCCAACCAACAGTGATGTTATGAAACGTGACCCAAGTACTGGTAAATATTGGTTAGAAATAACTGGTTTAACTTCTGGGCAAATTGAAACTTACCAATATTGGGTATATGACACCAATCCAGTTACTGACTCACCAAGTTTAGTGAAAACTGCGGATCCATACTCTGCAATAGTATTATCTCCTTTTGATGATCCTTTTATTCCTGCAAGCACGTATCCTAACTTACCCACTTATCCTACTGGTCAAAGTAGAGAAGTTACTGTATTGCAAACAGGACAAACACCTTATAACTGGCAAGTCACAAATTTTACAAAACCAGTAGAAGAAGATTTAATAGTTTATGAAGTTTTAGTAAGAGATTTTGATGCCGACAGAAACTACCAAGATTTAATTGACCGTATCGATTATTTCAAAGATTTAAATATCAATGCCATTGAATTAATGCCAGTAATGGAATTTGAAGGTAATGAAAGTTGGGGTTATAACACTGCTTTTCATATGGCATTAGATAAGTTTTATGGTACGCAAGATAAATTTAAAGAACTCGTAGATATTTGCCACCAGAATGGAATTGCTGTGATTTTAGACATTGCCTTTAATCATGCATTTGGCCGTAACCCGATGGTCCGCATGTGGATGGATGATCCTGATGGTGATGGTTGGGGAGGCCCTTCAACTGAGAATCCTTATTTTAATGTTTTTCCACAACATGCATTTAATGTAGGAAGTGATTTTGATCATAGTTCTACATTGACTAGGGATTATGTAAAACAAGTTGTAAGCTATTGGATTGATGAATACAAAATTGATGGTTTTCGTTGGGATTTAACCAAAGGGTTTACACAAAACTGCGGTAATGGAACATTTGATGGTGATTTTGGTTGTACTCAAAACTATCAACAAGATCGTGTAGACGTATTAAAAGAATATGCAGATCATTCTTGGTCAATTGACCCAGACCATTATGTAATTTTTGAGCATCTAGGTTCAGATAATGAAGAAAAAGAATGGGCAAATTATCGTTTAGGTGAAGGTAAAGGTATTATGATGTGGGGGAAAATGACTGATCCATATAATGAGCTTACTATGGCTCAGACTGGTGACAAAAATATTAGTAGAATTGGTCATAACGCACATACCGGGTTTAATGGCCCTCGTGTTGTAGGTTATCCCGAAAGTCATGATGAAGAGCGCTTAATGTATAAAAACATTGCTTTTGGAAATACTAGTAATGGTAGCCATAATGTACAAGATTTAAATACTGCACTTTCGAGAATGTCAGCTTTGGGAGCAATTTCTGTTATGGTACCTGGTCCAAAAATGATTTGGCATTTTGGAGAATTGGGTATGGAAAATTCCATTTTCACTTGTCAAGATGGAAGTTATGATAATGATGGTTGTAAACTTGATACAAAACCTCAACCACAGTGGGCAAATAATTGGTTAACTGATGCTTTAAGAAGTCAGATATACGCAGATTGGTCTAAACTACATGCATTAAAAATTAATGAACCTGTTTTCGAAGGAGACTATGCGATAACATCTGGTGACTTAACTCCAAGAATTGATGTTTTTGATAATTCAATTCCTTCAAATGAATTAAGAAATGTTATTATTCTTGCTAATTTTGATGTTACTCCTCAAACAGTGAATACAAATTTCCCTGGAGGTGTTACCTCTACTTGGTATGACTTAATGGATGAAACAGGAAGTACTACTGTTAGTAATTCAACAACATCAATTACAATTCCTGCTGGGCAGTTTAGAATTTTAGGAAATGTTGGTTCAAATGTATTAAGTGTAAATACTAATGAATTATTTAAGTTTAGTATTTATCCAAATCCATCACATACTTCATTTAGTGTAAATGGAAACGTATCGGATATTGAAATCTATAATATTACAGGAAAACTAGTTAAGTCTTTCAATGGTAACTATACAAGAACTGATATTTTCGATATTTCAAGTTTAAATACAGGAATGTATATTGTTAAAGTCGTAGACGCTAACAGTCAAATTATGACTACCAAACTAGTAAAGCTTTAACTATTAAGAATTAGTTGAACAAAAAAAGAGCTTCTCCTAGTGAAGCTCTTTTTTTGTTATATTTCATAAAAAATTAGCATGAAAAGCATATTAAAATTCATCTTAATTGCAGGTGCACTTATGTTAACTTCTCAATCTAAGGTGCAAAATATAAAAGAACACAAATGGAATAAGCGCGTCGTATTATTAATTTCAAAAACACCTAAAAGCTCTAAGTTAGTAAAACAGTTGAATTTATTTAAAAATCAAAATTTAGAATTTAACGAACGTAAACTAATAATCTACAAAGTCCTTCTAGACTCATATAAGTTGAACAATCCTAAACATAAAACTTGGACAAAGTCAAAGAAAATTTTTCAATTTTATAATGAAGAAAAATTAGATTTTAAGATTATCCTTATTGGTCTTGATGGATCTATAAAGTTTGAAACTACTGACATTATCAAACCTTCTAAACTCTATGAAACTATTGATACTATGCCAATGCGCCGAATAGAGCTAAAAAGTAATCGTAAATAAAATTTGATATATTATAAGGTAATAAGATTTTCTTAATCAGTATATACCAAAATTTGTGAAACAAAAAAAGCTCCTTGTTTCCAAGAAGCTTTAAACTATAATAGTACAGGCGGCGAGACTCGAACTCGCACACCTCGCGGCACTAGATCCTAAGTCTAGCGTGTCTACCAATTCCACCACGCCTGCATTAAATTCCCGTAAAAACGGGTTGCAAATATAAACAATAGTTTCAATATTCAAATAGCAATTAAACAAGAAATATTTCGCATTAGTTTTTCTTATTTTTGTTATAAATCAAACACTAATATGCAATCTATTCAATCTTACATCGATGCAAATAAAGACCGTTTCCTTGATGAACTTATAGAACTTTTAAAAATCCCTTCAATAAGTGCTGATTCTGCTTACAAAAACGATGTCTTAAAAACCGCAGAAATTATAAAAACAAGTCTTGAAAATGCAGGCTGTGACCATGTTGAAATATGCGAAACTGATGGTTATCCTATTGTTTATGGTGAAAAAATAATAGATAATAATTTACCAACGGTTTTAGTTTATGGACATTATGATGTGCAACCACCAGACCCATTAGATTTGTGGAATTCACCACCTTTTGAACCTGTGATACAGAATACAGACTTACATCCTGAAGGTGCGATTTTTGCAAGAGGTGCTTGTGATGATAAAGGCCAAATGTATATGCATGTTAAGGCTCTAGAATACATGACCTCGAATAACGAATTACCTTGCAACGTTAAATTTATGATTGAAGGTGAAGAAGAAGTTGGTAGTGCCAATTTAGGAATCTTTGTAGCAAACAACAAGAAGAAACTAGCCAATGATGTTATACTAATTTCTGACACAGGAATGATAGCCAAAGATGTACCTTCTATTACAACTGGCTTAAGAGGTTTAAGTTATGTTGAAGTTGAAGTCACTGGTCCTAATCGTGATTTACATTCTGGATTATATGGAGGTGCTGTGGCTAACCCTATAAATGTATTAACTAAAATGATTGCTTCACTTCATGATGACAATAACCACATTACCATACCAGGATTTTATGATAAAGTTGAAAACTTATCGGATGCTGAACTTGCCGAAATGGCAAAAGCGCCTTTCTCATTAGAGGCATATAAAAAATCTTTAGATATTGAAGCTGTATATGGTGAAGAAGGCTACACTACTAATGAACGCAATTCAATTAGACCAACTTTAGACGTTAATGGAATTTGGGGCGGTTATATTGGAGAAGGAGCAAAAACAGTAATTGCTAGCCAAGCCTTTGCAAAAATATCGATGCGTTTAGTACCAAATCAAGATTGGGAAGAGATTACTGAACTATTCCAAACACATTTTGAAAATATTGCGCCTAAAGGTGTCACTGTAAAAGTAACGCCACATCATGGAGGACAAGGTTATGTGACTCCAATAGATAGTATTGGTTATAAAGCAGCCTCAAAAGCTTATGAGCAAACTTTTGGTAAAACACCAATTCCGCAACGTAGTGGCGGAAGCATTCCTATTGTTTCTCTTTTTGAAAAAGAACTCAAGAGCAAAACTATTTTAATGGGCTTTGGGTTAGATAGTGATGCCATACATTCCCCAAATGAACATTTTGGAATTTGGAACTACTTGAAAGGGATTGAGACTATTCCTTGGTTTTATAAATATTTTACTGAATTAAAAAAATAAATGTTACTAAGTCAAGAACATATAGAACACTGGAAAAATAAGAGTAAACTATTTTTTAGATTCATCTTCTCCTATTTCGCTCTGTATATCATTTTAATGTTTTTGAGCCCATTATTTGAATCTCTTTATAGATGGATTGGCTCTACAATTCTAAATATAGACTATAACTACAATGTAAGTGGGTTTGGAAGTGGAGACCATACTTATGCTTACATTAATCTTTTTGTTAATGTCGTTTTAGCCGTTATAATTTTTACTATATGGTCTATATTAGATCGCCAAAGAAAGAATTATAACAAACTCTTTTATTGGTTTTTAGTCATTGTACGTATTTTCCTTATTGGATTTATGTTTTTATATGGATTTGTTAAAGTATTTCAAATTCAATTTCAAAGTCCATCATTACTGCGTTTATTACAGCCCTTAGGTGAATTTTCACCAATGGGATTAGCATGGATGTATATGGGTTATTCTAAAGGTTTTGGCATATTCGCAGGCCTTATGGAGATTATTGGTGGTTTGTTATTAATCTCAAGAAAAACTACCACTCTGGGCGCTTTTGTTATTATTGGAGTTATGACACAAGTGGCCATGATGAATTTAATGTTTGATATTCCTGTTAAACTTTTTTCAATTCATCTGGTATTTATGGCAGCCATGATTTTTATTACAGATATAAAGCGTTTTTTCTCAGTTTTTATTAAAAATAAGTCAACAGAAAGTTACAACTACTATTACCCTATTTCATCTCCAAGTTATCATAAAACGATCCGGACTTTAAAATACATAATGGTACCATTAATTATAATTGTAGCATGTTTTTTAGGTTATTTAGGAGAACTGAATGTAAGTGATAAAAATCATAAGCCTTCATTTTATGGCATCTGGGAAAGTGAACTATTTATAAAAAATAGTGACACCATCACACCTCTAATTACAGATTCGCAACGATGGCATTACTTAATAATAGAACGGAAAGGAAATGCTATTGTAAAAACAATGGATAACCAGATATTACGTTATAATTTTATCACTGATACAACAAATCAAAAGATTAGCATGTATAGAGTTAAGGGTAATGCTGATAGCCTTAACTTAAGTTATTTGGCTCGAGACAAAGATTATCTTCAACTAGAAGGAAGGCTCAAAAACGATAGTATTAATGTAAAGTTATTTAAAAAAGACCTCAATGATTTTCCGCTTAAAAGTAGAGCGTTTCATTGGATAAATGAACGTCCTTATAATCTCTAATTATTCTTTTACAATTTTATAGGTTGAAGATTTAGTTTCTGAAGCTACATTAACAAAATATACGCCTGTTCTATTTTGCCTGACATCGAGTTCTATATTTTGCGAGTTAGATTCTTTAGATTTTATCAACTTCCCAGTGATATCATAAATAGAAATTTTGAGGTCTTGAAGACTATTATTACTAACGTTTAAAACTGATGATACTGGATTAGGAAAAATTATAACTTCTGAATTAGACAGCTCAGCATTAGAAAGTGTTGGATCAAATCCAGCGGCAGTTGCTAAATATACCGTAATTAATTTTGTAATCTCTGTCATATACTGAAAATCAATATCTTCTTTTTGATCTCCAGAAGTATGATAATCTGGTGTCTGATCATTAGTTTCCCAGGATTCACCTACTAAAACTGCAGAATAGCCTTGATTCCAAAAACGTGAGTGGTCGCTAGCAGCTGTACCTGGATTTACTACAATAGGGTTTAAATCAAAACTATAAGTATTTAAAATTGTAATTAAATCATCTTTTATAGAAACTGAATTTGCGATGTTACGGACATCGATATCAAAATCGTTATCTCCAGCTGTACCTGGTGCATCACCATCATAACCAATCATATCCATATTTATAACGCCTAAAATATTATCTCTTGTATTTCCATTAGTTTCATCAGCCGCTTGTTGCGCATAAAAATTTGCTCCAAGTAAACCTATTTCCTATTCATCCCAAAGTGCATAAACTATCGTACTATTTGTGCATTCATTTGATAATATACGTGCCATTTCTATGACCGCTGAAACTCCAGTAGCGTTATCATCTGCACAAAATGTAGTTACAGAATCATAATGTGCACAAACAATATAGATGTTCTCAGGAGTAGTTTTTCCCATTTGTGTGGCAATAACATTTTTGCCATTAGTATTAAATTCTTGAATACTAACTGTAAGATTGGGAAAGGAGTATAACCGTTCTTCAATATAATCTGCCGCTAAATCATTATTACTTTGTACACGAGTATTGATAGTCTGCAGGCTTCCATTTATCATCGTTGCTTCTTCACCAGAAAGTTCACCAACACTTAATTGTAAATTCGCGTTACTAACTTGATTTATAATATCTTGAATAGATTGAGACGCAGATACGTTAATAAATAGTACTGCGCTTAAAACACATAAAATGGTTCTATTTTTCATTTCGATATTTTCTTTTTCAGCTGTAACAAATATAAGAATTTACCTGTTTTTAGCTTTAGTGATTTTGATATTTCAATTTTATATTCTACATTTGTAGAGTTAATTCTAAATATGTAGAACATGCAACTTTCAAAAACTGAAGAACAACTAATGCAATATCTCTGGAAACTCGAAAAGGCTTTTATGAAAGACCTATTAGATATCTACCCAGAACCTAAACCAGCTACTACTACAGTTGCAACATTATTAAAGCGTATGATTGGTAAAGGTTTTGTAGACTATAAAACCTATGGTAAATCTCGAGAGTATTTCCCTTTGGTAAAGAAAGAAGATTATTTCTCTAAGCATGTTAACGGACTCATTAAAACTTTTTTTAATGATAGTGCATCGCAGTTCGCATCATTTTTTACACGCAAAACGGATTTATCCAAAGAAGAGTTAAAAGCATTAAAAGCTATTATAGATAAAGAAATAAAAAACAAGTAATTATGGAAACCTATCTATTAAAATTTTCGGCTTGCTTGTTTGTGTTTTGGCTTGTCTATGTGCTCTTATTAGAACGTCAAAAAATGCATCAATTAAAACGTTTTTACCTATTAGGATCAGTGATTTTGGCGTTAGTAATTCCGTTATTGACAATTACCTATTACATCGAACCTATTGTACCTGATTTTGAAGTTGCTCAAACATTTATTCCTATTGAGCCAATATATGAAGTTATGGAAGAAGTAACTCCACCATTTTGGAATTTAGAAAAAATACTCTGGCTAATTTATGGTATCGGTGTTTTAGTATTCTTTGGTCGTTTTGTTATTAATCTATTTAAAATGTTTAAGCGAATCGCTGGGCACGAAAAAGTATTAGAACGTTCTTTTATCTATGTATTATTAGAAGAACTTCGTATTCCACATTCATTCTTTAAGTACATATTTTTTAATCAATCAAAATATCAAACAAACGCTATTCCAAAAGAAGTCATCTTGCATGAAGAAACGCATGCCAAACAATTACATAGTATAGACATTATAATTATAGAATTACTTCAGATTGTATTTTGGTTTCATCCATTGGTTTACATTTTAAAACATCATATTAAATTAAATCATGAGTTCTTAGCCGATCAGGCCGTACTGCAAGAAGGTATTGACACCAAAACCTATCAAAATATATTATTACAATTTTCATCAAACACTGACGAGTATCAACTTAGCAGTGCCATCAATTATTCATCCATCAAAAAACGATTTACAGTTATGAAAACACAAACATCAAAAACCAAAATTTGGATTAGTAGTTTATTACTACTTCCAATTATCACTATTCTATATTATAGTTTTGCTGAAAAAGAATATGTCGAAAAAGATAATACAGATCTTGTTCAACAAATCAAAGATGAATTAGATGAAGCCGACAAATTAGAAATGATTTATGTTGAAGAAGCTTCTGAAAAATTAATGCAAGAGTATCGTGACTTTATTGAAACAGTTGAAAAAACTAAATTAATTAGAGGCAATAAATATGAGCGTGCCTATACTATATACTACGATCTAATGTCCAATGAACAACGTGCTTCTGTAAAACCATTGCCAAAAGTTCCAAATATTAATTTAACCGACATAAATACAAAAAGGCCACCTGTTTCAGAATTTAATTCATGGAAAGATCCTTCAGAATATGCTTTATGGTTAAATGGAGAATCAATCCCTAATTCTAAATTAAATAATCTTAGTGTTACGGACATTGTGTATTACTCAGGAAGTTTTGTTCATAAAAATGCAAGAAGTAATAAATTTCCACAATCATACCAATATCATTTATACACAAAAGTGGGCTTTGAAAAAACTTATATAGAATCTGACATTAAAAAATATAATGCTTTAACAAAGCAATACTCAATAGCATTAAACAACTATCTACAAGGACTTAAAATAGAGTCTTCTGATTTGCAGATTTTAAAAGCTCGGTTAGACAGGCTTTATAAATCATTTACAAAAGAAGAATTAAAAAAACATGATATTCTTTCGGCTCAACCTATACCATCTGAAAACAAAGAGCAAGTTAAAGCATATATAAAAAAAATAAAAAATATGAAGCCCTAAGAAACTCTAAACCACACTACATCAAAAAATCAGAGCAAGAACAAAATGAAATGGATGCTTTATTCTCAGATCTTGGGGGCATGTATTTTAGACTATCTAGAGTAAATAAAGCAAAAGTAAAACGACCTATCGCACCTATTAAACCTTATGCGAAAATCACACTAAATGGCAAAACGTACTATAAGGAATATAAAGACTTAACTAAAGAAGAAAAAGCAACTTTACCTCCACCACCTCCACCACCTCCACCACCAATAAAAAAATCTAAAGGCGGTCCTGAAGCACAGAATTATTACAATCCATCGTTTTTAGAATACATTATAGAGATGGAACAACAAGGAGCTTCTTTCTATTTAGATAATGAAAAAATATCTGCTAAAAAAGCAAAATCTATTGCCACTAATAATAAAGGCAAAAGCACGGAGATGTTAACCCAAAAAGACGCTGATGGTAAATATGTTGTTAAGTTATCTAGCCCTGAGAAAAATAAAAATTATGCTAGAAGTATTGATTTAAAAATTTTAAATGATGGCTCTTATATTATAGATGGCATTAAAGCAACTAAACGAACATTTAATAATGTATTTAATCAACTACACCAAGATATTACACCAGAGATTAGAAATAATATTATGAATATCCATGTGAGTTCATCCAAAGAGATTTCTAACAAAGAAACTTGGTTTATTTATAATGCGCTTCAAGACTATGGATTTTATCGTATTGTAACTCCAAATCAGGTCATAAATAGAGTAAAAGGTAATACTCCATTTGCAATTAATAGTCATATATCGCATCAGCAAAAACTACCAACACATAAAGAAGTTGCAACATATAATGCTTGGGCTAAAAAGATACATGGCAAGAGTAAAAAACTTTCAAGTGATGCTACTTGGTATCCACCTATTGACGAACAAAAATTTATCAAATTTACTGATATATATAATAGAATGTCACAGCAACAGAAGACAAAAGCTGTTGAATATCCTTTTCTAGGTCTAGAGGCAAAAGCTAGCGAACAACAAGGTGCTACAAAAAAGCAAATTGCAGAATATAATAAATTGGCTAAGCACTGTAATTCTGATCTTGAAAGCGAGTTTCCAATCATAAAAGTCAAGGATGTAAAAAGAATAGAATACTTATATGGCATAATGTCTGAAGATCAAAAAAAGAATGCAGAATCGTATCCCGATTTTTCAAAAGTACCACCTCCACCTGCACCTCCAAGACCAGAAGTAATTGAAGAGCAAGAAATTAAGCATAAGAAGGAACTAATTAAAAAATACAGAGACAAAAACCCAGAAAGTGTAACCAAAGCAAATATAAATGGAGAAGTTGTTGAAATTGTTGAGATCCCTGTAGATAAGGAGGGCAAAACTAAGATTGCAGGAAAAGAGTATTTCTTTAAAACAAAAGATGGAGAAACAACGTATTACGATCGCCAAGGTAATAAAGTGGATATAAATAAAATACCACCCCCACCTCCGCCAACAAAAGCTGCTCAATATAAAAATGGTAAAAAGAAAACCTTAAATGAAATCATAAAAGAAACACCAAAAAGTGTAAAATCTGGTTGTGAGATGTTAGAAAACGTTGATTCTCATTACTATACAGTTTACAAAGGCAAAAAAACGTACTATAATAAAGATGGTTTCATCACAAATAAGAAAGGTGATATTTTACCTCCACCTCCACCAGCACCACCAGCACCAGAATCTACTTTAGATTTTGTAATTAGAATGGCAAAAGCGAATGCTAAATTCTTTTATAAGTTAAAGCCTATATCATCTGATAAAGCTATTGACATATTAAAAAAGAATCCTAATACACATATCAATGCACAAAAGACAGATACAAAAGAGCCTCTAGTTTATATGTCTAATAAACCGATACATGTTGGAGTAAAAGGTAAAGATTCTAAAAAAGAAAAAGGTGGCCCGAATGCAGGTAACCAACAAGTTATGATAGATTTTCTAATAAAGGCTAATAATAAAGGGGCTATCTTAACTCAAGTTGATGCACAACCCGCCAAAGTACCATTTTATAATACTCATCTAACATTAGATAAAGCAATCTCTTTGATTAAAAATAATTCAAAAATGAGACTTTATCCATATAATAGACCTCATAGTGGTTATATAGTTTTGATTTCTAATAATATAGAAAATACAATTCCCATACTAACATCCAATAATAGAATTGATCATTTTAATGTGATTAGTAGTATTGGAGCAAAATTCTATTTAAATAGTGAAGAGATTAATTTAAGTAAGGCAAAACGTTTTATAAAAAGAAACCCTAAAGCTGAAGTCATTTCCTCAGTAAATCCGCCTATTGTAAAAATTAATACTATTTAAATAAGTATTTAAGTTTATTAAAAAAGCCTCATTAATGAGGCTTTTTTAATCTAAAAATGTAACAAATAGACAACTTTAGCGTTCTAATAGACAATCAATCAAAAATCAAACCTTATGCTTAAGCAATTCTTCATCCTGTGTTCGGGAGCAGACACCGATATTTTAAATGACTGTTCTATAGGTGAACAAAACAAATATGCTGGTATTGGAGCTACCGTTTTTTTTACGGCTATAATGGCGACTATAGCTTCTAGTTATGCACTTTACACGGTTTTTGATAGCCTGTATTCATCTGTATTCTTTGGGCTAATTTGGGGTTTACTTATTTTTAATTTAGACCGTTATATAGTTTCAACAATCAAAAAAAGAGATAATGTAATCGATGAGATTCTGCAGGCCACTCCTCGAATTTTTCTAGCCGTAATCATAGCTATTGTAATCTCTAAACCTTTAGAGCTCAAAATTTTTGAAAAAGAAATCAATCAGGTTCTATTAGAGCAAAAGAATGATTTAGCCTTAGCGAATCAAAATCAAATTGCTCAACGATTTGACCCACAAATTGCCGAATTAGAAAGTCAGATTTTAGGATTGCAGGCAGAAATTGATACCAAAGAGACCGAAGTAAATGCCTTATATGACATCTACATTTCTGAAGCCGAAGGTACAGCTGGCACTAAGCTATTAGGCAAAGGACCTGTTTATAAAGAAAAACGCGAAAAACATGATGCTGGTTTAGCAGAACTACAACAATTAAAGACTGATAATAAAGCTAAAATTTTAGCCATAGAAACTCAGATTTCAACTTTGCAAGGGGATTATACCGCAAACGTTGCTCAGTCACAACCAGTAATTGATAATTTTGATGGTTTAATGGCACGTGTTAACGCTTTAGGTAAATTACCTTGGTTACCATCATTTTTTATATTTCTATTATTCTTAGCTATTGAAACCTCACCAATCTTTGCAAAACTCTTATCACCTAAAGGTGAATTTGATTTTAAGCTAGAAGACCAGGAAACTGCTATTAAAGCTTGGACAACGCAACAGGTTACAGAACGTCAACTTTTGGTGAAAACTGATAATGACATTAATAACAAAGTTTATAATGAAATTGCTGATGAAGAAGAAGTGATGAACTACAAGCGCAAAAAAGCTCGTGAATTGATGCAACACCAAGCCGATGCTTTTTTAAAGAAACAGAAAGGTGTGCTTTAAAAATTAGTTATTACTTTTAGGTTGAAATTAAAAGTCAACCTTATGAAATTTATCTATACCGCAGTAATTGCACTATTATTTGTAAGCTGCATTAGTGTAAGAGCTGATGTTACAACAGAGCAAAGCAACCAAACTACAACAAGCCGTACTGATGCAGAAGCTGGAATTCGATTAGTCATGGAAGCCCAAGAAATTGCATGGGACAATCATGATTTAGAAGGGTTTATGCAAGGCTATTGGAAAAGTGATTCTCTAAAATTCTATGGAAGTAATGGTCTTACTAAAGGTTGGAAAAACACTTTAGCCAACTACAAAAAAGGCTATCCTACAAAAGCAGAAAGTGGTACACTTAATTTTGTAATTAATGATATTTCTAAAATTGAAGGAGACAATTATTGGGTCATGGGAGAATATCATCTAAAAAGAGAAGTTGGAGATGCAGATGGAGTCTTTATTATTATCTTCAAAAAAATTAATGGAGAATGGAAAATTGTGGCAGATATGTCTTGTTAAGAACTAGCTCAATTGAATAAAAAAAGTGTTTCCAAGAGTACTCAACGGTCAAGAAGAATACTAGTCGGAAACACTTAATGTAATATATATTAAGAGGGATTTAAACTACAAAAAATGGATTAAGCCACTACAATAGCGTTTGCTGGAACAGCAACTTGTGGCTCTTCAGCTTTAAAGTGCTGATAAAGTTCTTTGCATCCACATCCTATGATAGATAATTTCTTTGATTTATTAATAGACTCGTTGTGTAATCTAGCTAAAGCCATCACACCTGCTCTATCTATACTCTCTACACTTTCTATATTGATATGAATATCATCTAACTTATCAAAAATGTTAGCAAAGTGGGCGTTAAAAGTTTTTAAGTTTAATTTGTTTAAAGATCCTTTAATCTGAAAACGATTGTTGTAGTTTGTAATTTCTAAATCCATAATAAATAATGTTTAAGCGTTGATACTAATTCGGGGCTATCCACCAGTATTTTGTGTACTATTATTTAGAGGGATGACCACAATATCTCACATATCTACGAGTGTTACATTATAAAATCGATAAATGGTGATTTTGACTAGATTATTCGGAAGAGTCTGTTTATTTTTTCGATAAACAACACACTTTTTATAGGATTAAAAAATAGTAAATTGGCTAAAAACTAATTCGTTTTTAACTTTCTAGAATTCGTATAAATATCTAAAATTTTAAGGCTTTAAGGCATTGAACTCTATATTTATTGCAGTTTTCAAGTTTGCCTTATCTAAGTGGAGAAATTATATTTTCTTTACATACTTAGTAATGATTACTGTTAGCGTTGGCCCAACTTTACCTTCAATATACTCTGCATTATCACGGTCTAGTCTAATATTTCTAACAGCGACACCTTGCTTAGCTACCATACTAGAACCTTTTATTTTTAAATCCTTTATTAAAACTACAGAATCACCATGATTTAAAACTACACCATTAACATCTCGGTGAATTAACTTATCAGTTTGGTCTTCCCCATCACCAGATGCCTTAGCTAGTTCTAAAACATTATCTTCTAGATATATCATACCTAATAAATCTTGTGTCCAGTCTGCTTGAATTCTATTTAGCATTCTCCATGCCATAATCTTTACAGCTTCATGCTCACTCCACATACTATCATTAAGGCATCGCCAATGATTAGCATCTATTTGATCAGAGTCAGTCATTTGCTCAATACAAATATTACAGGCATAAAGGGCTGTTTTATCTGCACGCTCTTTAATATCAGGAACATTATAAACTGATAACTTATCTGTATCACCACATAATTCGCAAGTAGTGTTACTTCTTTGCTTAAGTATACGCTCTAGGCTCATAGATTCTTTTATATCCACAAATATAACTAATGGCATCTGGCAATGATATAAAAGTGAAAAGTTTAAAACCTTGTTTAATCAATATAAACTTCTAGTAATTTTCCTGTTTCTGAGTTAAAGGTCACTTTATCTGATGTTGCTGGAAGTAAAATAGTCTCACCCATTTTAAGGCTTTCCATTTTATTATTCATGCTAACTTCTGTGCTTCCTTCAACACACATTAAAATTATAAAGGAATCTAACCTACTATAATCTCTTGTCTGTTCACCATTTACCTCAAAAATATTAGTTGTAAAGAAATCGCAATCTACAAGATTACTTGTTTTATTTTTCTCTAACTTATAATCACTTTTACCGCTAGACTCAAATACTTTAGTTGCTTCTATGGCTGAAGCTATATGTAGCTCTCTACCTTGACCACTATCGTCTTTTCTGTCCCAATCATAAACTCGATAGGTTATATCGCTTGTTTGTTGTATCTCTGCAGCTAAAACACCTGCACCTATAGCATGTATTTTACCAGCAGGTATAAAATAGCTATCACCTTGCCTCACTTTAATGGTGTTAAAAATAGAATCAACATTTGTTGCATTAACATGACCTAACTGGTTTTTATCGATATCACTATTTTTTAAACCAAGTACAATCTCTGCATCATCATCGCTATTCATAATGTACCACATTTCGGTTTTCCCGAAAGAATTGTGTTTTTCACTAGCCATTTTATCATCAGGATGTACTTGAACCGACAGATGTGTCTTAGCATCTAAGAATTTAATTAATAGTGGAAAGTTTTCGCCAAATCTTTGAAGATTCTTTCTACCTAAAAAATCACTTTTAAAGGTTGTTAAAAGTTCATTTAATGACTGTCCTTTATATACCCCATTTGATGCTATGGAGATATTTTCTTGTACACCAGATATCTCCCAACTTTCACCTACATTTTTCGAATCTGAATCCTTATTTAGGATTTGGGAAAGTTTTTCGCCTCCCCATATTTTTTCCTTTAATATTGGTTTGAATTTTATTGGATACGCTTCCATTTAAATAATTTAGTACCTTGATAATTACGCAATTTAATTCAATAAAAATAGTACTTATTTCAATTAAATAATGTGATTATGACCCAAAAACTAATTAAACTAAAAAAGAGTATTTAATTTTTTATCAAACAATAGATATGTGAACTTTGTCTTAATGAATCATTTTTTAAAGTTGCAGTCGTAAAAAATCAAACTGAACTCACCACATATACTCGTTTAAATGGTGTTTTTAAAAATTTGAGATTTATTGTTCTTATATTAATTCAAAGTATAATATCCTTCTAGTCTAATCAGATACCTTCATTAGTCTTTTAACAAACTTGGGTTTCTATTTCCCGGATTACCTTTATACCAATCTTTTAAATCTGTACCACCAGATTCCGCCCAGTTATTAAAGAAATTATAGGCCTCATTTATAGCAACAGATGGCTTAGGCACTTTAAAATCGTGAATTATACTGATACCCCATGGAAATCCACTATTCGAAATGTAATTACCACTGTGGTCATTATTCACGCCTTCTACATCAAAAAATCTATTGCCCAGACTTGTAGTATTATAATAAGGTAAATGTATTTCTTTCTCTCTCTCTTTATTTACAATAATGAATGGATTAAATGGGGCAACCCCCAATTCTGTGGTTGTAATTGGCTTTACAAACTTTACCGATATAAAAGTTTCGTTTGTTAAGTTTCCTGCGTTATCAGTTAAAATAATGACGGCATTATCTTGGTTTACTTCTGTACCATTTGTATTTAAATTTATAAAATTTTCAGTATATATAGGATCTATGACACTTTGTATCTGAGAAGGGCTAATTCCCTCCATTTCTATGCCCACGCCATTGGTGTAACCTGCATCATCAGACTTCACTCTGGCAATAAAATCAATCTGAACTGCCAAATTTTCTGAATTCAAAACTGCAATAGCTTGATAGTTTAATGCCATATCATTAAAATCATAATCCCCATCAGAAGGCCATAAATCTTCAAAAGCGATAGTTCCTGTAACATATTTACTTGGTGTAAATACTTCAAATGCTTTATCTGGGTCTTCTGGGTAAGAATCATCTTGATCTGGAATACCATCATTATCAGTATCTATAGTTTCTGGGTTTTCTGAATAAACTCTAAATGTTGTTAAATCATTAATCGTTCTACCATAATCTGAATTATTATTTGCATTTATTCCGTACCTATATTGCCACCCTACCGTTACAGTATCCATAATGATTAAATCCGAACTACTTGAATTGTTAGCCAACCATAACTCTTGATTAGAATCAAAAGTCATTGAAGTAGGTTGAAATGGTAAATTATCTGCACTTATTCTTGTGCTTTGGTATTCATCATTTTCATCCAATTCTAACCTGTAAAGACCAGAAAAGGTGCATAAAAACAATGTTCCATCTTCAGCAAATGCTAAATCACCTCCACTAACATTGTGAAGGCCATTTATTACCCACTGATCTAAATTTGATCCATTATTAGGATTAAATGTATACAATCTATCATTTTTTGAAAAATATAACAATCCATCTTCATCATTATAATCTAGTCTTGGCTCACCTATTCCAAGTTCAGCAATTGTTTCCCATGTATTAAACTCTATAGAATATTTCATCAATGGATAAGGACTACTTTTACCTATTGAATAAAGAACTTTATTTTCTTGATCAATAGCGCAAGTAAAGCTGCCCATGGGCATATCAGAGAGATACGTAAGCAAGCCATCTAAAGAATCTACTTCAAATAATTCACCGGAACCATTGACACAAAATAAATAGTCATTTGGTGATGTTCCATTTGTTATTAAATCTGCTGATAAAAAGTTGTAATTTACTTTTTGATTATAGATATTCTCTATTGATGAAGTAAAGTTTAAATTTTCATTTCTTCTAATGTAAACTTTATCACAAAATTTTGGCAATTAATTGTCTGGCTTAGTATGCCATTTAATGGTACACCTGAAAAAACCAATTTGTTCATTATACCATTTCTGTATGTTTCATCTATTTCTGAGACTTTCTCTAAATTTACAATTACATCACTGCAATTTTTCAAAAGTAAATCTATATGGTTTTTGAATGCCAATGCAGCCTTAGTTTTAAGGAAACCCTCTACAATGATTACACCTTTTTTTCTTTAATTCGCAAGGCCATAAATCATATTTTTTATAGGTTAATATTGTTCTTAATTGTCTAATAAATTCTCATTTCTAAACCCTGGATTATCTTTATACCAGTCATTGTGTGTGGCACCGCCGGAAGTAGCCCAAGCTACAAAAAAATTATACGCATTGTCAATCCTTGTATTTTCCTTTGGCACCTTAAAATCGTGAATAATGCTAATACCCCAAGGCATTCCATTATCGGAAATAAAGTTCCCATCAATGTCAGAATTAATTCCTTCAGAAATACTCACATTTGTTCCCAAATTGGTTCTATCTCTATTAGGAAGATGGACCTCTTTGTGACGTTCTTGATTAATAATTATGAATGGATTAAATGGAGCTACTCCTAATTCTGATGTACTTACAGGTGCTGTCAACGTTATCGAAACAGTTCTTTCATTTAAAAAGTTGTCTGCATTATCTGTTAGTATAATTACAGCTTTGTCCTGATTAGCTTCAGTTCCATTTGCATTAAGTGTTATGTAATCCGAGCTATATGTTGTACCTGTGACACTTTCAACTTGATCTGGCAATAAACCATCTATCTCTATCCCAAAACCATTATCGTAGCCAGCACCATTAGCTTTTACACGACAAATGAGATCAACTTGAACAACTTCATTATCTGAATTTAAAATAACAATAGCTCTGTAGCTAAATGCAAGATCATTAAAATCATAGTCACCATATGTCGGCCACAAGTCTTCAAAAGCAATAGTTCCTTTCCCGTATTTACTAGGCGTAAAGACTTCAAATGCTTTTTCTGAATCATCAGGATAGGAATCTTCCGAATCGATTATACCATCTCCATCTGTATCTGTTGTATCTACACTATCAGAATAAACACGAAGTGTGGTTAAATCATTTATGGTTCTATTAAAATTAGTATTATTCCCAGCACCTATTCCATATTGATATTGCCATCCTCCAGTTGTGGTATCCATAATAATCAAACTTGAATTTGATCCGTTATTAGCTAACCATAATTCTTGGTTAGAATCAATGGTCATGGATGTAGGTTGAAATGGTAAATTATCTGCACTAATTCTAGTTGCTATATAATCATTATTCTGATTCAATTCAATACTGTAAAGCCCTGAAAATGTACAAACGTAAATAGTCCCATCTTCTGCAAAATCAATATCTCCGCCAGTAGTATTGTGTAATCCTATAATCTGCCATGAATTTAATATCGCACCAGATATAGGGTTTATTGTGAACAAAACTCCATTGTTATCTGAGAAATATAATAAATTGTCATTTGAATTATAAGCTAACCTAGGGCCTCCCATACCTAAGTTGGCTACTGTAGACCATTCATCATTTTCAATTGAGTATCTCATCAAAGGATATGGACTTGATCTTCCGATAGAGTATAGCATTAAACTTTCTTGATCAATGGCGGCTGTCCAGCTTCCCATAGGCATCTCTGATATCATAGTTAAATCACCATTAAGGGGATCAATTTGAAACAACTCGCCTTGACCATTTACACAATACAAATAATCATTAACCCCATTTCTTTCTAATTGTGTAGTATTTCTACCAGCTGAATTTTGAAATGTATAATTGACTTCGCCGTTCACAACATTAACAAATTCGCCAGAAAAGTTCAATCTATTATTTCTTCTGATATAAACTTTTTCGCAATATTTTGGTAAAGTCACTAATTGTTCTAAAATACCGTTTTTAGGTATTCCTTTAAGTACTTGCTTGTTGATTATATCCTCTCTGTAGACATCATCAGTTACAGTATTACCCGACTCATCTATGAAGGTTTTCGATCCTAAAAAATTAGGGTCATTTGAAGTTACAAAGACTTCATAAACAGCATTAGAATTATCATTTATTTTTATGTTTACACTCTCGTGCGTACTGTAATCGAAACCAGAAGGAATGTCTATCCAACTACCTAAATTTTCATCTTCAGGCAAATCATTAGCTATTTCTGGTTGAGTACAAGTAAATAAGAGCAGAAGAGCAATTGAGCCTCCAATTTTTATCAATTCTTTCATAATCTATAATGTATTAATCCTTTTAAGAACCATCATTTCGCATGTAAATTTATAGGGTTCTATTGATGAGTTATGAATTTTTCTTTACCATGGCTTATATATAGGACAGATGACACTTTACTATCGATAAATAGTAAGGTAGAGCATATTGGAATCTTAGACAACAATAAAAAACTCTAAGAATGACTCTAAACAATCAAATTAGCTATTATTTTCTCTAAATATTCTGAAATAGAAAATAGACTTTGGTAAAATGTTGGCTTTACATTTTTATTATTTTTCTCTCTTTTATTTAAAGCTATAATTGTCTCTTGATATTCTATGAATTTTTCTAATACACTTAATACTTCTAAATGGTCTATCTCTGATATATATCCAATATGCTTCAAACTAAATTCATTCTGTAAAAATCTTGCACCTGCTCTAATTGAAGCTGAACTCGTTTTTTTCATTTTTGCATTAACAACATTGGTATTACTGCACTGATCTGCAATTTCAGTAAGGGTTTCATAGACTTTTGCATCATTACTGTTGCATACCAAGCACACCTTAACATCATTCATATTATTTATGGATGATGTTAAAGACAATTTATGTGCCTCGTTCTTAAGAGTCCTAATTACTACAATTAATCCTACATTCATTATTTCTACTATTTAATTAGTAAATAATTCTAATTTAAGTCGCTCTTTTGGAGCGTTCCCAATTAACCGATTGATTATTACCTATATGTCTAAAAAAGCCTAATATCACTGCTAAATTCATTATAAAAAAGTAGTATGGTACAAATAATAGCTTTATTCGTGTGGAATTATTTTCAAGAAACCAACCCAAAAGAGCAGAGACATAAAAAGTAATCTGTAACCAAAAAACGATATTGTAAAATGAATAGTTGCTTAACCCTTCCATGGAAGCCAATACAAAAGAAACAGGAATTATCAGCAATAGACATAAAGGTGTTATTGTCCAACGCAAAACTCGATGAGAGATATACTGAAATGATAATAAGCCATACTTAAAAACATTTAGCAAAGATTTTAATCTAATGACCGATTGAATACCTCCTGCCGAAATTCTAATTTTTCGCTTTAACTCCTCTTTCACGTTAGCTGAGGCATTTTCTACAGCATATGCTTCAGGATTATATTGTATCATATATCCTTGTCGAGCTATCCTCAGGGAAATAATAAAGTCGTCTAAAATAGTATCAGGTTCAACTTCCTTATATAATTCCGTTCTAATAGCAAATAACTCTCCTGCCGCTCCCACAGCTGAATACAATTCCGCATCCCATTTTTTTAGTCTTGATTCGTACTTCCAATACAAGCCTTCACCAGCTCCTGCTGCTGAATCACTAGCTTTGTTAACGATTCGTTTCTCTCCAGAGACACACCCTACTTTATCGTTATTAAAACCATTTACAATATGTATAATAGAATCTAACCCTAAGTTTGTATTCGCGTCACTAAAAACCACTATTGGTGTTTTTACATGGGGCATGACTCTATTTATAGCATTGATTTTACCTTTTCTTTCATTGCGATGAAAAAGCTGAACATTATCATAACCCCCTAACATTGAATTTGTCCCATCGCTTGAACCATCTGTCACCCAAACTATTTTCAATTTATCTTTTGGATAATTAAGACTCATTGTATTTTCCATTTTTTGGTTGACATAATCTCTTTCATTGTAGGCAGGAATCAAAAGAGTAACTTCTGGTAATGGATTTAAAATTATCTTGGTATTATTCTTAATAAAAATTAGTCGTTTAATTTTTACCATAATCCATAGTAGAATTCCATATCCTATGTAGGTATATAAAATTATAATTAATAGTATCCAAAACAATATTTTTAAAGTTTCCATAGTAATATTTCTCAAGTAAAATTAGCCACACAATTCATGTATTTTAAGATAATTCTTTCATCCTACATTCAATATAGATGAATTACCTTTTAGTTTCGATAGATGGTCAATTAACGTCTTGATAAGGTTTAACACCTTACCTACAGACATTTTTATACCTAAAATTATTATACTTTAATAAAATTTTCTCTAAGACAGTACATAGATAGATCTGGTTAAAACTCTTTTAAGTGAAGTTCTAAAAACATAGAACTATCATTCAACAACAAAACATTTTATGAAAAGCGAAAAGAAAAGACTATAATAAAAACTGTCTTTATTATTAATTATAATTTTGATAAATAGAATCGAAAGTCGGTTAAGGTTAAAATCTCTTTTAAATGAAAAAATCACTCTAGATTGAGTATTTCTTATCAATCGTTGAGTAACTTTCAAATCACCTCTAATTTCTCTTTAATAAATTAGTTTAGAATTATTGCTTTTACTGAAAAAAGGTTGAATACCTACCAATTGAAATTTATTAAAAATTAAAAGGCTTCTTTTTTATAATTTAAAATTCTAAACTTATATATTATCACCTTGGTTTAAATTTAAATACTCTAGTTGACCAACAAATTGTCATTTCTATGACCTGGATTATCTTTATACCAATCCTTATAATTATTACCACCAGAAATAGCCCAATCACTAAAATAGTTATAAGCATCATAAATTCTTACTGATTCCTTAGGAACTTTAAAATCATGGATTATACTTAATGCCCAAGGATAACCTGTGTCGGATATATAATTACCATCAGGATCTACGTGCATTCCACTAGTTTCTACTAAATTTTGACCAAGCTTAGTTGTTGCATTATAAGGAAGGTGAATTTCGTGCTCTCTAACTTTATTTGCAATTAAAAATGGTTTAAATGGGGCCTCGCCTAGTATGGCAGTACTTACAGGATTTACAAAATTAATTGTAATAGTTCTCTCTGTAATTAAATTATCGGAATTATCTGTAAAAATTATGACCGCATTATCTTGAGCACTTTCTGTACCATTCGCATTTAAACTTATATAGTTTTCACTAAAAGAAGTGCCAGAAACACTTTCAATATCAGATGGCACCAATCCTTCTATCTCTATACCCATACCATTTGTAAAACCAGCAGAATTAGATTTAACATTGCATAAAAAATCCACTCTTACCACTAAATTATCCGAGTTCAATAATGCAATCGCTTTATAATTTAAAGCCATATCATTAAAATCATAATCACCGCTAGACGGCCATAAATCTTCAAAAACAATACTACCCGTACCATATTTACTAGGAGTAAAAACTTCATAAGCCACTTCTGGATCATTAGGATAGGCATCATCGTTATCTACAACACCATCCCCATCAGTATCGATTTCATCAGGATCATTTGAAAAAATCCTAAAAGTGCTTAAATCATTAATTGTTCTTCCAAAATCTGTACCATTGTTTGAATTTATGCCATATACATATTCCCAGCCACCTGTAACTGTATCCATTATAATTAAATCCGAACTCGAAGCATTATTAGCCAACCATAAATCTTGATTAGAATCAAATGTCATAGAAGTGGGCTGAAAAGGTAAATTATCCCCACTAATCCGAACACTATCATATTCATTATTCTCATTTAATTCCAGTCTATATAAACCAGAAAATGAGCATAAAAATAATGTCCCATCTGCGGCAAATGCTAAATCTCCGCCATGGGTGTTATGTAATCCATTAATGTTCCAAATATTTAAATTTGTGCCATCAATAGGATCAAACGTATATAATTTATCATTTTTTGAAAAATATAACAACCTATCATTAACGTTAAAATCTAATCTAGGCCCACCGATTCCAAGATTTGCAATAATTTGCCACGAATTACTTGCAATATCGTATTTCATTAAAGGATGCGGGCTACTCTTACCTATTGAATACATTAGTCCATTTTCTTGGTCTATAGCAGCCGTATAACTGCCCATAGGCATATCGGAAAGATAAGTTAACGATCCATCTAATGGATTTACCTGGAAATGTTCAGCTGATCCGTTAACACAATACAAATAATCTTCAACGTTATCTCGCCCATAATTGTTATTTGAGGCCTCACTATAATAATGTTCAACTTGATCACTTGTAATTAACTCAACAGATGCTGAATACTTTAAATTATCCTTTCTTCGGATATATAATTGATCATAAAAATTTGGAATATTTACTGAATGCTCTAATATTCCATTTTTTGGAACTCCCGAAAAAATCAGTTTATTAAGAACATCGTTTTTAAATATCTCCTCAGTTACAATCTCCCCAGCCTGATTTTCAAAAGTTTCATATCCTACAGAATGTAAGCCTTCTGTGTAAGCATACACATTATATTTAGAATACGGTGAGTTGTCATGAATCTTAATATCTACTTTTCGGTATGTACTGTAGTCAAAACCGTCAGGAATATTTATTGATTCAATATCTGTATTCTCTGATGATCCATCATTAAAATCAGGTTTAGCACATGAGCTATTAAACAATAGTAATACTATAAAAATTCGGATGTTTATTTTTCTACCCATGAGCTATTATTTTTCTACATTCTCAAAATAAAGGAGAAATTTTTTTAAATTTTATTTTTTTCTTTCACTAGCTGCTTTTGAGAGTTAGTTAGCCATTTAATGTAGATAAATGAAAAATGATCTAAAAAGTGCGTATAAAGGGTCATAAACTCAATTTAAAATGGCTAAAATACTTTCAGATAAAAAGCCGCTCTAGATTATTTGCTTTACCAATCTTTGAGCGACTTTTTAATCAACTAACTATTAATTTCTAGTTAAAAATTAGTTTAGAATTATTTCTATTACCGTTAATGTCGGAGTACCAATCTAAATCTGGATTTGAAGTAACGAAATCATCAAAATTTGGATAAGCTTCTAGAATGGTTGTATTCTCCTTTGGCCATGGCCAATCAATTGGCAAGTCGTTAAGTGCCCATGGGAAACCATTAGCATTGACAAATAAATTACTACCAGTTGACAAGTCATCGCACTCAGAAAAATTACTGTCATCATTAAACATAGATGGTAAATTCAAAGCTGGATAATTGATATGAATTGTGTTATATAAATGATGTATTTCCTGCCCTGACACACCATCTCTCAATAAAAATTCATCATAAGCACCATTTAATTTAGTTACAGTACCAGAAATTACTGGAATATTTGCGTAGTCTATTTGTACGCTATTAATTATAGCATCGGGATTATCGACATAAATAGATTTAAGATTTGCAAATACAAATAGGGTGGTGCCGTTATTATTGTCATGTAATCTTGTAATGTGACTTGATTCGTAACTATCTGAAGCATCTAAGGTTAGTACAGCATCGTTGTCGCCATCTATTACCCTTAATACAAAACCATTATTAAAACCGCCTCCTAATGCAGGGAACTTATAATTAAATTCAATAGTTGTGATATAAGTATTTTGACCGTCGTTGTTATCCCCATTATTCAATCCTTCCTTATAACTGTAATTATTGACTAAATCATTAAAATCATAATCTCCTTGACAAGGGTATAAATCTTCATAGACAGATGTAAAATACAAACCTTGTCCTTGAGGATAATTATAAGTTGCTATATCAGGGTTATTATCGTCAACGTCAACGCCTCCTTCACTTCCATCTCCATCATTATCAACCATATTGTTGTAACCAGGCGAGCATGAGTTTGATGATATAAACGTAGAACATGTATTAATCACATCATTATCTCCGATAGAACTGGTATAGCTGTTAGAACATATATCTAGCTCTCCTTTAAATTTCTTACCACCATTGAATGTTATAGCGCCAGTTTCAATTATAGAATAAGCATGATCACCTTTAATATTGCCACTTGAAATAATGCTTGCGCATTTAAATATAGAACCTTCTTTGACTTTAACTTCTTTATTTGAATTGTTCATGAATGCCCCTGTAATGAGCGTATATGATGCATTCTTAAACTCTACTTCATCATTATTTATTACTGTCCCTGAAATTGTGGTATAACAATAGTTTTTAAATTTACCGTCATTTACAATGAAATTTCCAGAAACAATCAATTCTGAACCTTCTTTATTATCAAATTTATCTGAAAGCGTTACGTGACCCGCAATAATAACTGATCCCCCCTCATTTTTAAAATGTTCATTATTGTTGAAGTTACCGGTGATGTTTATAGTTCCACCAAAATTCTGAACATGATCGGATACAGAAAGATTTCCAGTAATATTAGTTAATCCCCAGTTATCAAAATCCTCAGCAATATTTGCATTTACTCCATTAAAAGTACCCTCATTATAAATTTTTGAATTTATAGTACCTGATAGATTTAAAGTCCCCCCTTGACCTACATATATTGTTAATTTACTCGAATTATCATTTAAATAAGATGGGGTCCATGAACCTCCACTACAAATATAAATTTTGGTATTAGAATTAATATTTACCCCTTGTGTCGAGTTACCAGTTATTTTATAATTCCCCCCATCGCTTCCATTAAACTCAGAATAGTTATTACAATTCCAACTTGGCGGATCGTCCGAAGAAAAAGACTTTCCTGTCTCTTCACTTTCTTCTTCTACAATATTATCTGTTAAAATAAGATTTTCTAATTGGTCTGGTGAAATGTAATATTGTCTTGTGTTTGTTGCAAGGTCTGCTTCAATTAACACCGTTTCAGTATGGTTTGGTATTAAAAATTGTTTATTTAACGATTGATTTTTTTCAACTGCTCCTTCGAATAATAATTTATTGGTTTCACCTTCAATTTTATAAACTCTAATTTTAGCCATGTCTGCAATAGATTCGTCAGACAAAATTATGGTTGCATTTTGAAGATTGACTGGTCTTAGATCATGACCATCAGGCACAATTAATGAAGTCGTCTCATCTTGATTTTCATCTGTAAAATCTGCAGCTTCTTCTTGAAATTCTTTCGTACAACTAAAAATAATAGGCGTCAAAAGAATGAAAATTAATAAATACTTTCTCATTTTTATCTTAATTAAGTTAATAGAATGATAAATCTATTTTTAAAAAATGAAGTTTAGAGTAGGTTTTCTTTTAAATCCTAATTTCTAATGTTGAAATGCTACTTACTGTAGACTAAATTTTGGACCACTTCTTACAATTGCATCCTTTTTTGATGTTGATAACTATTTAAAACAATAATATTATTCCATAAAGGCTAGTCCATCAGGCACTCTTTCTGTTCCTATTTTACTGACAATTTCAAACGTTTTCATATCAATTACTTCAACCTTATCCGCATTAGAATTTGCAACAAATGCATAGTTCCCATTAGGGTGCATTAAAATACCAACAGGCCTTGGAGTATGATATAGTATTCTATCAATTATGTTTTTCTTACCAGGAACATTTATAATCTTTATTTGTTTTTTTGTTTTTTGATTATAAACCCTTATCGTTCCATCCTTTGAATTTGGAACTAAACAATATTTCCCATCAACAGAAAATTTTAACCGCAATGCTTCATTTCCAGTTTTTAATAATTCTAACACTTGGTTAGTTCGAGTATCGATAACAGAAATTGTATTTTCTTTACTATTCGTAACCCAAAGCTCTCTCCCATCAGGTGTAATATCAATACCTTCAGCCCCTGATCCACAATAAATAATTTGAATAACCTTTTCCATATCAAGGTCAATTACACTGACTGAACCAGAATTTATATTGGTTACATAGGCTAAAGATTTATGGGGATGTAGAACAACCATATGACTTAGCTCTTGTTCTGTCGAGATTCTTTTTTCAATATTTCCTGTTTGAGTATTAACAACTAATAGTTCATTCCCAATATCGGTCACAACTACCACGTTATTTGAATTTAACGCTCTTGTAATTCCATGAGGTCGAGGACTTTTTTCTAAATCTATCGTTTTTTCTATTTGTGAAGTTTTGGCATTTACAATAGAAATGCTTTCACCTACGACATGAGGAGCACCATAATTGGTTATAGCAAATTCATTCTTGTTTTTTAAAGATATAACTTCATGAGGTTCAATTTCTACAGGTATCTCTGATATTCTTTTGCCTTCTTTTAAATTAAAGATAATTATACTACTACTTAGTTTATTTACTATTACTAATTTACCTGATGCCTGTATTGAATAAATGGGTCTTCTAGAAATTAGAATTATTACTATAATTACGAAGAAGCCTAAACCTACAGTTATGATTGCATGTTTTATTGTTTTCATAATCTACCTTTCTTTATTTGATTTACAGCATAATTGCAAGCTCTAGCTGTTAAAGCCATATAAGTTAAAGATGGGTTTTGACAACCTGATGATGTCATACAACTACCATCGGTAATAAATACGTTTTTAACATCGTGCATTTGATTATGCTTATTTAACACCGATGATTCTGGATTTCTACCCATTCGAGCCGTACCCATTTCATGCACAGCTGAACCTGGGGTGGGGCTTGACCTGTAGCTTTGAACTTTATTAAAGCCAGAATTCAATAATATTTCTTCACTTGCCTTTGTCATATGTTTCATCATAGCAATTTCATTATCACCATACTTAAAATTGATTTTTACCAAGGGAATTCCCCATTGATCTTTTTTATCAAAATCTAAAGAAATCTTATTTTCAAAATATGGTAAAACTTCTCCTCTACCTCCCAAAGAAATCTTCCATTTCCCAGGATATTGCAAAGCCTTTTTTAACTCTAGACCTATCCCTGGACTAGATTTTGACCTCCAGTTTTCTCTTTCTCCCTTACCCTGAATACCGTAACCTCTTAAAAACTCTTTATTTTTTGTCTTTTTACTAACATTCTGAAATCTAGGTATATAAATAGTCCCTGGAGATCTACCTTCATAATATTTATCTATAAATCCTTCATGTATACCGTAAGTGCCTTCATTAATTACATGATCCATTAAATTATGACCTAATTGACCACTTGAATTACCGAGTCCCTCAGGAAATGACTTAGAAATAGAATTCAATAAAATTGCAGTAGTTGCTATTGTAGATGCATTTAAAAATATAATTTTAGAAAAAAACCTTAATTCTTCTTTTGTTTCTTTGTCAATAACAACAACGCCGATGGCTCTCTTCTTATCTTCATCATATATAACCTCTTTTACAATTGAGTAAGGCCTAATTGTTAAATTACCAGTGATTTTAGCGTCCTTTAAAGTACTTGAATTACTGCTAAAATATCCTGAAAAAAGACATCCTCTACTACACATATTTCGATAAACACATTTACCACGACCTTTTTTAAATTCAGTTAAATTTGCGACTCTGCCGGTAATCACCTTCCTATCTGTATATTTTTCATCAAGACACTTTTTTAGATGCTTTTCTATTACATTCATTGGTATAGGTGGCAAAAAAACTCCATCTGGTAAATGAGGTAAATTATCGTAATCTCCACTAATTCCTACATATTGTTCAACATAATCATACCATTTTTCTAAATCCTTATATCTAATTGGCCAATCTATTCCATAACCATCTTTTTTATTGGCTTCAAAATCTAAATCAGACCAACGATAACATTGCCTACCCCAGGTTAAAGATCTTCCCCCAACCTGATAACCTCTTATCCATTTAAATGGTTTCTCTTCAATATATGGATGCTCAATATCCTTTACAAAAAAATGCTTGTTAGTGTCATCACAATGACTGCTCTGTATGGGCCTTTCCGATATCTCCTTTTTATTCAAATGAGATCTATTCTTAAATTCCCAGGGATGCGTATTCGCTGTTGGATAATCCTTAATGTGCTCAACATTTCGCCCCCTTTCAAGAACAATAGTTTTTAATCCTGCTTCCGTTAATTCCTTTGCTGCCCAACCTCCACTTATACCAGAACCAACTACAATAGCATCGAATGTATTTTCTTCAGACATATTTATCATCATAATTTTATTTTGTTGCCCAAGCTTTTTGATTTTTTCTAATATTAGTTATGGCCTCATAATTACCTGGAACAGGCTGATATCTCAGAAATTTTGTTGCACCCACCTCCGAGGTACAATATCCCTCAATAGTTAAGGATTTAAGCAAATCAAAAAAAGATCTTCCCATAATTTTATTACTAATCTTCTTTATTAAAGAATTGTTTGAAGAATCGTCTAATTCTTTTAAAAGCAAATACTTTTGATCTACTCTACAATCCTTGTATAATTCATTAAATCTAGTCTTACTCTCAGACTCAATATCATTTAATCCATTCATGAAATTTTTATATTCTTTGCGGCTAGCACAATTCTCTAAATAACTAATTATGAAATTATGGACTTGTGCATCTTTTGCGCTAGGAGTATCTGATATCGGAATAATTACTTCAACTAATTCGGCAATGAGACTTGAATATTTTCTGATGTCTTTTAAATTTGAAGTGGAATCTCTAAAAAAATAGTTCGTTCCATAATAAGAAGACAAACCTATAACTGTAAATCCAAAAAATCCTCTTAATACATCTCTTCTTTTCATATTCTATGTTTTCTAATTTTTTATTCTAACGAGAATCAAAATCTAATTTCCATCTCATTACATGATTTATTCTAAATGAAGCTTCAGTAGAAATCATTTAGTGTAACCCAATGTTTATTATTAAAATTTCAATTAAAGTTCAATCTTTATTCTATCAACCTCATGATGCGTTAGTTGTAAACAATTGAGTATAATACGTCTCAAATTTTTACCTAATAGGAATTTAAAAATTCGTATTTTGAGTTATTCTTGCTTTCAACTTAACTTTTCCCATTCTTGAGTTTCAAAATTGTATTTCTTTAATACTTTAGCAGGGTTGCCTGCAGCTAAGGTATATTTAGGGATATCTTTTGTAACTACACTTGCTGCCGCAACAATTGAATGCTTGCCTATCGTAACACCTGGTAAGATGACAACATTAGCTCCAATCCAAGATTCATCTTCAATAATAATGGGCTTAGTAGAAACTCCCTGCTCATGAATTGGACTATCGATCTCTGCGTAATTATGATTTAATCCAGAAAGCACAACATTCTGCGCCAGTCTTACATCATTTCCAATATTTACTGGTCCGATTATGGTATTACTTAAACCTATTCTTGTCCTATTACCAATGATAACATCTCCTACACCATTATTTACTGCTGAAAAATCTTCAATGGTTGACGCTTGACCAAGACTGAATTTATTCCAGGGCACTACATCCAATCTGGTTCGTCTTCTTATACAAGATCCTTTTCCTCTTTTGTGGATAAATGGGTTTACAAACCATTTTATCCATAACCTTGGTCTGGCTTGATTGGGGATTAAGATTGACCAGTGCGCTAATCTTTTTAATTTGCTGTTTGATTTTATTTTTGCTGCTATTTCCATCACTGTAGTTGTTTTAAAGTTGATTCCATAGCCGTGTAAATATAATTTACGCTATTTGTCCAAGTATGCTTATTAGCAAAGTTTATTTGTACTTTTACATTGGTTTTTGAATGCTCTGTTAAGGCTTTATCGATAAGCGAAATATAGTCTTCTTTTGTTTCTCCTAAATAAACAAAGTCCTTAAACATCTGCATTGCCTTTGTTTCTGTAGCCACTACAGGTTTTCCCATAGCTAAGTATTCGTCTATTTTTCTAGGATAATTTCCTATAGTAATTTCATTAACCACCTGAGGATTAACAGCTACATCAAAGCCTTTGATATAAGATGCCAATTGGTCTGCCGGTTTGTTCCCAAGAAAGAATACATTCTGTAACTGATGTAAATTAGATTGTTTAAAATCTTCATCTTCTGGACCAACAAGAACAATATTCCAATCCGATCTCTGTGATGCAATAAACTCTAATAATTCTATATCCAATCGCAATGTCGTAAGGGACCCTACGTAGCCAATTACAGGTCCTTGAATTACATTGAATTCTTCTGGTACTTCAATACTATTATTTGTATCGTTAAACATGCTAACATCGCAGCCTTGCCCAACCATAATACTATTCTTGTTATACTTTGAACTATAGTCTACATAGTATTCTGAATTATTCACGATAACATCTGCATTCTCGATCATCATGGGCTCAATACGCTCGCCATGTTTTTTCCAATAGGGTACTTTAACCAGGTTATCCCTAACATAGTAAGTATACAACTTTGGTTGTAATAGTTCTTTTAAGTGAAGTCCTAAAAACATTGAGCTGTCATTGAACAACAAAACATCTTTAAAACCTAAGCGATTAACCGCATCTTTAATATTGTCAGCAAATAATTTTGCGTTTCGCTTATTTAAAAACATATATATCTGATGAGAATTAATCCAGTTTATAGATTCTACGATGTTCTTTGGGTATAGGTTCCATAAGTTCAACTCAATTTTCTCAATATCTGGTAGATAGCCTTTAGAAATATTTATTCGCTTTTGAATCGTCTCCTTTTGCCTTTGCTTATATCTAGTAATCCTGTCTAACGGTGGATTTACATAAAGCACTCTATTTTGCTTAGCGAATTCTGTAGCAATGTTTTTACAGTTACTGCCTATTTCAATATCCCACGGTTGAATTCCTACTATTACTATATCTTTTCCTCTTATAGTCATTTCTATATATTGTTGTGGTTAAACCTCTGATAAATTCCCAAGACCTTTTTTGCGGTATTTTCCCAAGTAAATTTGGTATACCTTGTAAATCCCTTTTCAGTTAGCTGTTCTTTATAATTTTTATCCGAACGTACTTTTACTATAGCTTCATAAATGTTTTCTGTACTGTTTGGATTTACCAGACAAGCCGCATCACCTGCAACTTCAGGCATAGAGGATGTATTTGAAGTAATCACAGGAGTTCCACAAGCCATTGCTTCGATAATTGGAATACCGAAGCCTTCTCGTAATGAAGGAAATAAAAATAACTCGGACAGACCAAATAATACTGGTAAGTCTTTGTCTGCAACATACCCTGTAAGTATTATTTTATCACTTAACTCTTTTTCTAAGTCAATAGACTTTAAGATCGTACTTAGTTTTGCTTGATTAAGACCAACAAGAACTAACTTTAAATCTTCTGTAAATTCGTAAATATACATGTAAAAGGCTTTTAAAACACGTGCTGTATTTTTTCTAGGATCTGTGTTTCCTAGATGCAACAAGAAGTGCTCTGGCAAATTATATTTCTGTTTAACTTTTGCCTTTGTTTTGTTATCAATTACAGCTTTAAAGTACTCATTAACACCATTATATACTGTTTGTATTTTGTTATTGTCTAACTTATAAATTTTAGAAATATTTTGTCTTTCAAAGTTAGATACCGTGATAAGTCGCTCGCTCTTCTTAACTATGCTGTTAACAATTAATCTTCTGTAAAGATTTCCTATTTTTTGATACCAAGAAGCGCTACTTGTCAATTGTTCTAGTACACTTCTTTCTTTAAAAATAATATCATGGAGCGTAGTTACCAATGGTATTTTCAAAGCCAAAGGCGCTGTATTACTTGTACAATGTAGAACATCACAGTTGTAAGCTTTAGCCAATTTAGGCAGTTTGAATTGTTCCCAAATAGGATATGCTCCACCTTCAACCTCAACGATATGAAAATTATCAGTACTGGAGATAACCTTGTTATCGACATCTGGTTTTACAAAGATGAAATACTCATTCTCCTTGTCTAACACTTGTAAGTTTTTAATTAACTCAAGAGCAACCCTTTCCATACCATGCTTCTGCAGACGAAATAAACGCTGTGCCTCTATACCAATTCTCATTTTCCTTATCTTTTAATTACACCGTGTGATGTATGAATAAATTTTGTGTTAGCTCCCTTTAAGTTAAAAAGCAGACAGAACATCCTTAGAAAAGCAGAAGGCATAGAAGCCATTGCTTTCAAAGTTGCGGTATTGTAAAACGATCTTGGAAGTGCTAATACAAAAGCTACAACCAAAAGCGTAAGATTTACTACCCAGACGAAGCTAGATACGTAGGTTTTAATATTTAATCCAAAATCTAACAGGCAATAAACAAGTGCAGTTATAATTGTTATTCCAAGCAATAAAATTCTAGGTGGTACTATCATCTGAAAAACCTTATCAAATAAGTTTACATTACCACTTGAAAAAAGCGCTCTTAATCCAGATTTATAATATCTTTTTAGATATACAAACTGAGTAGCCAACCAACGTCTTCTTTGTTTTGAAAAGTCTGTTGACTTCTGAACTTTCTCGTCTAAAACAACAGTATCTTGAAGATATTCTATAGAAATATTCTTTTGAGCCAATTTAAACTCAAGCTCTTTATCGAATCCCCCAATAGCTGTAATCTTTTTCATAATGGACTCAAATATTTTGTAATCAAAGCCCATACCCGAACCAATTAACCCTGAAGATAATCCTAAAGCACGATGTCCTCTTCTGTAAATATGATTGTTTATTTCTTCGCTAGCCGCATCTAAAATAGCAAAAGAAGTGTTTTGATTTTTTGCTTTTCTATGCGCTTGTACTACACGAAAACCATTCTGAAAAGCCGTATTCATTTTCATTAAAAAATGAGACTCCATAATATTATCCGCATCAAGTATTATAGCATAATCGTAATCTTTATCCGAATCTTGTATAGCGGCATTTAAGGCTTTCGCTTTGGTACTATTTTCAAAGCTTACTTTTACTACTTTAATAGGTAGTTTTTGAAGTTCTATTAGCGTTTTAGATTGTAATGAATCTGCAATAACAATAACATCATAAAAACTTGGTGGATATTGTTGTAACAATGCTTTCTTTGCAACACCTACAATAACAGCATCTTCCTTGTAAGCGGGAATAAATATGGCCATTTTACTAAGCTTGTCATCCGTATTTTGCTTGCGCTTTTTATAGAAATGTCCTGCAGAAGCAAACACTAAAACATATAGAGTTGATACTGCAAAGTAGACAGCAAATATCATTTCTGTACCCTGCCCTAAATATTGAAATATCTGAATTATAGTTTCCATGGTAATTATTTTTTTGATAGTGAATAATTCGTTTTATTTAACTGCTAATTCTCTACTTTTAAACTTATTAATTACCGTTCTTAATTTGAGAGCAAATTCTCTTACAAACGGCAGATATTTACCACTTTTTATATTATAAGTAAGAGACTGAGAATTGTAAATCATCTTGAAGTTTTCTGTACAAAACACAGGCTTCTTAGTAAGCTTATTGATCTCTATGGCTTGCTTTAAATCACTTTCCACAAATAGATTATACTTGCTCTTTTTATATTCATTGGCTTTATGAATGCCATGACAATTGGCTTTTTGCCTAGCTTTCATATCTGGCAGGTCTAGCATTACAAGTCTTTCGTATTTAATTCTATGGTTTTCTAACCAAGTTTCGGTTTCAGCTCTATATTTCTCTAATCGAGAGGTAACTAATGTTCCTATTTTACTTCCTGGGAGGTATAATGGTACCGCATTTAGTAAAAACGAGACATACTTTGGTCCATCGTCATTCTGTTCATTAGTTGGATCTTCACATAGCACACCGTCAATATCGAAACACGCTTTATCTAAAGTAGAATGGTTAAAGATGTTCCACTGAAAATAACGCGGCGTAGCTACAGTTTCTAAGGCATAATCCACGAGGTTTTCCTTGCCTGGCGTAGCATAAACTACTGCATACTTAAAATTGAATTTTGATGTTAGATGTGCTAAGTTCTCCTTACACTCTGCCAATGCAGAACCAGAAGCAATACTATCATCTACAACCAATATATTCTTATAGTCCAAACTGTCAAAAAATTGTCTTCTAGCACCTGCCTTATATACGAAGCCATTAATAAATGAATGGATGTCTGTATAAGGTAAATTAAGATATAACCCTAATAGATTTGCGGGTAACATTCCACTTCTTGGTACACCTACTACCAAATCTATATCTCTAGATATCAAATGAAGATTTCTTAATATCGTTTCGTTTAAATCGCTAATACTTCTGTAATTCATAAATCCATTATTTTATAAGTTTTTAATGCTTTATTTTTATCTAATTGGGGAGAAACAAACATAAAAACCATGGTTGCGTACATAAGTATCCCCGTCGGCATTTGCCCAAAAACACCATTACCATAAGAGGCCATCATAATGCCGGCCATACCACAGGTAATCGCTGTTATCTGTATTTTTAAATTGTGATCCTTTATTTTGAACATGACATTTCGAGCTCCAGAAACAAGAATAAAAAACAACATAAATAAATAATACCCTAATCCAACCACACCTGTATCTGCCCAAATCATTACATACCAGCTATCTGTTGCTGTATTGGCTAAAAAGCTCTGAGGTGTAAAACGCAATCCCCAGTTTCCCGTAGCACCAAGCCCACCACCAAATGGCCTTGTTGCTAGATATCCTTTAAGTTTTCTTTGATTGGATAAACGAACTTGCAATGATGCCTCATTAGGATCGAAGGCAGTACGCATTCTTCTAATTTCGTAGTTTCCCTGTCCTATAGTGGTATGTGCAAAAAATATGTATGCAGCTGCAACTAACATTCCCCCTAGAATGAGAATTTTAATGTTTTTACTGAGTATTAAAAATACAAATCCACCAATAGCTGGCACAGCAATAGCTCCTCTGGTTCCAGATATCATCATGCCAAAAAAACCGCCTATTGCAACAGCTATAAAAAAGGATCTAAGTCGAAGATTTGTTTTTTTGAACAGTGCCAAAATTCCAAAAACAACACCCGCATGTGCTTGAGAGGCACCAAATTGCCCAGCGTCTGAGTAAAATGAAAAAATCCTTAACTTCCCAAAAAGGATGTGTGTTTCTGCTCCACCCAACTCTAACCAACGCTGTTCGAAAGGATCTACTCCAAACTGAAATTGCTGTATTCCTTTTAAGGTTCCTAATAATGACAAAATTCCCCAAATAATGAAAAAGTTATTTAAATCTTTTTGCTTATTAAAAAGCATAAAGAGTAGTGGAATTGCTAAAAACTGGTAGAGACCAACCCCTCTCATTGCATAAAACCAAGCTTCTCTACTCAATGCTTCTGGATTTCCTAATTGTAATAACACATAGGCCATCCATAAGCTAACTAATAGGGTTAAACTAGATTTGGCTTTATGCCATGCTAGTTTCACTCTAAATGCCTTAAAGAATAAAGCAATATATATTAATACCAGTAAAGCATCTATAGTTAATCCCCATGGAGCTTCCACATATCGTGAAGCACCTATTGCAAAAAAGCCTAGAATGATACTAATATAGATTCCGATTTTAGGGGATTTAAATATGACATATATTAAGGCTACAACAAAAAACAAACCAACACAAAATGCAACCCCTGTAACCTTAGTTTTAACAATAACAAATCCCAAGACAGTGAGTAGTGCAAAAAGTATAATTGCACTACTGAGCTTGGTTACGCGCATTGAGCCCGAGTTATTTTCAAAAGGGTTAATATGATTTTTAAATATGTCCATTGTTTATTCAGTAAAACTTGACGTATTAAATGCTTTACATTACAAACATAAATTCTAAACCGAGTGATGTCGGCTAGATTTCGACTAATAATCATTAAGTGTAGACGAATAGAAAACTATTATTGATAAGGGAATGTTATTAAGTTTTCTTAATGTATTCCTGAAGACCTATACTTTGAACCAAAATATAAAGCCACAATCTCTAATCGTAGCTTCTAAATAAAATACTATTATCGGTTAGTTAAACCTAAAACTCTTAGATAAATTGTTTTGATTGACGCCAAAGGCTTTTATAAAATGCATGACCGCTCTTAAAAATTTCCAATAGAGAAACACGAAATGTCTTATTTAGGAAATAAGCACCTACTATAATCCCAACAGTTGTAAATACAAGTGTTGAAACAGCAACCATTTCGATGGACTTGAAGACATATATAGCTATCAAATCACCAACAATATTAGCACCTAACATTATGGCCACTTTTAAGGCGTTAATATTAGGTCTATTGATACTGTCTAAACCAATCCCTGTCATTCTATCTACAGGAAGCAATAAACCATAAACCGATAATATTCTCACAATAGCTACAATATCTATTCCCATTATCTTGGTATCTAAATATTGACATCCGGATATTAGAATTACAAATGCTTCCGCAAAAACAAAGGTTCCTATAGACACGGCAAAAAACAAATAGGTTAATGCACCTGAATAAGTATTAAATAATACTCTTACATCATTTGTTTTTCCCTCTAAACTCGCTTTTGACATTTTAGGAAAAGCTGTTGCCGTAAAACTTCGTAAAGGAATTTGCTGGATCTCAGTTAGTTTTAACGGGATACTAAACAAGGCTACGGCAGTGCTTCCAAAAGGGCTTACACTAATAATTAAAATATCTGCATTACGCAATAAGTTTGTTCCAATAAGTGTAAACGTGCTGTACTTTCCAAAGTTCAATAAGGTTTTTAGTGTTGTTTTAGTCGCTTTTATAATTAGCTTTAAACCATCCCAGGATTTACCTATACAAACCAAAGAAGTGATTGTATTTACACCCAAAAACACTAAGGTAATCTCTAAGACAGAACATTTTAAAACAAAAGTATTCACTACCAAAAAGCTAAAGAACAACCCGCTATTTAATGCTTTAATAATTAAAATTTTGTCGTACCTCATTTTTGCCTGTTGTACTACAAGCGCATTGTTAAACGGAAGGTTTACAAATGCCAGAACTGGATACCAGCTAAAAAAGAGCACGTACGAAGATGTATTAATAACATCACCAAAAATTAATTTAACACTAACCAACAACATGGCTATAATCAAAGTTGCCAATAAGCTAATAAGTACATTAGCTCCTATTAACTGATCCCTATTCTTTTCTGTGGCTCCCGAAAGAAACCTTACCAGTCCATTATTGGTAATTCCATAACGAAGCATTTCAACAAGCGATCCCCCAGAAATAAATAGTACCCACTGTGCAAATTCTTGTGTCTCTAAACTTCTTGCTAGTAAAGCAAAACCACCAAAACCCAATAGTGCGATAGTTAGGTTTCCTGATAAGGACAAGAAATTATCTTCTCTGATTATTTTATTGAACAGCTTCTTCATCTTAAATATGACTACTCGAGTAGAACTGAAAACGGAACATGTTCTTTAATCTAATTCTAGTCTTAGAACGCTTCTTTGGCAACTCACCCAAAACAGTCTCCACTTCCTTAATCTCAACACCGTTAATAATAAACTGTAATTTTTCGCCCGCAATTGCTTTTAAATTATCCAGAATGTTATTATCTGCCTTAGACCATAATCTATTAGAACGACAAACCATTAATACTAAATCAGAATTTGCTATTAATTCTGAAGGGTAGCTAAACTCTAGTAAATTTGGCAATTCGATTAAAATATGGTCTAAGCTACGAATGTTATTTTCTGACACATTGACCATAAATTCTTGATAATCCGTAATTCCTTTATAAGCTTCGTCCACATTATATATTTTGTATTCAGAGGTACTTAAATTATCATTTGCAGAAGACAAGAACGGATGGTTACAATCTATTCTTGGATCTTGATAACCAAAGAATTTATATAACCAGGCCGATCTAGAAACACTAGTCTTAGACCTATCTTCATTCGAGTGGTTTAACACCATAACGGAATCTCCTGACGCTTTTAATTTTTTAGCAATATTAGAAGCAATAACGCTTTTACCTTCATTATTTCTTGTACTAAAAATTGTAATTATTTTAGGTGTCTTCGTAATGCTCGTCTCTTTGAATATTCTATTAAAATCCTGCATTATAAACTCCATCAAACGATCTTGCATTCTTACTAAATCTAAATGTGGCTTTGCTCTGAAAAGCTTAGGAATCATTCCCATAGATGGAATTTCTAAAATCTCTTTTGCTTTTTCTTCATTTTTTAATGTATCGTCAAATATTTCCATAAGTAAAATGCATGCAAGGATAATAACACCAGTAATTAGTACAATTGCAACGATGATAATTTTTCGTTTAGAAGGAATAGGCTTCAATGGATAAAACGGCGGATCTACAGCAGTTAAATTACTGGACAGTTGTGTATCTTGAAACTTAAGCTTAGCTAGATTTAGACCATGTAAAATGTCAAGATATTCTTGTTCTACTACCTCTATTTCTCGTTCTATTCGCTTTAAATTAGCACCAGCTGGAGCATATGTTGCAAATTGTTTTTCTATGGCTTTATTCTGCGTATCCATAACCGAGAGCTTAGCTTTTAAGTCTGCGGTCTCAACAACTTTATCCACCCAGTCTGGCAATACTTTTTTAATAGGTACACCATCTGTTGAATTTTGAAACGAATACAGCTCGTCCACATTAGTTTTTATTTCTTTCTGAAGGGCTTGAACCTGCTTTTTTAATTGTTCTATGTTTTGAATAGAACGCTCATCTCCATTAGATTTAGCCGAATACATACCTATTTTATAGTTCAGATCCCCCAATTGCTTTTTGCTTTCTACAATAGCATTATTCTTTTCTTGAATAAGTTCCTGTATTGCCAATTTTTCCTCCAAACGTTTTATTGAAGCCTGTGAACCCGCTAATTGAGCCATGTTTCTTTTATAGACCACTTCCATGTCTTCTTTTACTATAGCAACCGCTTTACTTTGCTCATAGTAATTTATAATGTTATTATCCTGATTGAATTTCAGCATCTTCTGCTCGATAGCCTTCAATTTCGTTTCGGACAACATCAGTTGTTCTTCGAAGTATTTTACAACAGCATCAGAACCATTTTCTTTAAGGTTCTTATACATCTTGGTGCAGACCTCTATATAGATTTTTAGTGTTTGTTGGCAAATTCCAGGATCATCTGCCTCATAACTCAATTTTACCAAATCACTTGAAGAAATACGTTCTATTTTTACTTTTGAAATTGCCTCAATAGAATAGTATCTATGGTGAAAACTAAGTAGTGAATACACAAAATTAGAATTATCATTATGCATTACTTCTGTTAGGTATGCCACTGTAGCTTCATAGTTTAAATTGCCGTCTTGTTCAAGTTTTATCTGATTGGACAAATGGCTTTTAATATCTTCTGGAAGAATTGCCTGTAGTTCTTCATATGCTTCTTCTGAAATAAACTTATGATTTGCCTCTTTTAAGGACAAGTGTAGACTTAATAATCTTATTGCAACTTCTTCTTGCGTGTCTCTAGATTTAATGATGTTAATAAGGTTATCAAATGCATTATTAGCTGCTAGATAATTAAACGTTTTATCCATTTCTATGGAGGATCCCGAAGCTATGCCTGTATACAGCATGGTATCGGAATAGTAGCTTCTCTTTGGGTTTAGTGTAATCGACACTGCTAATACCCCAAAAATCAATGGCATTACTATAAGAATCGTCTTATGCTTTAATATCAGTTTTATTAGATCAATAGGTTTCATTGTTTTTTGCTTATAAAATTAATTGATTTTCACACCCGTGTAATTCTCCAATAGCTTTTTCGCCAAAAGTAAGTTTGACTTTGCTTTTTCAAATTCTGTTGCTACACCAGCTGTGATATCTGATATTCTTATGTACTCGTATATTTCCATTTGCCCATTAGTAAACTCCTTTTTTGCCATTTCATTATTTACCTTAGCATCACTGAGGTTGGTGGCTTGAATTTCGAGCAAGTTTTCCTTTAGAACTAAATCTTCGTAATATCTAATTACTGTTTCTCTAATTTCATATTCTTGAAATTCCACCAAGCTTTCGGCTTGAGATATTTCAGCCTTTGCTTGTTTTATATCAGACTTTCTATTGAAAATATCAAATACGGGAATTTTTAAGTATAAGCCTACACCATAGTTAGTTTGTGTAGTTGTACTTGCTAAAGTTACCGTATTGGGACCACTAATATTATTAGAAAAATTGTCAAAGGTACCATACCTAGTATCTGCTTGGATTCCAAAATTTCTTGTCCAATTTCTGCGCTTTGCTTTAAGATTAGCTTTCTTCACTTCAATTTCATTTTTCCTGTAACCAAGCATTCCGTTGTTTGTTAAAGCCGAATCTATAAGAACATTAAGCATTGGTATTAATAGTTTAAAAGATTCTGGCTTTTTACTATCTACTATTGTATCTTGAGCGTAAGCAACAGCGTTTAATAGCGCAAATAATATTAAGCTTAATAAAGTTTTTGAAATATATGTCATAGCTCAAAATATTTATCTGTTATTGTATTTCTTCAAAACAAACTTACAATGTCACTAGAGTAAATTCTGTTATATTTCGATGGATGAACGCTAAGTGTAGATGAATTAAACGTACCTGTTGATTAAACATTTTTACAGTCCTGCAAAATGAAGAGAAATAAAAAAAACCGCTATTTAAACAAAATGAAATAGCAGCTAAAAGTAACTTTGAAAAAAATTATACTGTACTTTTTTGAAATAATGCTGGAACTGTTCTAAAAAGAATCTTTAAGTCTAACCATAGTGAGTAGTTGTCACCTGCAAAATAATCTGCATAACGATTATCTAAAGATATACGTTCATCTTCAGACATATCCCCTCCTTTTCCACGTAATTCTACTTGCCAAAGCCCCGTAATTCCTGCTGGTGCTAAAAAACGTTTAGACTTTTGATCTTGAGTCAGTAACTCTGCCTCATATACTGGCAGTGGTCTATTACCTACTAGAGACATATCCCCTTTTATAACATTTATGAGTTGAGGTAATTCATCAATACTCGTATTCCTAATTATTTTACCTAATCTTGTAATCCTAGGATCATCAATAATCTTGATAAAGCTTGAATTATTGTTTTGTTGTTTTTGTTTTTGGTGTGTATGCCAATAATCACAAACCTTATCTAATTCATTATATTTTACAGCAGAGCAATGATACCCAGCTGGTAGCTTAGCGCATCTAGGACATTTTTCTTCTAAATTAACTTTAGTTTGGGTTTCAGACTTATTGTATTGGTTTTTCTCTTTAGCAAGTTGACTTAAGAGCTTATCTGATCCTGATCGCATTGATCTTAGTTTATAAAAATCAAACGTTTTCCTGCCGACGCGTTTTGATATATAATACACCTTCCCTTTTGACTCTATTCTGATAGCAATAATTGTAATCAATAATAATGGCGAAAGCAATAATAAAATTATTGAAGCAATAACAACATCAAAAACTCTCTTTGTTAATGGGAACTTATATTTTACAGGTTGAACAGAACTAGCTGAATTTAAACCTTTACAACGATGAGATAATTGTTTCGCTCTAATCAAAATTTGCTCTGTTTTTGTAGAATTAGCAACAAAGTAATCGTCAATTCCACTATTGTATGCCTCCTTGTAGATTCTATTATTATGCTCTTCAACTAGTAAAATGAATGGTCTCTTTGATAAGATTTCTTCATTTAAAAGCTTCTTATAAAAGTTTATCCCATTATTTTCAGGTAAATTATACTCACAGATTATAGCCAAAATATCATCATGAGTATTTAAAATCTCTATGGCTTTTAAGCCATTACTACATTGAATCACTAAAGTTTCAGTCTCTTCTTTGATTCTTTGTATATCTTGAGTATAACTGCCTATATATAGTATTTTCATTGTTCAAAAAATTTTTTTAATTTCTTAATTACCAGACGTTACTATAATGAATTGGGTATAAATTCTTCTTAACCACTTCATCCAGTTCTTCTGGGTTGAATGGTTTTGTTAAATAATCCTGCGCACCTAGTCTGTAGGATTTTATACGCTCTTTACTTTCTGGTTTACCTGAAAGCATAATGATTGGTGTATGCTTGGTATAGCCTCTTAATCTTATGTTTTGTAAAAGTGTAAAACCGTCCATCTCGCTCATTTGAATATCACTGATTATTAAATCAGGTATTTTTTTTTCGAGCCAAGCTTCTGCTTCTTCACCTGAGTTAACAGCTTTTACTTCATATTTATTTGATAAAAAAAACTCAAGCATAGTTGTCATTGTTAACTCATCATCAATTACTAATATCTTTTTTTTCATTATATTTTTTTAATTATTCTTTTAGACCTATTGTTAATAGTTAATTTATGTTACAAATTTACTTTCAGAGTTGACTATATTTTTATTTTTTTCGTCGGATAGACATTCAGTATAGTCGAAATGAAAATATTCATAGTTTAAGTAAGCTTAACCTGAGTCAAGTTATTTAAGCATTTGAATTCAATTAGTATTTAGATTTTAATGTAGCATTCTAATTAAAAATTACTAATTCGTATTTTAAATGCGCAATTATGAGTCACTTTAAATTATGTCCTAATTGGATGGTTTTAGAAATAAAAAAGACAAAAGATTTCTCTTTTGCCTTTCTAGTATTAATTAAGGGTACGTCATTTATATTAACCTAATTTAATTTTACACCACCTTGATCTTTCAAATTTATCATTAATTAAAAACGATTTAATTTTTATTCGTTAAAATAAAGTAATAAGACGTTGGATAACTAATTACTGTCGTCGAATGGTTTAAAGTGTAAATTCATATATCGTTCGGTGCAGAATTAACTGCTAGATAAAGTAATTCGGAAAATATACTTAAACCATAAAATTCAATGGATAAGTCTTAATAAAAGTGAGTTAACTTTATTATGACGTCAAATAGTAAATACATCTATTGTTACATAACTACATTTAACAAAAAAGGCAAAAGATAAATCTTTTGCCCTAAAATTAGCTATCAATTTTAAAAACCATTACATATGATTATTACTTCAAAAATATAGTTAATTCAAAGGTAATTTATTATTTTTCGTCGAATGAACGTAACATGTAGTTAGGAGACTAATATGTTTCTTTGAATAGTTTACAATAAATTAAGACGTTTCATTAATTCTGGTCTATTAGAACGACTTACAGGAATTACATCTTTCTTTATCAATACACTATTGTCTTCTATATCAATAATTTTATCGACATTGATAATGTATGAACGGTGTATTTTTAAAAATAAGCTGTCCGGTAGTTTATCCTCAATTTTCTTAAGTGTTGAGTGTACAGTATAGTTTTTATCCTCAGTTTTAATTTGAATGTAGTCTCCTTTGGCCTCAACTAAATAAATACTTGGTATATCTATTTTAATTAATCGCCTATCTATATTAACATATAAATCATTACCAGAACTGGTCTCTACTTGGCCAGATACATTTTCTTTTAATGATTCTATACTTGGCTTAATCGCTTCTGCCTTATGAATCGCTTTTTGAAAACGCTTAGGCGTAATAGGCTTTACTAAATAATCTACAATACAATCATAACCAAATGCCTGAATTGCAAAGTTTGTATCAGAAGTTGTTAAAATAATTTTAGGTGGATTCTTAATAGTATCAATAAAATCGAAACCTGTAAAGTCAGGCATATGAATATCTAAAAATATTAAATCAATGACATTCTGATTTAAATACTTAATGGCTTGCATTGCATTAGGAAATTCTTCTAAAACTTTTAGGCTATCTATATTAGTGCACAATTGACTAATAATTACTCTTGCTGTAGCTTCATCATCGATGATAATACAATTCATAAAACAAACTTATATGGTCTCTAAAAAATCCGTCATGCTTTGCAAAATAGATTCAAAATCTTCTTTACCAATGCTACTCTTATCTAAGAGATTAAACTCATAACCAGCGGCAACGTCATAACTTTTTGTAAGCCCTAAAATACTAATTTTATGTTTAAGTTTATGCACATTTTCTGCAGCTTCTTTAAAATTTTCTGCTGTTACATTATCAAAATAAACTTTTTTCTCTTCTGGAAACTCTTTTTTTATGATGTCTATAAGCTTTTGCTCAAAGGCTTTATCGCCTCCAGACATACTCTCTATATAAGACAGATTAGGCTGTTCCATTATAATTATTTTTTAGGGTGAAGAAAAATGTGGTTCCTTTTTTCAATTCAGAAGTTAACCAAATATCACCACCATAAAGATCTACTATTTTCTTTACAATAGACAATCCAATACCTGTAGAATCTTGATTGCTTTCTAACCTTTGAAAGGTCTCAAATATCTTTTTAAAATATACTTCTTCAATACCTTTTCCATTATCTTTTATATAAAATTCCCAAAAATCATTCTTGTCTATTACACCAATCTCAACAATACCATATTCTTTATCATTATAAGTTATTGAGTTACTTATTAGGTTCTGAAACAACTGTTGTAATCGATATTTATCACCTTTTATTAATGGTAATTTTTCTTTTCTAATTTCAATAGTATCTGGTATATAAATAATGTCTAAAATATCGTCAACGAGGTTATCTAAATCCACATCATAGACCTCAATTGTACTTTTACCGATTGTAGAATATTCTAAAATTCCATTAATCAGAGTATCCATTTTTTCAACACTATTTCTTATGAGATTAAGACTTTGTTGTCCTTGATCATCGAGCTTATCAATATAATCATCTTTAAGCCATGCTATTAATGTATCAATGCTTCGCAATGGTGATTTTAAATCGTGAGAAACCATATGTGCATAATCACTTAACTCTTGATTACGCAACTCTAAATTATTTAATAATATTTGTTGTCTCTTAAACGCTTTACAAGCCTTTAGACTTATTAAAAATTTATTAATTACTGGTTGTAACTGTAATAAGTCCTTTTGCTTAAGTCTTTCTAATTTAGAATATAGAAATAAATATCCTTGCTCTTTTAGATTAAATATGGCTAAATAACCTGTATTAATATCTATTGGCACCAACTCAGAAATGCTGGCATCTACCTCAGTAAGCTTATGATCTTTTACGCTTTCTATAAGTTTGTTAATGTTCTTATCTGATACTATAGTAACTTTTTTTCCTAATGGAATAGAGTATGTGGATCTCAACTGATTGTCTTTTCTTTCGAGAATCCAAGCAGCATTTAAATTCTTACGTCTTAAAATTAATTTTAGAAATAAATCACAACTTTCTTTATAATCTACAGATTTACCAATAGCCATAGCATATTCGTAAAGGGGAAGAATCTCTAATATGTTGTTTTCTAATTTCATCTGTTCATAATTACTGCCTTTTTAAGGTCAGATGCTGTTCGCTATTAATCATTCCGTTGTGTGACAAAATTTTTATCATGCTCGTTTCATCTATTCAAATAAACCAATAACAACTGTTTTGTTATAAAACTCTAAGAACCCTTCACCATAAGACGATATTTCTCCAAGCGTTAATGCTCCACCAACGGATACATCAGGAAACTTATCACTTATCGTTTTTGTAATAGCATTGAGCTCTTTATCAAAATTATCTTCTAAAAATAAAATTCTAGAAATACAATCTATAATAATTGCTTTTTTTGGTTGTTCTGCTAATAAGAGGCTTTCTTCAGCTGCATTTTGAGCTGCTTCTATTAAAGAGCTTTCACTACCATTAAGTATATCTACAAGTGTATTATCCTCTAACTCACCGATGCAAACTAGTTCCCCTTTTTCGTTAACCATTAGAGGATCTCTTACAATACATTCCGCATGATCTTTTACAATACCAAAAGGATACCCATTAGCTATTTCGAAAAAATTATCATCATTAAATTGTTTATTAGAATGAGCTTCTACAACCTCTTTATAGACTTCAAAAGGGTTTTTCCAATTAATCTCTTTTATAATATTGCCTTCGGCCTTTGTTACAATAAAAGGACCATCAACTTTATTCCATCCATGTCGCACTCCTATTCTAGATTGCATACGCACTAAAGAACCTACAGCTGCATCTTGAAAAAGACCTTCATTACAAAATACACAAGGCTTTTGCTCTAATGACAAACTACCTGCTCCTCCTCCAAAATAATTGGTTTGCATTCCATAGTTTTCATATAAACTACTTAGATAATGAGAGATATTAGATGTAAGACCATCTACATAAGTAATAATGCTATATGCAATACTTTCATCAAAATTAATTTGTGGGATGGTGTAATCTTTTTTGCTAATGTCTTTTACTAAGAATAGTTCTTCGACATTGTTAAGGGTATTCAAAACTATACCTTTATCAAAAATAGAATTTCCGTGAATTACTTTCGGAAAAATTCCACCCATGAATTTTAAGTTGGCATTATCTAAAGTAATAACCAACTTTTCTATATCAATTTCTGTATGTTCGCCTACAGAAATTAAAGCAGCTTCGCCATTAACATGGTTTGAAATTGCGTCTACAATTTCAGTAATGTTCGTTGTTGTAATTAGCATATTATTTTTTTAGGGTAAAATAGAACGTTGAACCTTTACCTGGTTCACTTTCAAGCCAGATACTTCCCTTGTGTAAATCAACAATCTTTTTTACAATAGATAAACCAATACCTGTAGATTCTTTACTATTATTTAAAGAATGAAAAATTTTAAAAATTTTATCATGAAACTGATTCTCAATACCCATACCGTTATCGGTTATTGAAAATTCAAAATGATTTGGTAATTTTTTTACATTTATATCTATTTTCCCCTCTTGTTTATCAATAAACTTTACAGCATTACTAATTAAATTTTGAAATAATTGTTGAAGCTTTATTTTATCGCCCTTTACAATTGGCATATCTTCAGTTACAGAAATCTTAATATGATCTGGTACATATAAAATATTCACTAATTCATTTACTAATTCTTTAGTATTCACATCAGCCTTTTCATTATTTTCGGACCCAATACTCGAATAATCTAATATGTCAGAGATGAGTTGCTCCATCTTTTCTAAAGTCCCTTCTATATGTGCAAAATTTTGAAGTGTAACTTCATTTAGTTGGTCTTTATTATCTTCTTTAATCCATTGAATTAAAGCATCAATACTTCGCAGAGGCGATTTTAAATCGTGTGAAACTATATGTGCATATTCTTGCAACTCATCATTACTTTTTTCTAACTTAGAAAGAAGACTTTCTTTTTGAAATTGTAAACTTTTTAGATCGGTGATATCTAAATGAATACCTATTAAGCCTATTATATTACCATTGAGATCATAATTAGGTGCTTCACTAATTAACCAATACCTAGTATCTCTATTTTTTGTTTTTACTTTAACTTCATAGGAATTAGACTCACCTTTAGCGTGTTTTTTACTTTCTTTTTTAATTATGTCCGAACCACAATCATCAGGAAACATTTCCCATCCTGTTTTACCAATCAACTCATCTTCTTTATAACCAGACATCTCAGAAAAACTCTGATTTATCATCTGAATTTCATCATTACTATTAAACTCAACTAATCCTAAATTCATATTAGCAATTATACTGCTATACTTTTGTTTTTCTGCTTCTAAAGCTTTTTGGTATTTATCTTCTAAAGTTATATCTCTAATAATGCCCTGTGCAGCTACCGCTCTATCATTTTCGTATATAATACTGGCGTTAATATGTATAAACTTTCTTGTTTTTTTGCTAGTTAAAATAGTAATTTTAAAATCTGTAATAGAACCCGCTTCTATTAATTTTTTAAATGAAGGAGTAATCATATCCTTATCGTTTGGATCGACAAGATTCATAAGGTTACCATCATCTTTGGTAGTCTCAAAACCTAGTAACTCCACTGCGGCATCATTCAGTTTTAGAATATTGCCCCAAAGGTCCATAATAACATAAGCATCAACTATGTTTTCAAATACACCTTGTAATTGAGAATTTGTTTTATTATATAAAGAAATTAGCTCATTATGGGAAGCTTCAAGCTTTTTATTAACCTCATAAAGCTCTGCAGACTTTGCTTCTAAAATCTCTTCAGCAGCTTTTCTAGATGCCTTTTCGCGCTTGAGTGCTCTTTTGAGAATATTAATCTCCTCTTGACTCATTAGCTCCTATTAATCGTGAATCTCACCTCTGTACCAATTTTATTAAGTTTTTCAACCTCAATATTTACAGGTACTTTAAATGACTTAAATGTTTCTAACATCAAACCTTTACCAAGCATGTACAATGCTTTATCTGATTTATAAATCATTATCATTTTGGTTTCTGTACGATCTTCTATTTCAAAAGTTGGTAATTGAGCTTCAGGATATATTTTTTGCACTTCTACATGTATATGGTTCTCTATTGAAGCCAACAGATCCATTGGATCTTTGTAATGATCTACCAAATTAGGGTGTGTTTTTAACAAGGCTTTAAACAAATGCTCTGAGTAAACCAGCAGTAAATCATCGATTGAAATATCAGTATTATTACTCAGATGTGTAAGAAGTTGTAACATATCAGAAAATTCGTATGTACCTACAGCTGTATAAATTCCTTCAGAATCCAAATTAGATTGATTTATAATCTTATCAACCATTACTAGTCCAAATTTTTCTTCAACAAGCTCTAAAAATTCAGTAAAAATCATTCCTTTCATTATGACTTAATTAATTCGTTTATGCTCCAATATCCTAATAATTTTTCTATTTTGGAAACATAATCCTCATATTTTAAAGGTTTTGAGACATAACCAGCAATACCTATCTTATAACATTCTAATAAATCACGTTGGTTATTTGATGTTGTAAGTATTATCGTTGGAATATACTTCAATCGATGGTCTGCCTTAAGTATCCTTAGAAATTCAGTACCATTGATTTTTGGCATGTTTAAATCTAGTAATATAATATCTGGTAAACTGTCTTTTTGCTCTAATATACTTAGTGCATCTTCTCCATTATTAGCTTCTTTAATTTTATGATTTAACCCCAAAGAACTTGTTGCTCTGTTGAGTTTCATCACTTCTATAATGTCATCTTCGATTAATAGTATGTTGAGGGTTTTCATTTTGCGTTTTTTGTCTAATGAAAACAAATTAACGTTTATTGCTAATGGATTAGATCTATTTTCGGTTAATTGTATTTATGTTTCGACAGATTGCAGCCAAGTGTCGACGAATGGAAATTTAATTTTTAAGCTGCAAGGTCAAAAGTATTAGTCGTCTTTATAATTGATAGTTATGCTTTTCTCTTACTTTCCTCAAACTCTTTTAAAAACTCAACAGTTAAAACGCTTTCACCTAATAACTCTATATAGTTTTCTAATTGGTTAATAAATTCTAAGTGTTTAAGACTTTTATTCAATTCTATTTTAATTTGATCAGTTTTAATTTCTGATATGGTAAGATCATTACTACTTTCTTTCACATGCCCCTTTGGTTAAAGTATCATTTATGAATAGATATGACTCTTTAAAATCGTTGAAACTTAACTGATTTTTCCTGAATAAATAAGCGGATAAATCTATAATTAATGAAATGGATTAAATAGCAATTACACTCACAATCTATCAATTCATTTTGGTTGATAATTCTTGAGACAAAATTAAAAGAAAGCGTAATCTACATGTAGAGTTTTTCGATAAGTAAACCTGTTGAATCGTTAGATGGTAAAATTATAACTTTAAGTAAAATTATTGTAGCTTAAACTGGAATTTCTTAGGCAGTCTTTTTACAACCATATCATAAGAATGGTCGATTAATTCTGTAATCAGTCTTTGAGAAAGTTCGCCAGTATGAATATATACACTATTCCATTGTTGCTTGTGCATGTGATAACCTGGTTTAATGCTATCATATTCTGCTCTTAACACTTGTGCATATTCTGGATCGCACTTTAAGTTTATAAATGCTTCACCATTTTCCCATCTTTTTAATGAAGCTAAAGCAAACATTTTATTACAAACTTTAAAGACTAGTGTATCATTATCAAAAGGGAAGTGCTCTGTAACTTCCTTTTTATTAATGCAGTAGTTTCTGTAATCTTCAATATTCATGTTAAGATTCGTTCCATTAATTTTTCTGGATGTTTAAGTTTGTGTAGCCAAACTGCTTATATAAAGTATGTGCATCAGCCGTTTTTAACATCCACATTTTACAATTATGTAATTGTTGTTCTTCATTTATGGCTTTTAAAAGTAATTTAGAATACCCATTCCCTCTATATTCCGGAAGAATAAACACGTCCATTAGATAAGCAAACACAACATAATCAGTTGCTATTCTGGCAAAACCAATTTGTTTATCATTTATATAAACTCCAAAACAAAGACAATGTGATATCGACATTTTTACCTCGTCAATAGTTCTACCTTTTGCCCAATAAGTTTCAGTTAAAATTGATGAATTACTTCTACTTGTAACTTAGTCTTGTCTTTAGAAATCTCTATCACTCTTCTAATTTTTTAACTTCGGAAGATTCAATCTTTAAAGCGGTATAATCTAGTGTCCAACCTATTGTTTCTACTAAATTTTCAATGAGCTGAATAGCTTCTAGAGCTTCATGTTTAGCTACATTGTAAAGACCACTTTCTGGAATCTTATCCATAATATGCTCTTTAGCTTTAGCACTCAATTCTGTTAAATCAGAAGCTTCAAACTTATTGAACATACCATCTTGCTTGTCGTAATAATTAATATTACTTTCAATAGATAAGACTTCTGGTTGAGGGAAATGAGATAACGTTACAGTCTTAGATTTAGAGTTTGAGCTCATTTTTACTTTACTCAAATCAAACCCCACATGTGCTTTTGCATTAATAACTACCAATGCTTTTTTCTTGCTAGAGATGAGTTTTAAAAACTTCTCTTTCACATCTTCGTAATGATAAATCTCTGCAAAGTCACCTTCTACGGTTATAAACTTACAAACACTTTTTATCTTATCTAAAAGTAAAATAGATTGTGCATTTGTAGTTTGTTTAGTTTTCCAATGTTTGTAAATAGTAACTAAACCTACGGTTACCAAAATGCTTACTATGATTATAAAAAATGTTCCCATATGTCTTTATATATGTGACACTAGCTTAAAATTCTAGTCACATATGGTTATTCTAATATTTTATATAAAATTGGTTTACTTGGAGCTGCATCATTTTCAAAAGGCGCAATCTGAAGGTTTAGCATGTAACAACCATCATCAATCTTATTAGAGACATAAATAAACTCAGTTATTGTTGCATCTAACCTCAAGTTTCCTTTTGTATTCCAAAAGGCATTATGTGCTAAAAGTTCACCACCATCTTTCTCTTTATCTACACTCGGTAAATCTATAAGCAAATGCTTAATACCTTTAGATCTCAAGTAAATGGCTGCATCCTCTAGCAAATAGGTAGGATTGGTATGTGAATATTGTCTAGATTTTTTACTATTAGTATTTGGTAAGGTTCTAATAATAATAGCTTCTCGTTTTTTATTACCTATTGCAAACTGTAATTGCTTTTTAGAAATCACGTAATCATCATCTAATTTTTCTGGTGCAACCGTAACGACTTCAGCTAAAAAGAAGAATTGTTCGAGGTGTTTATTAATCGAATATACTTTTTCCGTAATATGACCAACTGTTTCAGTGTGTGTACAATGCGAATGTGGATTAAATGTTATATTATTAAAGTTTACGACAGCGCCTTCAGCCACACTTACTGTCTGACCATCTATAACGGCTGCTTCAATTTTTGGTGGACCGATATACCAGACATTAACGTTAGGTGCGTTACCTCGTAATGGTATTGAAATATCTAATGGCTGAGATAAATCTATTTTTAGTTTTCTGGAATTGTATTGTATTGTAGTAATCAAGATAAATTAAGTTTAAACAGTTCTGAAGCAATACCATCACTCAAAAATTGTCCTTTTTTAGTAACTCGTAAATGCTCATCATCAATATACAATAAATGTTGGTTTATAAAAACTTCTGATTGTTCAATTAAGTAATCCTTAAAAACTATGCCAAAATCGTTTTCTACTTTTAGAAACGAGACTCCCCAAATAGTGCGCAATCCAGTCATTACATATTCATTGTATTGATCTGTAAGTGTTAAGATCTCTATTTCTATTGGTAATTCATTTTGTTGAATCGCCTTTATGTATTTTGAATTATTACTCACATTCCAACCACGTTGTTTACCATTAAAGGAATGCGCTGATGGTCCAATACCTATATAAGATTTACCTTTCCAATAGGCTGAATTATTTCTACTAAAAAAATTATCCTTTCCAAAGTTTGAGAGTTCGTAATGCATAAAACCTTCATCTTCTAACTTCTCTTTTAAAATATGAAATTGCTCATGAGCTTGTTCATCATCAACATTATCAATTATTCCTTTTTTTATAAATGATGCCAGTGCAGTTTTTGGTTCTACTGTCAATGCATAACTCGAAATATGAGGAACATTATAACTTAAAGCAGTTTCAATATTTTCATTCCATTGGGCATTTGTGGATCCAGGAATACCATAAATTAAATCGAGTGAAATATTATCAAAGTGTTTTGTTGCTTCTTCTAAACAAGCTTTCGCTTCTTCAGCATTGTGCGCGCGATTCATTAATTTTAAGTCTGCTTCGAAAAAAGATTGAATACCAATTGAAAGGCGATTAATTGGACTTTTAGATAATTCTATTATTCGATTTTTAGATAAATCGTCAGGATTAGCTTCTAAAGTAATCTCAGGATTATTTGAAACTTTATAGTGTTTGTAAACTGCATCAATTAAGAATTGTAATTCGTTATTTGTTAGTAAAGAAGGTGTACCTCCGCCAAAATAAATAGTTTCAATAGTTATATCTTTAAATTCTTCTTTACGAAGTTCTAATTCTTTGGTTAATGCATTAATCAGGTCATCTTTCTTTTTTAACGATGTAGAAAAATGGAAATCGCAATAATGACAAGCCTGTTTACAAAATGGTATGTGGATGTAGATGCCTGCCATTTAGTTTTTACGCTTAGGTTCATTTGGAACAAGTCTTAAAGCATCACGGCTTTCTACCTCCAAATCTGGATTTCTATTTCTTAATACTTCAATATTATCATCAGAAATTAATTCATGATCAACATAAACTCTTGTTAGATTAGGTAAATCTGCAACTTCAATAGGAACATCTTTAAAATTATTGTTGTGCAAATCTAAATATCGGAGATTCCTCAATTTTAAGACCTCTCTAGGAAAGGCTCTAAATCTATTAAGTTCTAAGCTAATTGAGTACAATTCTCTAAGATTAGAAATTGATTCTGGTAGATAAAATATGTCATTCGTTCCTAAACTTAAATAGTCTAATTCACTTAATTCTCCTATTGACTCAGGTATTAATTCTATTCTATTTGCTCCTAAATTTAATTTTTTTAGTTTTTTGAGATTTCCTATGTTTATAGGCAGTTCTTTAATTTTACAAGCATTGGCAGTTATCTCTCTAAGGTTAATACAATATGTTAACTCATCTCTCAACCTTATAATACCAGAGCCTCCCATAACTATTTGTTCTAAACATTTAAGGCTTCCTATATCATCAGGTAAATCTTTTAATTTTTTATTTCCACTAATATCCAAATACTTTAACTTATCAAGTTGATGAACTTTGCTAATATTTTTTAAACCTTCGTTTTGATTTAATGCTAAACCTATTAAATTATTTAATCGTGACAAATTATCTGGAAGCTCAACTATACCACAGTGGTTCATTGCCAATAGTTGAAGTCTTGGAAATTTACTTAAATCACTAATTAATTTTTCTAGATTTTGAAATGGATTATCTGATATATCTAATGCTTCAAGGTTTGTAAAAAGAAGTAATTCCTCAGGGAGTTCTTTTAATTTAAGAGAATTAATTTTTAAAATAGTGATGGTATCCTTTCTGACCAATAAACTTTTTAAATCAGTAGTTTTTTCTATTACATTTAATTCATAAAAAGGACCTGAAGTGTATTTAAGATGACCATTCCATTTCATACCAACTTCGTAACATTCTACATTATCAAAAGGTTTATCTTGATTTTCGGTAGTAGAGACTAATTCTGTTTTCTGATTATTATAGCATCCAAATAAGATTACACATAATAAGTATATAAGTATCTTTTTCATATTAAAATAGATTCCACATCACGTGCGGAATTACAAATCCACGATTAATACAGATAAACAATTGAACTACTTCTTCACTCTACCTTCATTCTGCTTAACAAAAGCAGACCAACCAGAATAACTCTTTCCAATTTGTACACGACCTTGATTATAAAAATGGCAAACTGCTGCTGCCAACCCATCCATAGAATCTAAGTTTTTAGGTAATTCTTTTAAACCAAGCATGCTTTGAAGCATTTTAGCAACTTGTTCTTTACTAGCATTACCATTTCCTGTAATTGCCATTTTAATTTTCTTAGGTGCGTATTCTGTAATGGGTACTTCTCGAGATAAACCAGCAGCCATTGCAACACCTTGAGCACGACCAAGTTTTAGCATGCTCTGCACATTCTTACCAAAGAATGGAGCTTCAATAGCAATTTCATCTGGATGATAGGTATCTATGAGTTCTACTGTGCGTTCGAAAATGAGTTTCAGTTTTAGATAATGATCATCATACTTTTTAAGCATCAATTCATTAAGCTGCATAAATTCCATTTTTTTACCCACAACCTTTATAAGTCCAAAACCCATAATTGTTGTTCCTGGATCTATGCCTAGTATAATTTTTTCTTTACTCATTTAATCACAAAACTGACAACCACTTAATGAAACGGCTACACCAAAGGTAAGGTTAAAAACACTACCATTAAAGGCTCCTAATCCACTAAGCACAGGATCATAATTATCTAAAGATGTTAAACCATAAATGTAGGCTATATCTGTATAAACAGAAACTTTTTCACTGACAGCATAATGGACCTCTAAACCACCTAAAAAGTTGAGAAATGTTTGCTTGTTATCTCCTAAATTGCCTAACGGCTTTGCAAAAGATATACCAGGTCCAGCATGTAAAACAGTTCTAATTCGCTGTGGTAAAAATCCTATATATCCTGATGGATCAAAAACAAATTGTGCATTAATACGTGAGTAATTTAACTTAAATTCTGGTGAATTATCATCATTCTTAAAACGATTAAAACCATAATCTAGTTTTACTCCATAAGTACTTTTAAACATATGCTGAACTCCAAGCTTTACAGTAGGAAAATTGACAGGTTTACCATATGCACCATCAACAAATCCATCAGTGGTTGGGTAATTAAAACCTAGCGCAAAAAGAGCTTTCCATTTACTAGTATCTTTAAATTGCGCATTACAATTAAAAGTCGCAAAAACAATTATAAAAAAGAACAGGTATTGTTTAAAATAATGTTGCATCTGTAAGTTTTTGATTTTATTTGTACAATGTATTATAATGTGACTTACAAAACTAAACAATTCTTCTTTGTACTTATTAAGTTAAGTATTGTTGTTGGTGCATTTTATTTTATATACTCCAAACTCTCTGAAAACGAGAACTTACAATTCAGTGAATTTATTACGTTTTTGAAAGAAAATGATACATTTTCGTACAAAAACATCGTTTTTTTACTCTTTTTAAGCATTTTTAACTGGCTTTTTGAAATTTTAAAATGGCAAGGTTTAGTTAAAACAATAAAGAGAATCTCATTTAAAGAAGCTTTAGAACAAAGTTTAGGAGGATTAACAGCCTCATTAATTACACCAAACCGTATTGGTGATTATGGAGCAAAAGCTGTGTATTATGCTAAGCAACAGAGAACCAGAATTGTACTTCTTAACCTTTTAGGCAATATGGCACAAATGACCATTACTACAGTTTTTGGTATTATTGGTTTTATGATTTTTGTAAATCGCTATCAAATTGACATCAATTATTACCGTATTATAAAGTTTGGATTTATATTACTTATGGTGAGTTTATTTACTGTTTTAGGAGTAAAACAAAAACGCTATAGAATAAAAGGATTTTCATTTGAACGTGTTTTTGGTTTTATTAAAAAAATGGATTTAAAAACACACATTATAAACTTGTCTTTATCCTTATTTCGGTATCTAATATTTTCATTTCAATTTTATTATTTGCTTACCATATTTGGTGTAAATGCAGACTATGCAAAAGCTATGGTTGTTATCACTAGCATGCATTTTTTAGCTTCTATTCTGCCATCTATTTCAATATTCGATGTCGTTATAAAAGGAAGTGTTGCTGTATTTTTATTTGGTTATGTAGAAGTCAATGAACTTACTATACTGAGCATTGTAACTTTAATGTGGCTACTTAATTTTGTGATTCCGAGCTTATTTGGGAGCTATTTTGTTTTAAACTTTAAACTTCCTAGTAACGAAGTATGATTATGTCAACTCTAGTCATAACAATAATTATTATTTATCTTTTAGGGATTGGCTCAATGATTTATGGCTTTGATAAAGTCGACTATTTTAAGATTCAAGATTTGAAAGCTAAAACTAAATTTTCTCTTGTAATTCCCTTTAGGAATGAAGTTGAAAATTTACCGAAATTATTAACTTCAATTTCTCAGTTAAATTATTCTAAGTCTTTGTTTGAGGTTATTCTGGTTGACGATGAATCTGAGGATGACTCTATTTCAGTAATCAAAAAATCTCTCGGTGTAAAATCATCAAAAAAAGATGTCCATCGAAATGACAATATTAAAATAATTCAAAATAAAAGAACTTCAAACTCGCCAAAAAAGGATGCAATAACCTCAGCAATAGTAATTTCAAAATCCGATTGGATTATAACCACTGATGCCGATTGTGTATTACCTAAATATTTGCTCGATGTTTTTGATGAATGTATTCAAACTAAAAATCCTAATTGTATAGTAGCACCAGTAACATACCGCAACTCAAATTCGTTTTTTAATCGCTTTCAGATTTTAGATATTTTGAGTTTACAAGGTGCTACCATTGGTGGTTTTGGTCTGAAGAAACCGTTCTTATGCAATGGAGCAAATTTTGCATATCGAAAATCTACTTTTCTTAATTTAAATGGTTTTGAAGGCAACTTAAATATAGCCAGTGGAGATGACATTTTTCTTTTAGAAAAATTCATAAAAGAAGATATTAAAAAAGTGAGTTATCTTAAATCTGAAAAAGCTATAGTAGCTACTAATCCTGTGAATACTGGTACTGAATTGATTCAACAGCGCTTACGCTGGGCATCAAAAACAAGTCGCTCTACTAATGCGTTTTCAAAAATTATAGGTAGTATTATTTTACTTGGTAATTTAGCTAGTATCCTGTTAATACCCTTAGTGATTTTTGGTTACTTAACCTCCAAAATTGCAATAGCCCTATTTGTTATTAAATTTAGTATTGACTTTTTATTACTATTTAAAACATCTCGATTTTTCAAACAAGAAACGCTACTTATTTCCTATATATCTTCAAGTATAATTTATCCTTTTTTTAGCATTTATATTGTAATCTTATCGCTTTTCAAATCTTATGAATGGAAAGGTCGTACATTTAAGAAATGATATTGTATTGAATATTTTTGGTAGCTTTACTAAAACCAAATCCAAACAGCAAATGAAAAAGTTACTTTTATTACTTGTTATTGGCTTCATTTTTCAATTTAATTATAGTCAAGAACGGTATACCATTAATGGAGAAACCTTAGAACTTAAGACAGAAATTGATGGTAAACTAGACTTACTTTGGAATATTATTGATAATGAATATCGTTATTTTGTTAGAACAGATGATGGTTCAATCTTAGAGCTTAAAAACACAAAGGGTGATAACAACAAATACCAAGAAGAATATAAATCTACCTTAAGTGACCTCACTAACGGACAGTCTGCAGATAAACTAAAATTAACACTCTATAGTCTTAGGAATTATATTGACAAATACAATACGTCTGTAGATTCAACTTATGTTTCTGATTCTACCGAGAGTAATGTAGAATTTAGGCTTGGCTTTTCTGGAGGTATCACTAACAATCCTTTTGTTGGAAACCCAGATAATATAAAAACACCGCTTATTGGTTTTGAATTAGAAATATATGAAGCTAATGTTTTGCCAAGAAGTTCAGGTTTTTTACAAGCACGACATGCTTTTGATAATGATGACTTTCCTTATGCAACAACCGAATTTTCTTTAGGATATCGTTATAGAGTAATTAACCAACCTTCGTTTTCAATTTATGGTCAAGTAAAACTAGCGACTGTTAACCTATCTCGGATTGAATTTATTGGTGAAAATGATGAAATAGTTGATATAAATGACACCTCATTTGATGTACCGCTAATTTTTGGTATTGGTTCTGATATTAAAATCAGTGATAACAGTTTTATCACGATAATTTATGGCGAACTATTTGCCCTATTATTGGATAATCAAGGTAATTTTTCTACGGATATTGCTATCGGTTATAAATTCAATTTATAATGAGTTTACGAAACTTTAAAACTTCAAATCCTGTTTTTAATAGTTATTTCTGGGATGACAGAAAATCATCTGCTAAGACAATGTCTGTTGGAGGTATATTTATAAAATCCATGTTTGGGATTTTAATTATTGCAGCAATTACAGCCTATTTATGGAAATTAAATGAAACTGGCACTTCAATGAAATGGTATACTTTAGGCGGTATGTTAGGTGCTGTTGTTATTAGTGTTCTAATTTCTGTACGAAAAAATTGGGCTCATATTTTAGTCCCACTTTATGTAATAGCTAAAGGCTTCTTTTTAGGGGGATTTTCGGCTTATGCCCATCGTAATTTTCCTGAATTACCATACCAAGCCATTGGTGTTACCATTGTTACTTTTTTTGTAATGCTGTTATTATACCAACTAAGAATTATTGTAGTCACTAAAAAACTACGCAGTGTTATTATAACTGCCACCATTAGTATTATGGTTGTATATCTTATATCTTGGATTTTAAGTTTTTTTAGCATTAAAACCTATATATGGGGAACGTCATGGTTTGCTATAGCGTTTAATGTATTAGCTGCAATAGTGGCTTCTTTTGCTTTATTATTAGATTTTGATTACATAGAACGTTATAAAAATAGAGCACCAAAATATAAAGAATGGTTGGCTACTTGGGGACTTTTAGCGACACTTATTTGGTTGTATATAGAGGTCTTACGATTGATGCAGAAATTTGCAATCCGTTTCTAAAATCAATTAATCTTTACAATTACTGGTAACTCAAAAGTAGTCTTTACTTGTTGACCTCTTTTTATTGCAGGAAATATTTTAGGAATCCCTTTTAAACTTTGTCGCAATAAACTATCTATTTGCGGAATTTGAACTTCAGTTTCTGGTTTAAAATCTAATACATCAATTGATAAAACACCTTTGTTATCAATAGTGAGTTGAAGTCTAATCATATCGTTTACATCTTCTGTAACAACTATATTCTGAGTTTCTAAAAACTGATTCACACTAGAAACCAATGTATTCTGAAAACAAGCTTTACTATCTGCTTTTATTGTAATAGAATCACAACTACTAAAAGTTGGATATGTATCTACTTCCTTCCAATTAAAGGTTTGTAATTCTTCTTGGAGTAAATCTTCTGAATTGACTTTTTTCTTTTCAAAATAACTGCAAGATGTTGCTAGTAATAAGATTAAAAGAAAAATAATTGGCCTCATTCGTAAAATTCTAATTGTGAAAAATACGATATTTTTAAATTCTAATCTTCCTCTAAGAATTTTTCTTGCTTTAGTTCTTCAAGTCTACTTTGGGCAAAGGATGCAAAAGGACTTTTCTCTTTCCTTTTAATAAAGTCTTCATACATTTTAATCTTTGTATCTATATCTGCATAATATTCGTCTTTAGTTCTAAGAATAAAGAACTCTGACATAATATTCGTAGGATCTTCTTTAAAAGATTTTTGAAATGCCTTAATGGCTTTTTCATATTTTTTTTGGCGGTTTAAAATAACTCCTAACCGCTGATATTCATCTGAAAGGGATTGGTCTTGAAGTTTTAATGCCTTAGAAATATACTCTTCTGCCTTTTCGAAATTGCTTAGACTTTGATAGTAAGTTCCAATGACAAATATTGCATTAGCATCGTTAGGGCTATACTTTAGTGCTTGTTTTCTGTGATAAATAGCATCTTCATAATCTGAATTCTGTGCATAACTTAAACTTAATTTCTCATGTATAAATTCAGACTTCTCTCCTAAGTCGAGTAACTTCTTAAACCAAACTACAGAATGTGTATAATAGTCTTGAAAATAATAAGCTTGAGCCTTGAGACTCACCAATTCTATATTATTTATATAACTCTCAAGGCCTTTGTCTATAAAACGGTGTGCAGTTTCAAATTTTCGTTTCTTAATATTATATTTTGCTATCTTAAAAATGGCTTTTTGATGAGTAAGATCTAAATCAAAAGTTTTTATAAATTCTTGTATAGCCAAAGTATCTTTCTGTTTTTCTAAAACAATACCCAACTCATAATGGTAATTAGGGTTTAAACTATCTGAAGCAATTAAGACTTTAAAAAGTTGATGTGATTCATCATATTTTTTAGTCTTGGTCAGTAACTTGGCATATTCATATTTTAAAAGTGTATTCTCAGGATTAGCGTCTATTGCTTTTTTATAGTTAACCAGTCCTTCCCCGTAGTTACCAATAGCAATGTAGGCTTTAGCTATTTTTCCATAAATCTCATTTAAGTCTTTTAACGATTTATAGATTTCAATAGCTTTGGAATAGTTGCCACTAGCATATAAATTATCGGCTTTATCTGTTGAGTTTTGGGAGCTTAAACTAAGGTTGAGAACTAAACACAATAACCAAAAGTTATATTTCATAGACAATTGCAATTAATTTTTTTTTGTGTTATTAACTTGAAAAGTTACAGGTATACTAAAAGGAACATCTACGTTTTCACCATCATGTTTACCAGGAATAAACTGAGGCAATTTTTTAATTACTCTAATGGCTTCAGCTTCTAATTCTTTATGAGGTGCTCTAGCTTTAACATCAGTAACATAACCTTCTTTATTAATTGTAAAAGCAATAAATATTTCCTGCCTTCCCCTAATATCAAGTTCATTAGCCAAATTAGTATTAAAGTTTTTATTTACATGCATGTTTACTTTACTGGTTGTACATTTTCTCTGTTCTTCATCAGTAAGCGTTTTACAATCTGGATGCACAGGAGCGACCTTTACAACACTAAATGGAATATTTTGAAGCTGAATAGAATCTTTTTGAGTTTTATTTAACTCTTCCTTTAAATATTTTGTTAATTCATCTACTTTATCATTAACGGATTTATTCTTCTTTACAGCCTCAATCTGACGATTTAATCTTATTACAACTGGATTATCCTCACTAGAATTCTTTAAAACTCGATCTCTTTGAGCAACCAATTCTTCTAAAGATACTTTTGTTTCAGTTGAATTAGTACCAGCTACTTGAAAAACAATAGGTAAAGAATAAGGCACAACAACCAATTTCCCTTTTTGCTTTCCAGGTGTAAATTGAGGCAGAGTTTTAATAACGCGTTTGGCTTCTTCTTCTAATACTTTACTCGGTCCTCTGGCTTTTATAGCCTTAACATAACCTAGAGTATCTATTTTAAACTGAATGAAAATGCGTTTTCTACCTGAACTTAAACTATCAGCTAGACTTGTATTAAAATTCTTATTAACGTGTTTGTTTACAAACTGGTTCATGCAATCTTTGCGATCTACATTACTCATTAAATCTTTACATTCAACCAATGTTGGGACTTCCTCTACCACTGAAAATGGGACTTCAATAGATTCAATTACTTCATTTTGCTCAGGACTTTTATAATCATTTACAACAAATGTAGATTTGCCATCTGTCATTATTATTTTTTCATAATCATCATTCTCTAATTGTTTTAATAAACGGTCGAAAAGTTCTTTTTCTTCAGCCGATTGGTTTCCTATTTCTTTAACAAAAAGCCTAAGCACTCCATCTCTAGAATAAGACTCCCAGTGTTCTTTTGCCTCATCCGTTTTTTTCCATGCTCTATAGTCAAGATACGTTTTGTGTTTATCAAAAGTTAATTTTTCAAATGTTTGAAAGTCTTCTGTTGTTAACGTTCCTTTTTCTGACTTTCTTGCACTCATATGCTCTACAACATACTGCATAAAGGCTTTAGATTTTAAAAACTCTCCTTTAGAAAGTAAGTATTTTTCTGAATTTTCAGTACCAATGTCAGCATATTTTGCAATTTCAAGAAAAGACGCTCCATTTTTTTTCATTGCCACTAATTCATTGTAATACTTTTTTATCAATTCGGCATCTGTGAGTTCTTGATTCACGTTTTGCTTAACCTTTGGTTTTACTTGAATACTGGTAGGTGTATACGATTCAACATTCGAAAAGTCTGAATTAATCTCTTGTTCAACAACTGATTTTACTTGAGCTCTAACCTCAGTGGAGGTATAAATTAGCATGCCAAAAACTAAAGGAAGTAATAATGTATACTTTATAAGTTGACGCTGTTTGGATTTTGATTTTTGTAACATAGCGATTCGTTTTTTGATTAATGATTTTTTAAAAAATGTGTTTGTAAAAGACACATTTTTCACATCAAATACCTGATTAAGTAAGCTTTGATAATACTCTACTTTTCCATTTTGCTTCAAAGCTTTAGCATCTGCTATATATTCATGTAATTCTTTTATTCTATTTTGGTAGATATTTAACAATGGATTGAACCATAAGATGATTCTAAGGACTTCGAAAAAGAGTAAATCTAAAGTGTGTAATTCTTTTATATGCACTAGTTCATGCTTATAAATAATTGGTCTTTCTCTTTCAGGAATGCGCTCACCAAGAAAAATAGTATTGAAAAATGAAAAGGCTGCACTACTCTTTATAAGCTTTACAATTAACACATTTCCTTGCCATCGTTTTGGGTTTCTAAATTTTAATACATAAAGTTTTCCGATTTTAAAAAGGAAAATTAATGCTGCTAAAGCAATACCAAATAAAGCTATACTCTGCCAAATTGGAGTTTGTGGTTGCTCTATAATAATACCTGCTTGTTCTGCTATAAAAATTTCATTTGCTGTAGGTACTTTGGTACCTATAAAAACCTCAGGTAACTGAATCACAACATCGTTTGTTGTTATTTTTTTTAATTTAGGGAACTTTACAAATGGTAATACCAATGATAATACTGAAGTTAAAAGTAAATAAGTTCTATTATAATTAAAGAAGGTTTCGCGTCTTAAAAACAAATCGTAAACCAATAAAAACAAGGTCTGAAATGCTATAATTTGAATGATGGTATATAACATGATTAGTTCTTTTTATTAATTTCATTTAACAACGTTTCTATATCCTTGACATCAATATCATTTTTCTGTACAAAGAAAGACACCATACTCTTAAAAGAGCCTTGAAAGTAATTATCTACAATTTTATTTATAGACTGATTGCTATAAGATGCTTTATGTACTATTGGAAAATAAATATGACCTTTCCCTTGTTTTTCATAATCCACAAAACCTTTGGATTCAAGAATCCTTACAATTGTAGATACTGTATTATATGCTGGTTTAGGTTCAGGTAAAATTTCAATTACAGACTTTACATTGGCCTTTTTTAGCTGCCATAAGGCTTGCATTATTTCTTCTTCTGCTTTTGTTAACTGTTTCATAAAACTAAGGTTTTAGTTACACAAATATAACTAAAAAATTAGTTTAAACTAATTTTTTAGTTTAAACTGTAACTTTGGTCTACTTATTGCGTCTTATAAAGTGAATTCAAATTACTTATATGGAAATTTTTTTGGTGCTTGTTGCACTACTTTTAATCATTTTAGGAATTATTGGTAGTTTTCTACCTATTCTACCTGGTCCACTAACAAGTTGGGCTGGTCTTTTAGTGTTACACTTTACTGATGGTGTCGAAATGAGTCAAACTTTTTTAATATCTACACTTCTAGTTGCAGTATTTATATATGTATTAGACTTCATTATTCCTGCTCTAGGAACAAAACGTTTTGGTGGAAGCCGTGACGGAATGATAGGAACTACGCTAGGTTTAATAATTGGATTACTCTCACCTATTCCATTCGGAATTATTATCGGTCCTTTTACAGGAGCGTTAATTGGAGAAATGATTCATAGAAATGACATGGAAAAAGCATTGAAGGCAGCTTTTGGATCATTCTTAGGGTTTATAGCATCAACTTTTTTAAAATTTATAGTAGCAATTGTTTTTTTAGGTTTCTTTATAGCAAAACTATCAGAACATAACGCGAGTTGGTTATAAACCTAAATATAAAGTAAGAAAAAAACCTAGTTACATAAGATGTCGCTAGGTTTCAATTTTCTTGCTATTAACTCAACAATTACTTAAGAGGGATTAATTAATTCTTGTTGACTTGATGTAAAGGTAAGTTACAAGACTCATTTATTGTTGCGGAAAAACCATAGACATGTTGTGGAAAAACCGTAGTTTATAGGTTTGGCAGTAGATACAAGTATTTTTAGAAACATTTAAAAGCGTAATTATTTTACCTATTCCTATAAATATCCTTTTTCTCTGGCCTCTTGAAGCAAAGATTCATCTTTTCCATCAGTTACGGAGAACAATAATTTTAGCTGTTTTTTTCGCTTTTCTATAGCACTTGTAGAAAGTGGTATATACTCATTTAAGCTTTTTGTTTTTATGCCTTGTGATAATAAGTGTAAAATTTTACGATTGACATCATCTACATAAATTTCGCTAGTAATGGTCTTTTTTACATAATTACTTACTGTACTACTGTAATAAGGTGCATATTTTAAAATCTGTTGGAAGGCATCAGCCAATTCCATTGATGTTAAATCACTTTTAATAAGAAATCCATCAGGATTTATTTCTTTAATAATATTATGGATTCTAAAAGATTCATTAAACATAGTAAGTATAATAATCTTAGCATCTGGCAGTACCCTCTTAGCTAAGAGCGCTAAGTCTTCACCAGATGCATATCTCCCATCTTCAGAAGCTGGTAAACTTATATCAAAAAAGCAGACATCATAAGGTGTATCCTTAGAGGCTCTATTAATCATCAACTGGGCAGTATCACAATTATTAGCTGTATCTATGAGTAAAGTCTGATCATCGGCTTTAGTCGCCATTAATACATTTTGGTAGCCCTCAATAATAATTGGGTGATCATCTACCATGAGTATGTTAATATGTTTCATGTTGATTGGTTTGTGTAGGGAATCTTAACATTAACAGTTGTTCCATCACCAGTATGAGAAGTAAAGGTGATTTTACCATTAATATCCTCCACACGAGAAGTCATATTTTTTAAACCAATGCCTTTTTTGCTTTTCGATGTGTCAAATCCCTCTCCATCATCGATGATTTCTAAGCAAATTACATCTTTTTCTAATGAAATACTAATTTTTATGGCATTAGCATTAGCATGTTTATAGATATTTTGCATTGATTCTTGGATAATTCTATAAATATTTATTTTAGTTTTATTAGATACTAAATCCCAACTAATATCATCGGTATAATTAAAGTCAAAGGTTAAACCATAAGCTTGGGTTTGATTCTCAATAAGTTCCGAAACAATTTCCATAAAACCGGTACCCGAAACAAAATCGGTATTTAACTCATGAGATATTTTACGGATGTCTTCTTCGATGGTTTTTAGCTGGCCAATATAATTGGCTCTGGTCATCATCGCTTCTTTGCCATCTTTAAAATTCATACTATCCAAGCTAAGACGAGTTCCAAAAAGTCTCCCTAAAACACCATCATGCAATTCTTTAGACACTCTAATTTTCTCTTTGGCTCTAGCTTCATCTACTTTATCTTGTTGACCAAGCATAAGGTTATAAATATCCTCATTGGCTTTTTGTTGTACTTGTATTAATCTAAGTTTTCTGTTCTTAGAACGTTGAGATATCACAACATATATAAGAATTGCTGAAAATAATAAGCCAATTGATAATATAGCTAAGTAAAAGTTTTCTTTTGAAATTTGTTCGTTTTCAGCTTCAATTTGGTCGGTATCATATTTTATCCTAGCATATTTATTTCTGTTATTTCTTTCTTTTTTTAAAAGACTATCACTCAATTTAATATGAGCTTTTAAATAATTATTACTCTCTTCACCTTTAGTTAAATCAGAGAGTAAAATCATTGATTCTAGATATAATTCATTGATTGGAATATCACGTGATATTTTATAACTCTCTTTAGCATAAATCAAAGCAGAATCCTTTCTATCATTCGCTTTATAAAATTTAGATAAATCTATAGAAGCAGCAAGTTTGGTATAAGAATCATCAATACTATCCGCAATCTTAAGTGCCATCTTGAAATCTTTTTCTAATACATCAAAATCATAATTCCCTTGCATGAATTTTGTAAAAGCATAATTGTCAAGAATCAAAGCATAAAATGTAATATCATTTTTTCGTAGCTTATTGTCATTAATAAGTTCTTCATAAAAATTTAAAGCTTTAACATAATTTTCTTTGGCTCTATAAGTTAATGCTAGATTATTTAATGATTCTGAGTATCTATCAATCCTGTCTTCAATTTTTTTTGCAAGATTTAACGCTTTTGTATGATATTCTATAGATTTTTCATGATTTTCAAGTTTATAAGATAGACCTCCGAGAAGATTAAGTAAACGATATTTATCCTCATTTTTATCTTCTGCATTTAAATTATTTAACAATCTTAGAGCCTCAATAGCATTTTGCTCACTACCTAAATAGTCCTTTTCTAAATCTTGAATCGTTGCTATACTTGCTAATATCTCAGCTTTCTCATTTAATATTCCTTTTAGATTAAAGTAATCCAATGCTCTTATTAAATATTTGTAAGATTGTGTATTATCATCATCAATAGCATAATAATACCAACCCAAATTCTTATTTGTATAAGCTACAGCAGACGAGTCTTTAAGTTTTCGCGCTAATTCTAAATTCCTTAGACTTATCTCTTTAAACATATCAAAATCCTCATTAATTAAGTAATTGTAACTTAAATCTCTATTGGCGCGAAGAATTATAGAATCAATATTTATATGATTCGCTAATTTTATCACTTTTTTGGAAAACTCAAGCCTTTCCTTTGGTGAGATAGAAGTACTTATAGAAAATTCCCTTAATTTATTAATCGAGTCAATTAATCTATCATTTGATTGGCTACTAACCTGAGTAAATGACAAAAAAGCATAAATAAAACTAATGAATATATATTTCACAAAAAAGGGGGTATTGATATAATCAAATTTAGAATTTTTTATATAAATATTGTTAAGGTAAGTTGATTATAATCAATAAAGCCCAAATCGTTAACGAGATGGGCTAAATAAATACAAATATATTTGTTTTATCCGGTTGTAGGTATTTTCATTTTTGTTTTTCCTCTGTGAGCAAGTAAATCTATTTTAGTTGGTTGATTGATTTCATTTTGCGCTGAGTCTGAAGTATTTTCAGATTGCACACCAGACACAGTTAAAACAAGTACAGCAACTAAGGCTAAAGTAATTTTTAAGGTTTTCATAAGTATATTCAATTTAAGGTTGAGTAATAGTCAATATTAATGTGTAACGACTATCGTTACAACGCTGAGGGAAGGGAATGGATTATTAACTATCTTAGGTTTTCGCCTAAAACTATACTAAAATAAAAACGAGGGATGTTTTTCTAGACAACTCGTGCCTAATAGTAAAATGAACTAAAATTTCCTTAGTAAGCGATTTGAGGTCTTAAGAAGGAGTTCAAATATAGAACATAATATAATAAACTAAAAAATATCATCGATTAAATGCATTTTTTTATCGATTAAATGCATTTATTTTACCCGCAGCCTGTTTAAAACTCAATTTCAGGGGTTAAAATGTTCTTTTTTTTAAAACCATATAATCTATATTTACACATAATATCATGCAATTATATGATCTTTAAATCCAAAAAATATACTAAATTCTACTAAAGAACAATTAAAAAGAACCAGTACACCAACTATTGCCACGATATTGTTTATGATGGGTTTAAAGCATCAATTTATACAAGGTGCAAAACCTTTAGCAAAAGGAAGACCTAATATGGTTGGTGAAGCATTTACATTAAGATATATACCAGCTAGAGAAGATTTAAACCCTATTACAGTATTTAAAGACCCAAAGTCCACAAAGAGTTGCTTTCGAAGAATGCCCTAAAGGTGCTGTTATGGTTATGGATAGTAGAAAATCGGCTAGAGCGGCTTCAGCAGGTTCTATATTAATAACTAGATTAATGAAACGTGGAGTTGAAGGTGTTGTTACTGACGGAGGGTTTAGAGACTCAAGTATCATTGTGAGTTTACCTTTTTCATCTTATCATAATACTCCAACTGCTCCAACAAATCTTACATTGAATCATGCTATTGATATTAATGTACCTATTGGTTGTGGAGATGTCGCCGTTTTTCCTGGTGATGTTATAGTAGGAGATGATGATGGTGTTATGGTTATTCCTGCACATTTAGCAGACGAAGTAGCAGACACAGCTTCTAAAATGGAATTGTATGAGGAATATGTAACAGAAAAAGTACTAGAAGGGAGATCTATAATAGGACTATACCCTTTAACCTCTGAAGACAATAAAAAAGATTTTGAATCTTGGAAAATAAACAAACAATAATCCTCTGTAAAACAAAAAAGCATCCCGATTTTCTATAAAGAAAAAAGGAAAGCCTTTCATTGGAATATCAAATCAAGTTTGATATCACTACGTCTCAGATCTCTCTGAAAACAACACAACATCTTACAAATGCTTCAAAAAAAGCCTCAATTTCTTGAAGCTTTAATTTTGCAATTTTAGCGGTCTGGACGGGACTCGAACCCGCGACCTTCGCCGTGACAGGGCGACATTCTAACCAACTGAACTACCAGACCGTTGCATAATTGCGAGGGCAAATATACATTGCATTTTTAATTTGGCAAACAAAAATCTAAACAAATTTTTGACGCTCTATCATGTAAGAGGTTAGGATGCTATTAAAACCAGCATTGATGTCGGCTTCAACATACTTAATTCTATATTGTCCACACTTTAATCTTAGATTATTAAAGTAGTCTCTTACCGCTTTTTCGTAGTTGTCTTTTACATTATCAGCATACAGATTAATATACTCGTCTGTTTCTATATCTATAAAACGTTTTGGTCGATTATCAAAATCAAAAGTCAGTTCTTTGGCTTTATCAAATACATGAAACAAAACTACTTCATGCTTGTTATGTTTTAAATGTCTTAAGGCTTCAAATAACTTTTCATCATCTTCTGAGGTCTGAAACATATCTGTAAACACAAAGATTAATGATCGTCTATGAATCTTCTCAGCAATCTGATGCAAGTAGCGATAAGTTTCTGTTGTTTTCGACTCTGGTTTTGTAATAACCGCTTCACTTAATTTGGTCATCAGCATTCTATGATGACGCTCACTACCTTTTTCTGGTGAATAGAAATCATAAATATCACTATAGACACTCAAACCAACAGCATCACGTTGTTTTTTAAGAATATGCATTAAAGATGCACTTGCCAAAGCTGAAAACGAAATTTTATTTAAGTTATCTATCGTAGAACCAGCTGATTCAGGATAGTGCATAGAACTACTATTATCTATAATAAGATGACATCTCAGATTCGTCTCTTCATCATAACGCTTAGTGTACAGACGATCTGTTTTGGCATAAAGCTTCCAATCTATATGCTTAGTGCTTTCACCTTGATTGTAAATTTTATGTTCAGCAAACTCAGCAGAAAACCCATGAAATGGACTTTTATGCATCCCAGCTATAAAACCTTCAACCACTTGTTTAGCTGACAATTCTAGGTTTTTAAAACCACCTGCTTTATTGAGTTCTAATTGTAAATCCATGAGTACCGAAACTAAAAAAGGTTTGCCTTATAGACAAACCTTTTATCATTTCTTTTAGAATCTTATTCTATAAAAGTGCATCAATAGCATCAGAGTATGCATTTTTAGGTGCAACACCAACTTGACGACCTACAACTTCTCCATTTTGAAAAACTAATACTGTTGGTATGTTTCTCACCCCGTACTTAGCAGCAAATTCCTGATTAGCATCAACATCTACCTTACCAACTACAGCTTTACCATCGTACTCTGTACTAATTTCATCAATGATTGGTCCAACCATACGGCAAGGACCGCACCATGCTGCCCAAAAATCAACCATTACTGGTTTATCACTCTTTAATACTGTTTCTTCAAAGTTTGCATCTGTTATTTCTAATGCCATAATATTTATTATTTATTGTATTCTACTTTAGTTAACATACCTGCGTCTTAACAAGTACACAAAATTAGTCAAAAAAAATGCCAAACCTTACATTGGCAGTATTTGATTTGATTATGACACTATTGCTTGGTTTTATAATAGCTTTTAAGCTCTTTAAGCATCAATCTATTAATATCTGGACTTAATATTCGCTTATCTCTATCTAAAATAAAAATACTAGCATTTAATTCTGGGAAATAATTCACAACTGTTCCCCAAAAACCCCCATGACCATAACCTTTTACGCCATCAAAATCAACACCAAATAAACCTAAATAATAGTTACCTTCCATAGGTTTTTTAGGACTTGCTTTAGTATAAATTAAATCTAGCGTACTTGAATACTCAAATATTTTATTGTTAAATAAACTCTGACAAAACACAGCCAAATCTTTAGAAGTAGATGCTATGCCTCCACCACCATACAAATCAAAAGAATGGTCTATTTCATAACTATCAAAACCTTCGGAAGTCCAATATTGATGGACTAGTGGTTCTAAATCTTTTGGATAATCTTCTAAAGTAGAAAACCATGTGGTTTGCATTCCAAGCTTATCATAATAAATTAAATCTCTAATTGAGGTATAAAATGGCTTTCCTGTTATACTTTCAATAATTTCAGTCAATAATAAATAATTCACATCAGCGTAAGTAAAAATATCACCAGCTTCACCCAAAGGATCGCCTAAAGTCATGGCTAATTTAATCTGTTCATCTCTAGAATATCTGTGCTTAGGATCTTTTTTAATCATTTCCATATAAGCATCAGTAGTCGCATAATCATGAATACCACTGGTATGACTTAATAATTGAACTACTTTAATTAGTGATGTGTTATAACCATCAGTTTTTAGTAAAGCATTAGTCTTTTTAAAAATTAATGTATCAATAGCTTGGTTTAAATCTAGCATAGACTCTTCTACCAATCTCAAAATCGCTGCACTAACATAAGTTTTAGTGTTACTTGCAATCAAAACAGGTTGATCTTCACTTAAAGGTGTATTAGTATTTTTATCTGTAATACCAACTGCTCCACTCCAAGATATCTTTTTATCTGGTGCTTCAATATGAACCATCAACCCAACAGCATCTTTGTTTTTTGCATAAATTGAATCTAAGATGGATTGGAAGACTTCTGTTTTATCCTTTTCGATAGTTGGCGTTTTCTTCTCTTCTTTACAACTAAGAAAAAGTAGAATTATCAAAGTACTTAATATCATTTTTTTCATAATCATGAGATTATTATACACCCGGGAATTTGTTAATTCAACTTATATCTAACATTATGTTCTTTGAGTTCATGCAAAAGTTCTTGAGAGATTTTCACTTTCTGCTTTCTACTTGGCATTTGTACTTTTATTTTTTCCTTGTTATCATAAACCACAAAGTTGAGAGTATTATTACCATCATGGATTCGCAATAAGTCATTCAAAGCAGAAATTTTGCCTTCGCTTAAATCATCAATATTTAATTGTATGGACAGCTTTTTAGCATAGGTATCCATAACATCATGCAGTAACTGAAAGCTATTAAACTGAATTCTTGGATCACCTTTTTTACCCGTATCTCTATTCACCCAACCTTCTTTTATAAAGGCTCTTACATAGACAAAAGAGTTAATCACAAAGAAGTGCCTAAACTTTAAATAGTCTTCCCCAAAGATTCTAAACTCAAAACTATCCGTATAATCTTCAATGGTAAATAATGCCCAGCCTTTTCCTTGTTTACTCACACGATGTTGTACATCTGTTACAACTCCACCAAAGGTAACTTCTCTATTCAACACAGAATCTAAATCGTTAAATAAGGCAATATTACCATTGCAAAAGGTTTTCATTTCAATTTTAAAATCATCCAATGGATGTCCAGAAATATATATGCCAACAACTTCTTTTTCGCGAGATAGTTTCTCCATTGTTCCCCAATCTTCACAAGGAGGCACCAATGGTTCTGCAATTTGAACTCCACTAGCTTCTCCAAACATACTTATCTGAGCTGAGTTTTCATTTTCTTGATGCTTTGCACCATATTTCACCGCTTTTTCTAAAAACGTAATCCCATCACCATCATGCGCAAAATATTGTGCTCTGTGTGTATCTGCCCAACAATCAAATCCACCAGCATTTGCTAATCCTTCAAAGGCTTTTTTATTGGCAGCTCGTAAATCAATACGCTTTGCTAAATCGAAAATAGATTTATAATTCCCTTCTTCTTTTCTTCCTTCAACTATTGTCTTTACTGCTCCTTGACCAACACCTTTAATCGCTCCCATTCCAAAACGAACTGCATTATCTTTATTTACCGAAAATTTGTAATAACTCTCATTAACATCTGGTCCTAAAACAGGTAAACGCATGCGTTTACACTCTTCCATAAAGAAAGTGACAGACTTAATGTCATTCATATTATTAGACAACACAGCAGCCATATATTCTGCAGGATAGTGTGCTTTTAAATAAGCGGTTTGATATGCAATCCAAGCATAACAAGTAGAGTGTGATTTATTAAAGGCATAACTCGCAAAGGCTTCCCAATCCTTCCAGATTTTTTCTAGTTTATCTTTATCTAAGCCTTTTGCTCCAGCTTGTTCAATAAATTTAGGTTTCATTTTATCGAGAACCGCAATCTGCTTTTTTCCCATTGCCTTTCTCAAAACATCGGCTTCACCTTTGGTGAAATCTGCCAATTTTTGAGACAATAACATTACCTGCTCTTGGTAAACCGTAATACCATAGGTTTCCTTTAAGTACTCTTCCATTTCTGGTAAATCGTAATCAATCTCTTCGTCACCATGCTTACGTGCAATAAAACTTGGTATATATTCCATAGGACCAGGACGATACAAGGCGTTCATGGCAATTAAATCATCAAAAACCGTAGGCTTTAGATTTTTCATGTGCTTTTGCATACCCGGAGATTCATATTGGAAAATCCCAACCGTTTCACCTCGTTGAAATAATGCATAAGTCTCTTCATCATCAAGCGGAAAACTTTCAGGATCTAGCACAATACCATGTTTTGCTTTTACAATCTTAACGGTATCCTTAATTAAGGTTAGTGTTTTTAATCCCAAGAAATCCATCTTTAATAAGCCTGCACTTTCAACTACAGAGTTATCAAACTGTGTGACATATAAATCAGAATCTTTGGCTAAAGCTACAGGAACATAATTGGTAATATCACCAGGTGTAATTATCACACCACAAGCGTGAATACCAGTATTACGAACCGAACCTTCTAAAACTCTTGCTTGGTTTACAGTTTCTGCTTGTAAGTCTTCACCATCCGAAATATTGAGAAGCTCATTGACTTTATCTAAATCTTCAGCTCTAAACTTTTTAGTCAAGTCCTTTTCGGATAAGCCAAATATCTTTCCTAGCTTAGACATCGTCGGAATTAACTTCGAAATTCGATCTGCATCACCAAGTGGTAAATCTAATACTCTGGCCGTATCTCTAATGGATGACTTTGCTGCCATGGTTCCATAAGTGATAATCTGCGCAACCTGATTAGAACCATATTTATTAATTACATAATCCATAACACGACCACGACCTTCATCATCAAAATCGATATCGATATCTGGCATACTCACACGATCTGGATTTAAGAAACGCTCAAAAAGTAAATCGTACTTAATTGGATCTATATTTGTAATCCAAAGGCAATATGCCACTACAGAACCTGCTGCTGAACCTCGACCTGGACCAACTGATACATCCATGTTTCTGGCTTCTCTGATAAAATCTTCAACAATTAAGAAATATCCTGGATAACCTGTATTCTCAATAACACTTAACTCAAAATCGAGGCGTTCTTTTATTTCTGGTGTAATGTCGCCGTATCGCTTTTCAGCACCTTTGTAAGTCAAATGTTTTAGAAGAGCATTTTCACCACGTTTACCTCCATCAGCTTCATCATCTTCATGCTTAAATTCATTTGGAATATCAAAAGCAGGTAATAATACATCTCGTGCTAATTCATAAGGTTCAATCTTATCAACTAGCTCTTGAATGTTGACAATGGCTTCTGGAATATCTCTAAAAAGAGTCTTCATCTCTTCAGAAGACTTAAAGTAGTATTCTTGATTTGGCAGACCGTAACGATACCCTCGACCTCGACCTATTGGAGTCGCTTGTTTTTCACCATCCTTTACACACAGTAAAATATCGTGGGCATTAGCGTTTTCTTGCTCAACATAATAAGTGTTATTAGAAGCAATCAACTTTACATCATGCTTTTTAGCAAATTGAATTAATACAGGATTCACACGATTTTCATCTTCTTGATTGTGTCGCATGAGCTCCATATACAAATCATCACCAAAAGTTTCTTTCCACCATAACAAAGCCTCCTCAGCTTGATTCTCACCAATATTTAAGACCTTACTAGGTACTTCACCATATAAGTTTCCTGTTAGGCAAATCAGGTCTTCTTTATATTGCTCAATAAGTTGCTTGTCAATTCGTGGCACATAGTAAAAACCATCTGTAAAAGCTACAGATGAAAGCTTTGCTAGATTGTGATAGCCTTTTTTATTCTTAGCCATTAAGACAATTTGGTAGCCATTATCTTTTCTGGTTTTATCATCATGCTTTTCGCAGACAAAAAATTCACAACCTATAATTGGTTTTATAAGCTTCCCTTTCTTCTCTTCACCATTTTCTTCTGCTTCAGCATGTTGTGCCTTAATCTTTTTATTATGATTTCCAACTGCACTTACAAAGTGAAATGCTCCCATCATATTTCCATGATCAGTCAATGCTACAGCTGGCATATCTTCATTGGCTGCAGCAGCTACTAAATCTTTGATGCTAATGGTTGACTGAAGAATGGAGAACTGAGAATGGTTATGCAGATGTACAAAATCAACCTCTGTTAATTTTGAAACCGCTTCTTTATTTGTTTCAGTTGGGATGGCTTCTGATTGTTCTCTTTGAAGTCGTTCATTAATCTTAGCACTTGCACGTTTTAGGTTAATGTGTTTTAATCCAATAAGTTGAATCGTATCTGGGTTTTCCTCAGAAAACCTCTGAAAATAATCTGGCTGAACATCGAGCTGTTCTTTGGTATATTGTTGTTTTCTAATTAATTCGAAAAAACAACGCGTGGTTGCTTCAACATCTGCCGTAGCATTATGAGCTTCACCAAAAGGTGTATTAAATAAATATTGATGTAATTCTGTTAAGGTTGGTAATTTAAATTTTCCATAGCGTCCACCAGGAATCTTACATAAACTAGCAGTATGTTCAGTACAGGTATCTAAAACAAGTAATTCTTGAAGTTGATTTGCAAGGTTTTCTCGTACAAACTCAGCTCCCATAATATTTAAATCGAACTTTACATTTTGTCCGACTACATATTTGGTCTTTGCTAAGGCTTCATTGAATTTTTCTAATACCTCAGAAAGTGAAACACCTTGTTCTTGTGCTAAATCGGTTGAAATACCATGAATTTTTTCTGCATCATAAGGAATATTGAAGCCTTCTGGTTTAACTAAATAATCTTGATGCTCAATACAATTTCCCATCGCATCATGCAGTTGCCAAGCAATCTGAATACATCTTGGCCAATTATCTGTATCTGTAATTGGTGCATCCCAACGCTTTGGTAAACCTGTAGTTTCAGTGTCAAATATTAAGTACATAAAGTTCTTTTGCAGTAAAAAATCGGAACTTTAAAATTAAGAAATAATCATGCTTTAATAAAATGAAGTTATGAACACTTGTAAACAAGAAAAGCGACTCAAATTGAGTCGCTTTTCTATTATATTTTATAAAAACCTAGGCTTGTAAATAATCTGGTGTACCATCTGCATCAGTATCTATAGCATCAACTGGATTGCCATCTGCATTTGGATCTGCATTTTCACTAATTGTTAATATAGTATCACCATCATCATCATCATCTAAGTAATCTGCAACACCATCTCCATCTGTATCACCAGTTTCAAAATTTGATAATAGCCCATCACCATCATCGTCGTTATCTAGATAATCAACATCTAAATCACCATCTGTATCAATTGGGTTTCCATCTACGTCAACGGCTTCGTCTGCAGTTAAAACACCATCTCCATCATCATCAGTATCTAAATAGTTTGGTGTACCATCACCATCTGTATCATCATTAGTAAGATCACCATCGCCATTAAAATCTTCAAAAGCATTTGGCACTCCATCACCATCATCATCACCACAATCTAATCCATCAATTTTAGTTTGAATACTTCCATCTACATCCCCACAAAACTGAATTTCTTCTTGTAGATAAAACAAATATTGTGCGCACTTATCATTAAAATCACCAATGGTAGCAGCTGTATATTGTGACTCAGCCTCTACTCTATTTGCTATAGCTTGGTCGCATGTTAAATCACAGTTCCCTAAACCATCAATAATAGCTTGTATTGAACCGTCTAAATCACCACAATAATTTCGCTGATTGTTCAATGCAGCTGCATATGCTTCACAAGCTGCTCGATAATCTGCACTGACAATAAACTCTAAACTCGAAGCAAAAGAGGCTTCGTAAGCTAACAAAGCAGTTTCAGTATCTATTTCGGTATCTATACATGTTATTGGATCAGCAGGAATTTCACCTGAAGTTAAAGGCACTCTGTAAAAAATACCATTTGTATAACCGACAGAATTTAATCCAGATGCATCAAAAGCCAAAAATCTAAAGGTTCCTGTAAACGTTTTATTTACTAAGTCTATTTCGTCAATATTAATCTCACCAATTTCTGGGTAAACAGACACTGTTGGATCTGGTCTGTTGTTTGTAGAATAAACAGTTCCAAATGCATCAACATATTCAGCCTCCATTGCATTAACATTTCCTACTCTATATCTACCTTCAATAACTGAAGGAACTCTAAGATTTACTGTTTCTATATTATTAGTTCCTGTGATAGTTAAAAATCCGTTCGCTTCAATGCTAGCAGAAAATGCTTTAGCTCTCCAGAGTTGATTAGCACGATCTCCTTGAAATGCAGGTGTATTAAATTGCACTTCGTCACCACAGCTAAATATTGTAAAAAAAACAAGAGATAAGAGGATTAGTTTTTTCATATTTCTAAAATGGTACTTTTTCTTTGCTTCAAATATAACGAAACAAGGTAATCAAAAGTATAATAATTTTTAATATTGAACCTATCTTCATTTTTCTTTTAGTTAAAATAGAATTCTTTTGGTTAAAGTGAATTAAAACATTGAGAATTAAAAAAATATAGTATCTTTGCGCCCTCATTAATAACAGAGGTCGTGAACCTCACTAATTAATTATTATGCCTGTAAAAATTAGATTACAAAGACACGGTAAAAAAGGAAAACCTTATTACTGGATCGTAGCAGCGGATTCTCGCGCTAAAAGAGATGGTAAATACTTAGAAAAACTAGGTGCTTACAATCCAAACACAAATCCTGCAACTATCGAGTTAGATGTTAATGGTGCTGTACAATGGTTACAAAATGGTGCTCAACCAACTGATACTGCAAAAGCAATTTTGTCGTACAAAGGTGCCATGCTTAAACACCACTTAGCTGGAGGTGTTAGAAAAGGAGCATTAACTCAAGAGCAAGCTGAAACAAAATTCAATGCTTGGTTAGAAGAAAAAGCGGCTAAAATTCAAGCAAAAGCTGATGGTTTATCTAAAGCTGATGCTGATGCAAAAGCTAAAGCATTAGAAGCAGAAAAAGCAGTAAATGAAGCACGTATTGCTGCAGCTGCACCAGTTGTTGAAGAAGAAGTAGCAGAAGATGTTGCAACTGAAGAAACAGCAGCTTCTAAGGAAGAAGAATAAAAAAATTATTTTTATACTTTTAAACCCAGACCGATTGTGTCTGGGTTTTTTATTTCAAATTATCGATGAAAAAAGAAGACTGTTTTTATTTAGGTAAAATTGTAAAGAAGTATAGCTTTAAAGGAGAACTTTTAGCTAAACTTGATACTGACGAACCTGATTTATACAATAACTTAGATGGCATTTTTATAGATCTAAGAGGAAATTTAGTCCCTTTCTTTATTGAATCTTCTCAATTACATAAATCTGATTTACTGCGTTTAAAATTTGAAGATGTAAATACTGAAGCTGATGCTGATTCACTTATGAAAACCGAATTGTATTTACCGCTTGATTTATTACCTAAATTAGATGGAGATAAATTTTATTTTCATGAAGTGATAGGTTTTAAAATTAAAGATCAAAATTTTGGTGATGTTGGTACAATAACTGGGATTAATGACTCTACTGCACAAGCGCTTTTTGAAATTGATAGAAATGGTATTGAAATTCTGATTCCAATGAACGATGAGTTTATTGTAAAAGTTGACAGAGAAAATAAAGTCATAGACGTTAAAACACCTGAAGGCTTGATTGATTTATATCTTGAATAATATTTGTCATTCCTGTGAAAGCAGACAAACCTTTAGGTTCAGCGTAGCTAATCCAATATATAATCTATAAAGAAATAGATTCCTGCCTCGCAGGAATGACAATACTTATGAATAAACCGTTCAAGTTCAAAAAATTTTCAATTAATCAAGACCGCTGTGCTATGAAAGTCGGTACAGATGGTGTATTACTCGGAGCATGGACTTCTATAAAAAATAATCCATTTTCTATTCTCGATATTGGTGCTGGCACAGGTATATTATCTTTAATGTTAGCTCAAAGAAGTCAAGCACAAACTATTGAATCAATAGAGATAGACGAAGGTGCATATGAACAATGCTCTGAGAATTTTGAAAACTCTCCTTGGTCTGATCGTTTATTCTGCTTTCACGCTTCTTTATTAGAATATGTAGAAGAAGTTGATGATCAATTTGATCTTATTATTTGTAATCCACCCTTTTATTCAGAAGATTTTAAAAGTAAAAATGTAGCACGTGACTTAGCACGTTTTAATGATGCAATGCCATTTAAACATTTAATTTACGCTGTTGCTCATTTACTTTCAGACAATGGTATATTCTCTGTTGTAATTCCTTTTAAAGAAGAACAAAATTTTATCAATTTAGCTTCAAAAATTGGATTATTTCTTAATCGATCACTTCATGTCAGAGGAAATCCTGATTCTAAAATTAAAAGAAGTTTACTAGAGTTCTCTTATAAAAATACTAAAGTAGAAAACAACGAATTAATTATTGAAACTGCTCGTCATCAATACACAGAGGACTATGTGAATCTTGCCAAAGATTTTTACCTTAAAATGTAGAATAGCTTTTGCTCTATGAAAACGTTTTCGTTACTTTTGTTTCAAACTTTGTAAACAAAAAATATGAAGCCAGATTTATTCGAAGCGCCAGACTATTATAATCTAGATGAACTACTCTCTGAAGAGCATAAATTAGTGCGAGATGCAGCCAGAGAATGGGTAAAACGAGATGTTTCACCTATCATTGAAGAAGCTGCGCAAAAGGCAGAATTCCCAACTCAAATTGTTAAAGGTTTAGCTGAAATAGGTGCCTTTGGACCTTATATACCTGAAGAATATGGTGGAGCAGGATTGGATCAAATTTCTTATGGTTTAATAATGCAAGAGATAGAACGTGGAGACTCTGGTGTACGAAGTACAGCTTCAGTACAATCATCTTTGGTAATGTATCCTATTTGGAAATATGGCAATGAAGAACAACGCCAAAAATACTTACCAAAATTAGCATCTGGTGAGTGGATTGGTTCTTTTGGGTTAACAGAGCCAGATTTTGGTTCTAATCCAGGAGGCATGGTAACGAATTTTAAAGATATGGGAGATCATTATCTTTTAAATGGTGCAAAAATGTGGATTAGTAATTCGCCTTTTTGTCAAGTTGCTGTGGTTTGGGCCAAAAATGAAGAAGGTCGTATCCATGGTCTTATAGTTGAACGTGGAATGGAAGGGTTTTCAACTCCAGAAACTCACAATAAATGGTCATTAAGAGCTTCTGCAACAGGCGAACTTATTTTTGATAATGTTAAAGTGCCTAAAGAAAACTTATTACCTAACAAATCTGGACTAGGTGCACCTCTTGGTTGTTTAGACTCAGCGCGTTTTGGTATTGCTTGGGGTGCCATTGGAGCTGCTATGGATTGCTATGACACAGCATTACGCTATAGTAAAGAGCGTATTCAATTTGGAAAACCAATCGGACAATTTCAACTCCAACAGAAAAAATTAGCTGAGATGATTACCGAAATCACTAAAGCACAATTGTTAGCATGGAGACTAGGTGTAATGCGAGAAGCAGGTACTGCAACCTCAGCACAAATATCTATGGCAAAACGTAACAATGTTGATATGGCAATTAATATTGCTCGAGAAGCAAGACAAATGCTTGGAGGTATGGGAATATCAGGGGAATATAGCATTATGCGTCATTCTATGAATCTTGAAAGTGTAATTACTTATGAAGGCACTCACGATATTCATTTACTTATTACTGGTTTAGATATTACAGGTTTAAATGCTTTCAAATAAAATATAAGGCTTATTTCATTATCTTAATCAAGATAATTTATATGTAAAAAGACAGGAAAATGCTTCTAAATTTCAGGAGCATTTTTTTGTTTTTATGAAATTGTATCTTTACAATTATGAAAAAGTTAGGCTTAATTGTCATTTTACTTATCGTTGTATTTTCTTGTCGAGTTAATGATGATCAACAGATTACAATTCCAAAATCTTATAAGATCTTAGCATTAGGTGATAGTTATACTATTGGGCAGAGTGTTTGCGAAACTTGTAGATTTCCAGAGCAATTAAAGGATAGTTTAATAACAAAAATTTCCAGACAAGATACAATTAGTCTAAAGGTTATTGCACAAACAGGGTGGACAACTACAAACCTTAAAAGCGCAATAAATAATGAAAATCTTAGTAATGATAATGATATAGTAACACTTCTAATTGGTGTTAACAACCAATTTCAAAGCAAACCGTTTTCGCTTTACGAAGAAGAATTTCCCGAATTGGTAACTACTGCAACAACTCTAGCTAATGGAAACCAAAATAATATAATTGTGGTTTCCATACCAGATTATGCTTACACGCCTTTTGGTCAAGGTTTTGGGCTTTCTGAGACAACAACTGAGGAAATTAACATGTATAACGCTTTTGCAGAAAATTATTGTGCTATAAATAATATCACTTTTATAAATATTACAGACATTACAAGAAATGGTTTAATTAACACTAATCTTGTAGCTTCTGATGGCTTACATCCTTCGGAATTAGCCTATACAATGTTTGTAGAACGTATACTTCCTGTCGCTATTGAAAAAATTCGATAAGTTTTATTATTTTAGTTGAAACGCTTTCCATGTCTTCAAAAACTAGATTAGATCGTGCTTATAAAAATGCCAAACATATTACGTTTGACGACAATTCTAAATTTATATTGTTTAGTGATTGCCATCGCGGGGACAATAGTTTTGCTGACGATTTTGCTAATAATCGAAACATTTACTTTCATGCTTTAAAACACTACTACTCAGAAGGATTCAGTTATTGCGAACTCGGTGATGGTGATGAATTATGGGAAAACTTATCTTTTGAATCTATTTTAAATACGCACAAAAATGTCTATATGCTGATGCGCTTGTTTCATGAACAAGGTCGTTTACATATGATTTGGGGAAACCATGATATGGTATATCGCGATCCTAAATATGTCGAAAAACATTTATCAACTTATTTCGACCCAAAAATTGGAGAGGATGTTGAACTCTTTTGCAACATTAAATATAATGAAGGGATTGTTTTACAACATTTGGAAACAAAACAAGAATTATTTCTCTGTCATGGTCACCAAGCCGATTGGTGGAATTATCTCTTTTGGAAATGGAGTCGCTTTATGGTTAGGATTCTATGGAAACCTCTTAACGTGATGGGAATTGCAGATCCTACAAGTCCAGCTAAAAATTATAAAGAATTGATTAAAGTAGAACGTCGCACCAAAAAATGGATCATTGATAATAAAAATTTAATTACCATTGCGGGTCATACACATAGACCACGTTTTCCAGAACCTGGTGATATTGCTTTTTTTAATGATGGTAGCTGTGTTCACCCAAGAAGTATTACCGGTATTGAAATTGAAAATGGGAAAATATCTTTAATTAAATGGCAAATTGTAACTACAGAAGATGGTACTTTAAAAATTGATCGATTCTTGCTTGAAGGACCAACTAAATTAATTGATTACAAGACAGAATAATTAACTCTCTGGTGCCAACTCAACCTCCAAGCCTTCCATTTCTGGTATCATTTGTATTTGACAACCTAAACGTGAATTATCTTTTACATGAAAGGCTTCAGATAACATTGCTTCTTCATCATCTTGCATTTCTGGTAATTCGGTTTCGCTCAACACATAGCATTGGCAAGAGGCACACATCGCCATGCCTCCACAAACACCAATAGTTCCTTCTGGTGCTAATTCGTATGAACGGACAACTTCCATAAGGTTCATAGCCATATCTGTTGGTGCTTCAATTTTATGGACCTCACCTTCTCTATCTATGATTGTTATGTTTATATCTTGTTGTTCCACTATTCTATCTTCTTAACTACCGCTTTCGGTGCTTCCTTACGTGTACCATCGAAACCATCAATTCCGCTTACTGTTGTATATTTTAATACATAGCGTTTTCCAGGATTAATGATTTTATAAGCTGCCTGACACATTAATGTAGCTTCATGGAAACCACAAAGAATCAATTTTAATTTTCCCGGATAAGTGTTTACATCACCTATGGCAAAAACACCCGGAATATTAGTTTGATAGTCTAGTGCATTATTTACCTTGATTGCATTCTTTTCTATTTCTAGTCCCCAATTTGCAATAGGTCCTAACTTAGGCGATAAACCAAATAAAGGAATAAAATGATCACACTCAACTTCAAACTCCTTTTCTATATGCTGTGACCGTTTAACAACTATAGCGTTAACTTTTCTATCACCAACAATACCAATGACCTCTGCAGGAGTAATTAAGTTTATTTTCCCTTTATTCTTTAATTCTTGTACTTTTTCAACAGAATCTAAATGTCCTCTAAACTCGTTTCTTCTATGAATTAAAGTCACTTCAGAAGCAACATCACTTAAAAAGATACTCCAATCTAAAGCCGAGTCACCACCACCAGCAATAACTACTTTTTTATCTCTATATATTTCTGGATCTTTAATAATATATTCTACACCCTTATCTTCAAAATCTGAAATGTTATGAATTAAAGGTTTTCTTGGTTCAAAACTTCCTAAACCGCCAGCAATAGCTACAACAGGTGCTTGGTGTTTTGTTCCTTTATTAGTGGTTACAATAAATGTACCATCTTCTTGTTTATCAATTGTCTCAGCCCGTTCCCCCAATGTAAAACCTGGCTCAAACTGCTTACATTGCTCCAGTAATTTATCAGTTAAATCACCTGCTAAAATTTCTGGATAAGCAGGAATATCATAAATCGGCTTTTTAGGGTAAATTTCAGAACACTGACCACCTGGTTGTGGTAACGCATCTATTAAATGACACTTTAATTTTAAGAGACCAGCTTCAAAAACTGTAAACAATCCTGTAGGACCTGCACCAATTATAAGTATATCTGTTGTAATCATAAATTTTAAGTTGGAAACAAAGCTAGTAACGTATTTTAATTTGAATGATGATAAATATCACATTTACTATTCTACATTAATAACACTTTCAATTTGAGGAGCATATTTCTTAATGGTCATCTCAACACCAGACTTTAATGTCATCTGGTTTACACTACAAGATGTACAAGCACCTACGAGTTGTACCTTAACAAATCTACCATCATCGATAGATAATAAGTTAATATCGCCACCGTCACTTTGTAAAAATGGACGAATTTCATCTAATGCTTTTTCAACGTTTAATTTAAGTTCTTCTGAGCTCATTTACTTTTTATTTACAGCAGAGCAACCTGCCATTGTCGTAATTTTTATCGCCTCTGTAGCTGGTAAATCTTCATTTCTATTTACCACTTGCTGCACAACTTCTCGAGTTATGGCTTCAAAAGCTTCTTCTATTGGAGTTGCAGTTTGTAATGCTGCAGGTCGTCCAATATCACCAGCTTCTCTAATACTTTGCACTAATGGCACTTCTCCTAAAAATGGAACTTCTAAATCTTCAGCTAGATTTTTTGCTCCTTCCTTACCAAATATATGATATTTATTTTCTGGTAGTTCTGCAGGAGTGAAATATGCCATATTTTCTATAATCCCTAAAACAGGAACATTGATACTATCTTGTTGAAACATTGCGACACCTTTCTTTGCATCTGCCAAAGCTACATTTTGAGGTGTGCTTACTACAACAGATCCTGTAATAGGAAGTGCTTGCATAATACTTAAATGTATATCACCTGTTCCTGGTGGTAAATCAATTAATAAGAAGTCTAATTTTCCCCAAGCTGCATCAAAAATCATTTGATTTAAAGCCTTTGAAGCCATTGGTCCTCTCCAAATTACAGCTTGATCTGGTTTTGTGAAAAACCCTATAGACAATACTTTAACACCGTAATTTTCTACAGGTTTCATTTTAGACTTTCCATTAATATTAACTGATAATGGTCTTTCTGAAGCTACATCGAACATAATAGGGATTGATGGCCCATAAATATCCGCATCTAAAACACCAACTTTAAAACCCATTTTCGCTAAGGTAACAGCTAGATTTGCTGTTACTGTAGATTTGCCTACTCCGCCTTTACCAGAAGCTACAGCTACAATATTCTGTATCCCAGGAATCGATTTCCCTTTAATTTCATTTGTAGTTGGTTTCTTCGGAGCGTCAACTTTAATATTGACTGTTATTTTTGCCTTTTCATAAACAGTTCTATGAATAGTTTGCAAAATCTCTACTTCTGTTTTCTTTTTTGCTTGAAGGCTTGGGTTTTTAATCGTAATATCTACAATAACCTCATCTGCAAATGTCACTACATTGGTTACTGCACCACTGTCTACCATATTTTCCCCTTCACCAGGAGCGGTTATAGTTTTTAGCGCGTTTAATATATCTTGTTTATTAAGCTTCACTTCTTATCTAGATTAATTCTAAATGCAAAGATACTGCTAAAAGTTTAAATTTTGAAGGGTTAAAATTGAATTGATTAATGCCTCAATTTAGATTCTAAATAGAGCTATTTTATGCTTTTAAATACGTTTTAAAATCATAATTCTTTTGTTGGGTCCCAGTACACAGTTTCTAAGTTTTGGATTTGATTATCTACAACCTCAATTCCTTCACTCTCTAAAAGTTGCTGCATTAAATTGGTCCCTTCAAAATGATGCTTTCCTGTTAAAAGGCCTTTTCTGTTTACAACACGATGCGCTGGCACGTCTTTTCCTCCAGAACCATTCATAGCATATCCTACTATTCTTGCGCTTTTTGCAGCCCCTAAATATTTAGCTATGGCGCCATAACTTGTTACTCTTCCAAAAGGCACTAGTCTTGCAACGTCATATACTTTTTCAAAAAATCCTAAAGTTTCAGGCTTCATTTTAAAGTTCTCTTAAAATATTAATGAAAGTGATAAGCGCTACAAGTCCGGTAATTATTCCAATACTGAAATTCATACTTTTTTGAGATGTAAACTTCTTATCTTTTATTTTATCAAAGAAAAATATGTAAAAATAAAGTGCTACAAACGTACCCATAGATGCACCAGTAACATAAGTAATAAGGCTAGTACGTTCAAAATTCATCCAACCAAAAGATGCTAAAGTAATAGTCATATAGGCTTGATACGGAATAGGAAATACATTAAGAGCAGAAAGCAACATACCATGTAATAAACGACCATGTTTACTTTTAATTTCAGTTTCTACTTTAGCTTCAGATTGCTTTGAAGCTAGCACTAAAAAATAAATGGTAATAAGTACAAAAATAACAAAAGCCACACGCTGTAGAATTTCTACTATATCTGGCCGATTAGATAAATATCTTGCGAAAATTGCAGCTATATATGTTTGAATAAAAACTACGATTGAAACTCCTGTAGAGAACATAATTCCTCGTCCTGCACCTTCTTTTAGGCTTATTCTTGCTGCTGTCATATTAAGCAATCCTGGAGGAATGACTCCTAGAAGTGCCACGAAGAGTCCGAGGAAGAATACGACTGTAATACTCAAATTTTAGTTGATTTTGAATCTAATATACGTAATTGCTTTGTCTTTCTCTAAATATTGATTTTCATAAAAGGTTTGAATCTCAGTTACTTCTTCTGGACTTCCTTCGAGTTTATATACATTATGATTAGCATACAAGACCTCGTATCCTAAACCATGAAGTAATCCAAGTGTATAACCATGCATAAATTCACTATCAGTTTTTAAGTGCATCAATCCATCAGCTTTTAGTACTTTTTTATAACGTTCTAAAAACTGGAGGTTGGTCATTCTATGTTTTGTGCGCTTGTATTTAATCTGAGGGTCTGGAAACGTAATCCAAATTTCATTTACTTCATTTTCTGCAAAAACATATTCTATAAGTTCAATTTGAGTTCTAATAAAAGCTGCATTAGGGATATTATCTTCAATTGCAGTTTTTGCACCTCTCCAAAAACGAGCTCCTTTTACATCAATGCCAATAAAATTCTTATCAGGACAACGCTTTGCTAGACCAATTGTATATTCTCCTTTTCCGCATCCTAATTCTAAAACTAATGGCTTATCATTTTTAAAAACGTCTTTTCTCCAATTTCCTTTTAAATGATAATTAGCATTAACTAATTCATCTCTGGAGGGTTGGAATACGTTCTTAAACGTTTCGTTTTCTTTAAAGCGTTTAAGTTTATTTTTACTTCCCACTGGTACTTATTATTTCTTCGTAATATTAATAATTTGGTAAAATTAAGGAAACATTTTAGGTTTATCTTTGTTTATTAATGACATCTCTAAAATAATAAAGGATTCTGGATTCTGCTCGAAACAAGAAACGTATTTTAGTCGCTCCTTTAAATTGGGGATTGGGGCACGCAACACGTTGTATTCCTATTATTAACTCCTTAATAGAGCATGGCTTTTTACCCATTATCGCTAGTGATGGAGTTGCTTTAGAGCTATTAAAAAAAGAATTTCCTGAACTACAATCTATTGAACTCCCGTCATACAATATTACTTATGCAAAGAAGGCTAATAGTTTTAAGTTAAAATTGATAAAAGATTCTCCACATCTTTTAAAAACTATAAAAAAGGAGAAAAAACACATAGAATCTATTGTTGAATGTGAAGCAATTTCTGGTATAATTTCAGATAATCGATTTGGCGTAAGACATAAACAAATACCTTCTGTATTTATAACACACCAATTACGGGTTCTAAGTGGAAGTACGACTTGGTTAAGCTCTAAACTACATCAAAAGATAATTTCTAAGTTTCATGAATGTTGGGTGCCAGATCATATTGGTACTAAAAATTTAAGTGGAAATTTAGGTCATATAGAAGGTTTTCCACAAGACGTAAAATATCTAGGGCCTTTAACTCGATTTAAAAAAATTGATACAAAAGCTAAATACGATCTTCTTGTCTTATTATCTGGTCCAGAACCTCAGCGTACTTTTTTAGAAGAAAAGCTTTTAAGTGATTTAGAACATTATAAAGGCAAAATTCTTCTTATTAAAGGGAAGATTGAATCTAATCAACAAAAAGAAATTCTTGGAAACATAACTATTTATAATTTTATGACTAGTACAGAACTTGAAATAGCTATAAATGAAAGTAATCTTATTTTAAGCAGATCTGGTTATACCACAATAATGGATTTAGCAAAACTTGAAAAGAAAGCCTTCTTTATACCTACACCTGGACAGTTTGAACAAGAATATTTGGCTAAAAAATTGAATGATGAAAGTATAGTACCATATTCAACTCAAAATGAGTTTAATATAAAAATGCTATCAGAAGTTGAAAATTATTCAGGTTTTGAATCGCAAGAATACGTGGTTAATTACAACAAATTATTTAGTCTTTTCTAAGGTAAAAGAAAACTCACTACCAACATCTAATTCACTTTCTACATAGATTTTTTCTTCGTGAGCTTCAATAATATGCTTTACAATAGATAGACCCAACCCTGAACCACCTTCTTTTCGAGATCCACTTTTGTCGACACGATAGAATCGTTCAAAGAGGCGTGTCAAATTTTGTTCAGATATGCCTTCACCATTATCTGTTACTCTGATAATAGCTTTGTTTTTTATTAGATTTTCAATACTAATCTCTGTAGTCCCTTTTTCTCTTCCATATTTAATAGAATTAACTACTAAATTGGTTAGCACCTGCTGAATTCGTTCTTTATCTGCATTAACCATTATAGGCTCTGTATAATCAATATCAAAAGTCAATGTTATATTTTTCTTAGCGGCTTTCATTTCAAAAAGATCAAACACGCTCTGTACAAGTTTAACAGTATCAAACTCTTCTTTGTCTAATCTAAGATCACCAACTTCTAGTTTGGTAATCATATCTAAATCTTTAAGAATATAAGATAGACGTTCAACACCCTTACTTGCACGAGTGAGATACTTCTTTCTTATTTTTTCATCTTTAATACCTCCGTCTAATAAGGTATCCACATAGCCCTGCACAGTAAATAAAGGTGTTTTTAATTCATGAGATACGTTACCAATAAATTCTTTACGATATTCTTCTCTAACTCTTAAAGTTTCAATTTCAATTTTTTTATCTCTTGCATATTTATCAATTTCTTTGGTAAGTGTTCCCATATCTGTGGTAATGGGTTGCTGTCTTAAACTGGTAGACTCTAAAAGTGTAAGATCATCATATATCTTTTTAACACGTCTATAAATAAAACGCTCTACTCTATACTGAACAATAATAAAACATAGAGGAAAGCAAATCACAGGAAAAAGTACAATCTGCCAATTAAACGTATGATAGTAGTATAAAAAAACACTCACCAAGAGTGTTGTAAATAAAGTTACATAAAGCGAAGTACGCAATGCAAATTTATAAGTTTTCCTAAGGTTTTTTTTCTGCATTAGTCCACAAACTTGTAACCAACGCCTTTTACGGTTTTAAAGGATTTATCGCCAATTTTCTCGCGAAGCTTTCTAATATGAACATCTATTGTTCTTCCACCAACAACAACTTCATTTCCCCAGACTTTGTCTAAAATCTCTTCGCGCTTGAAAACCTTACCAGGTTTGGTTGCTAACAAAGATAACAATTCAAACTCTTTTCTTGGTAGCGTAATTTCTACTCCTTTATTGGTAATCTTATATTCTTCTTTATAAATTACCAAATCCCCAATCTTAACAATAGCATCTGCTGCGTCTTCAGAGTTCTTAAGACGTCTTAAAAGTGCCTTTACTTTACTCACTAAGACTTTAGGTTTAATAGGCTTTGCTATATAATCATCAGCTCCTGCATCAAAACCAGCAACTTGAGAATAATCTTCGCCTCTGGCAGTTAAAAATGTAATAATTGTATCACTCAAATCAGATTGCTCTCTTATTCGCTCACAAGCTTCAATTCCATCCATTTCTGGCATCATTACATCTAAAATAATTAAGTGAGGCTTATGTTTTTTTGCTTTTTCAACCGCTTCAACTCCATTTTCACCAGTAATTACTTGGTAACCAGCAGCAGATAAATTAAAACCTACAATCTCTAAAATATCTGGTTCATCATCTACCAATAATATTTTGATATCCTTTTTCTTCAATGTAAATACAATTTTAAGGTTTCGTAAATATAAAATATATCTACCTTAACTTAATGAGAATTCCTAATTGATAACAATTCGCTAACATTAAATTCTAAGTTACTGTAAATTAAAACCATCTAACAGTTACTATGTTAACTTATTGTAAAAAAGACATTTGTTAATAAACTCTTCTATACAAACTCACTATTTGTTAGTATATTTATGAACTAATTTTTTAATAATCGATTATGAAAAAACTTTACTTTTTATGCTTATCAATGCTTATAACATCTCTGTCTTTTGGACAAGAAGCTGTTATTACTAGTTACGTGGATTCTTCCTGTCCTAGTCAAGCAGGACGAACTGTCGAAATTTATGTAGATGGTACTATTGACTTTACAGGTTGGAACTTAGTTAGACAATCAAATGGAAATGGATTTACAGGTATTATTGATATATCTTCTTTAGGTACTATTTCTGATGCTTTTGCTTACATCACCAATAGTAGTGCTACTATTGATTCTGAATTTGGTATTACTACCAATGTAATAGAAAATAGTAGTGTCAATGGAAATGGTGATGATGCATGGCAACTTACTGATGCTGGAGATACAATTATTGATAGATTTGGTGTTGAAAATGAGGATGCCACAGGTCTAGATTGGGAACATTTAGATTCTTACGTTTATCGTGTAGATGGTGTAGCAGCTAACGGAGGTGCATTTGTAGTAACAGATTTCACTTATGGTGCGTTAAATATACTTGATAATGAAGGGCTCTGTAATTCAGCTTCGGCTTTGAGTAACATAGTTCCATTTGGATCTTATTCTACTACAGCTAATACTAATCCTACAGTATCAATTACGTCTCCTAATAATAATCAGGCACTTGACTCTGGAACAACTTCTGTTGATATAGAATTCACAGTTGCAAATGCTCCTGGTGCAACAGTAAATATTACAGTAACTACTAACGCAGGTTCACCTGTTACAACAAATGGAGTTACTAGTCCATTTACAATTTCTCCTACTGCAGATGGTGACACATACACCGTTAGTTTAGATTTAATTGATGGTGGCGTTTTAGACACTGATTCGATCGACTTTAGCATAGCATATCCTTGTGATTTACAAGTTGGAACTATTACAGAAACATGTGACGCTATTACTCCTGCTACAACAGATACTTATAATGTAACGATAGAATACACAGGTGGTGGAACTTCAACTTACATAGTTGATACAGGAGGAAATGGTACTGTGGGCGGCGATGACCCAACAAGCGTCGCAGCTGGAACAATTACGATTACTGGTATAACTGAAGGCACAGATTTTACCGTTACTTTCATGGGAGATGCTGGCAACAGTAGTTGTGACTTTTCTAGAAGTATTAACAGTCCTAATTGCGACCCACAACTGACTTTACCTATTACTGAAACTTTTTCTTATGCAGATGGTAGTTTACTAGGAAATAGCGAATGGACTAACCATAGTGGCAACGATGGTGACTTACAAGTAATTTCTGGACAAGCTCTAGTACAACATGGAACACCAAGTGAGGATATCAACTTACCATTTACATCTGTTTCTGGAGAATTGTTTTTTGCCTTTGACATGACGGTTCCAGATGTTGGAGTACCGATTGGAGATGGTGGAAGTGATTTTGAATATTTTGCTCATTTTAAGGACGATGGTTTTGGATTTGTTGCTCAACTTGATATTGTTGCTCCTTCTGGCGCAGGAGATTATACCGTTGGTATCTCTTCTGACCAAAACACAGCCGATGCAACTTGGGCTACTGATTTAACTTATGGCAGTTCTTATAGAGTAACCGTTAGATATAATCAAGATACTAATATAGCAGAACTTTGGGTTGATGCTGCTACTGAAAGTGACACATCAATTATAGGTGCTGACGAAGCTGATCCTGGTGATACTGTTGCTTCATTTGCTTTTAGACAATCTGACTCATCTGAAAATGAAGGTATATTAGTAGATAATTTAGTTATAGCACAGACTTTTGCTGAAACAGTATTATCTACAAATGACTTCGAAACAACTAATTTCTCATTATATCCTAACCCAACAAATACAGGAATTGTGAATATTTCTTCATCAAATAGTGATGAAATGAATATTCAGATTTTTGACATGTTAGGAAAGCAAGTTAAAAATGCGACTATCTCAAATAATTCTATAGACGTGTCAAACTTAAACACAGGTATTTACCTTGTTAAGATTACACAAAATAATGCGTCTACGACTAAGAAATTAGTGATTAGATAAACTTTTTTGATTGAATAAAGCAAAAGTATCTCGATAATAATCGAGATACTTTTTTTATACGTATTTTAGTGTTTTGAGAAAGTATATAGATATATTCTTGACGTCTTTTATAAATTTAATTTTTCTAAATTCTATTAATGCTTTTCTCATTTTACAATTTTAAATACACATCATGAGAAAATTATACTATACTTGTTTAATGCTGTTAACTTCTCTTTTATCCTTTGGACAATTAATTGCGACTGAGACTTTCTCATATCCTGATGGCCCTTTACTTGGTAATAGCACATGGACAAACCATAGTGGTCCTAATGGTAATTTATTAGTAATATCTGGTCAGGCAGCTATTTCTCATGCATCCAGTGAAGATATTAACCTCCCATTTGGGGCAGTCCCAGGGAATATCTATTTTGCTTTTGATATGACTGTACAAGATCCTGGAAACCCAATTACTGGCACAGATAATGAATATTTTGCTCACTTTAAAGATAGTGGATCTGGTTTTTTTGCACGTGTTGATCTCTCAGAGCCCTTAAATGGTGGTGATTATGTCATAGGCATTTCTACAATTTCTACTGAGGCTGATGTGACATGGCCAACTGATTTAACATATGGTACAACATATCGAGTAACTGTTAAATTTGATCAAGACGAAATTGTTTCTGAATTGTGGCTTGATGCTTCAACAGAAACCGACTCTTCAATTATTGCTAATGATGCTCCTGGTACTAATGCAGGTATTGTTTCTTTTGCACTTAGACAATCAGACTCAGCTGACGATGAAACTATTCTTATAGATAACTTAAAAGTAGCACAATCGTTTAACGAAACCTCTTTGTCTAATGAAGTATTCGAAATAAGTACATTTAAAATATACCCTAATCCAACAAATACAGGAATTGTGAATATTGCTTCATCAAATAGTGATGAAATGAATATTCAGATTTTTGATATGTTAGGAAAGCAGGTTAAAAATGCGACTATCTCAAATAATTCTATAGACGTGTCAAACTTAAACACAGGTATTTACCTTGTTAAGATTACACAAAATAATGCTTCTACGACTAAGAAATTAGTGATTAGATAAACATTATTTATTGCATTTTAAAAGCGCGGTCTAAAGTTGAGGCTGCGCTTTTTTATTTTCCATATTTTTACAAAATGATTTCTAAAGATGCTATTTTTAATATTAAATCTGAAGCTGAATTTAATGCTTTGGCTATAGACATTTTTAGATTTCAATTTGAAAATAACTCTGTTTATAGATCATTTTGCGACTTACTTTACAAGCATCCATCTGATATAAAAAGTATAGAAGAAATTCCTTTTTTACCAATTCAATTTTTTAAAAGCCAGACCATTTTGAGCTCTAAAAGTGAAGTCCAAAAAATCTTTTCGAGTTCTGGCACAACAGGAAGTATAACTAGCAAGCATATAGTTACTGATGTTAAACTTTATGAAGAAAGCTATTTAAATGGTTTTAAGCATTTTTATAACAATATTGAAGAGTATGTTGTATTGGCTTTATTACCGTCTTATCTTGAGCGTGATGGCTCGTCATTAATATATATGGTCAATGATTTGATTAAAAAATCTAAGCAACCTGAAAGTGGATTTTACCTAAACAATCTTAAGGATTTAGCGCACACATTGAATCAGTTAGAAACCAGAGGTCAAAAAACATTATTAATAGGAGTCTCTTTTGCTTTATTAGATTTGATTGAACAATTTCAGTTTCATCTAAAGCATACTACTATTATGGAAACTGGCGGCATGAAAGGGAGACGAAAGGAAATCATACGACAAGAATTACATACTATTCTTAAATCTGGATTTGGAGTCACAGAAATTCATAGTGAGTATGGCATGACTGAACTTCTGAGTCAGGCTTATTCAAAAGGGAATGGAGTTTTTGAATCTGTACCTTGGATGAAAATATTAACTAGAGATACCGAAGATGCTTTAACCCTTCAGCAACCAAATAAAACTGGTGGCATTAATGTGATTGACTTAGCAAATCTTAATTCTTGCGCTTTTATAGCTACCCAAGATTTGGGCAAAGTTGATGAAAATGGCGTGTTTGAAATTATAGGGAGATTCGATAATTCTGATATTAGAGGATGTAATTTAATGGCTTTATAAGAAGCTATTAATTCTTGTGGAGAAGTCTTACTTACTCAAAAATTCTTTTGTGAAATAGCACCTTAAAAAAATGATTAAAAATAATCTGAAAGGTTTACGAAAAAAGACGTCTTAAATCGAGAGACGACAAAGTTTAATAATTCTATGAAAAAGAAAAATTAACTTAAACGTCTCTAAGTTGATTGACTGGTTAGTGAGCCCGAAAGAGATTTCGGGCACTTTTTTGTATAAAATCTTAAATGATTTTTAAGATAAAGTTTGTTTTCTTACCTCTACTAATGATAATGTACTTATCATTAATTAAATCCTCAGAAGTCAATACATAATCTTCTTTTACTTTTACTTTATTAATCGCAATAGCATTTTCTTTTAAAGCTCTTCTTGCTTCACCATTAGAACTTAAAAAGTTTGTTTTTGCAGCTAAAGCAGCAATCATATCGATACCAGACACTAAATCTATCTGAGGTAGTTCAGTTTGCTTCACGCCTTCAAAAACATCTAAAAAGGTTTTTTCGTCTAATGTTTTAATATCTTCCTTAAAGGACTTACTAAATAAAATTTGTGATGCTTTTACAGCATTTTCAAATTCATTTTTAGAATGTACCATTGTTGTAATCTCTTCTGCTAAACGTTTTTGCAAAACTCTTAAATGAGGCATTTCAGAATGCTCTGCAATTAAGTTTTCAATCTCTTTTTGAGTTAAAAATGTAAAAATTTTAATATATTTTTCAGCATCTTCATCACTAGAATTTAACCAATACTGGTAGAATTTATATGGTGATGTTCTATTAGCATCTAGCCACACATTTCCTCCTTCAGATTTACCAAATTTAGAACCGTCACTTTTTGTAATTAAAGGACATGTTATAGCATAACCTTTTCCTCCACCAATTCGTCTAATTAACTCTGTTCCTGTCGTAATATTTCCCCATTGATCACTTCCACCCATTTGAATAGTACAACTATTGTCTTTATATAGATGCAAAAAATCATAGCCTTGTACTAATTGATATGTAAACTCAGTAAAGCTCATACCATCATTCGAAGACTCACTAGAAATTCTATTCTTTACAGAATCCTTAGCCATCATATAATTGACAGTAATATGTTTACCTACATCTCTAATGAATTCAAGGAATGAAAATTCTTTCATCCAGTCGTAGTTATTCACTAAAACTGCAGCATTAGCATCATCACTTTCAAAATCTAAAAAATGTGAAAGTTGCCTTTTAATGGCATCTTGGTTGTGACGTAGCGTTTTTTCGTCTAATAAGTTTCTTTCACTAGACTTCCCAGATGGATCACCAATCATGCCTGTTGCACCTCCAACTAAAGCTACTGGTTTATGTCCACAACGTTGGTAATGTGCTAATAACATAATAGGTACAAGATTACCAATATGCAAAGAATCTGCAGTTGGGTCAAAACCAACATAAGCACTTCGCATTGCTTCAGATAAATGATCCTCAACTCTTGGCATGCTATCGTGTAACATTCCTCTCCATTTCAATTCTTCTACAAAATGCTTTCCCATTATAGTTATAATTAAATTTCCGCAAAGATATGTTTCCGCTTTAAAAGACAAAAGACAATTCTAAAAAAGCGTAATTTAGCTTTATGATTTTAGTAACTGGGGGAACAGGTTTAGTTGGATCACACTTGCTTTTTAAATTAGTAAGTAATAATGAGCATGTGAGAGCAACCTTTAGGCGAGAAAAGACATTAGCTCGTGTTAAACACGTGTTCTCATATTTTTCTGATAATCCTGAGGCACTTTTTAATAAAATTGAATGGATTGAAGCTGAGATTAATGATATTCCAAAACTCCAAGAGGCTTTTATAGATATTACTAATGTATACCATTGTGCTGCCTTTGTATCTTTTGAACCTGATAAATACAGAATCTTACGTAAGGTTAATATTAAAGGGACAGCTAATATTGTAAACCTATGCATCGCTAATCGTATTAAAAAACTATGTTATGTCAGTTCAATAGCTGCTATTGGTCACCATAATAATCCCGAAAAACTAATTGATGAAAAAACAGCTTGGAATCCCGAAGATGACAATAGCGTTTATGCTATAACAAAGTATGGCGCAGAATTAGAAGTTTGGCGTGGCTCACAGGAAGGTTTAGATACGGTGATAGTAAATCCAGGAATTATTTTGGGTGGAGGCTTTTGGAAAGGTGGAAGCAGTGGGAATTTATTTAAGCAAATTTATAATGGTATGCGTTATTTCGTTAACGGAATTACTGGATATGTTGATGTTTGGGATGTCGTTAGTATTATGTATCAACTAATGCAAAGTTCTATTAAAAACGAAAGTTTCATTTTAGTATCTGAAAATTTGAGTTTTAAAACGTTTCAGACCAAAACAGCAAATGCATTGAATGTTAAACCGCCTCTTAAAGAAGCTAAACCATGGTTATTACAAATAGCTTGGAGATTAGATTGGTTACAATTTAAAATTTTAGGTAAACGAAGGAGCTTATCTAAGCAAAACGCAAAATCTGCAATAAGTATTACAAAGTATGATAATTCTAAGCTAAAAAACGTTTTAAATTTTGAATTTAAACCTATTAATAAATCAATTAATGAGGTTAGTAAATTATACCTAAATGATATTTAATTTTTCGTTACGTATAAGCTGTCAATAGATTTTTTAATTGAATCTTTTTTGCGCTTATTAATTTTATTTATAGAGTCGTTTTTGCGTTTGTTTATCCTCGATATTGAATCTCGTTTAATTTTAGCTGCTTGCCCCTCTATTTTTTGAAGTTCTTCAAATTCTACTTTCTCTTTTTCAAGTCTAGCTTTTGCCTCACTTACAATTGATTTGTATTCCTCTGTATTAAAAGCATAGTAAGCATTACTATCAGCAAATTGTATACTGTCAATATTATATTTAGTTAGTAGATACGTTTCTGGCATAAAACCATTAGCCTCTAACAATTTTCTATTTACGCCTTTAGCTCCATTTATAATATATAAGTCGTGCAAAATATTAGACATTTTATCCTTTGGTATAAGGTTATCTGGTCGTTTTGGTTTGTCATCTTTATTACATGCAAAAACCAAAAGACATAATACTATTATAACTCTTATATTCTTAATCATACTATCTATTAAAAGTTAATCGCTGTCCTGCTTTAACATCTAAAACTTTAAAATTGTTATACGCTAGTTTACCATTAACAAAGGTGTGTGTTATCCTACTTTTAAATGTACTTCCTTCAAAAGGAGACCACCCACATTTATAGAGAATATTTTCTTTATTTACCGTCCATGGATTATTTAAATCCGCTATAACTAAATCTGCGTAAAAACCCTCTTTAACGTAACCGCGTTTCTCTACATCGAATAATATAGCTGGATTATGACATGCTTTTTCTACAATTTTTTGAATAGAAATTTTACCTTGATGATATGCTTCTAATAAGGCAACGTAGGCATGCTGTACTAATGGTCCACCTGAAGGAGCACTTGTATAAGGGTTATTTTTTTCTTCTAATGTATGAGGTGCGTGATCAGTGGCAATAACATCAATTCGATCATCTAAAAGTGCTTCCCAAAGTTGGGCTCTATCTGTTGCTGTTTTTACTGCTGGATTCCATTTTATATGGCTTCCCTTTTTAGCATAATCCTTATCAGAAAACCATAAATGATGTATGCAAACTTCTGCTGTAATCTTCTTATCTTTTAAAGGAATTTTATTTGAAAAAAGACTAGTTTCTTTTCCTGTTGATAAATGAAATACATGTAATCTGGCTCCTGTCTTTTTTGCTAATTCAATAGCTTTTGATGATGATAAATAACAAGCTTCCTCACTTCTTATAATAGGATGCTTTTCCATTGGAATATCATCACCATATTGTGACTTGTATTTTGCTAAATTATCTCTTATAGTCGCTTCATCCTCGCAATGGACGGAAATTACCATATCTGTACTTGAAAATATTTTTTCAATAACTTTTGGATCATCAACTAACATATTTCCTGTAGATGAGCCCAGAAATAATTTCAAACCTGCGACAGTTTTAGAATCTACCTTTAAGATTTCATCTAAATTATCATTAGTCCCACCAAACATAAATGAGTAATTAGCATATGAGGACTTTGCCGCTATATCAAATTTTTGTTCTAAATTCTCAACAGTTGTAGTTTGTGGGTTCGTATTTGGCATTTCTATAAATGAGGTGATTCCTCCTGCCAAAGCTGCTCTAGATTCGGTTTCTATATTTCCCTTATGTGTGAGACCTGGTTCTCTAAAATGTACCTGATCATCTATCATACCTGGCAACACATAATTACCTTCAGCATCAATAACAACAATATCTGCTGATTTTGCACTAATAGAAGATTCTATTTCTTTAATAATATTATTTTCTATTAAAATATCACCTTCAACAATTTTTCCTTCGTTGACTATTTTAGCGTTTTTTATGAGGGTATTTCGCTTCATCATTCGTTCTACTTAGTAAATAAACTTTTTAGTTTTAAACTTATCACTCCAAAAATAGCTTCAGAAATTATACTTCCACTCATTTTTGATTTTCCTTTAGTTCTATCTTTAAAGATAACAGGAATTTCAACAATTTTAAAACCTTTTTTAAAGGCTTTAAATTTCATTTCTATTTGAAACGCATAACCAACAAACTTAATTTTATTAAGGTTAATGGTCTCTAAAACAATTCTTTTATAACAAATAAATCCTGCTGTAGAATCTTTAACCTTCATTTGTGTTATGAGTCTCACATAACGAGATGCTCCATAGGATAATAAAATTCGAGACATAGGCCAATTAACAACTGTAATTCCTTTTACATATCTAGAGCCAACTGAAATATCTGCATGATCTATTGCACAAGCATTATATAGTTTTAGGAGGTCATCTGGATTATGCGAAAAGTCTGCGTCCATTTCAAAAATATAATCATAGGCTTTTTCTAGAGCCCATTTAAACCCTGAAATGTAAGCCGAACCTAATCCACTTTTCTGTTCACGTTCTAATAAAAATAACTGGTTAGAAAACTCTTTTTGTAATTCTTTGACTTGTTTTGCAGTTTTATCAGGTGAATTATCATCTACAATTAAGACATGAAAATCCTTGTCTTGCGAAAACACAGCTCTAATAATAGACTCTATATTTTCTATCTCATTGTAAGTAGGTATGATTACTATTGCGTCAGACATTAACCAACATTTAAATGTGCTTTTAAGCGACTTTTAGAATTTCAACAAATGTAAAGTTTTTAATGGATTATCTATTGTAATTAACTTTTTTGATAGATATGATTAACTAATTATGTTAAGCCTATTTTTCTTTATAATTTAGCACTATGCGAAATTTGATTACCCATGAGTGGTTCACTATATTCACAATTATAGGTTTACTTGCTATTGTTGCAGCTAAATTTTTAAATACGATGAGGTTTAATGATTTCTTATATGTTATAGGAAATTCTAAATACCTTAAAATATATACAAAAGATCAAAAATTTGTCGATCAATTTGATAGTTTCCTTTTTATAAATTTAGCTTTATCATCAAGTATATTTATTTACTACAGCTATACCACATTCGTATCTCCGCTAACATTTGAGCTTACCATATTTTTAAAGCTATTATTTGCCATTTCAACTATTATTATAATTAAAGTACTCTTAGAGCGCCTTATAGGTAGTCTCTTTGAAATTGATAGCCTCATAGACAACTACTTATTTCAAAAAACAACCTTTAAAAATTATTCAGGTATTATATTTTTAATTGCCAACTTACTTCTGCTATATACAAGTACTAATGCAAATGTTGTTATAATAGCAACCTTTATCTTGATTTGCCTCATTAATCTCATAGGTTTTTTAACTTCTTTCAAAAACTATCAAAAAATAATAAATCCCAATTTTTTCTATTTTTTGTTGTATCTTTGCGCTCTCGAAATTGGCCCTTATGTGCTTTTATATAAGGTCATTAGGGAATATAACGCTTAAAACAATGGTTTACGTATGAAAGTGAAAACAATTTTAGTATCGCAACCAGAGCCTAAAATAGAGAACTCTCCATACTTTGATTTGCAAGAAAAGCAAAAAGTAAAAGTGGACTTTAGACCCTTCATTCATGTTGAAGGTGTATCTTCTAAGGACATTAGACAGCAAAAAATTGACCTTAGTAAATTTACAGCAATCATATTAACGAGTAGAAATTCTGTTGATCATTTCTTTAGAGTCGCTGATGAATTGCGCTTTAAAGTGCCTGATTCTATGAAATACTTTTGTCAGTCTGAAGCTGTTGCTTACTATTTACAAAAATATGTGGTCTACAGAAAACGTAAAATTTACGTTGGTAAACGTACGTTTGCTGAATTGTCTCCACTTATTAAAAAATACAAGGACGAAACATTTTTACTACCTACAACAGATAAGGTAAAACCAATTATTCCTGAAATGCTAGACGATTTAGGGGTAAACTGGAAGCAAGCTACATTCTATAAAACTGTAATAAGCGATTTATCTGATTTATCAAATGTTACTTACGATATATTAGTATTCTTTAGTCCATCTGGTATAGAATCGTTATTTCATAATTTCCCGGATTTTAAGCAAAACGAAACGCGTATTGCTGTATTTGGAAATACCACTGTAAAAGCGGTAAAAGAAAAAGGATTGCGAGTGGATATATCTGCACCAACTCCAGAAACCCCTTCAATGACTATGGCTCTACAGAAATATATTGATTCTGTTAACAAAGGGAAATAACTCTTAATAATAGAGATTACAAAAAAAAGCGATTCTAAATAAATAGAATCGCTTTTTTATTACTCTTAATTTATTTAATGTGCATAACGCTGTGGACCTCCACGTCTAATTTCTTCTGATGCATAAGATTCAAACTTCTTAAAGTTTTCTCTAAACGCATTAGATAGTTTAAATGCCATTTTGTAATATGCTTCATCATCATTCCATGTTGATCTTGGGCTCAATACTTCTGTTGGTACTCCTGGACAACTTCTTGGTTGGGCTACTCCAAATACAGAGTGAATATGATAATCATCATAATTATATAAGCCTAAATCCCCATTTAAAGCCGCATTAATCATTGCACGAGTGTATTTTAATTTCATTCGTGTGCCTACTCCATAAGGACCACCTGTCCAACCTGTATTTACTAACCACACATTTACACCAGCTTCTAACATCTTTTTACTCAACATATCTGCATATTCAGTAGGATGTAATGGCATAAAAGGTGCGCCAAAACAAGCTGAAAAACTAGGAACAGGCTCTACAACTCCTGCTTCTGTACCTGCAACTTTAGCAGTATAACCAGAAATGAAGTGATAAGCAGCCTGACTAGGTGTTAATTTTGAAATTGGAGGAAGAACACCAAAGGCGTCTGCTGTTAAGAAAAATATATTTTTTGGGTTTTTACCTGCTGAAGGTTTTCTAATATTCTCTATGTGATAAATAGGATAGCTAACTCTTGTATTTTGCGTAATAGAAGTATCTGCAAAATCAACTACTCCGTTATCATCCATAATCACATTTTCGAGAATAGCTCCTTTCTTTATAGCATCATAAATTTCTGGCTCTTGTTCTTGAGATAGGTTAATTACTTTAGCATAACAGCCACCTTCAAAATTAAACACCGTATTTTCTTTAGTCCAACCGTGCTCATCGTCACCAATTAAGCTACGATTAGCATCTGTTGATAGTGTTGTTTTTCCTGTACCAGATAAACCAAAGAAAATCGCAGTATCACCATCTTTGCCAACATTTGAGCTACAATGCATAGGTAATGTATCTTTATAAACTGGCAGAATAAAATTCAAAGCAGAGAAAATACCTTTTTTAATTTCGCCTGTATAACCAGTACCACCTATTAAAGCAACTTTACGAGTAAAATCTAAAATCGCAAAATTGTGCTGACGTGTACCATCAATTTCTGCATCTGCCATAAAACCTGGTGCATTTACTACAGTCCACTCAGGCGAAAAATCTTTTAACTCATCTTCTGTTGGTCGTAAAAACATGTTGTAAGCAAACATGTTACTCCAAGGGTATTCGTTAATTACTCTAATATTTAGTTTGTAATCTTCGTCTGCACACGCATAACTATCTCTAACATAAAGTTCTTTATCAGATAAGTAGTCTACAACTTTATCATAAAGCTTTTGAAATTTATCACTCTCGAAGGGAATGTTAATATTTCCCCACCAAACTTTGTCTTCAGTAATGGCATCCTTTACAATGAATCTGTCCATTGGAGAACGCCCTGTAAATTCACCAGTATTAACCGCTAAGGCACCAGAAGAAGATTCCACCCCTTGGCCTTTAGAGATTGTTTCAGCATGTAACTCGTCTGAAGATAGCTGATAATTAACTTTAGCATTTTTTATGCCGTATTGATCTAACGAAATCGTTTTCGTTAATGATGTATGGTTTACCATAATTTTTGTGTTGTTTAGGATGCAAAATTATCATTTTATTTCAAAACGACATTGTGAATTAGCATTAATCGACCTTATTTCTCAAAATACCGATTAACATAATCAACCATGAAATAATTAAAGATAATCCACCAACTGGAGTAATCATCGCAATACTCTCAAAATTAAAGCTTGTAAGGTCATTTGTGGCGAGACCATAAATAGAACCTGAGAAGAAAATGAGACCTATAATTACTAAATAGAATATGATTTTTTTGAACCTTAAATTTATAAAAGAGGTGCTTCCTAGAATTAAAAGTAAAAAAGCATGGTACATTTGATATCGTACACCAGTTTCAAAAGATTTAACTGCATCAGTATCAACAAATTTCTCTAAGCCATGGGCTGACCAAGCACCTAATATAATTCCTAAAATTCCTAAAACTGATCCTGTAACTAATAACTTTTTGTTCATAATTAAAGTAAAATTTCGGTCTGTAATACCTTTTGGATTTATTACATTCGTGCCATACAAAATTAGTCATATAAACCCATTATGCGAAAAATTTTAATCATTGGTGCTGGAAAATCATCATCATACCTTATAAAATATTTACTCGACAAATCTCAGTCTGAAAATCTTCATATTACCATTGGTGATCTTAATGTTGACAATGTAACAAAGCTTGTGGGAAATGACGCAAAAGCTGATATTGTTCATCTAGATGTCTTTAATACTGAATCTCGAATAGCAGCAGTTAAAAGTGCAGATATTGTAATTTCTATGTTGCCTGCACGCTTTCATATTGAAGTTGCAAAAGACTGCATAACCTACAAAAAACACATGGTAACTGCATCATATGTTAGTAAAGAAATGCAAGCCTTGCATAATGATGCAAAAGCCAATAATCTTGTTTTTATGAATGAAATTGGTGTGGATCCTGGTATTGACCATATGAGTGCCATGCAAGTCATTGATCAAATAAGAGACAAGGGTGGTAAAATGATTTTATTCGAATCTTTCACTGGTGGTTTAGTAGCTCCTGAAAGTGATAACAACCTTTGGAATTATAAGTTTACATGGAACCCAAGAAATGTAGTTGTTGCAGGACAAGGTGGAGCAGCAAAATTTTTACAAGAAGATCAATTTAAATACATTCCATATCACAGGTTATTTAGACGTACTGAATTTTTAGAAGTTGAGAAATATGGCCGTTTTGAAGCTTATGCTAATAGAGATTCATTAAAATATCAACATGTTTATGGCTTAGATCACGTTAAAACTTTATATCGTGGTACTATGAGACGCGTGGGCTTTAGTCGTGCTTGGAATATTTTCGTTCAATTAGGTATGACTGACGATAGTTATACCATTGACGATAGTGCTAATATGAGTTATCGCGATTTTGTAAACGCCTTTTTACCATATAGTCCAACAGATTCAGTAGAACTTAAATTTAGACATGCTTTAAAAATTGATCAAGATGATATCGTTTGGGATAAGTTTTTAGAATTAGATATTTTTAATGCTAACAAAATGGTAGAACTAGATAAAGCGACACCTGCTAAAATTTTACAAAAAATACTAATGGATAGTTGGACATTAAGTAAAGAAGACAAGGATATGATTGTTATGTATCATAAATTTGGCTATGAACTTAATGGCGAAAAACATCAAATTGACTCTACAATGGTCACTGTAGGTGAGGATCAAACTTATACTGCAATGGCAAAAACTGTAGGATTACCAGTTGCCATTGCAACCATAGCTATTCTTAATGGCAAAATAAAAACACCTGGTGTTCAAATCCCAATTACAAAAGAAGTCTATAATCCAATATTAGAAGAGCTTAAAACCTATGGTGTTAATTTCTCTGAACATGAAGTCCCTTATTTAGGTTACAACCCTTTAAACATTTGAACTGAAGTTTTAATGCATTAAAACTTCAATTTGAAATCGTTTTCTTATTTTTAACTTTCAAATTCTAAATAGAATTACTCATGAAGGTTAATGATAAAGGCATTTATATTGATGGTATTGATAAAAAGATACTTAGAGCCTTAATGGCAGATGCTAGAACTCCAATTCTAGAAATTGCTAGAAATGTAGGAATCTCAGGAGCTGCAATTCATCAACGTCTTAAAAAACTTGAAAAATCTGGCCTATTAGCAGGTTCAAAATTCATTGTTAATCCAAAGGTATTAGGCTATAACACTATGGCTTTTGTAGGTGTTTATTTAGATAAGGCTGTAAGTAATCCTGAGGCTGTAAAACAGCTACAGAAAGTGCCAGAGGTTATAGAATGTCATTATACTACTGGTGAGTGGAGTATATTTATTAAAATCTTATCCAAGGACAACGAGCATTTGATGCATGTGCTAAATTCTGAAATTCAAAGTATAAAAGGAGTTTCTAGGACTGAAACTTTTATTTCATTACAACAACAGATTAATCGACAGATTAAGATATAACGTGTTTATTTATTACGTTTAATTATAATGTTAAGAAGCATTCCAAGGACAACTAATAGCATCCCAATTATTGGCCATAAACCATAGGTTTCACCAAATAATAAAAAACCAAAAAGCAAGGCATACACTAACTCCATATACTTAAGCGGTGCAACTGCACTTGTCTCTGCAAGTTGAAAGGATTTTGTTAAAAATACTTGTCCTACTAAACCCAAGGTCCCAATTAAACTTATCCATAACCATTCTTCGCCAATAGGCATTCTCCATTTACTGATAAAGAAAAGGCTTCCTATTATAGAAAAAACCATAAAATAATTAATGATGGTTAGATAATGCTCTTTTGGCCCTAAAAATCTGATTATAACAAATACACCTCCTACAAATAAAGAAGATAGCATAATTAGGGTAAAACTGCTTGTATCTATCCTAAAATCAACTCCTTTCATTATAAAAGCTCCAATCAAAGCTATAATTAGGCTAATCCATTGCCAAAACTTTACTTTTTCTTTTAAGAAGAAAAAAGCCAGTATAACACTAAAGATTGGAGCCGTATAACGCAAAGCCACAGCAGAGCCTAGCGGAATATCTTGAACAACTTTAAAAAACAAAGCCAGCGAGATAAAACTCAATATGCCTCTTATGCTCAACCAAAACACATACTTTCCAGCAATAGGAACTTTTTTATAAACCATATACGGGAAAATGAAAATAAAGGTTCCAAAAGTTCTAAAAAAAACAACTTGGATTGGGTGAAAATCTTGTAAGTATTTTGCCATTAAATTCATCCACGAAAAGGCGAATGTAGCAATAAGCATGAAGATGATTCCTCTATTCACAGCACTAAGAAATTAACAGCACAAAATTACAATAAAAAAAGCCCTGAGTACTCAGAGCTTTATGCTTAATACATTTTAAGTTTTAGTCACTTCCACCAAAGACTTGTAATCCCCAATATAATAACATAGCTAAAGATCCAATAGCTGCAACTAAATACGTTCTAGCTGCCCATTTTAATGCATCTTCAGAACCTTTATATTCTTCTTGTGACAACATGTTTTTATTCTTTAACCAAGCTAATGCTCTGTTGCTTGCATCGTACTCTACTGGTAAAGTAATAAAACTAAATAAGGTAGCAAATCCCATCATCGCCAAACCAGCAATAGCAACCCAATATCCAAATCCAACTCCTGCAGCCGCACCTAATATCAATCCACCAAATACTACCCATGTAGACATACCAGATGTTACACTAACTATAGGTACTAATGCAGAACGCATCCCTAATGCACTATAAGCTTGTGCGTGTTGAACAGCATGGCCAACTTCATGTGCTGCTACGGCAGCGGCAGCTGCATTTCGCTGATTATATACAGCTTCACTTAAATTTACAGTTTTGTTTTTTGGATTGTAATGATCTGTTAATTTTCCTGGTGTAGAAATCACCTCAACGTCATAAATACCATTATCAGCTAGCATTTTTTCCGCTATTTCACGACCTGATAATCCATTACGTAATTGTATCTTAGAATACTTAGCAAATTTGCGTTTTAATTGGTTACTAACCAACCAACTTACTAATGCTATTGCTCCTATTAGTATATAATATCCTCCCATAATTTTAATTTTTATTATTGTAAATGTACTAAATGAATAGCAAAAAATAAGCCAAATTATAGTTAAGAGCTAAAATTTGGCTTTTGTCATATTCTATATGTCAGAACTGCAGTTTACATGGCATCTACTGACCAATTAAAGGCTTCTGCTATCTCTTCATAGACAATTTTACCCTTAACAATATTTAAACCTTTTGCCAGCATTTCATCTTTTTCACATGCTTTTTCCCAGCCCTGATTTGCCAATCGTAATACATATGGTAAGGTAACATTGGTCAATGCTAATGTTGATGTATAAGGTACAGCGCCTGGCATATTTGCTACACAATAATGCACCACATCATCAATAATAAATGTAGGATTTTCGTGCGTAGTTGCTTTTGTAGTTTCTATACAACCACCTTGATCTACTGCGACATCTACCAATACAGTCCCTGGTCGCATATCCTTAAGCATATCTCTAGTGATTAATTTTGGAGCTTTAGCACCTTTAACCAATACACCACCAATAATTAAATCATGATCTTTAATACGTTTTCTAATATTATATTCACTTGAAAATTCTGTAACTACATGACTTGGCATAACATCATTGACATAACGTAACTGCTTCATGTTAATATCCATAATCGTTACATGAGCACCTAAACCTGCTGCCATTTTAGCGGCTTGAATTCCAACAACACCTGCTCCTAGTACTAATACTTTACCTGGTGGTACACCTGGAACACCGCCTAGTAAGACTCCACGACCTTTAATTGGCTTTTCTAAATATTTTGCACCTTGTTGAATTGCCATACGACCTGCAACTTCAGACATAGGTGTTAATAATGGTAAAGAGCCATCTTTATCTTCAACCGTTTCATACGCAATACAAACGGCTTCACTTTTAATCATAGCTTTTGTTAATGGCTCACTAGAAGCAAAATGGAAATAAGTAAATACTACATGATGCGACTTTATTAGAGGATATTCTTCTGCAATAGGCTCTTTTACTTTTACAATCATATCTGCAGCCGTATAGACCTCTTCTATAGTATCTAATACAGTTGCACCAACATCTTTATAATCTTGGTCAAAAAAGCCACTGCCAAAGCCAGCATCTTTTTGTACAAATACAGTGTGATTATTCCTTGTTAACTCGAAAACTCCAGCAGGTGTCATTCCTACTCTATTTTCGTTGTTCTTGATTTCCTTTGGGACTCCAATTTTCATTTCTAGTAGATTTTATTGAGGTTAATAACTCATACAAATACCATTAAAAAAATTAGCAATCCAAATTTGGATATAAAGTTGTCATCATTTTTATGGAATTATTATTTTGAAATATCATTTTTGAATATTCCATAATAAAACTCTCACTTATAGAAGAATATAGTATTAGACGAACGATAAATAGATTCGATAAAATGAAATCTGATATATAAAAGTTCTACCTGTTTCTATATTTAATTTTGAAATAAAATAGCAAGAAAGCAGAAACACATGTAATACTATTTGCAAAAATCAATGCTGGTCTGTTTAATAAAAAGCCGTAAATAAGCCATAGAACAACTCCTATAAAGAACATAGTTAACATAGGTAGCGATAAACTAGAAACGTCTTTTGTTTTCCATGTTTTATAGACTTGAGGTAAAAAAGCAGCTGTAGTTAATACTGCTGCACATAGTCCAATTATTTCAATATAATCTAGGTTTTCCATATTTCTTATTAACCAACAATATTTACAATTTTACCAGGAACTACAATGACTTTCTTCGGAGTTCTGCCATCTAATTGCGCTATAGTTTTTTCGTTAGCCATAACTGCAGCTTCTATAGCGTCTTTACTCATATCCATTGGCAACTCCATTGTAAAACGCATTTTACCATTAAACGAGATTGGATAATTTTTACTACTTTCTACTAAATGACTTGCCTCAAATGTTGGGAATGCTGCAGTGGAAATAGTCTCATTATTTCCTAATTGCGACCATAACTCTTCTGCAATATGTGGAGCATAAGGAGATATTAAAACCAATAATGGTTCTAAAATGTCTTTACTTGTACACTTTTGAGCCGTTAATTCATTAACTGCAATCATAAAGGTAGACACAGACGTATTAAACGAAAAGTTCTCAATATCTTCCTCTACTTTCTTTATGGTTTTATGTAATGTCTTTAGATTGTCTTTTGTTGGCTCTGTATCATTTACATTTAAAGCCTCTTGACCAACATATAGTTTCCACATCTTCTTAAGGAAATTGTGTACACCTGTTATACCAGCTGTATTCCATGGTTTGTATTGCTCTAATGGCCCAAGAAACATTTCGTAAAGTCTTAAGCTGTCTGCACCATAATCTGCAACGATATTATCTGGATTGACAACATTGTATTTAGATTTAGACATTTTTTCTACTTCTCGAGAGACTTTAATTTTTGTGTCAATTGTAATATCTTGATTTTCAACAACTATTTCACCATTATAAAAATGTGCTCCTTGCAGTGCATCGAATCTCTTATCTTTAGAAAGATTAACTAAATCAATTTCATTTTGAATATTAACATAACTAACATCAATATTTGTTGTTTTAAAAGCTCTATATGCTTTTGAATAATCTTTATATGTTGTATTAAATTCTTGGTGAATATTTACTTTTTCATTCAGAAAATCACTTAAAGTATTCTGTAATTTTTCAAGCGACCCTTCTTTTTGATGAAGACAATCAAAGAATTCTTTGTTAATAATAATTTGACAAAAAGAAAACTCATTATCACTTTCATTAATTAAACGACCTTCAACTATATATAAAAAAGCACTTTCCCCTAAGATCATCCCTTGGTTAATCAACTTTTTAAAAGGTTCTTCCACATTTACAAATCCTCTATCTTTAAGTAATTTCACCCAAAAACGTGAGTATAATAAATGGCCAGTAGCATGCTCGCTTCCTCCAATATATAAATCTACATTTTCCCAGTACTTCAATGCATCTTCTGTTGCGAAAGCTTCTCCTCTATTGGTTGCATCTTCCATATAACGGAAGAAATACCAAGAACTACCTGCCCAACCAGGCATGGTGTTCAGTTCTAAAGGATAAATCGTTGTATTATTTATGTTATCATTGCTGACAACAATGTTTGTTTCTGTACACCAAGCCCAAACATCTGCGCGACCTAAAGGTGGTTCACCTTCTTCGGTTGGCAAATACTTCTCAACTTCGGGTAATACAATTGGCAAATGTGCTTTGTCAATCATCTGTGGCATCCCATTAACGTAATACACTGGGAATGGTTCTCCCCAATAACGCTGTCTAGAAAATACGGCATCACGCAAACGATAATTGGTTTTTCCTTCGCCTTGGCCTATTTGTTCTAATTCGTAAATGGCGCGTTTGGTTGCTTTTTTGTAGTTCATTCCGTTTAGAAAATCACTATTTGCAATTTTTACATTGTCTTTAGAAGCAAAAGCTGCTTCAGAAATATCTACTCCTTCAAAAATATTAGGAATGTCAATACCAAAATGTTTCGCAAAATCATAATCACGTTGATCACCACATGGTACAGCCATTACTGCTCCTGTGCCGTAGCTTGCTAATACATAATCACCAATCCAGATTGGAATGGGTGCTTTAGAAAATGGATGCTCAGCATAAGCTCCAGTAAAGACTCCAGATATGGTTTTTACATCTGCCATGCGATCGCGTTCACTTCGCTTAGCTGTTTTTTCTATATAGGCTTCAACGTCTGATTTTTGTGCTTCAGTTGTAATTTTTGAAACCAGTTCGTGTTCTGGAGCTAAGGTCATGAATGAAACTCCGAAAATGGTATCTGGTCTTGTAGTAAAGACATCAATCTTATGAGACGTCTCGACTGCGCTCGACGAGACAGCTGGAATAACATTAAAAGTAACACTTGCTCCTACAGATTTTCCTATCCAGTTTTTCTGAATATCCTTCAAAGCATCTGTCCAATCAATCGTATCAAGTCCTTGCAATAAACGTTCTGCATAAGCAGAAATACGCATACTCCATTGGGTCATTTTTTTACGCACAACAGGGTGACCTCCACGTTCGGAAACTCCATTGACAATTTCGTCATTAGCTAAAACCGTTCCTAATGCAGGACACCAGTTTACTTCAGTCTCTGCTAAATAAGTCAGTCTATATTTTAAAAGGATTTCTTGTTGTTGTTCAGAAGAATAACTATTCCAATCTTCAGCTGTAAATGGTTCAATATTATCATCACATGCTGCATTAACCGTTGCATTTCCTTCAACTTTAAAAACGTTAATTAAGGTGTCAACGTGTTCCGCTTTATTAGAGTCATTGTTGTACCAAGATTCAAACAACTGAATAAAAATCCATTGTGTCCATTTATAATATTCAGGATTAGATGTACGTACTTCTCTACTCCAATCAAAAGAAAACCCAATTTGATCTAATTGTCTTCTGTAAGTCGCTATGTTAGTTTCGGTTGTAATAGCTGGATGGTGACCCGTTTGTATAGCGTACTGTTCAGCTGGCAAACCAAAACTATCATAACCTTGAGGATGTAAGACATTAAAACCTTTATGACGTTTGTAGCGTGCATAAATATCACTAGCAATATAGCCTAATGGGTGACCAACGTGCAGACCTGCACCAGATGGATAAGGGAACATGTCCAAAACATAATATTTTGGTTTGTCACTTGTATTAGATGCTTTAAACGTTTCGTTTTTTGCCCAGTAGTCTTGCCACTTCTTTTCGATTTGATTGAAATCGTACCTCATCGTTATATTTTCCTTGAAATAAGGTGCAAATTTAAAGGTATTACAACACAATAAAAAACTAAACGCTGTAATACTGCACAGATGTAAATTCTTTATTATTTTTACAGCACTAATTAGCATTAATCCATGGCATCATCTTTTGACAATTACCAAAAACGCAAACTAATATCATCCTATGTATCAGTAGTGATTAGTATTGCTTTGGTTTTATTTCTTTTAGGTTGCTTAGGTTTGCTAGTTATTAACTCTAAAAAGGTAGCGGATCACTTTAAGGAACAAGTAGTGATGACTATTTATTTAAATGATACCGCTAAGGAAGTTGAAGTCAATCAGCTAAAAAAGAGTTTAGCGATGGCAGATTACACTAAAGTGGCACAATATGTTTCTAAAGAAGAGGCTGCTGACTTTATGAAAGCTGAAACTGGTGAAGACTTTATGGATTTTGTGGGTTATAACCCATTAAAAAACTCTATTGATTTGCATTTAAAAGCAGATTATGTCACTACTGAGCAACTCACAGAAATCACAGAAAGTCTATCTAACAAAGCTTTTATTGAAGAGATTAGATATGATAATGATTTGGTAGAATTAATGAATGATAATGTAAAAAAAATTACATTTTGGGTGTTAATTATTAGTGCATTATTCACTTTAATTGCTGTTCTACTAATTAATAGTTCTATTCGGTTAGCCGTTTATTCAAAGCGCTTTATTATTAAAACAATGCAAATGGTAGGTGCTACAAAAACCTTTATTCGTAGACCTTTTGTCTGGAAAAGTGTACAACTAGGAATCATAGGAGCCATTATAGCTTTAATTGGAATGGCTTTAGTTTTATATTATTTGGATCTTACATTTCTGGAATTAGAACTATTGACAAATACCGTTTTAATTGTGGCTTTATTTATTGGTATTTTCTTACTTGGTATTATAATCACTTCGATTAGCACCTTTATTGCGACACAACGTTTTTTGAATTTGAAAACGGATCAGTTGTATTATTAACTGCTTCCTCAAACTTCGTAACCATTTTGGGTAAAATAAATTATGTTGATTTTCGTTAGCCTTTAAAACCACCAATGATGAAAAAATCAACCATTACTACAGTAGCTATAAGCTTAACTCTACTCTTAGCTTTGTTTTTTTTACTAAGATCCTGTGTTATTCAAAATACGAAGCCAGAAGATTGTAAAACCATTGAAGTGAAAATCACCAAAATTAAAGAAGGTACGAGCTACGATATTGTTTTTTACGATGATGGTAGTGATTTCTATTATATTAATAGAGGATTAGAGCAAGGCTTAAATTTAGATTCTCTTAAGACAAAAGTTTTAAATAAAACCGTTACTTTGCATTTAGCTAAGATAATGGGTGGTATCACTTCAGAGCATATTTCGCAAATGGCTTTAGGTGATGAGATTATTTTTACAGAATTTAATTAAGATGGGAGAAAAAAAACGTAAAGACAATAATAAAGTTGAATTTATATTTGGCAAGAAAAACTACAAATGGCTATTTATTGGATTAGCATTTATTGTTATCGGCTTCATTTTGATGGCTGGTGGTGGAAGTGACGACCCAAATGTATTTGACCCTTCTATTTTTAGTTGGAGACGTATTCGTTTAGCTCCAACCTTAGTTTTAATTGGTTTTGGTATTCAGGTCTATGCTATTCTTTTAAACCCAAATAAGAAATAATATTACAGACTAATTTTTTGAGTAAATACTTCTGTGATTTCCTTTAGATATAACTTTGTGTTTAGAATAGCATCTTCGAAATTTTTGGCTTTATCCATTATAGCAGCATAATACGTTATACCCATTTGGTTTATCTGATCTCGTTCTAAATCTATATTACCACAAAAAGCAGCAACATTAATTCCATCATTCTTTGCAGAGTTTATAACACCACTGAGCGCTTTTCCTGATAGTGTTTGATCATCGAATTGACCTTCACCTGTAATAATCCAATCTGCTCCTTTAATTTTAGAATCGAACTGTGCCATCTCCTTTATTAATTCTATACCTGGTGATAATTCGGCATTTAAAAACGTGACACAACCTGCTCCCATACCTCCAGCTGCACCTGCTCCTTTTATTTTTTGAGTTACTATATTAAAATGATGGTCTAATACCTTTGAAATATTTTGCAATCCATTGTCTAAATATTCAATTTCTGAATCGTTCGCCCCTTTTTGTTTGGCGTAAATGTATGCAGCACCTTCTTCCCCATACAAAGGGTTGGTAACATCACAGGCTATTTGAAAATTAATTGATTTTAATCGTTTATCTACCAAAGTATTGTCAATGGAATTAATACTAATTAACTGACTACCGATAGGTTTAACCTCTTTGTTTTCCTCGTCTAAAAAGCGATAACCTAAAGCCGTTGCCATACCTATACCACAATCATTGGTAGCACTGCCGCCTAATCCTAAAATAATGTATTCTGCTCCTTTATCTATGGCATCTAGTATTAATTCGCCTGTACCATAGGTTGATGTATACATACAGTTCTGATGCTTAGAATCGAGAAGCTTCATGCCAGAGGCTTCAGCCATTTCTATAAAAGCTACTTTAGAGTTTTCTGAATACAAATAAGAGGCTAATACGGATTCAAAAATGGGATTATTGACCTTAGCTTGAATCGTTTTCCCATCTAAATAATAATTTATGACTTCTATAGTACCATCACCTCCATCAGCTAATGGTAATTTAATTACCTCAGCATTTAGGTTAGACGATAATATAGGTTCTATAATATTACAAAACTCAATACCTGTTAGTGAACCTTTAAATTTATCTGGTGCCAGAATGATTTTCATAATCTAACTAACCTAAAATACTTGGAAGGAAATAACTAAAAATGAATATGAAAACAAAAAAGAAAATGAGAATTACACTCTCTTTTTGTAAGAGGTCCTTATGATTAAAACTATACGATAGTTCCATTTGTTTCGTAGGTACTTTTTTAGTGAGTTTACTAACTATAATGGCAACAATAACAGCAATAATAAACCCAGTGAAGTTATACCAAATCCAAAATAAATCTGGCACATTATTAATTCCTATTTCTACAAGCGCTGTATGAATTGAACCCTCTCCAGAATAAAAACTACCTTGGCTAAAAAAGTACACTATCTCTGGTAGATATTTGAAAATCAAATTAACAGCTACTGCTGTTACAATTGCCCAATTCATTCCTATATGATTGACCTTCTTAAAGAAAATTGCAATTATAAAGGCTGCTAATATTGGTCCAAAAAACAAGGATGATATAGCATTTATTAATTCTATTACTGTACTCTGACTATTACCAAAAAGATAAGCTGCAGCTATACAGATAGTTCCCCAAAAAACTACTAACCCTTTTGATAGGAACATATATTTTTTCTCAGATAACTTCTCTTCACCACTATTAAAGAAATCTTCAATAGTAACAGCACTTAATGAATTTATAGTTGAACTTAATGAAGACATCGCTGCAGACATAATACCTACCATCAGAATTCCAATAAGTCCATTTGGGAGATAATTAGTAATAAAAACAGGAATCATTAAATCGGGCTTCAAACCGCTTTTAGCAAATTCTGCTGGATAATGAACCTTCGTTGTTTGCTGTATACTTTCATAAAATTCAGGTATGCTGGTTACTAAATACCCAATAATTAGTCCCATAATACAATAGACTAAAACTACAGGGAATCGCAGCAGACCGTTAGCTAGTAATAGTTTTTTAATAGTACCTTCATTCTTCGCTGATAATAAGCGTTGCGCCTGTGTTTGATCAGTACCATAATACGATAAATACAAAAACAATCCACCAATAAACATTGGCCAAAATCCATAATCCTCACCACTAAATAAACCTAGATTAGAAAAATCAATCACTTGAAGTCGGTCAGCATCGAAACCTTCGAAAGTTCCGGTATCTTTTAATAAACCATATCCAATAATTAAGCAAATAATAAGCCCAGCAAACAAAATTATCATTTGTATAGCATCACCCCAAACTACGGCTTTCATTCCTCCTTGATAAGAATAGACTAAAGTTACAACACTAATAATTAGAAGGGTCCAGTGAAAACTTATACCAGCAACAGCTTGTATAATTAATGCCATAGTAAATACCATAACACCTGTTCCTAAAGCACGACTAATTTGAAAAACAACACTGATAAGTTTTCGAGTAGATTTAGAAAAACGACGTTCCAAATATTCGTAGATACTTACAATCCCAGACTTATATAATGGTGGAATTATAAAAAACATAATTCCAATCATCGCTAACGGAACAGCAAACTCAAAGGTTAACCATTTCATACCCCCATTAGCTTTTAAGCCTACAAAAGCTGGTGCAGAAATAAAACTAATGGCTGATAATTGTGTTGCCATTGTGGATAAACTTAGAGGAAACCAGCCTAAACTTTTTCCTCCTAAAAAGTAATCTTCAGAATTTTTATTCTCTTTAAAAAAGTAACCAATAGCCATAAAGCCTATAAGGTAAACTGCAATTACTGTGTAGTCTAGCCAATTCATAATTTGTCTTTTAATAAGTCGATTGTTAATGCGGCACTCCAAGAAAAATTATTGCCGCCATAAGCGCCATTTTTACCTTCCAATTTCCTAGAGTCAAAATATTCGTAAAAACCGTGTTCTTCAATTAAAGTCAATGTGTCGGCTTTTATTCGTTTTGCAATGTCTATAAAATCATAGGATTTCAATCCTCTAAAAAGTAGCCAATTTAAATTAATCCAAACCGGACCTCGCCAGTATTTTACAGGATTAAACTTATCACTTTGCGGATCAAAAGAAGCGCATAGATAACTTTCTTCTTCTCCAAATTTAGTCATTAAAGTATTTACCAAAAGAGTGGCACGTTCTTTACTTGGTATACCAGCAAAAAGTGGCGTAAAGGATGATGAAGTTATGTGAGATAATTGCTTCTCATTTCGTAAATCGTAATGCACATAAGCATTTAAGTCTTTATTAAACAACTTCTCATTAAATCTTGCTTTTGCTTTTGTTTGCCATTGATTTAAAGTGGTTCTTTTCTCTTCGTGACCACCTATCAATTCATAGAGCTCAATTAATGCTGTATTAGATTTTATAAGCATCGCGTTAAAAAGAGGATCTTGCACTAAAAATGGTGATAATTCTGCAATTTTAGCATCATCATAATTATGTGCTTTTGCAATCTCTAAAAGATGGATATAATTATCATACTCTCTATTGGTTGGTCGCTGAGCAGCATCTACATGTGTTGTATCTTTTCTCTCGTATTTATATTTTGGAGGATCCATGGTTTCCCATATTTCATCCCAAATTGGTGAATTATCTGTACCAGATTCCCAATTATGATATATATAAACTAAACCTTCTTTATTTGGATCTCTATGCCTATAAAAATGCTCATGATTCTTATAAATCTTATCTATGTTTTGCTTTATAAAGGTTAACATATCAGCTTTGTCCTCTACTATATCATAGAGTTCTTTTAGTACAAACCCAGTCACAGGAGGTTGTGTAATTCCAGTTGTTTTCACATTCTTTGGGCAATCTGGATGCAAATCTGTGCGATGATAATCTGGACCAGGAAAATACGTGTCACTATCGTTATGAAAAACAATATGCGGAATAAAACCATTAGCCCATTGCCCACTTAACAAAGCTTCAATTTCTCTTTTAGCTTTATTTGGATCATAATGTGCAAAACCGATAGAAATAAAACCAGAATCCCAATGCCATTGAAAAGGGTATAGACCTTCGCAAGGAATTGTAAATCCTTGTTGGTCATTAAAATTAGAATTGAGAACATTTATTGCTCCTTTTACTAAATTTTTATCTATCATATATTCTAATTGAATCCTTAGTCGTCTGAAAGTTTTCTAAAATTAGAATAAATATATTAATCGAATTTAATTATAGACAAATATTAATCTTGGGTATAAAATGATTTTTAATATTTTTTTGTCTATCGTTTCTTATTAATGCTACTTTTGTGCTATGGAAATTTTAGACGCAGTATTATTAGGAATTATTCAAGGTTTAACTGAGTTTTTACCTGTTTCTAGTAGCGGACACTTAGAACTAGGAAAAGCAATTCTTGGTGATAACTCAGTACCAGAAGAAAGTTTAATGTTTACTGTAGTACTACATTTTGCCACTGCATTAAGCACTATTGTAGTTTTTAGAAAAGACATTTTAGAAATTCTAAAAGGTGTTTTTAAGTTTCAGTGGAATGAAGATTTGCAGTTTATTTCTAAAATTGCGATATCTATGATACCTGCCGTTATAGTTGGTTTATTTTTTGAAGAACAACTAGAAGCACTTTTCGGCGGGAACATTCTATTAGTAGGTTGTATGCTTATTGTAACAGCAGTTTTATTATTCTTGGCTGACAGAGCAAAAAATACAGAAAAAAAAGTATCGTTCTCTAATGCATTTATAATTGGTATTTCTCAAGCCATTGCTATGCTTCCAGGTATATCACGTTCTGGCGCTACAATTTCCACTTCCGTTCTTTTAGGAAATGATAAAACCAAAGCCGCTCGCTTTTCATTTCTAATGGTGGTACCATTAATTTTTGGGAAAATTGCAAAAGATATTCTTAGTGGAGATTTAACCTATGACAGCTCCAATTTTACAGCATTGAGTTTTGGTTTTATTGCGGCATTTGTATCTGGCTTAATTGCTTGTACTTGGATGATTAAGCTCGTAAAACAAAGCAAACTTAGCTACTTCGCCATCTATTGTATCATTGTAGGTGTTATTGCTATAATCTGGTCACAACTCTAATGACAACCGAAGAAGAATTTAAAAACGGTCAAGTTTTATTAATTGACAAACCCCTAACATGGACATCTTTTCAAGCTGTTAATAAATTACGTTGGGCCATAAGGCAGGCATTCTCAATTAAAAAAATTAAGGTAGGACATGCTGGCACATTAGATCCTTTAGCCACTGGTTTATTAGTGATTTGTACTGGTAAAATGACAAAGCAAATTAATACGTTTCAAGGTCAAGAAAAAGAATATACAGGCACTTTTGTTTTAGGCAGTACAACTCCTTCCTTTGACTTAGAAACTGAAATAGACGAGACTTTCTCAACTGAGCATATCTCTGAAGAATTGATTCATAAAACTACGGATCAATTTATTGGTAAGATTGAGCAATTTCCACCATTGTTCTCTGCCATTAAAAAAGATGGAAAACGTTTATATGAATTTGCTAGAGCAGGTGAAAAAGTTGAAATTAAGTCTAGACAAGTTGAGATTACCGAGTTTGAAATCACTTCAATAAAGGGTGTAGAGTTAAGATTTAGAGTCGCTTGTAGTAAAGGTACATACATTCGTTCGCTAGCTCACGACTTTGGCAAAGCTTTAAATTCTGGTGCACATTTATCAGAATTACGACGCACTAGGATAGGTGATTTTAAAGTTGAAAGTGCCATGACTCCAGAAGTTTTTATAGAAAATCTCCCTTCTAAATAGGCATTTAACACGCGTTTAAGATTTTATTTTAAACTATTTCGTTGTTATATTCGTATATAACATTCAGATAAAAGATGACCTAATTGAATTGGATTGAACAACATAAAGCAGCTATAATTACATTTTTTGTAACAGGTATTGTTGTTTTAGGTTTATTCAGCATGCAATTAAAACTAAAGGGTAAACTCATAACTGAAAGTTATTATCTACTAGAACCAGAATCTGAAAAGACAGAAAAAGAACTCCAAGAAATTGAAGATTTAAAAGCAGAGTCCACTAACAAAGCCTTTAATGAAGACCAGGAATACAAAGAAATGATGCGTAACTTCAAAACCGTTAGTGCAAATGATTTTGAACGTACCACAAAAGCTATAGCTGAAGCTAAATCAAGTGAAGTACAAGAAGAAACTAATCTTAATAAATCTTATGCTAATGGTAATGCTTATGCATTAAACTCTGAGGAGACCCAATCTTATAAAAAGCTTCAAAAAGAACTAAATAAAAGATTAGAGAATAAGAAAATAGCTGGTGAGCATGCTAAGTCAAAAAGTACGCTTACTTATTCTTTAAAAGGTAGAACACTTGGCTATTACGAAATACCACGATACTTATGCGAAAAAGGAGGCAAAATTGTCGTTAGCATACGAGTAAACCAAACCGGAAATGTGTTTGAAGCCTACATCAACGGATCTTCCAATTCTAATAATCAATGTTTAATTGATTCCGCTATTCAGTACGCAAAATCAGTTCAGTTTGATGCCTCCACAAGAAAAGACCAAATAGGAACCATTACATTTTTATTTAAAGGTAAGCGTTAATCTAATAGATTTACTAAATCCTCGAGTGTAGATTTACCTTTATCTTTATTATACCAGCGCTGTAAATCCTCTTTAAACTCTGGTGTTAATTTCCCATGTTCTGCTTTATAGTTATTTACTAAATCAGTAGCAATGGATGGCCTTGGTCCAAATGTGTTAATCACCTCACTCGTTTCATTATCAATCATAATCAACTTTGGGATTGCTTTTCCTCCATTAGTTAAAAACTGATTCATAAGAGCATCATTTTCATCACGAAGCACCACTTTATAATCAATTTTATCGTTAAGTTCTGCTACTTTGTTTATTACAGGCATCACATGTGCAGCATCTCCACACCAACTTTCAGTAATCACTAACCAAGTCGTTTTTCTGTTGAATTTTTCAATTTTTTCTTTTATCTCATCAGAAACTTTTACAGTTTTATCCCAACGTTTCATTCGTCTATCGTTAAGCATAGTATAATTTACTAATACCTCTGTTTTTTCATTTCCTGTTGTTGTTTTATTTTCAACTAAATCAGAAACTAAAGTGCGGTATTCTGAATATGTTGTGCCTTTTTTAAGGCTATCTGAAATTATATCGTTTATCATAGGTGTTTCTAAAACTTCCATAGTCGTTAGTACAAAATTAAGGTTCTATTGCTATTTTTTATGCAACAGTTGTTACATTAGTAGCACTAAATTAAATTCCTTACAGTTATGGAAAAACATAGATGTGGTTGGTGCGTTGGCGACTCTTTATACGAAGCTTATCATGATGAAGAATGGGGAGTGCCTGTTTATGATGACGATACTTTATTCGAATATTTAATTTTAGAAACCTTTCAAGCTGGTTTAAGCTGGATAACCGTTTTAAGAAAGCGTGAAAATTTTAGAAAGGCTTTTGATAATTTCAATTATAAAACAATTGCATCTTACAACCAAGCAAAAATTGATGCACTGTTACAAGATGCCGGAATTATAAGAAATAAGCTCAAAATAAAAGCAACTATAACAAATGCTCAGGCTTTTATGAAGATTCAAGATGAATTTGGATCATTCTCAAAATATATATGGGATTTTGTAAATGAAAAACCAATACTGAATAAACTTGAAAATTATAAGGATGCTCCTGCTAATACTCCTCTTAGTGATACCTTAAGCAAAGACTTAAAAAAGCGTGGATTTAAATTTGTAGGATCTACTGTTGTCTATGCGCATATGCAAGCTACAGGTATGGTAAATGATCATGAGACCTCTTGTTTTAGGTATAACGAAGTCTAAATATGAAATCTAAAGTACTACTTATAACATTTAGTATTCTATTATCATCATTGGCTTTTTCTCAAGCTAAAAATGAGAAAGAGGAGCGTGTAGACTTAAATAAGTTTCCAAAGGATGCTATCACTGTTATAAAAACACTTCCTAAAAATTGTAAACGATTACGCTATCATAAAGAAACTGATGGTACCAAAGAAAGTTTTGAAGCAAAATTTAAATACAAAAAGCAACGTTTCAGCTTAGAATTGAATCTTGAAGGAATTATTGAAGATATTGAGTTAACAATAAAATTAAAACAATTAGAAGAAAATATAAAGTCTCAAATTGAAAGCTATTTTAAAAACAATTACAAAAAAGCGAGACATATTAAACTACAAAAACAATATGTTTATGACTCTACACAAGACCCAACTGAGTTCTTAAACAAAGTTCTGTCAAAAGAAAGTAAGTCGGAAGTGAATTACGAGATCATTACAGAAGTAAAAACAGGTTCTAAACGCGATATCAGAGAATTTACATTCGATAAAGATGGCTTGTTTTTAAGTTTTAAGATTATAAATCCTGATTCATATGAGCACGCCTTGTATTAATCGACTATTATTCTTAGCTGCTTTAATTTATAGCTATTGCAGTTTTTCTCAAAATAATTTTGAGACTCTTGGTGAATCTGGATTCGCTATAAACAAAACTATTTCCGGGAATTATAAGATCAACTTTGCTGTACGTTCTCGCTATTATTTATATAGAGATAATGAATTTGGTTTTGAAAATAGACAAATAGACTTAGCTCAATTCTCATCCTTTAAGCTCAACTACAATAATAGTTTTAGTCTTGGGATTCAATACCGCTTTAGAGAAACCTTTGATGGTGGAAGTAATGAACTGCGCTTAACACAGCAATTTAATTATACCAAAAAAGTTTTGGCAACTAGATTTGCACATAGGTTTCGTTTTGAACAAAGAATTCTAGAGCGTCTCACTATTTTTAGATCTAGATATCGTTTTGCTATAGACTTTCCGCTAAATGGTGAAAAACTAGATGTTGGTGAATCTTATCTTGTAACTTCCATGGAAGCTTTACTTAGTCAAAGTTCTAAAATAAAATCAGAAATAGATCATAGAACGACTGCACAATTTGGTTGGCTCATTTCAGAAAAATTAAAACTTCAAATAGGACTAGAATATCGTTTCGAAGCTTTTAATATAAATACAGAAGAGAGATTGTTCTTTTTAACTTCAGCAAGTTTAAAAATTTAAAGGAATTTTAAAAACTCTGACCTTTTAATATGCTTCCCACCAAGACTCTCTAAATGATTAGTATGTAACTGACAATCAATTAATTTGTAATTAGAATTTTGAACAAAAGTGATAAACCCAACTTTACTGGCATTACTAACTTTAGCAAACATGCTTTCGCCACAAAAAATTTGATTCTTTATATCTATACCATATAAACCACCAACTAAATCGTTATTTTGCCAAACCTCTATTGACTTGGCATACCCTAATTCATGTAGTTTAATATAAGCTTCTAACATGTCATCAGTAATCCAAGTTCCTTTTTGCCCTCGACGTTTTGCCTCGGCACAATTCTCAATCACTTTATTAAAAGCTTTATTTTCTGTGACTTTAAAATGATTTTTTCTCAAAACCTGTTTCATGCTTTTAGAAATCTTCAAATCCTTAGGGTATAGTACAAATCGTGGGTCTGGTGACCACCAAAGTATAGGCTCTTCGACTTCAAACCATGGGAAGATACCATTGGAATAGGCATATAGTAAGCGTTCTGCCGATAAATCACCACCAACCGCTAGCAATCCATCTATTGTGGCTTCAGTAACATTAGGGAATTCTATTTTTTGAGTTAAAAAGTGCATAAACTTGGATTTCTATAACATTTTTTTAACATTTATGCTGTTAAATAAGGCTTTTAGCTTTGATAGTATAAGAATTTTATTGATATTTGACATGACCTTTATGAAATAAATTTTGTTCATCATTGCTTTTTTTTAAGTTTGTTAGTAGAGGTCAAACCTAAAACCACAATATTAAGTCCTGATTAACCATCAGGACTTTTTTAATTTTTAGCAGTCTTCTAATTACTATAATAGAAACAAAAAAGACTTGCCTTAAATTAAGACAAGCCTTCCTTTTAATCGTAGTCTTTTTAATTAGAATGGTAAATCGTCGTGATCACCATCTTTAAAATCTGTTACAGGTTCAAAAGCTTCAGTTGGTGGTACTGGAGGCATATCTCCGCCAGCAGCTTCAGATTGTAATGCTTCAATTCTCCAACCTTGTATTGAGTTAAAGTACTTAGTCTCTCCTTGTGGGTTTACCCATTCTCTTCCTCTTAAGTTAATATTAATCTTTACTTGTTGACCTACTTGATAGTTATTCAATAAATCTGTTTTATCTTGAACAAACTCAACCATAATATGTTGTGGGTATTGCTCTTCTGTAGTCACTACTACTTCTCTTTTTCTAAACCCATTACTCCCAAAGGTTTGTGTTTCTCCTACTACTTTAATACGTCCTTGTACTTCCATTTTTGCTTAATCTATAATTATTAGTAATTGTATTTTTTTGAGACTACGAAAGTAATAACTTCCATGCACTTTCTACGTCTCCATAGCTCAAATAATTTTGAGCAAGTTTATGTTTTTTTCTATGTGTAGCGTTTTCAATTTCAGGATAACGTTCACTTATATCTTTTATAAATTGGTTGACTTCGTCTTCACTAGGCAATGTATCTACATTGGCTAACATACCTAAGTTATTCCCTGTTAAAATCATGCTATTTCTAACATGCTCTGGTAAACCATCAACGCCAATTCCCATAGTTTTTAAAGGCTTAGGAATTTCAAAGAAACCTCTTTTTGCTCTACTATAGTAACTTCCGCCTGCTCTGGCTACTAAATCCAAAGCCTCTTGATTTATAGTACTATCTGCATTCATAACCTCATTAGCTATATGAAGTTTTACAACTTCACATATCACTAAATTACCTGCACCTCCTTCAGTTCCTAAATGAACAACCTCATTAACCTTACATTCAAACTGAACAGGAGATTCTGCAACTCTAAATGGCTTTACTTTATCTGAAGATAACATGGTTAATCCTGCTTTTTCAAATTCATTTACATCTTCAGGATATTCTGTGCTAGACAAAGACATTTGATGTACAATATCATAATTCACCACGTTAATTACTACTTCTTTAACAGCTTCAGCATTTATTAAAGTATGCTTTATACTATTATCTCTAACTCGTCTTGCTGGTGAAAAAATAAGTATTGGTGGATTAGCACTAAATACATTAAAGAAACTAAAAGGCGACAAATTAGAATTCCCATCCGTATCAATTGTACTAGCAAAAGCTATAGGTCTAGGCGCTACAGCACTTAATAAATAACCATGTAATCTACCGGTAGAAAGGTCTTTAGGATTTAAGGAAATCATGTAGTCAACTGATTTTCAACAAATATAATTATAATAAGCTGCAAGCGAAATCATTTTATAAACATTAGAGCACAATATTATTAACAGTTTTACATTATATTTAAAAAGTATAAAAGAAATTGTACTAACCAATGACCTTGAGTTTAAACCGAAATATAATCCGCTGGATTATTATTATTGCTTCCTTTATCACCATCTCTCTTATCCTTTGGAATACGTATATGTTTTTTCAAAACTTTAAAGCTGAAGAGCGAAGTAAAATGAAGAATTGGTCCTTTGCTCAAAAGGAACTAAAAAAGACCACTAATTTAGATGCTGATATTGGAGAATTACCTCTAGAAATTTTAAAGAGTAACACTACCACTCCAATGATAAAGGTTGATAGTGATGGTAGTTTTGAGCACAATAATATTGACGAGGAAAAGGCTCAAGACACGGTTTATGTTATGAACCTAATAAAGAAATTTGAACGGGAAAATCAACCTATTGTAATACGTTATAAAGACAAAGTTCTATCGACACTTTACTATGGTAACTCGCCATTATTAAATAAATTAAAATACTATCCATTAGCTTTATTACTTATCATATTCTTATTTGGCGCAGTCGCTTATTTCTTCTACCGAAGTTCTAAAATTGCAACTCAAAATAAGCTTTGGACAGGTATGGCTAAAGAAACTGCTCATCAAATCGGAACACCTTTATCTTCATTAGTTGGTTGGACAGAAATATTGAAATCCGAAAATGTGAATCCCGACTATATTGTAGAAATAGAAAAAGATATAGATCGTTTACAAACCATAACCGAACGTTTTAGTAAAATTGGTTCTGCTCCTACTTTAAAAACAATAGATATTGTTGAAGCTACACAATCATCTTACGATTATCTTAAAGCAAGATCATCTAAACTTATAAATTTTGAAAGTAATATTCCTAAACGTATAATCAATGTTAATCTCAATGCTCAACTTTACAGTTGGACCATTGAAAACCTAGTGAAAAATGCGATTGATGCTATGAAAGGAAAAGGTCATCTAAAATTAGAATTGTCTCAAAATGATAAGCAAATTTTAATTAATATTACAGACACCGGAAAAGGGATTTCTAAACCACAATTCAATAAAATTTTTGAGCCAGGTTATACCACTAAAAAACGTGGTTGGGGACTTGGACTTTCTTTAGCTAGGCGCATTATTGAAGATTATCATAATGGGAAAATAAAAGTTCTTAGTTCTGAAATTGGAAAAGGTACTACAATTCAGATTATGTTAAAGACCGTTTAATTTTTAGTCTAAATACGACGAAATTTTATTTGCTATACTTATAAACTCTTCAGGATTTAACTTTTCTTTATATGTGAAACGCGCATTTTCCATGGTATGTAATGGAATTAAATGTACATGCACATGTGGTACTTCTAAGCCTATAACAGAAATCCCAACACGTTCACAAGGTATTGCTTTTTCTATCGCTAAGGCCACACGTCTCGAAAACTGCATTAACGCCAAATAAGTTTCCTCATCTAAATCAAAAATTTTGTCAACTTCCTTTTTAGGAATACATAAAGTATGCCCTTTTGAATTTGGATTAATATCTAAAAATGCATAGAAATCTTCAGTTTCAGCTACTTTGTATGACGGAATATCTCCTGAAATTATTTTTGTAAATAATGTAGCCATATGATAAGTTGAAAATACTATAAAGATAAAAAGATTCTTGCAAAACAGAATCTTTTAATAATATATGTATTGAATTCTTGTCCTTGGAAGAATTTAATTACCTAGAAATCTCAAGAATATCAAATTTCATAGTTCCATTTGGTACTTGGATTTCCGCTACATCACCTACAGATTTCCCTAGCAAACCTTTGCCAATAGGCGAATTTACTGATATTTTACCAGATGCTAAATCCGCTTCAGTTTCTGCAACTAAGGTATAGGTCATTTCCATACCATTAACTTGATTTTTAATCTTCACTATAGATAAAGCAAGGACCTTAGACGTATCTAATTGAGATTCGTCAATAACACGCGCACCTGCTAAAGCTTCCTCCATTTTAGAAATCTTCATTTCTAACATGCCTTGAGCTTCTTTAGCTGCATCGTATTCAGCATTTTCACTTAAATCACCTTTATCTCTTGCTTCTGCAATTGCCTGAGAAGCTTTAGGACGTTCTATATCTTTTAATTGACTTAGCTCGTCTCTTAATTTTTTTAATCCTTCAGCTGTATAATAAGATACTTTACTCATAATTCATTCGTTTTACTTATTAGGTATTCTGATGTATATTCAGAATAAAAAAAATCTCGCGCTGACGAGATTACAATGCAAATATATAAAATATTTACGGTATAGTTGAAATAATCGTAAATTGCCCTTCAAAATTTAATGATGAAAAAACTGCTTTTACTAGCTTCTTTTATTACAATTTTCGGTTGCAATAAAAATGATGACAATAACAACTGTAACTTTTTGCTTAACGTTGGTGTAAACCTCACTGTTAATCTTAATCTACCTCAGTTTAATCAACTTTTATTTCCCGGAAATGCTGTAAGAGTTGAGGGTCAAGGTAATGAAGGTATTATCTTATACCGATTAACTTCTGCCACTCTCTTAGCTTGGGATGGTGCTGATCCTAATCGTACTCCTTCAGGTTGCTCAGCTCTAACTATTTCGTCAGATAATGTTTCAGCTACAAGCGGTTGCCAAGATGCTAACACCTATTTCTTAGCAACAGGTACTTTTTCTGGAGATAATCCTCCACCCTGTACTTTAAAACCATACAGAGTAGAGGCTATTGGTAATAATACTTATCTCGTAAGTAATTAAAAATTTAAGGTTATACCTACTAAAAAGTTCCGAGTTGCTTGTGGATAAAAACCGGCTCCTTCAATTGTAGCAACTGTTCCTGGATTAGACCAAGTATCATCATAAGTATAGTAATATCCATTAGAGATGTATTCTACATTAAAAATATTATTTACTAAGCCGGTAAACACTACCGAATCAAAAACCAATTTAGTTTTTAGCGTGTAACTGATATTAAAATCATTAATAAAGAAACTATCTAATTTAGAACGTTCTGCTTCTGTATTACTCATAAATTGATCACCAACAAACTTGCTTAATAATGATATTTGAAAGTTTTTGATTGGCTGATATACAATCGCATTTGCAGCAACTAAATTTGGTGAAAATGAAATATCTGTTTTACCAAGATTTTGTAAAACACCATCAAACGGAATAATAGTTTCACTATTCTTATTAGCACTAATCGTCATATTAGGTTGTAATGTTAACTTAGAATTTACTGGGATAACCGCCTCTAATTCTAATCCTAATCGGTAACTTTTACCACTATTGGTTCTAATTGGGTTGCCTACATCGTCTAACTGACCAGAAAGGACTAGCTGCTGATTGTATAACATATAGTAGGCATTTACATTAAATGTAAAGCCACTTTGATTGTGTCTCCAACCTAATTCAAAATCATTTAATTGTTCTGCTTCTATATTTGGATTACTTTCAAAATCTGTACGATTTGGCTCTCTATTTGCTCTAGCATAAGAGAAATACAAACTATTATCTGAATTTAAATCGTAAGTAATTCCCACTTTTGGGTTAAAAAATGTAAACTTTTTATCAACTTCAAAATCAACTAAATCAGATGTATTTCCTGTAGTTTTATAGGTGACATTTCTCATTTGTAAATCACCATAAAGACTTACTTTCTCATTCACTCTATAATTTGCTTTAGAAAAAATAGACAAATCATTCTTTTTACTATTTCCGTCATAATATCGGTCTCTTATTTCACTTTGGCTTGCAAACTCTGCCCAAATGACTTCACCAAAATGATCCCCATTATAATGACTATAAGAACCACCAAAAATTAAGTTTAAATTATTGTCTTTGTAATTAGCGTTTGCATTTATAACATAAAAGTCATTATCTAACCAACGTCGACGAATTAAATCGGTTGTATTTACAGTTTCACCTCCTATGGACAATTCTGTAAATCCGTAATCATCAAAATCTTCATCTTCTTTATATTGTTCAAAATAACCACGGCCATAGGTGTAGTTTAACCCAAGCGTAGTTGACCATTGGCTATTGTAACGCTGATTCCAGTGTAATTGATAATGATCTTGACTGTAATTATCAACTTCATTGTCGTAAAACTGGGTATTTCCATTCGCATCGGTATAAATACCAGCCACATTAAAAGTTCTATCGTTTTCTAATGTATTCAAATCTTCTAATCCATACCAAGATTGATAGGTTACTTCATTACCACCAAATGTTATGGCTTTTATTAAAGTGTTATCATCGACATATGATCCTTGTAAGAAGTAAGATTTCAAATCTGCGGAAGCACGATCTATGTAACCATCTGAAGCTATATTAGATAAACGACCAGCGATTTCGAAATGGTTATTCATTAAACCAGTACTAAATTTCACCGTATGTTTTCTAGTATTAAAACTTCCAAAAGAATTAGAAATTTCACCTGAAGCTTCTTTTGATACTGCATCTGTTAGCACGTTTATACTTGCTCCAAATGCACCTGACCCATTTGTTGATGTCCCAACGCCACGCTGTAATTGCAAACTTTCTACAGACGATGCAAAATCACCTAAATTAACCCAAAATGTTCCTAAAGATTCGGCATCGTTATATGGAATACCGTTGATAGTAATGTTTGTAGATTGTGGGCTTACACCTCTTACTCTAATACCTGTGTAACCTACTCCGGCTCCAGCATCTGTAGTTGTAACTACTGATGGCAAAAAATTTAATAAGATAGGAATATCTTGCCCTAAATTACGTTTAGCAATTTCCTTCTTAGTTACGTTTGAATGCGTAATTGGTGATTTAGCGTCTACTCTAACTGCTTTAACTAAAACTTCATCTAGTTTTTCTGTTGTTGTAGAATCTTGTTTTTTTTCTTGTCCATAAACTGAACAAATACATAATAAAAAAATGAAAAGTGTCGCTTTCTGCCTACTGATTTTTTGCAGATTGCTGAATAAAATTTTCATACGACTATAGTTTTATAATCGAATAAAAAGAGGTCATTATTCTTGGTTAATAATTAGTTTTTGAGCATAGTACTTATACAATATTTCATATACTGATTTTTATTTTGAATCCTAATATGAATAATCATCAGATTCAGAAGTAAAAACCAACATTGATGACCTAATCGCACTCGCTAAAAATGTCAACTTGACATTTTCTTAACGCTCGTTTCCTTCACAGCATTACCTGCGCAGGTTCAATGGGTATGATCTCAGCCGTTAAATAGGCACCCCTTTTTTGAGAACGCTGCAAATATAATCTACAAATAAATAATGACAAGCGATAATTGATAATTTATTTTAATCAATCTCTGGTTTTTTTCGACTCGCTTTCCTTTCTGAATTTTTGCGTTTATTATTAAGGCGTTTTCCTTTTATAGATTTAGGAATTTTGGTAGGTTTTCTTTCTTTTTCCTCCTTTAAACCTTCTTCAATTAATTCCAAAAAACGTTCCGTTACAATCGCCTTATTTCTAAATTGGCTGCGACTTTCGTCACAAGTCAAAACTAGAATGTGATTTTTGCTTAATCTATTTTTAAAAAATTCAGAAAGCTTTAATTTTTCATCTACATTGAAAATTGCAGATTCTTGAAGATTAAAATATAATTCCGCTTTAGAAGACACTTTGTTCACATGCTGTCCTCCACTACCCGAGCTTCTAACAAATTTATAAGATAATTCAGACTTAAGAAGTTCTACATCCACAGCTATTTAATTTGGTGTGGTGCTTTAAGTAGGTCGTTAACTGTTTTTACTGGATTGAAAGTAATAATTGGTACTTCAACAAAAATGGTATTCCAAAAGGCCATACTACCATTCCAAAGACCTGGTAATTCTAAAGCTTTTAAATCTTTCCCTGTTTTAGTTTTCATTGTAATAAACGCTGCATTATAATCTACATACTTTTCTAAATCAAATTTCTCTCCCTTATAATTTTTCACACCGCAAACTAAATCTACTGGATTAAAATGAGTAGCATTTTTAAGTAAGCCTTTTTGTTTTTTATCCTTTAAATTAATTTGAGCGGACTCTACAATATGAAGTGATTGATTAGAATATTTATTCTTTACCCAAAATGGTCCACCACCTGGCTCACCTTCGTTTTTAACCATACCGCAAATACGGATTGGGCGATTTAGTTTTTCTCTTAAATATTCAATCTTATAATAATCTGTATATTTTCTATATTCACTCGATATTTTTATGCTCATCTCTTGACTTAAAAAGTCTTCAATGGCTTTAAATTCGACTTGTGTTGAATCTTTAGCATCTAAATAGTGTAGAAAATCAAATGTCTTTGCTTGTAATTTTAGCAAAATTCCTGCTAAAACCTTTTTATACTTAGCAACTTCTTCTTTATAATATTTTACAACAACATTATCAATGTTTTTTACAAAAATAATATCCGCATCAAGTGTATTTAAGTTTTTTAATAAAGCACCATGACCAGATGGTCTAAATAGTAAAGATTGATCATCTTCTCTAAATGGCTCATCTTTTAAAGTTACAGCAATAGTATCTGTAGATTCATGCTGGTATGAAAATGAAATATTAAAAGAAACTCCTGTTCCATTCTCTACGTATTCTTCAATACGTTTAAATTCTTCATTGAATTTATCTTTAAAACGTTCTGAAATTGTAAAATGAAGTTCTGCTTTATTATTTACAGAGGCATACAATGCAGCTTCATACAAGTGCTCCTCAAAAGCTGTAGAAATGTGGTTGCTTTTATATTTGTGAAATGGTAATAATCCTTTTGGTGAATTCCCATAATTTAGTCCATCTTCATCTAACATAGCTTTTACAAAATGCCATATTTTTTTACTGATAGACAAGGTGTTAAAATCAATATCTTTAGATTGTAGATCTTCTAATACTAACTTGTAAAAGGGTAATTTTTCTAATCCAATAGAAAACAAAGCCAGATCTTTAAGCTTGCTCTTATTTATAAAAGCGTTTATTGATTCTTTACTGGGATTGTATTCTTTTATGAACTGAAACAAAAATTTAAACATTCGTGTTGCAGCGCCAGAAGCCGGCACAAATTTCACAAGTGATATATCATCCTTTTTTTCTTCAAAAAAAGTAGTGGACTCTTTTATTAATTTATCATTTAAAGCAACAATACCGTTACCGATTGTTGCTGCTTCAGCAATATTTGTAAAAGGTATTCCTGTTTTAAAAAGTTCAATTTGGGATTCGACATGTTGTAAAGTCAAACCTTTACGTTCGATTTGGTTAATGTCGTTTTTAGTAAAACTCATTTTTTTGTTCTAGTAGGTTATCAATATACTCAATAGCTAATCTAAGTCGTTCTTGTTTATTCCCTTTTAATAAAACATAAGGTTTGTTATATGTTTTTAGGGTAGACTCAAAAGCTTTGAACATGCGTTCTCTTTCATTGGGTTTATCTCTGAGATCATCAGCTTCCCAAGGGGTGTCAATATAGGTTAAAAAATATAGGTCATAAAAATTTTTTAGAGCATATGTCTCCAAAATCGGGTCACATGTACCTGAGTAATAGGCTTCACTGTAAACTTTTGTTTCCAATAAATCTGTATCACATATTAAAACTGACTCTGTTTTTTGAGCCAATTCGTTTTCAAGTTTCATTTGTCCAACAGCAATTGGCAATAGATCTTTTGGCTCACAAGTGTTACGTTCATTGTTCCATTTGTCTTGTAAATATTCTCTTGCGTACTCGCGTACCCAGACTGAACTATAATGTCTTGCGAGTTGTTTAGAAAGTGTTGTTTTCCCTGTAGATTCAGGGCCAAACAAAACTACTTTTATGCAGTCACTTGGTTGTTGTTTAAGCTTTTCTTCCATGCGTAATAGCCTTGAATTGCTAAGATTGTAAAGATAAGATATTGTAGTGATAACATTCCCCAACCTCTATATGCATAAAGGGGTACAGTAATAATATCTGCAAAAATCCAGAGTGTCCAGTTTTCAAGCTTTTTATTTGCCATAAACCACATAGCCGTAAAAAATACTCCAGACGTAAAAATATCTATATAGTTAGATGAATTAATTTCAGTTCCATAAGCTTTATATACAATATAAGTAACAACCATAGTTGCAACAAACATTCCAAATCCAATCAATTTATCTCTTGTATTTGTTCTAGAAATAGGTACAACATATTTGCTTCCTTTTTTACGAGACCAATTCCACCAGCCATATATACTCATGACGGAATAATAAAAATTCATCATCATATCACCCAATAATTCATCGTGCAAAAACAAATAAACTGTTATAATTGTTGCAATTAAACCAGTTGGGTAAACTAATATATTTTCTCTTTTTGCATATACTACACTCGCAATGCCGAATACAAAAGCAATTACCTCGAGAATTATTAGATGGGTTTCTCTGCCTTGGTAAGTATTTAGAAAAAAATCAAAAATCTGGTTCATAGTCGCTTCTGTCTGTTTTTACAATTTTCATTTGCAATACTGAAATATCGACATCATTGAATGAACGCTTTATTTCTTGAGTTAAAAATGGCATTAAGCTATCATAATCACCATAAACTTGAGAACTTAAAGGATTCTCTAATACCGTAAATTTTGAAGCTCGTAAATGTTTTATAAATTTTATGACATGCTTTTCATAATCATCTTGTAACGGCGATAAGGTTAAATCTACTGAAATATTCATGTTATTTTTTAATTTCATTAAAGAACGATTCATCTTCTTCAAAGGCTGTACCAATAACTACTAGATCGGCTCCAGCTTTAAATGCTAATTCTAATTCTACTTTACTTCTTATACCTCCTCCAACAATAAGAGGAACATTTAATTCTTGCTTCACCATTGAAATTGTATGACTATCAATTGAATCTTTAGCACCACTCCCAGCTTCCAAATAAATTAGTTTCATGCCTAAAAGTTCACCTGCCTTTGCTGTATTAATAATGGATTGAATCTGATTTCGTTTAATAGGCTTAGTTTTACTAACACGTTCTACTGATGTTTGTTTCCCATTTTCAATCAATAAATAACCCGTTGGAAGCACTTCAAGATTCATTTTAGACAATTTTGAAACGGCTTCAACATGTTTCCCAATTAAATAGTCTGGATTCCTTCCTGAAATTAAAGACAAAAATAAAATTGCATCTGCTTTATCTGTAATCTGAGTTACATCTCCAGGAAACAAAATGATAGGTAATCCTGTATGTTTTTTAATTTCTGTAACTAGAGCATCAGTAAATCCTTCTTCAACTTCACTTCCACCAACAAAAATATGTGTTGCTAATGATTGATTAACTTTAGAAATGAATGATGAAACTACTTTAGGCTTCATTTTATCTGGATCAATTAAAACAGCTAATAGTTTTTCAGAATTTGAAATTGAAGTAATTATATTTTGATATATACCTTTCATTCCGGAATGACATAAGCACAAGTAAAATCTTCAAACTCTAAAAAAGCTGTATTATACCTATATTTTCTATCTTTATAATCTATCCAAGCAATAGTCTCACTATCCTCTAACATAAAAGGAATCACCAAAAAGTGTTCTCTAAATAACATTCCTGGCGTTGCAAATAATTTGTATAAAGATTCTTTAATTCCCCAGATCACCGTTAATTTCTTGATATAATCCTTAGCTTTTATATCTAAGTAATTGAATTCATAGTTTACAAATTTCTTGGCTATAACTGCGATTTTGTCTCGTTGTTTTTCAATATCAATACCCACTTCTTTATCACTTATAATGACTCCCGAAAAGGTAAAGGAATGCGTAATTGAAATATGTTTACCATCTTTTAAATATGGTTTTCCATTATCATCGTAATCTAAATCCTGATCTGTATAACCAAATTCTCTAAGTAGATGCCTAACACTCAAAAATCCTCGTTGATGTAGTTCACTTTTCATACCTAAAACACGCTCTAAACTTTGAGGTTTTAAATCGAGTGGTCTCACTAATTCGGTATAAGATTCTTCAATCTTCCAGATTTTAACAGTAGTTTGTGAGTTTACACTAATGGATTTATACAGTGGCATTTAATATTCTGAATCCTATTGATTATCTTTGCACTGCCTTAGGCAGATTTAGCATTTTTGGTAAGCGAATTTAACCAAATTAAGTGCTAAATCCCAAAGGCATTTCATTAAAAAATAAAAAGAAAAAAAGAATATGAGTACAAAAACAATTGCTTATGTACCTAATAAGGTAAAAGACGTGTCGCTTGCGGCTTGGGGAAGAAAAGAAATTGAATTAGCTGAAGCAGAAATGCCAGGTTTAATGAGTCTTCGTGAAGAATACCAAAACGAGCAACCTTTAAAAGGAGCGCGTATTGCAGGCTGTTTACATATGACCATACAAACTGCTGTTTTAATTGAAACATTACAAGCACTTGGAGCAGAAGTAACTTGGAGTTCTTGTAATATATTCTCTACTCAAGATCAGGCTGCGGCTGCTATTGCTGCGGCTGGTACTGCTGTATATGCATGGAAAGACATGACTGAAGAAGAGTTTGACTGGTGTATTGAGCAAACTTTATTCTTTGGAGAAGATAGACAACCACTAAATATGATTTTAGATGATGGTGGTGATTTAACTAACATGGTATTAGATAAATACCCAGAATTGGCTGATGGAATAAATGGTTTATCTGAAGAAACAACTACTGGAGTTCATAGACTTTACGAACGTGTAAAAAATGGAACTCTACCAATGCCAGCTATTAATGTAAACGATTCGGTTACTAAATCTAAGTTTGATAACAAATATGGTTGTAAAGAATCTGCTGTAGATGCGATTAGAAGAGCTACAGATATTATGTTAGCTGGAAAACGTGTAACGGTTTGTGGTTATGGAGATGTTGGTAAAGGTACTGCTGCGTCTTTTAAAGGTGCTGGTTCTATTGTAACAGTTACAGAAATTGATCCTATTTGTGCATTACAAGCTGCAATGGACGGTTTTGAAGTAAAGAAATTAGAAACTGTAGTTGGTAATTCTGATATCATTATTACAACGACAGGAAATAAAGATATTGTACGTGCTGAGCATTTCGAAGCTATGAAAGACAAAGTTATTGTGGCTAATATTGGTCACTTTGACAATGAAATACAAGTAGGTTGGTTAAATGAAAAGCATGGTAGTACTAAGGATACAATTAAGCCTCAAGTAGATAAATACACCATCAACGGAAAAGATATTATTCTTTTAGCTGAAGGTCGCTTAGTCAACTTAGGTTGTGCAACTGGTCATCCTAGTTTTGTAATGAGTAATTCATTTACTAACCAAACCTTAGCACAAATCGAACTTTGGAATAACGCTGAAGCATACGGAAACGATGTTTATATGTTACCGAAAGCTTTAGACGAAAAAGTAGCAAAATTACACTTAGCAAAAATTGGTGTAGAGCTTACTGAATTAGCAGATTACCAAGCTGATTACATTGGCGTTAAAGTTGAAGGGCCTTATAAGCCTGAGCATTATCGTTATTAATGTCATTCTGAGCGAAAGCGAAGAATCTTAGAATATAAATATAAACCCTTGCAGAAATGTGAGGGTTTTTCTTTTCTAGAATAGTTTAAAATTTACTTATATTTAAGTTATGAAATACGTCATCATTACTTTAATAATAGCTGCAATACTAGCAATATTAGCATATGTCTTAGATTTATCTAACGACAAGTATGATAAATATTTTATTACTGTTGTTGGTACTCTTTTGATTATATCCGGTTTGTTTTTTTCAATAAAATCTGAAAAACAAAATGAAACAGATGAAATAAGAAAGTAGCCAAGATTGATACAACATTAGTTAATACTGAAAATTTAAAAACTAAAGCAGACTCTATTATTGAGAATTTAAATCAAAGTTTAGAAAAAACATTGAAATTGAGTAAAAGTGTAGATAAGTATAATAAAACTTTAGATACTGTTGAAAGCGATGTGAAAAAACAAATCAAAGCATTAAACAAAACCTTAAAACAAACTAAAATATTTGAAGAAAAAGTTCAAATGCAATTAGAAATTGATAAGAAAAGGTTTGAATCTGAAAAACCTAATGTTAGTATTAGTGTAGAATATTCAAAATACAACGATCCTGACTATTATAGACTATTGTATGATTTACGCAATGAAGGAAAAAGAATGGCCACAGATTTTGAAATTTCAGGTATAGTTATTTTTGGTAACAATGAAAAAATAATAAATCATGTAATACTGAATAAAAGCAGTGGAAGCCTGGAAGTCCCGATAATTGAAAATAGAAGATGACTTTTAGTTTATAGTCAAGAAAAATTTACTCTTGAAGAGATTGATTCTTTCTATTCTAAAGCAATAATCAAATTTCGTTTTAGCTACCGAGACACTTATACCAAAGATAAGATTAAAGAAGAAAAGACTTTTGTATGGCTTGGAAAAAAAGAAAGTGGACTAAAATTTCATATAGCAAATCAAGAGTGGTCAGATACTCTTGAAAATTATATCAAAATGAAGAATTTAGACTTGTAAAATTTAATTTCTTAGTTTGGATATTAAGTTATTAAATCATTAGGTTCACCCTAATTTTACTTTCAACAAAATAAATCAAAATGAAGACATTAGATATTACAACTTTGCAAAATGCACTAAATGATATTGAAAGTTATTTACCAAATAGTGAAGTTGTAAATACAAATGTTTCAAAGGTTAATGTGTCATGGCATTTAGATCATAGTTTAAAAGTCATAAACGCTGTTGTGACGAACATAGAAAATTCTGACCCAACAAAATATATAAATAATTTTTCATTTTTGGGACGCATTGTCTTTGCTCTAAATTATATACCTAGAGGAAAAGGTAAAGCTCCAAAATCTGTAATTCCTAATGAAATCATTTTAATAGATGATATTAAAATACAACTAGCTGAGGCTAGGGAACGTATAAAAATAATACCTACTTTAGATAAAAATGCTTTTTTCAAACACCCTCTTTTTGGAAATGTAAATACTGCTAGAGTTATTAAGTTTTTAGATGCGCATACAAATCATCATTTAAAAATCATGAAGAGTATATTGAAAAGCTAACTCAATTAATTGGTATACTCAAACGTTCTCCAAAAATCCAACTTTTCACTAACTTTCTATTAGTCGTAATTTCTGCAAACACATAAAAATTGGAACCAAAACAAGGAGCTTTTTCAGCCAATTCAAATACCACTTTATCATCACAATAACTCGAATGCAAAAAATAGAGTTCTTTATCTTTTATTAGAACATAACCAACATGATTATCGAGACCTACAAAATAAATCCCATCAGAATAAGCTGTATTCACTTTCTCTTTTAGTTGCTCAAAAGTTACATTTGAGTATATCTTAAGTTGCGATTTAGATTATAAAAGTTTTGCTTCATTTAAACCTGCCGCTTGTGCCATTTTATAACGATTGAGATTAAAACCCAAATGCTTTAAAGTACTTGATACAAAATAACCACAAGCAATCTCACCATTATTTGGTGTACTAGTATGTCCATTAAAATCCCAAGGTGTATCATACCAATGTGGTACAATATCATTCAACAATTTAGAATAGATATATTTTGAAGCGCTATCAATAGCTTTGTTTTTATCAATCTCATATAGATTTATAAAATATGCTTTATCAGTTTTAATCTTACTAATGATAGAAGTGTAATTTCCCTTGGGTTTAAAGTTTATATTTAAGGAATCTAACCCTGTCTCCTCATCAATATTTTTCATTATAAGATCTTCAACACCACTCTTAACCTCAGTTAAACCGATTTCATTTTTAGGCTTAGACTGGCATCCAAAGATTAAAAATAGTAACAGAAAAAGTATTGATCTAATCATTAAATGCTTAACGCTAAAACTTAGTTTTAATTATAATTAAACCCTTCCTATTTCTAGAAAGGGTTTACCGATATCATAATTTTAATAACTCTTCTAAAGATTCTAAAGATTCAAAAGTTTTAAATCATGAAAATAAAACTCTTTGTTATCATTCATAGAGACAAACAAACCATTAGGGAATTTTGTACCCAAAGAGAGCGTTGTTACATCACAACCATCTGTCTCAGAAGTACCAAGATTTACCTCTTTTATAAACACATTTGTAACTCTATCAAAGATTGAAAAACTATGCGCTTGCTGATTAGACACTATAATGTAGCCTTCTTTATTGGGATATTTTGCTATAGCAATGCCTTCTATATCACGTTCAAAATTATCAGAACCAAAACATGTTATCTCTTCATCTCCTTTTGTAGGGTCTGCATAATATTTTCGGATACAATGATCTTCATCAGAATAATAAACATATCCTAATTCTTGATCTACTGCAATAGCTTCAATCTCTTTTTTACCACTAAAATTACCAAATTTCCTAACAAATTTAGATGTTACGCCCAAAGAGTCTGCAATTAACAAGTATTGGTATAGGTAATTATCTACTGAACCTTCTTTTCTGCTCACAATAAAGTATGTTGAGTTATCTTTACTGGTATAAAATGCAATACCCATTGGTCTTTGATAAGCTATGTCTTGCTCATCTTCAAACACCTTAAAACCACCTTTATCTAGCATATTCATATCTGGAACGGAAAATATGCGTACTTGATTTTTTTCACGCTCTGTAAATCCAATAATATCAATGTTCAAAGAATCATTTAATTTAAAATCATAAGCTAAATCAATATTGTTAGGGTAACTAAGACCCGTTAACGATTTTTCTTTGATAATTTTTCCATCTAAATCAAAAGCATAAACTCCACCATTTACCTCATCCTTATCTGTACCGAAAATTATACTCTTATCGGGATTAGTTTTATCTATCCATATCTCAGGATCATCAGTATCATGAGGTGTTTGCTCAGTGATAAGAGTCGGCTCTATAATCGGAAGATTATTATTTTTGCAAGAGGTAAATACAATCGCAAAAAGAATAATCAGAAATAAATTATTTTCTTTTAAATAGGTCATACTTAAGTCCAAAAGTTAAACGTCTACCGTAATATTCTGCTTGCATTGTTCTGCTGCTAATACCTTGAAAATATCGTAAAGGCTGATCTGTAAGATTATTTAAATCTGCATAAACTCTCAAATTAGGGTTAATAGCATAGCTCACGTTAAAATCTACTAAGAATTGCTCGTCATAGTAACGATCTTCAAAAGCACTTCCACCTAATTCATCGATATAAGCATCCGAATAATTTGCTGATAAACGAATATTAAATTTCTTATCATTATATGCTAAAGAACCATTAAACATATTAGGTGCAGTGCCTGGCAAATCTAAATCACCACGCTCGTCACCATCCTCATTTCTAATACCATCAGCAGTTGAAGTAAGGTACGTATAGTTTAGATAAATACTAAAGTTTTTAGCAAATCCTGGAAGGAAATCTAATTGTCTTTGAAATGCAATTTCCGCACCAAAAATTGATGCCCCATCCCCATTTTGTGGTTGAAATACATCGAAACCAGTATCGGCATCTTCAAATTGAGAAGTATAAATAAAATCCTGAATGTCTTTGTAAAATAATCCTCCTGAAAGTATACCAACACTTTTAAAATAATACTCAGCCATAAGATCAAATCCCATTGATGTTGTTGGGTCTAATTCTGGATTTCCTAAAAATATTTCTTCATCTCCTCCTACAACATCTACTGAAGGAACTAAATCTTGATAATTTGGTCTCGCTAGTGTATTTGTCCAAGCAAATCTTAATACTGTTCTAGGGTTTAAATCATATTTTAGATGTACGCTTGGCAACACATTTGTATACGAACTTTCTTCAGTTACTGTACCTTCTAAATCTTCTTCATCTGCAATTTGATTTCCTTTAGCCGTAATACTAGTATTCTCAATTCTAAGACCTGCTAATACTGTTAATTTATTAGATACTTTTTGACTTGCCATTGCATAACCAGCAAATACATTCTCTTCAACATCAAAATTTGCTCTTAAGAACTCATCAAAAACTAATTCACCATTAGATAAACTTAATTTGCCTAACCAAGCTTCATCTGCAAAAATTCCTGCTTGATATTCACTACCAGCTAAATAATCCAAATCCGAATAATCTCTAGAATCCGCGTCTGCTAGTGTTGGAAAAGCGTCTTCTAAATTAAATTCGAAGAAATTATTATCTCTAACCTTATTTTTAAAACGCCCACGTAAACCAAATTTCACAAATCCATCACCTTCATTAAAGAAATCTGCTGGTAATTGAATATTGACAAAAACATTTAAATCTTCTTCTGTATACTGATTCTCTTCGGTGATTTCTCCATATTCAAAATTAGATAGATTACTAAAGTCGTTAGAATCTACAGCTGTAAATAATGGAAATTCAGAATCAGATATTCTATTATTAATAATATACTCAGATTCAAATTCAGCATAACGTTCATTCAGTCTTTCTTCTGATGCTTTTGCATAAGACGCCATCCAATCTATTTGCAATCCACCAGCTAAATGTTTACCACCCAAACTGTAATTTTGCATACGTTGATCTTCTAAACGAGCATTTTGAATTCTGTCACTGTCAATACCGCCTTTAGTTTGTCTTTTTACTTCAACTGGGAAACGAGTTGGCAAATTATTAACAATATCAAAATCACCAACTTCTATATCTTCTCCATCCAAAATTTCATGCTCTAATCTATAACGATTTTCACGATCATCTCTCCAGTTATACATAGACTTGAAAAAGATAGAGTTATTAGTATTAAAATTATAATCAAAGTTTGCAGAAAAACTACGTCTTACACGTTGTACTATGTAAGTACGTTGTTCAAAAACGTTAGTGTAAGGATTTACGTCAGCTTCTACAACTTCAGTTCCATCAAAAAACTCAAACTCATCGGTCCACTCTGCTTCAATATTATCGGATCCAAAATCGTTATCCAAAATAGAAGCGGATACCATCCATCCAAACTTACCATCTTTACTTCTATCACCTAATAAAAATGAACCGTTTAAGATTCTTTTATCGGTTATAAAGCTTACACCAGAACCTACAGTAGTTGACAGTCTAAAACCTTCAGGAGCTGTACGCGTTACTAAATTTACAGATCCACCAAGTGCATCTCCATCCATATCTGGCGTAACAGCTTTGTTAACTTCTATTTGTTGAATCATATCCGCAGGAATTAAATCCATTTGAATATTACGATTATCACCTTCAGCAGAAGGAATACGTGATCCATTTAATGTTACAGAGTTTAATTGTGGTGCTAAACCTCTAACAATAATATTACGCGCTTCACCTTGATCCACTTGCATAGTAATACCAGGAATCCGTTTTACAGCATCACCAATATTAGCATCTGGAAACTTACCGATTTGGTCTGTAGATACGATGTTAGTAATATTTTGCTTGTTTTTTTGTGTATTCAAGGCTTTCGCCTGTCCACCCACAAAACCTGTTAAAAGAACACTGTCTAAAGCTTCAGTCTCCGAAGTCAAAATCACTTTAACTCCAACAGTCTCATCTGTCTTAACTTCGAATTGTACTTCTTTATCGCTAAAACCTAAATATTCTATTCTTAATGTTTGTGTGCCACTTGGTACATTTAACAATAAAAACTTTCCCTCAGAATCTGAAACAGTTCCTTTTTTTAAGTTCGTAATTGATACTGTTGCATACGGCACAAAAAGCCCTTGCTCATCTGTTATAACACCCTGAATATTACCTTCTTGACCAAAGGATAAACACATGGTTAAAATTGAAAATAACGTAAAAACGCAAAGTTTTTTCATAATAATTTAAATTGGTTAATTAATTAACCGCTAAATAAATAATAGTATTACATAATCACTTTAACTGTTCTTTACGATATCTTTATGCTTTTACCCATTTTAGTGTTGATTTAATTTTCTATTAACTTTAAATATGCATTTTCGTAACTTTTAATGCTGTAATTTATAAAACTATTTAGCATATAACAATGAACTTTAAATCGAAGCTTCCACATGTAAGCACTACCATTTTTACAACAATGAGCTCTTTAGCTAATGAGCATAATGCACTAAATCTGTCTCAAGGCTTTCCTAATTATCAAAGTTCTCAAAAACTAAATGATTTAGTTGCTAACGCCATGAATAATGGTTACAACCAATATGCACCAATGCCTGGAAATTTAGATTTGCGTATCGCCATTTCCAATAAATATGAGTTACTCTATAAGTCTAGTTATCATCCCGAAAAAGAGATTACTGTTACAGCTGGTGCTACACAAGCTATTTTTACCATTATTTCGACTTTTATAAAACAAAATGACGAAGTCATCATTTTTAAACCTGCTTACGATAGTTACCAACCATCTGTTGAAGTTAATGGTGGAAAAACTATAACCATTCAATTATCTGCACCAGACTATAAGGTTGATTGGGAAGAGGTTGCTTCAAAAATATCATCAAAAACTAAGATGATGATTATTAATTCACCTCATAATCCAAGTGGAACGGTTTGGTCTGAAGACGATATGCTTCAACTTCAAAAACTAACTAGAAACACAGATATTATTGTGCTAAGTGACGAAGTTTATGAGCATATTGTATTTGACGGAGAACAACATCAAAGCGCTTGTTTATTTTCAGATCTAAAGCAACGTAGTTTTATCACTGCTTCCTTCGGCAAGACATTTCACAATACAGGTTGGAAGATTGGATATTGCTGTGGACCAGATTATTTAATGTCTGAGTTTAGAAAAGTGCATCAGTTTAATGTCTTTTCTGTTAATCATCCTGCTCAGAGAGGGATTGCGGATTATATGCAAGATGCTAATACATATTTGGATTTGAATTCTTTTTTTCAACAAAAGAGGGATTTGCTTTTAAACCTAATTTCAGATTCTAGATTTAAGTTTAAACCCTCACGAGGCACTTATTTTCAAGTTCTAGATTATAAAGCTATCACTGACAAAAGTGATGTAGAATTTGCAAAGCAACTCACTAAAGATTTCAAACTAGCTTCGATACCATTATCAGTTTTTAATGAAAACGGAAAAGACGATAAAGTATTACGGTTTTGTTTTGCAAAAACTGATGAAACTCTAATAAAAGCAGCAGAAATTTTATGCAAAATTTAAGTTACTTTTTGTACATTTCTGTGTCATAAAGAATGAACACAAAAACTAATAACACAATGAAGTATTATATTATTCTTTTATTCTTAGTCTTTTCTTTGACATCATTTGCTCAACAGGTTCAGAAAGACGGAAAGATTTATGAGGTTAAAAAAGAGAAAATTTTCTTAAATGGTGAAGATGTTACTGAGGCTTTAAATGTTGAAAAAAAAGAAGCTGTTTTGAGTCAAGCTGCTACAATTTCAGAAAAGCTAAAAATGAAAGAAAAGCTCAAAAAGAAGCCAAAAAGCATGGAAAAGACAAGAAAAAAGCTGAAAAGGCTCAAAAAAAGGCTGAAAAGGCACAAAAGAAAGCTGTAAAAGAGCTAAAGAAAAAAGAAAAACTTCAAAAGAATTTTGAGAAAGCCCAAAGTAATCTCAAAAAAGGACAAAAGAAATACGAAAAGCTAAAAAAGAAAGGTTGATTATCTCCACAAGATGAAGGTAAATGGCTTGAAAAAATTGAAAAGCTAACTGAAAAACTAGAAAAAGCTAAACGTAAAATGTATACAATGCCTAACTCCCTCCCTAACTCCCTCACCGTTGCTTTAATTCAAACAAATTTAAGTTGGGAAAACCCAACAGAAAATAGACGCCTACTAAATAGTAAGATCGATACTATTACTACTGGTATTGATCTTATTGTTTTACCAGAGATGTTTACATCCGGCTTTACTATGAATGCAACTTCAGTTGCAGAAACAATGCAAGGCGAAACGATTTCATGGTTAAAAAGTAAAGCCCAAGAAAAACAGGTTGCAATTATTGGTAGTCTTGTTATTTCCGAAAACCATAATTATTACAACCGTTTAGTATGTGTAGAACCTTCGCGTGATATTACACAGTACGACAAGCGCCATACCTTTACACTAGTAGGCGAACATAAAGTCTATAAAGCTGGTACAGAAAAAGTGATGTTTAATTTTAGAGGTTGGAACATTTGTCCTTTAGTTTGTTATGATTTACGTTTCCCTGTTTGGGCAAGAAATGTTGAAGACTACGATCTTCTACTCTACGTTGCAAATTGGCCTAAAGTAAGAATCAATGCTTGGGATGCCCTCTTAAAAGCACGTGCTATTGAAAATATGAGTTATTGTATTGGCGTAAATCGTGTAGGACTAGATGGAAACAACTACGAATATCCTGGCCACTCTGCTTCTTATGATGTTTTAGGACATAGAATGGATTCGATTCCACCAAATAAAGAAGCTATTGAGATTGTAGTTTTAGAAAAAGAACATATCAAAAAATATAGAGAAAAACTTAATTTCTTAAGTGATAGAGACGACTTTAATTTAAAAGTATAAACTCTATTATGTAATCAAAATTCTGCCTTACCTCCTCTGGAGTTGTAGCATAGCTAACCCGTTCTGGCTGAATGCCAAGCAAGTAATTTCCGGTATCATACTTACCATTGCCATTAGCATCAAAAATAGCACGCAGTCCATATTGTCTCGGTGATAAATCAACAAAGTCTACTACGGGAGATTCCGTTGTATAGCGCTCATAAAGCACGTCCCCTTTATCATTTACGAGTTGCACTATCATTGGAAACTTAGCATTTACAAGATTTACTCTTATTTTACCATATTCAGATCTCTTCTTTGTCCTAAACGTAAAATTCAAAGTATCCTTGTTTACACCTCCATAAAAATCTGTAAAAGCTTCGGGTAACATTTCAAAAAAATACTTCTGTCCTTCGTCCATTTTCATAGGAAATGAATAACTATTATAGATAGTGTCGTATTTAGCACTAAACTTTATATCTAATGAATCTCTATCTATCAATTTTATTTTTGAAGTATCTATAGCTACCAATGGAATATTAGCTTTAATTGAAAACGCTTGGTCAAAAGTTAACGTACCAGATCTACCAGATTTTATTTCCAAAGAATCTGGTTTAACTTTTCTAAAACGATGTTTAAAAGTATCTATAGATTTCTTATTGGTAACCACAAAAAAAGTTGTGTCAATATCAAATTTAGGTTTGTACCAATAGTATAGAGTATCTTTTGTATCGTGCTTTATAATTCTAGATTGGTAACCTTCTGGTATATCTCCTAAAACTTTAATAAGCATATCTTTAAAATCTCCTTCATAAGGAAATATGATTTTAGTTTCACCATCTTGTTTTGGTTTCAACGCCTTAAAATTAATGTCTTCTTTAAATAATTTGAGCTTATAAGATGAGTCACTTGGCACCGTTATAAATCCTTCTTTATAACCTATTTTATCAGCCTTTTGATTAAATTTAAAATCGCCATTTTTATCTTTTAAAGCAATCAATTTATAAGTTCCGGCTTTTATATTATCAATACTAAAACTAGTAACACTGTCTAAAGTATTTGTTACATATCTTGGCTTTTCTTTGTACACAATAGAATCTGTGTAAGTAGAATCTACATCATATAACATTACAGATACAAACTCATCTGCTTTTTCTAGCAAAGCGTCAACTACATAACCACCAACTGAAAGCGAATCGATAACATCACCAGTGGAAAAAACATAACGATAATAAGGATAAGGATTGCCTTCATTATTATCTACGATACTTTCACCAAAATTAAAGGCATAAGTTGTATTGTCCTTTAAGGTATCCTTTATTTTAATAGATATATATTCACTAGCTCCTCCTAAGGGATATATTACCGGATCAGTATCCATTGGAGGCGAAATGATTAATTGCTTTCTTACATCCTTTATTTTCACATATTCATCAAAATAAATTCTAATTTCATCTCCTTTAAATTTAGTAGTAAAGTTAGGTGGTGAAGCTTTTTCAATTACTGGTGGATCTACATCTTTTTCTCCACCAGAAACTGTTCCACGATTGGCACAATTTGCAATAGTAATTGCAATTAAAATAAAAGTTAAAATTCGCAGTAATGTAATACGCATCTACTCAAAATAATTTAGCACAAAGAAACAATTTTAAAACTAAGAAACGAAAAAATCAATCTGCAATTGCCATCGTTGCAAGACTTAACTTAATATTATCAATTTTTAACAAAACCGAAGCGCAAGCCTCTACTGTTGCACCTGTGGTAATAATATCATCTACTAATAAAATATGTTTTCCTTTTAAAGATTCTCTTTCAGTGATACTAAAAAGTGCTCCATCATCATTCCAGCGAGTTAAACGTCCTTTAAATACTTGCGTTGTTGATGATTTTGTCTTCACTAAAACAGTGTCATTATAGTCTGCTTTTAGAGCTTTCGCAATTTCAATCCCAAATTTTGTTACCTGATTATAACCTCGTTTTCTCAATTTAGTCTTATACAATGGAACAGGGATTACAACATCTATGATTCTATAGTCTTTAGTAGTACTCAATTCTGCACCTAACCATTTTCCAAAAAACCCACTAATTTGTTGATGACCTCTATACTTTAAATTATGAAGCAACTGTTGAACAATTCCTTTTTTAGAAAAGTGCAATAACGCTGTGGCGTTTTCTAGTTTTACACGACCATAAATTATCTTTTTGACAGCTTCAGAATTATCAAAATGAAAATTCGTTACTGGTAATTGGTGTCGGCAATTTGTACATATAACTAATTCATTATCTGACAAACTATTATTACAAGCTTCACAGACTTCAGGAAAGAATAAGTTCAACAAATTTTTTACCACTTACATCGAATAAAAACAAATTACACTTCAATATAATTTAATTTCGCACCAATAAGAAAAATTAATAATGATAGTTAACCCTCAATTATTTAACTACCGATTAATTATAAGTTCTTTATTAGTCGTTTTAACTGTTTTAGGAATATATAGTTTCACCAATTATAAATCCATTAAATCCTACGAAGAATTCTTAAAACAAGAGAAAATTTTGATAGAAAAAGAGCTATCAGAAATGTTATTAAGTTATGACGATTTAAGCCAAGACTATGATTTAATGGCTTCCCAGCTCCAAGAGGCAAAGCTAGAAACTAAGGATGCCTTAGATTCATTAAGATTATTAAAAAGTGATTTGTCAATAATCACAAGGTTTAAAGATCAACTTATAGTTTTAAAATCTAAGAGTAAAGTACTATTAAGTACTATAGACTCTCTTAATTCTGCTAATATAAAATTACAGAAGGAAAAGCGCTATGCTCTTAATACCATAAAAAAGAATACAATAGCTATAAACGATCTTGAAGAAACTAATGCTTCTTTAAACAAAACGATTGATAATGCTGCGATATTAAAAGCTAGCAATATTAAAGCCGTTTCCTATAAATTAAAATCTGGTAAAAAGAAATTAACAGTGCGCGCTAAGCGTACCAATGCGATCGATGTATGTATTACGCTTACAGAAAATCCATTAACTCTAAAAGGAAAAAAAGATATCTACATTCAAATTGTTAGTCCACAAGGTAATGTTGTGTCTGATAAAGGAGAAATTATGTTTGGAGATACCTCTTTAATATATAGTAAAAAAGAAGTCGTTAATTATAACAATGACAACTTAGAAATGTGCACTGCGATTATTGCTGATGATGAAGATCAACCATTTCATAAAGGGTATTACTTTATCAATGTGTTTCATGAAAATACAAAGCTAGCAAGTACAAGTATTAAATTAAAATAAATCTAACTTCATAATTTATTAAAAACCGCTTGTTAATTGAAGCGGTTTTTTATTTTTGCACCATGGCAAATGACGACAAATTCAAAAAAGTAATCTCTCATGCAAAGGAGTATGGTTACGTATTTCAGAGTAGTGAAATCTATGATGGCTTAAGTGCTGTATATGATTATGCGCAAAATGGAGCAGAACTAAAGAAAAATATACTTGACTATTGGTGGAAAGCCATGGTACAAATGCATGATAACATTGTAGGTATTGATGCCGCAATTTTTATGCATCCTACAACTTGGAAGGCTTCTGGACACGTTGATGCTTTTAATGACCCTTTAATTGATAACAAGGATTCTAAAAAGCGTTATAGAGCAGATGTTTTAGTTGAGGATTTTAGAGAAAAGATTTTACAAAAAATAAATAAAGACATTACCAAAGCAGAAAAGCGTTTTGGCGATGCTTTTAATGAGGCTGAATTTAGATCTACGAATGGTAATGTTCTACGTCGCCAAAAACAAATAGATGACATTACAGTTGAATTAACAAGAGTACAAGAAGAGAGCGATTTAGAAGGCTTTAAACAACTCATTTTAGACCTAGGAATTGTATGCCCTGTTTCAGGAAGTAAGAACTGGACAGATGTGAAGCAATTCAATCTTATGTTTGGTACTAAATTAGGTGCTAGTGCAGAAAGTGCTATGGACTTATACTTAAGACCAGAAACTGCTCAAGGTATATTTGTTAATTTCTTAAACGTTCAGAAAACAGGACGTATGAAAATTCCTTTTGGTATTGCTCAAACAGGAAAAGCGTTTAGAAACGAGATTGTAGCAAGACAATTTATTTTTAGAATGCGTGAGTTTGAACAAATGGAAATGCAGTTCTTCATTAAACCAGGTACTCAAAAAGGATGGTTTGATTATTGGAAAGAAGCACGTTTAAAATGGCATAAATCTCTTGGATTAGGTGAAGAAAATTACCGTTTTCACGATCATGAAAAATTAGCACACTACGCAGATGCTGCAACAGATATAGAGTTTAATTTCCCGTTTGGTTTCAAAGAATTAGAAGGTATCCATTCTCGTACAGACTTTGATTTAAAGCAACACGAAGAATTTTCTGGTAAAAAACTTCAGTATTTTGATCATGAAGAAAAAGCAAGCTATACACCATACGTATTAGAAACATCTATAGGTTTAGATCGTATGTTCTTAGCTGTATTTTCAAACGCTTTAGTTGAAGAAGAATTAGAAGACGGTAAAACACGTACTGTTTTAAAATTACCTGCTGTATTGGCACCTGCAAAAGCTGCAATATTTCCTTTAGTAAAAAAGGACGGATTACCAGAAGTTGCTAAGAAAATTGTTGAAGATCTTAAATGGGATTTTAACGTTATCTATGAAGAAAAAGATACCGTTGGTAAACGTTATAGAAGACAAGATGCTGCCGGAACCCCATTCTGTATTACAGTAGACCACGATACTTTAAAAGACAATACTGTTACGATTCGTCATAGAGACACTATGGAACAGAAACGAGTAAAAATAGAAGATTTAAAAGATTTAATTAAAGCAGAAGTTGATGTGAAACATTGGCTGATGAGGATGTAGTAAGAAAAACATGTGTTAAATTTATTCTTAAACCATTTTTATTATAAAGATGGTAACAAAATCAAATAATATCTATTAGAAAAGCCCAACTGAAATTTCAGTTAGGCTTTTTGTTTTTATTGCTTTAAAAACTCATAATACCCATCTGGTATATCTATTCTAGCATTTGCATCATCAGCAAGCGTTGTATAATCATAGATACAGACTTGTAACTTTTCTATATTGTCTTCATTTACATACCTTAAAATAATACGCCCTTCAATTAAATTGTCTATTGGATTAGATATCATTAACTCAATTTTTATTTCTTGGCTGCTACTATTATCAATACATTCTGTTATTGTACGATATACAAAAACACCACCACTAATATTATGCTCATAACCAGAAATTGCAGAATTGTCAAAGTCAGATAACGTGTTGATTTTTTCTATGCCATTTTTGATGTATTGGTATTCACCAACTAATAAATCCTCATAATTAGTTTCATTAGATATTCTATAATGTTCTTCTTTTTTCAATTTGAAATTTATTTCAGTATTACCGCTTAGATATTTCCATTCCCCTACAAATTTGTCAAATTCATTGTTGACATCTTTTTCATAGCAATCCGGATTTCTTCTACAAAATTCATCACTCCCCATAGGTTTGATAATAGTCTGCGCCTTACAAGACACTAGACCTATAGTAATGAATATTAATCTAATTAAGTTTTTCATAATTCTGCGTTTTGTTAATTACATGGTTCTTGTTCTAGTGTATCTTTATTTATTTTAGCCCAATTATCTATTAGATTATTAGCATCATAATTTGCTTCATATAAAGAGATATTCAAATTATAATCCTCTAATAAATTAAATAAATGTTGTTGTTGTTTAAAAATGTCTGTTTCTGGCTGAGCTGTATTATAATTATGATCACTTTCATAAGCTTTCTTTAGTTCTTTATTAAATAACATGGATCGATTTGAGTTATTTAAAATATTTAAAAGCTTGTTTACAGTAGCTTCATCATCAAAACGCAAAGCATAAGTTCTATGCTGTCCAGGTGAGTTTTCAAAGATTAAGATATGTGTAATTTCTGTAAACTCTACAGTACTAGCACTAATACTTTGGTCACTTTGTATTTTTTTAGCTATTTGTGCCATTTTAAGAATATCCGGAGCAGAGAACATTTTATAGAATACATCATTTGGATGTGTATGTGCTATTACTGCAGTATATGGATTTACTATAATATTAATATGGTTACTCCCACTGCTATTATCTAAAATAGGAGTGGGTTCATATTCATCTGTTGTTGGTCTTTTATCCACTCGTAACCCCTTTTCATTGTTTCCACTTGCTAGTGTCAGTTGATTTAGCCTAGTTTTTATTGTTGGGTGGTCTGATATAGAATATTTTAGTTGTTTACAACCTTTATCGCATTCCTCTTCTGTACCTCCATTAAAGGTACAATGACAAATTTGTGGACTATTTCCAGCTAGTACACAATCCTTTATATTAACAATACAATCACCATTTAAATCACCTGGTGGAGGGTTTTCACAAGGTTCGTCTTCATCACGAACTAAAACAGCTATAGAACCTTCCTCATTACTAGGACCAGTATCATTAGTTACACCACCAGGATTTGTACTGGTTGTATCGGTTCCATTGTCATTTGGATTACTTGTATCATATGGTATACATTCGTAGGTAGTTACATAAGCATATCCAGCCCATTGAGGCTCATTAGTTATACATCCTTGGCAAGTACTATCACCAGGCCAATGACCACAACCACATGAATATTCTGCTATAACTGTAGTTTCATTTACCCATCCGTCACAATCGTCTGGATAATATTCACTATAGTGAATATCAGGAGAATCATCATTAGTGCCACCACCATCATCAATACCAACAGTTGTAAAACTATCTTTACTTTGGGTAGAAACACTACCTTCAAAAGCTTTGTTCTTATCATCTAACCTAGCTTGAGTCGGTACATATTTGGTAACAAACATACCCGGTTCACCATTTTTATCTTCAATAGTCAGATTATAAAACTTAGAATCTGTTGTATTAGGTGTTACATTAGCATAGTATAAGAGGTATAATCACCAGCTATTACCTCTTTAATATTATCTGTATAAATGGTTATACCTAAAGTATCTAATGTAGATCTAGAAAACACATTACTCTCTATACTAGAGTCCAGAAACTCACCAAGTTGATACTTATTAGTTAAGCGGTTAAATATTTCACCTGCTTTATCATAAGAAACTGTTTTAACAGTCGGTAAAACCTGAGTTGAAGAAGAAGAAACATGGCCTTGTTCTTCTTTAACAATACTGTCGTCTTTTTCACAAGCGAAATAAATAGTTAGCAGTCCGAGTAATAGAATTGCAAATAAAAATTTGTTTTTCATGAATAACGTTTTAGATTAATATTCTATTTAAACGTTATTAGTTTAAGGGTCTTAAAATAGCAAGAAGTTTAAATCTACAACATTTTTTTAATAACTAGAAACGATACCCAAAGTTAACACCAAATCGTAATTCGATATTCTCTAAATAATCGGTATCAAAATTCCCTAAATTTCTAGCAATATCCCCTTTTAATGTTAAAGTGAATTTATTACTAAACATCCATTTATGCCCTATACCAAAGCCTGCTGAAAATCCACCAACATCATATGTAAATTCATTTTCAACTGTTGAGTTAATTACATCATCATAGTAATAATAATCACTTACAGTAACTTCACCAGTCCTCAATTTTAATTGCGGATAAAAGAAAAAACCTGCATGGTCTTTCTCCTTTGAGAAGTAAATAAAATAAGCGGCATTAAAACTTAATGCAGTACTTTCTTCAATATAACCAGCATCGTAATAGCCATAAGTATCAAAAAGATTAACGCCTAAATAAAGGGACTGATTCTGTTTAAATAAGCGCTCATAATTAAAGTTTAAAGTACCAGCAACAACTAAGTCTAAAAGGTTTGTTGAGATTTCAGATGTTTTAGGAAGATCATTATCAGGTGAGTCTTGAGCATTAACATTACAAATTGCGAACAACATAATTGTCACACATAAAATAGTCTTTTTCATAATTGATGATTTAATTGATTTAAACAAACATATCGTTATTTGCATTTAATAGATGTTAAATGCACCTAAAGGTTGCGTTAAAAATGTCACAAATTAAAAATAAGCCTTTAACTGAATAGTACCTGTATGAATAGTTTTAGAGGTCTCTGTTTTGCGCCCAAAATAATTTAAGTTTAAATCTAGAAACTTGGTTAACTTCTTTTGGGCTAATAAACTCCACGTATAGTTTTTCCCTGGTTGTAAACCATCGAGCATTTGGTAAGCGACTGGAGTATTTGCATTACCCTCAAAGGCATTCTGAAAAAAATTGAATTCACCAGTTAAAGCAATTTTTGAGGCTTTATTATAAGTAAAAGACAAGCCATAATTATTCTGAGCTAATGCTTCTAAACTTCCAATGGTATTATCTTTGGATGTATATTGATAAAAGATATCGAACTGCGCATTTTCGCTAAATAGATATGACAGTTTAGGCTGAAACTTTGTTTCGTCAATATTAAAATTTCTATTAGCGAAATTTTCACTAATACTTTCATCATTACCAAAACTAGCTAATGTATTTAATAACCAGTTGGTCGCAAATTTATGATTGAAATTAAATTGATGATTCGTTAATTTATTTTCCTGAAATCCTATAGAGAGTAAATTTCGACTCGTGTTAGTTAAATATGTATACGATGTTGTATAATGCTGTTTTCCTCTATTGTAAAACAATACATTTCTAACACTGTTATTTAAGGCTAATTGATTTTCATCATCATCCTTAAATGGGTTTAGGTTAAAATTATTGCCTTCGCGCTTAATCTTTCTATCAATAAGATAAGACGATTGATTATAAAAATGAGAGAAGAATTTTTTAGTTTTATTTTCAGATTTACTCCATTGCTGTGGATTAATCGTCAAGGTTTGACTTAATCTATTTTGGTGAGTACGCACAAAAATTTGATTGGGCAATAATACTCTTATAAAACTGCCTTGATCTGCAAACTGTGCAATTTCAAACTCATTGAGTTCTTGTATTCCATTCTCATTATAATCTATCCAAGTATATGCTCCTTGACCAGCTTCTACTTCTACATAGGTGAAATCTTGTTGTGGCAAGGTGCCAGAATTAGTTTCAAAACTGGTATTCCACAAGATTAGATTATTAAATAATTTCTGACTATAATTTAATCTACTGTTTAAACTTTGCTCATCTTGTCTGGTTTCATCTTCTGCCTTTAAATCTCTATAGTTTACAAATAATTGCAGATTTGTATTTTTATTCTGAATTAAACGCGATTTCAAATAATAAGTATTAGAACTATTAACACGTTCAATCCTATTGCTTCTTAAACTATCATTAAAACGCTTTATATAACCAACTTCTGCAAATACCTTAGTACTATCACCAATACCCACAAAAGCCTCATAAGCTTTGAATTTTTGACTTAAAGGAGTTAATGAATCATTAGCAATTATAGTCTGCTCATTATCTTCAATAGCAAACTTGGTTCCAGCCCATTTATTTTCTTTACCATAAACTATATGATTAAAAGATCTTAAAAATTTGGATCTGTTTAACGTACTTTCACTATTTAAAAAACTAGAATTTGAAAATATATTGAAATCACCTAAGCTCAAATTTGCACTTATATTATGTCGGCTTCCATTAAAGTTTTCTGAATAATCTAAGTATTCAAAATTATAAGATGCTGTCCCTTTTTTGTAGTGGGATAATTGTAAACCAGAAGTCAATAACAACTGATTTCCAAAGTTGAGATTCCCTTGATTATTTTGTGTATTATCTAAATTCCAATCGCGATTAAATTCTGCTCTATATAAACGTTGAATGGTTCTAAAATCTTTTTGAATAAAATCCGCATCTAGTAAGGCAGATAAATTCCAAAGGCTATCTGTTTTTATTAGGTTTTGATTTACTTTAAGTTTTGCAGCATACCCATTATTGTCATCATCATCAATGTTCGAAAATAAATTAGCATCATTTTTACTTCCAGCCAATTCAAAATACACATCTGTTGTTTCTCCTGGTTTATATCGAGCATTTAAAACCGCTATTTGCATACGTTCTGGTGCAACTAACTGTGTAATGGGTTGATAATTTCCTTGAGGTACTCCACCAATTGGTGCTATATATTCAAAAATATTACTGACCGCATTGTCATTACTCAATACATAATTTCCTTGATTGGCACCAACTAGAGTAAAGCGTACACTAAACAATTCATCATCCGGATTTTGTGAGAATACAAAGATGTCTTCAGTACCAACAGTTTCTTTTCGGTATAAAATTCTATTTTCAGAAAATGATTCGGCAGTTGCGGAAGAAGCAACCATTAAATCGGTATCATCACCAGCATCTGCTAAAACTTGGGTTTGTTCTGTAGATAAATTCTGTTGCAAGGGTTGATTTTTAGCATCACTTTCTGAGTATACAGAAACGTTTAAATTCAGTTTTTCAGTAGTATAATTTCCACCACCAAAAACTGTAAATCTTGAATAGTTACGATCACTGAACTGATAATCTACTGTAATTCGCATTTCGGAAGTAATCGGAAATGTAGAATTAAAAATGATTTCACCGGCATTATAATCTATAATATAATCATTGTTTTCACCTCGCGATAAAGGAACACCATTAACATAAACTGTTTCACTACCAGAAACAATGAGTATAAACAATTCGTTATTTGGACCTCTCAATTTATAAGGGCCTTGGTTACCCTCTTGAGCTGTGAATTGTGTGGTTGTAAATTGTCCTCTAACCAAAGCTCCAGAAGCAAAAATTTTGGTGTTTTCTCCTACATTAGCATTAACCAAAAGACCTTGTACACGTTTAGAGAAATTGGCAAAATAACTATTAGCATTTATTAAGTCTATATCTCCAGCACGTATGTTCCAATCCTCACTAAAGAGCTCAATAAACACCTGGTCAAACTCATCTAGCCGTTGTGAATAGCCACTTTCTTGCAAAGGAATATTTGCATCTTGAATAGAAGCTCTCAGAGAAACCTTATCACTTAATTTACCCGAAATTTGCAAATCTAATTCACTATTTAAAACAGAATTTTGATTATTACCTATCGTTACACCTCTAGATATACTTCCAGAAGTAGTTAAACCATCAAAAGGTGAGAATTGATCGCGTTTATTAGTGTTTTCTAGTTTATACAATTGTTGTGCTCCAGCAGATGTTCTGTCTACGATTACATTATCGTCTAATTGCTTATACACTTTTGTCAGAAAATTAGGGTATCGTAAATATTCAATTTGAATAGTATCTAAATCTATAGGTTGCTTAAACAACAAAAGTGCCTTTGCAAAATCTATACTGTACAGCGTTGAGTCTAAAACTGTATTGTTTTTTCTTTTTATGACAAATTTTGAAGGATTTATACTAACGGAATCAATGAGAATTGAATCTTTTACAGCAATACGCTTCTTTCTATAGTTACTAGAATTCTCTTGGGCGAATGCACCAAAAGAGCCTATAATCATTAGAAAAAGTAAAATGTATTTCATGTAGAATAATAACTTCTTAAAACAGGAAATATTTTATCGTTAAAAGCAGTATAAATTTGTAGTGTAAAAGTACAGTATTATTTAATTTAGCAGAAGAGTGAATGTTTAATTAAAATGAGATTCCTGCATAAGTGGGAAATAGATATGAAAATTGTATCGTATAACGTTAATGGCATTAGAGCAGCTATAAACAAAGGTTTTATTGATTGGTTAAAAGCTACAGATCCAGATGTAATTTGTCTGCAAGAAATTAAAGCTATGAAAGAGCAACTCGATCTCAGTTTGTTCTCAGAAGCAGGTTACAAATTCAACTATTGGTTTAGCGCTCAGAAAAAAGGGTATAGTGGTGTTGCAATTCTATGCAAAACAGAACCTAAACATATAGAGTTTGGTACAGGCATTGAATCCATGGATTTTGAAGGCCGTAACATAAGAGTAGATTACGAAGATGTTTCTGTAATGAGTATGTACTTACCTTCGGGAACCAACGATGCTAGACTAGCTCATAAATTTGAATATATGGACTTAATCCATAACTATTTAAATAATTTACGAAACGAAAAACCAAACTTAGTTGTTGTTGGTGATTATAATATTTGTCACGAAGCTATAGATATTCATAATCCAAAAATGAAAGGTGTTTCTGGATTCTTACCAGAAGAACGTGAATGGTTAGGTAATTTTATTGATAGCGGATTTATTGATAGTTTTAGACACTTACATCCTGAACGACAAGAATTTTCTTGGTGGAGTTATAGAGCAAATTCTAGAGCAAATAATAAAGGTTGGCGTTTAGATTATATTATGGTTAGCCAACCTTTACAAGAAAAAATAAAACGAAGCGTTATACTAACCGAAGCAGTTCATAGTGACCATTGTCCTATTCTAGTAGAGCTTGATTTATAATTAATCTTGAAAAAGAAATCGAAAATTAAACAAACGACTTAACAATTATAATATGATTAAAAAACTTCTATTACTAGCACTAACATTGACATTAATGACGTCATGTGTTTCTAAAAAGATATTTACAGATCTAGAAACTAAGTATGGTAATCTTAAAAAAGAAAATAGAGAGTTAACTGATGAAGTTGAAACCCTTTCTAAAGACAAAACAAAACTATCTAACGACTTAGATCAACTTCAATCTGCCTATGAAACTGCAGTTGCTGAACGAGATAAATTACAAAGCGATTACGCTGCCGCAAAATCTAATCTCGAAATACTAAAAGCGTCCTATAAAGCATTAGAAGAAAACAGTTCTGCATCAATTGCTGCTAATTCGAAGAAAAACAGAGAACTTTTAGCACAATTGGAAGCAAAAGAACAAGCCTTAGCTGCTGAAAACGAACGCCTAAATACCTTGAAAAAGGAGCTCGAAAAGGGATCTAAACGCGTTGCTGAACTCGAAAATGTTATCGCTACTAAAGATGCCAACATGCGTGCTCTAAAAGATGCTATATCTAAAGCCTTAACTAATTTTGAAGGCAAAGGTTTAACTGTAGAGCAACGCGATGGTAAAGTCTATATCTCAATGGAAAATAAATTATTATTTCAATCTGGTAGCTGGTCCGTTGGTAGTGAAGGTAAAAAAGCAGTACAACAATTAGGAAATGTATTAGCGGACAATCCTGATATTGCAGTATTAATTGAAGGGCATACAGATAATGATCCTTATAAAGGTAACGCACAATTAAGCGGTAACTGGGATTTATCTGCAAAACGCGCTACAGCCATTGTAAATATTCTTAGAGAAAATAAAACAATAGATCCAAAAAATTTAACAGCGGCTGGCCGAGGAGAATTTGCTCCAATAGCAAGTAATGATACTAATACAGGCAAAGCTAAAAATCGACGAATCGAAGTGATTTTAACTCCAAAATTAGACGAGATTTCTAAATTATTAAAAGATATTTAGGATCCTTGTGATGACAAGAAACTTAAGTCCAACCATTAAAAAGATTCCCACTTTCGTAGGAAGTAAAACATGAAATACACAACACTACCAAATACAGATATAAAAGTTAGTAAAATATGCCTTGGCACCATGACATGGGGAAATCAAAACACCCAAGACGAAGGCTTTGCGCAAATGGATTTCGCCTTAGATAAAGGTGTTAACTTCTTTGATGTCGCAGAGTTATATCCTGTACCAGCAACAGCAGAAACTTACGCTGAAACTGAACGTATTATTGGCAATTGGTTTACAAAAACTGGCAATAGAGATAAGGTTATATTAGCTACTAAAATTGCAGGTGTAGGAGATTATACAGCACATATTAGAACAACAGGCTTTAGTAAAGAAGCACTTAATGAGGCTGTAGATAATAGTTTAAAGCGCCTCCAAACAGATTATATAGATTTATACCAATTGCATTGGCCAGAGCGTCAAACCAATTATTTTGGTACAAGAGATTATGTCCATAATTCTGATGATAAATGGGAAGATAATTTTAATGAAATTTTACACAATCTTGATGATATAATTAAATCAGGAAAAATAAGACAGGTTGGTATTTCTAACGAAGGTGCTTGGGGAACAATGCGTTATTTACAAGAATCTAAAACGAATAACTTGCCAAGGATGATAACCATACAAAATGCTTATAATTTATTATGCAGACCATTTGAAGGTGATTTAGCAGAAGTTGCACATAGAGAAAACATAGGTTTATTAGCCTATTCACCAATGGCTTGTGGTGAACTCTCAGGTAAATATATAAAAGGTATAGCAGCTGATAATGCGCGTTTAAAATTATTCCCAAGATTTAATCGCTATAGTAGTGCAACAGCAACAGAAGCCACAAAACGATACCTGAAAATTGCTGAAGATCATAGTATGAGTTTGGCTCAAATGGCTTTAGCATTTGTAAATGAGAGACCGTTTTTAACTAGTAACATTATAGGCGCGACTAATCTAAAGCAACTAGAGGAAAATATTGATAGTATTAATATTACATTATCTAAAGAAGTTATGGATGCTATTAATGCGGTACACGCCGAAATTCCTAATCCTGCAACATAAAAAACCCTAAAAAATTCATAACAAAAAAGCCCTTCCAAAATTGGAAGGGCTTTTTTCTAATAGATATTATTTGATTTTGTTACCATCTTTATCATAAAAATGGTATTCAAGATAAGTGTAAGCATCTCTAGGTAAAACTTTTACCCATTTTTTGTGTTCAAAAAACCATTTTGAACGTGGTGATGGAAACCCTTTGGTTAAAAAGGCTGCTATAAAAGGATGTGCATTTAATGTTACCTTCTTATAGTCTTTTTTGAAAATCCTTTGTAGGTCTTGGTTAATACGTTCCACCACTTTAATTGGTGCTTCGATTTCTGCTCCTCCTACTAAATTAGGGTTTTCTTCTTTGGTTTTAATATTACGCTCAGGCCTAACGCGTTGTCTGGTAATTTGCACTAAACCAAACTTACTCGGCGGTAATATTTTATGTTTTGCTTTGTCGTCTTTCATCTCATCTCTGAGAAAATTATAAAGCTTTTTTCTGTTTTCAACGCGTCCCATATCGATAAAATCGATAACAATTATACCTCCCATGTCACGTAAACGTAATTGGCGAGCTATCTCCGCAGCTGAAATCATGTTAACTTCTAAAGCCGTATCTTCTTGGCTCTTCTCTTTGTTAGAGCGATTACCACTATTTACATCTACAACATGTAGAGCTTCGGTATGTTCTATTACCAAATAAGCTCCTTTTGCCATAGATACTGTACGACCAAACGATGTTTTAATTTGGCGTTCTATACCAAATTTTTCAAAAATAGGGACACCGTTTTTATAGTGCTTTACTATAGACTCTTTTTTAGGTGCAATTTGTTGCACGTAATCTTTTACTTGTATGTACATTTCTTCGTCATCTACCACTATACCTGAGAAAGTATCATTAAATATATCTCTCAAAATTGAGGATGCTTTATTCATTTCTCCTAGTACTTTAGTTGGGTGATGTGCTTTGTACAATTTTTTACACATTGCTGTCCATCGACTCAGCAAATTTTGTAAATCACTATCTAGCTCGGCAACTTTCTTACCTTCAGCTACAGTACGAATAATAACCCCAAATCCTTTAGGTGTGATACTCTTAACGAGTCTTTTTAAGCGGTCTTTTTCTTCTTGAGATTCAATTTTTTGAGAAATTGAAATGCGATTAGAAAAAGGCACTAAGACTATGTATCTACCAGCAATAGACAATTCTGAACTAATGCGTGGCCCTTTTGTGGAAATTGGTTCTTTTACGACTTGTACTAAAATGGATTGGTTAGACTTAATTGCTTGCGCAATTTTGCCATGCTTGTCTAAATCCTTTTCCTTTGGAAAGTCTTTGAGCGTATAATCTCTTAATTTTCCTGTGCTTACACGTTTAATGAATTTCATAAGTGAAGGCAATTGCGGTCCTAGATCGTGATAGTGTAAAAAACCATCTTTCTCGTACCCTACGTTAACAAACGCAGCGTTTAAACCAGGCATAACCTTACGTATTTTGGCAATAAAAATATCACCAACCGCAAAGTCATTATCCTCCTCGTCTTTATGTAATTCAATAAGTTTTCCATCTTTTAATAAGGCAAAATCAACAATATCTGAACTCGATCTTACGATTAATTCTTTGTTCATAATGTTAATTTATATCTAGCTCTTCATTGAGATAGATGGATTTTACTAAATTATTTGACACAGGTATTCCGATAAATATCGGAAAATCCAGCAAATTCAGTAACACTCTATTAAATGTCACCTAAATTCTATATCAAAGAACGTTTCTTTAAAACTGAAAAAAGTAGTTGAAAAACTACTTTTAACAATTTATTTCTTTTTGTGACGATTAGCGCGTCTACGTTTTTTACGCTTATGCGTCGCTACCTTGTGTCTTTTTCTTTTTTTACCACTTGGCATAATAAATAATGCTTTTAATTAATATTTTAGTTTAATACTTTAGTTTACTTCAACATTAGATTTTACACCTTCCAAAAATACTTTAGCAGGCTTAAAAGCAGGTATGTTGTGAGCAGGTATTTTTATTGTAGTATTTTTTGAAATATTACGACCAGTTTTTTCTGCTCTTGTTTTAATAATAAAACTTCCGAAACCTCTTAAATAAACGTTATCTCCGCTCTCTAAAGAAGTCTTCACTTCTTCCATAAAAGTCTCTACTGTTGCTTGTACGTCGCCTTTCTCAATACCTAATTTATCAGATATTTTAGCCACCAAATCAGCTTTTGTCATTGTTATTAGTTTTAGGATTACTATAAATTCTAAGGGATGCAAATATATGTAATTTAATTACAATAAATCAAACGTAATTAATTAAAATTTAACGTGATAAAGATTTAATTTTGCTTCTTCATTAAAAAAATAAATGGATTTCAATAAAGAACTAATTAACTGGTACTCAATTCATAAACGAGAATTACCATGGAGAGGAACTCAAAACCCTTATTTCATTTGGCTTTCAGAAATTATTTTACAACAAACTCAAGTAAAACAAGGACTACCTTATTATGAAAGCTTTGTTAAGACATTTCCAACCGTTTTCGACCTTGCCAATGCCTCAGAAGAATCCATTTTAAAACTATGGCAAGGACTTGGCTACTACTCTAGAGCAAGAAATTTACATACTACGTCTAAATATATTGCTAACGAGCTTAATGGTGTTTTTCCTAACAATTATAATGACTTATTAAAACTAAAAGGAGTAGGTGATTACACAGCAAGTGCCATTGCCTCTATAGCATTTAATGAAGTTACAGCAGTTGTAGATGGGAATGTATATAGAGTCTTATCTCGTTATTTTGGTATAAAAACACCCATAAATTCTACTGCAGGAATAAAACAATTCAAAACACTTGCTACATCATTGATTGATATGATTGAACCAGCAACATACAATCAAGCTATTATGGAATTTGGTGCAAGACAATGCAAACCAAAAAATCCCGATTGTTCTATATGCCCAATAAAAAATAGTTGCATATCACTTCAGAAGAATTTAATTAATACGCTCCCTGTTAAATTGAAGAAAACGAAAGTGACTAATAAATATTTTAATTTTCTAATCTGTATAGATAAGAATAAACATGTTCTTTTTGAAAAACGTACAGGAAAAGGTATTTGGCAAAACCTATATCAGTTCCCGTTGGTTGAATCCAAAAAGAGTTTAAAGGTAAATGAGTTTCATCTTTTAAATCTTGAAATGACTGTTCTCAAATCTATTGACTTTGACTATTCATTATATAACGAAGTTGATAAAGTTCATAAATTATCACATCAACATCTTTACACTAAATTCTGGATTATAGAAGTAGAGCAATTACTTGAGCAAGGAATTTCAATTAATAATTTAGCAAAGTATCCTGTACCCGTACTTATAGGAGATTTTATAAATGAATTCAAATTTATGGGCTTATAGGAATCACATTTTTTTATTAACTTTAAAGTAGCACATACAAAAAGAGTAACTTTGCAAACTAAATCAAAATTATTATGGCAGGAACGTTAAATAAAGTAATGCTTATTGGAAACTTAGGTGATGAAGTGAAAATGCATTATTTCGATGATAAAAATTGTGTTGGGCGTTTTCCTTTAGCAACAAGTGAAACTTACACAAGTAAGCTAACAAACGAGCGCATTACCAATACTGAATGGCATAATATTGTGGTTAGAAATAAAGCTGCTGAAATTTGTGAAAAATATCTATCCAAAGGTGATAAAGTATACATAGAAGGTCGTATAAAGACCAGAAAATGGACTGATGATAAAGGTATGGATCGTTATTCAACTGAAATACAATGTAATGAGTTTACATTTTTAAATACTAAAAATGAATCTCAACAACCACAACAATCTAATACACCAAATGTAGTTGCCAAACCACAACAATCTACTGAAAATAGTGTTGTACCAGATGGTGATGATGATTTACCATTCTAAAATAATTTATCTTGGATCCAGAACCCACGGTTTTAATTTCAAATTTATTAGTTATCAATACGTCATTAATTATAAGTGTTGTATTGCTTATTATTTTACTTCTTTGTTCTGCCCTAATTTCTGGAGCTGAAGTCGCATTGTTTTCTTTAACTAAATCTAATATTGATGAAGGTGAAGAAAACAAATCTGTTCCTATGGAAATCATAGCTACACTTTTAGAACGTCCAAAAAAGTTATTAGCCACAATTCTAGTTGCAAATAACTTTATTAATATCGCTGTGGTTTTATTATTTGCCTACATTGGTGAAACACTTTTTAGTAGTATTACTAATTATCTTCTTAGATTTTTACTCGAAGTGGTTTCTGCTACATTTTTAATATTACTCTTCGGTGAAATTATTCCTAAAATATATGCAAGTAGAAATAGTGTTCAGTTTTCATCTTTTATGGCAAGACCATTAAAAATATTAGATGTTATTTTCTCGCCAATAAGTTTACCTATGCGCTACGTAACACTTAAAATACAAGATACTTTTGGCAAACAACGCTCTAGTTTAAGCGTAGATCAATTATCTCAAGCTTTAGAATTGACAAATGATGAAGATACTACACAAGAAGAGCAAAAATTACTACAAGGTATTGTCTCTTTTGGTAATACAGATACAAAACAAGTGATGCGACCACGTATGGACTTATTCGCTTTAAATATTGAAACACCCTTTGAAGCTATTATAAAAGAAATTATTGATAAAGGCTATTCTAGAATTCCTGTATATGAAGAAAGTATAGATACCATAAAAGGTGTACTTTATGTAAAGGATTTATTACCACATTTGAATAAGAAAAAATTCAAATGGACATCCATATTACGTGAGCCTTTCTTTGTTCCTGAAAATAAGAAGCTTGATGATCTAATGGTAGAGTTTCAAACAAAAAAAGTACACCTTGCCGTCGTTGTTGATGAATATGGTGGAACCTCTGGGTTGGTCTCATTAGAAGATATTATCGAAGAAATTGTTGGTGATATTAGTGATGAATATGACGATGACGATTTAATTTTCACAAAAATCGACAACAATAATTATAGCTTTGATGGTAAAACACCTCTAAAAGATGTCTATAGAATTATTGGATTAGAAGAAATAGAAGAATTTGAAACTAGAAAAGGTGAAGCAGAAACATTAGCTGGATTTGTATTAGAAATTTCTGGTGGATTCCCCAGAATAGGTAGTAAAATAAATTTTGAAAATTACGTTTTTACTATAGAAGCTTTAGAGCGCAAACGTATAAAACAGATTAAACTCACACTTATTAATACTATTAAATGAAAAGAATAATTATACCTTTAATGAGTTGGTTTATTTTAGGCTGTGGAGAAGATCCACTCCCTAAACCAAAAGCTCTTTTAAGATTGGAATATCCTGAAGCGAACTACAAAAAAGCTTCTATCCCTTTACCATTTACATTTGAAAAAAATGAACTTACTGAATCAATTGGTTCCGTTAAAACTTCTGGCGATGCTATTGGTGTTGATGTTAAATATCCTTCATTAAAAGCAACCATTTTTTTAACTTATAAAAAAGTTGAGAATGATAATATAAACAATCTTTTAAGAGACGCTCAAAACCTAACACAAAAGCACACAATCAAGGCTGATGAAATTGCACAAAACGAATTTCTGAATCTTGAAAACAAAGTATATGGTATGATTTATGAAATTGGTGGCGATGCTGCATCTCAATCTCAATTCTATGTTACGGACAGTCTAAATCACTTTGTAAGTGGATCTTTGTATTTTTATGCAAAACCTAATTACGATTCAATTTATCCAGCTTCAGAATATCTTAAAAAAGATATTAAACATATTATGGAAAGTATTCGTTGGAAAGAGTAATCTTAAAAAGATGATTACAAAAAATAGCCTCTTGATAAAATCAAGAGGCTATTTTTATATTAAGCTATTGGAAATTCAAATCTATTGGTAGACCCAAACTCCACCTTCTTTAATAACAGCAAAATCTTCAAATCCATTACTACCTGTATAAACATCTACAGTAACAATATATTTTTGTTCTTCAGCTGCTGAAGGATCTAAAATGTTTAAGACTACGTTAATTGCTTCTAATACCATTGCATCCGTCCATTCTGCAGAATTACCTGGACGTCTATCAAAGTTTCCAAAATTATCCATACTTCCAGTAGCATCAGGATAAGCACTAGCTAACGCAGAAACAATTGCAGTATAATCTGCACCTGTCATTGAGTATCTGATCGTATTATCAGGTACCCATATACCATTTTCTAATCCAAACTGTAATGATGTATCTATTACACTCTGACTTCCTACCCATATACCATCTGTATACGTATAAAGATTACCTCTTGTACCTAAACCACTATTACTAGAAAAATACTTGTAAATCACAAACATTTCATCTTCCTCTTGAGCAAAAGGATATGTAATACTTAAAAATGTTGGTAAATAATTATCTGCAGGTGTTCCACTACTAAAATTATCGAATCGTCCAGGTTGTCCGAACTCTTCACCCATAGAATCATAATCTGAAGTACTTAGATAATATACATCATCTGCTGCTTCCCATGATCCACCTTCGTACACAAAGTATTCACCTTTAGAATCAGTATCACCAGAAACACCTACTGCTTTAATTGCCATAGATTGTACTCTCCATCTTGGTGAATCAGAATCTGTAGAACTGTACTTAAGTCCTATATGAATCTGTTGACCATCATATGCAGAAAAATCAAAATCTTCTGATGCTGTTAAGCTACCAAAAATTGTTTTATCAAAAGCAAAAGCAGTCCATGTCGCAGTCATAGGATCAGTACCTGTAGTATAGTTAGTAGACACCATAACATCAATTAATGTATCATCGCCTAAGAAATCAATTTCTTGTGTGATTTGAAACAATAAATCAGATTCACCAGTTAAATCAACTTGAGGTGATATAAGCCATTCTTCAACAGCATTTGCACTACCATTAAAACCAGAACCTTGGACGTTAGCTGAACCTACTGTCCAACCAAGTTCATCAAGACCAGAAACAGATACCAATTCATAACTATCGTAATCAGCTGGAAAAGCAGCACTATACAAATTTGCTAATCCTATTTCAGGAGTTTCAAAATATTGATCATATTCTACTAAGACAATTTGGCCTTCAGTTGGTGCTGCAATTTGCGCATCTAAAACTGCAGGGATTTCCTCTGTAGCATCTACATTAGGGTAAAATCCAAAAGCATCACTACCAGTTGTAGCATAATCAGCATTTGAAAACTCATAAACATCTGAACCTGTAAGATCACTTGCACCTTCTGCAGAACCTACAAATAATTTATAAGTTACTAATGCAGAAGAACCATCACCAAAATGAGGATACTTATTCGATAATAAACCAGGTATAGCTACTCTAGCATCTTCATCAGAACTAAAGTTTCCAAAACTTAGCTCTAAATCAGCATAGTCATCATCAGTTAATGTATATTCTACTTCGCCAACAATTGGCGCGTCTTGTGCTCCAAGATCGTTATTAATGTCTTCAACAGGATTACAACCTGTAAAGACTGCGCCAATAAAGGCTAATAAATAAACTATTCTTTTCATCTTTCTATTTTTTTAAAATTTAAGCGTTGCTCCAAAACTAAATGTTCTACCAAAACCATAATAAACTAATGCTGTTTCAGCATTTGATCCTGGACCATCTAAGGCATCAGCTATATATTTAGTGTTAAATACATTATTCATTCTAGCTATTAAAGAAGCTTTGAATTTTCCAAATGGAAAACTATGAGTAAAAGCAGTATCAAATACACCGTAAGCAGGAACTTCCCACGGGTCTGGAGCATTTTCTACACCTCTATCACTAGGATCGAAGTCCGCGTATAAGCGATCAAAGTAATTATAATCTACAGAAAATCTTGTGCCTGCGGCTAATTTATAATCTAATCCTAATGCCATAGTCGTTTGTGCTGCGTCACCAACAGGTGTATCTGCAATAAATAAATTAACGGTATTTACAACTTCTTGCTCTTCATTTAAAATTTGAACATCTGTTACATCATCTTCCCATCTCCAGTCTCCTAAAGAAGCCATACCTGTAATATTCAATTTATCTGTAGCTCTGTATACAAAGTCAATTTCTATACCTTGATGAACTGCATTTACTCCTAAAATATTAGCAAACCCTGTTTCATCAGCACTTAATTGAAAACCTATTGTTTCTGTTCTATCTCTCCAAGCTGTTCTGTATAAGTTAACATTAGCAGATAATTTATCGCTTCTGTAACCATAACCCAATTCAAAACTTAAGATTTTTTGATTCTCAGCTTCAGCATTAATGTCTTCGTTATTGAATCTTGGGAAAACAGCGTCAAAGTCTGCTGCTTTTTCAAAATATCCTAAATTAACAAATACATTGTGGTTATTTGTAAGTCTATAGTTAGCACCACCTTTAGCACCAAAACCGAAGAAATTGTAACGATCAGTTTCTTGCAATGGATCACCATCTAAATAATTAAAGTAATCTTTTCTTTTATAAGATGTATTAGACGCATTTAATGAGATAAACGTATTAAAGTTTTCATTAACATCATATTCTAATTGTGTGAAGGCTCCTAACCATCCTACTAAACCATCGTTATTATATGCTATTTTATCACCAACTCTTGCAATACCTGTTGGGTTATTTTCATTATCTTCATTGATGATGAATTGTCCACCTAATAAATCCGTAACTTCTCTAAAGTGTTTTCCTGTATAACTTCTCCAATCTAAACCAGCTAAAAACACTAAGTCATCTGTTAAATCAGTTTTCAAAGTAGATAAAACACCATACCAATTGTGATCATTACGTGAAGCTCTCAAAGCTGCACTAGAACCATTAGATCCGTTTGCAATATTCTCATCAACAATACGATCAAAATCTAAAGGACCAAATTCACCTATTCTATAATCTGGACTTTGAAATTTAAATCTAGCATCTCCTTCAAATCCAGGAGCTTCATTATCACTTCCTAGAGTTCCACCTCCACCACCAGAGCCAAAAGAGGCATAAACAGCAGTTGAGATACTCGTATTGTCATTAAGATCCCAATAGTGGTTTAATGATATTTGTGGTTTGTGATAAAAGTTATCCTCAATAGAAGTTAATTGACCATTTTTATAACCCCAATCAGAGTTATATCTAATGCCATCTTCACTTCTTCTGTATGTATCAATTAATTGTCTGTTTTGTCTTTGACCATGACGTTGCTTAGCACCGAAAGCAGTGAAAGACAATTTGTGCTGATCATTAATCTCCTTAGAAACATTAAAGAAATAAGATACAGCATTAAATGGTGTTCCGGCAACATAACCGTTACCATCTGTTTTTGCCGCTGAAACTGTAGCCGCAAAACCATTATCCATTAAACCAGTAGAATACGTTACACCATATTTTCTGTAACCATCATTACCAATACTAGCCATAACACTTCCACCTTCTTCAATATCAGTGGTACTAGTTAAAATATTGATTGTTCCACCTATAGAAGGTACTGCAACTCTAGCAGCTCCAAGACCTCTTTGTACTTGCATAGAACTTGTCACATCACCTAAGCCTGCCCAGTTACTCCAGAATACACGACCGTTTTCCATATCATTAACTGGTACACCGTTAATCATAACAGCAACATTCTCTGAGTTAAATCCACGTAAATTAATACGACCATCACCGAAACCACCACCTGATTTAGTTGCATAAACACCTGGTGTTGATTTTAAAACTTCTGGAAATTCTTGAGTTCCTAATTTTAACTGAATATCTGCAGCTCTTACTGTAGAAACAGCAACTGGAGTTTTTCTATCCACAGCTATTGAAGCTACAATCATAATTTCATCTAAACCGACATCGCTAGACATTAATACGATTGTACCTAAATCAGTGTCACCATTAAAAGCTATAGTTTGACTAACATAGCCTACATAAGAAATTACAATTTCACCAGAATTAGATTCTGCTGTTAAAGTAAAATTACCGTCAAAATTTGTAATTGCGCCATTTGTAGTTCCTTTTATAATTACATTAGCGCCAGGAAGCGGCGAATTTACATCACTATCAATAACCTTTCCTTTGATAGTACTCTGAGCATATGCATATGTTGTAAACAATGTCAAAACAACAACACATAAAAGTTGATTAAATTTTTTCATATAAAATTTAAGTTAATTGGTTTTATAATTAGCGCAAAATTACGCAATACCACAGCTAAACCATTAACTAAATGTTAACAATTTAACCAAACGAAGTTAATTATAGATTTAATAAATTTTATGTGTACATAATTAATTTTATTAAAACTTTTTAACAAATTTTAATAATTATTCTTATAACAAGCTATCAATGCTTGGGTAGACACATCGTGATGTACAGGAGTAGTATCTTCGTTCAACTCATTTAAGATAGATTTTGCCAATTGTTTACCTAATTCAACACCAAATTGGTCGTAGCTGTATATATTCCAAATAATACCTTGTACAAAGATTTTATGCTCATACATAGCTATTAATTTACCTAAACTCTCTGGTGTTAATCTTTGAATTAAGACTGATGTTGTTGGTTTATTACCTTCAAATATCTTGAAAGGGGTTAGTTTATTAATGTCGCCTTCTGTTAGTGACTTTCCATTAAATTCAGATCGAACTTCAGCCTCTGTTTTTCCATTCATCAAAGCTTCGGTTTGTGCAAAATAATTAGACATCAACTTATTATGATGATCCTTATTACCATGAAGAGATTCAATAAAACCAATAAAATCTGCTGGAATCAATTTAGTACCTTGATGTATTAATTGAAAAAAAGCATGCTGTGAGTTTGTACCAGGTTCACCCCAAATTAAAGTTCCTGTTTCGTAGGTAATTCTATTACCATCTCTATCTACACTTTTACCATTACTTTCCATGATACCTTGTTGTAGATAGGTCGCAAACTGATTGAGGTATTGCGTATATGGAATAATAGCTTCACTTTCTGCATTAAAGAAATTATTATACCAAATGGTCAACAATGCTGAAATAACCGGAATATTTTTATCAAAATCTGAAGTTCTAAAATGCTCATCCATTTTATTAGCTCCAATAAGAAGGCTCTCAAAATTCTTATAACCCAAAGCTAAGCTAATTGATAATCCTACCGCACTCCATAGAGAAAAACGTCCACCAACCCAATCTTTCATTGGAAAGATATTTGACTCATCAATACCAAATTCTTTTACACTTTCAATATTTGTTGATACAGCAACAAAGTGTTTTGATACAGCTTCTTTTGGTTGCGATTCTAAAAACCAAGCTCTGATAGAATTTGCATTAGATAAAGTTTCTTGAGTTGTAAACGTTTTAGAAACAATCACAAAAAGTGTCGTTTCAGGGTCTAGATTTTTTATAACCTCTTGATGATGGTCACCATCTACATTACTAACAAAATGAGTTTGAAGATGGTTTTTATAGTATTGAAGTGAATCTACGACCATAGCAGGCCCAAGATCAGAACCACCAATACCAATATTTACAACATCAGTAATTACTTTGCCAGTATACCCTCTGTGATCACCATTGACAATTGAATTCGTGAAATTTTTAATTTTATCTTTTACTAGATGAACTTCAGGAATTACATTAACACCATCTACAAAAACTTCTGCATCTTTTGGAGCTCTTAAAGCTGTATGAGAAACTGCCCTTCCTTCTGTAGCATTTATGATGTCGCCTTCAAAATATTTTGCTATAGCATCTTTTAATTCCAACTCATTGGCAAGAGCTAATAACAGATCTAAAGTCTCTTTTGTAATTCTGTTTTTAGAAAAGTCTACATAGAAGTCATCCCATTTTATAGTTAATTCTTCGGCTCTTTTAGTGTCAGATTTAAATAAATCTTTTAAATGCTTAGATTTTATAGATTCAAAATGTGAGGATAACTTCTTCCAAGAATCTGTTTTTGTAGGATTGGTTGCTTTTAATGCCATTACTTTAATTATAAAATTGGGTCTATTGATATTGTGTTTTCTTTTTCTATTGGTTCTGCCTCTATAAAAAAGATGTTATCCAATCGCTGTTTTATCGGAACAATAAAATCTAAATATTTAACTTTTAAACTATCAGAAATTGGTTTTGCTTCAGGTAACTTTTGCTTGAAAGGATCTACTTGTTTTCCGTTTTTCCAAAAACGATAACAGACATGTGGGCCACCTGTATTACCTGTCATTCCAACTTTACCTATAATATCACCTTGCTTTACAAATTGCCCTTTCTTAACCAATCTCTTACTCATATGAAGGTACTGCGTTGTGTAGGTATCATTATGCCTAATCTTAACATATTTACCATTCCCTCCTCTTCTTGTAGATTCTATTACTGTTCCATTTGCAGTTGCCATTATAGGTGTTCCTACTGGCGCGGCAAAGTCAGTCCCTTTATGAGGTCTAATTCTATTACCATAGAGGGCAATACGACGTTTTAAATTATAACGAGAAGATATTCTACTAAACTGAACAGGTGCTTTAAGAAATGCTCTTCTCAGATTCTTAGCGTTCTCATTAAAATAATCTCTAATCCCTTTTATAGAGTCTGTTTCAAACTCAAAAGCATATAAAGAATCCCCATTATGTTCAAAATAAGCAGCTTTTACATTATGCACACCAGCATAAATAGAATCATCAATATACTTATCTGTGTATATTACTTTAAAGCGATCCCCTTTTTGTAATCTTCTAAAATCTATAGTCCAAGCATAAATATCATCTGCCATTTTATAAGCCAGTTTTTGACTCAAGCCTTTTTCTTCAAGAGTCTCTGAAATATTATTTTCTATTATACCTGTTGCTGTTTTCTCTATGTAGGTAATAGGCTTTCTACTTCTATAAGCCTGTATAGAATCTTTAAAATTAATAACTACATAATCTTCTAAAGTTTGCTGATAAATAAATGTATCAGGTTTTTGAATGCTATCTTTTTCATTCTCTTTTGAAAAAAGTAAAGTATAAGGTTTTCCTACTTGAAGTTTTGTCGCAATATCAAAAGTATCCTTAGCTTTTTCAGCTATTTGAAATATTTTTGGATAGCCTATATTATTTCGCTCTAGGATTATACCAAATGTATCTCCTTTTCTTATTGTATCTCTTTTAAACTCATAATCGTTACGATCAAATCCAAATTCTAAGATTTTTTCTTCTTCAACAATTTCAGCAAGTTCATTCTGATATTCTTTTTTTACTGAGTCATCCTCCTTGCAAGCATATAAACTTATTGCAATTATGGTTATAGCTACTAATCGTTTTAATTGCATTAATTATTATTATAAATTATTTCCCCAATTTTTTATTTCTTCTTCTGTCCACAATTCTGGAAAGAATATCCGTTTTTGATATTTAGGATGCATATACTTTTTCCAGTCGCTTCCACCTGTTGCTTCACCATCTCCTATACCACTTTCTATATAATGTCTTGCTGCATTATAATGTGCCATTACCCATGTCACATTAACCGTATAATCATAATGGCGCATTGCTTTAATTAAGTCTTCATCTTTTTGATCTTCTAAAGGCAATTCTTTAAAACGAGTCCATAGGTTTTTGGTGTTATATATTTCCATAAACCTTAAAAATTCATCCTTATACCGTTTTTCAAAATTAACTAAAAGTGTAGATTTTTTTCCTGTTTTATGATCTTTTCCTGCAGCTTGCCAATATAAGTGCTCAAAGGCATGTGTGAAAGGCGTGTCTCTATTGATATCTTTTCTGAATCGATAATCAATAAGATTTATTAATTCTGTAGATGCGAATTCAATAAGTCTATACTGTGCACTTTGAAAACCACTTGCAGGTGTTAAGGTATATCTAAATTTCATATACTGTTCAACTTCCATGCCTTCTCTCATAATATTGAAAGATGTCGTCAACATATCAAAATAACGACTAATACGCATAATTTTACCTTCAAAATAAGCCGCTTCCATATCTTCTTTTTCGGCAACTTGAGAAATCTCCCAAAGAATCATTTTAAAAATAAGTTCATTGATCTGATGATAGGCAATAAACACCATTTCATCAGGGAGTGTGGTTCGCTGTATTTGAAGGTTTAATAAGGCGTCTGTTTGTATATAGTCCCAGTATGTAATTGGCTTGCTATATAACAAGCCGTATAAATGGTCATCTGTATCTTGGTCTATTTTAGTATACTTTTCTTCAAGTGCTTTTAAAATCTCGTCGTAATTAGGTTGATCTGACATAAATTAATTATCGAATTCTATTTGAAAGGAATGTTTTAAACCTTTAAACTCAACTAAATCTGCTCTAAGTGAACCTACAGCTAAATCTGCTTTAATTTTTAAAGGAATTTTATTTTTATCTGCACTCACCCAAAGTGTTAGACTTTCTTCTTCTTTAAACACACGGCCTGCCATTACATATGGTCTAAATTTTAGTGTTTTCACTTTTACATCAGAACCATTAACATCTACCTTTATTGTTTCTTTGCCTAAATATTTAAGTTTAAAACCATAGTTTTCTTCATCAAAAAACATATTTGTCTGTATTTCATCCCCTTCTGTTAAAGATGATGTATCAATACTATTTCTTAAATAATAGTACATTGAAACCATATCTTGAACGTCTTTATCCGTAGTTATTTTTTTTGTTTTTTCATGCTTTTTGTTATGGACCTCAGCAATTTTGTTTTTATGATCAAATTTAATTTCGACATCTTTAGTATGGCCACCTTCATTAATTTTTCTAATAAACTTATAAGGTACTCCAGTTTCTTTATCGAAATAACTTTCGTAACGGTCTTTAACTTTAAAAAGCCACTTTACAGGACCTGTCGTCCAACCTTTCCCAACAACATGATAAACTCCTTTACCATCCATAGTTGATTCTTTAACAGATAATGTAGCATTCCCAGCTTTTAGAAAACCGCTATAACTCATTTCAAATTTAAACCACTCACCTTTTTGGAAAGCAGATTCTTTCTGCACATTAGGTGCTTGAAATCCTACGAGTAGTAATATTATGGTAAATAAATGTTTCATAATCTATAGTTTGTAAATGTAAATAATGTAACGCAATTTTTATGTTACTATTATCATAAATACAATTACTATTCCAAATGTATTAAAACATTGAAATACAACACAAAAACCTAGTTGATTTTATTGTTTTTTCGTTAAATGCTCACATTTATAAATTACGCCGATGTAATAATAGAACTGACCAAAAAAACATAGTTTTAAGTTAACGATTATATGAAATATAGATGATTAGTTAGTTTTTTTTAACGCGTTTAGCTGTAGGGAGCTAGACGCGTTTTTTAATTTAAAGTGTTCCTCTTTTGGCTTGCTCTCTTTCTATAGACTCAAATAAGGCTTTAAAATTACCTGCGCCAAATCCACGAGCTCCCATACGTTGAATGATTTCGAAAAACAAAGTTGGCCTATCTTCTACTGGTTTCGTGAAAATTTGAAGTAAATAACCCTCTTCATCTGCATCAATCATAATACCTAAACTTTTTAGTTTTTCTATATCTTCTCTCAATTCGTGACTAAATTCTTCTAATCTGCCCGGAACAGCTCTATAATATTCTTCTGGTGGAGTTGACAAAAATTCTACTCCATTTGAGCGTAGTTGAGATACAGTTTTAATAATATCATCTGTTGCTACAGCAATATGTTGCACACCTGCACCTTCATAAAAATCGAGATACTCTTCAATTTGAGAACGTTTTTTACCTTCTGCTGGTTCGTTTATTGGAAATTTAATTCTACCATTTCCATTAGACATTACTTTACTCATTAATGCTGAGTATTCTGTGTGAATTTGCTTGTCATCAAAAGATAAAAAGTTTTCAAATCCCATAACGTCTTCATACCATTTTACCCAAACGTTCATTTGATTCCAACCCACATTACCAACCATGTGGTCGATATATTTTAATCCTGCAATTGGAGGATTATAATCTGATTCCCATTTTTGAAAACCTGGTAAAAAAGCTCCATTATAATTTTTACGTTCTACAAACATGTGTACAGTTTCTCCGTAAGTGTAAATTCCTGCACGCACAACCTCTCCATGTTCATCTTTTTCTACCCTTGGTTCCATATAAGATTTTGCACCTCGAGATGTTGTTTCTTTGTAGGCTTGTCTTGCATCTTCTACCCAAAGTGCTACTATTTTAACTCCATCTCCATGCTTTACAATATGATCGTTAATTTTAGATTTACTATTTAAAGGCGTAGTTAACATTAACTTTATTTTGTCTTGTGTTAACACATAACTTACAGAATCTGTAGCACCTGTTTCTAATCCTCGATACGCATGAGATTGAAAACCAAATGCTGTTTTATAAAAATGTGCTGATTGTTTGGCATTACCAACATAAAACTCAACATAATCTGTACCTAAAAGCGGCAAAAAATCTTGCGCTCCTTCAAATATTTTCTCTAAACCGTAGTTTACATTTTTTACTTCTTTTGCCATAAAACAAAAATTTATTTAATATTTAGAATCGAAATCTTTCATTGTATCTTCGAAAGATTTTTCTTGTTTTGAATCTGTTTCAATTGAATCGTTACTTTCTTCAATTATATAAGTGTCTTCTTCCCATGTATTAGTAGTATCCAGTTCTATTTCGGTATCAAAGAAATCATCATCTTCAATTGTATCTATATTAAAATCATCTAACATACCAGATGACAGCATTGTACCATAAAATACTATAGCGGCAATTGCGAAAAGAAGGACTAAACCGTTCATTACAATAGCTATAATATTTATAATTTTTGCCGTAGAAACATTACTTCTAGTTTGAGGATAATAGGCTTCAGGGTTTTGTCCATACGCTTTTAAACTTTTATTGGCAGTTACTAATCCTATAATTGCTATTATTAAAGGTATTATTGCTGTAATCCCATAACAGCAACAACCAGCAATACCAATGACTAGTGCTATTATTCCCAAAATGAGTGCTAAAGGATCTGCAGGTAATTTATTATGATTCATTCCGAAACATTTAGTTTTTTAATTAATCTTCTAACCAAGATTTAAAATAATCTTCGTCAGCAATTTTTAAAGCTTCTTCTGTTACTTTTAAAGGCTTAAACGTATCTACCATTACAGCTAATTCATCAGTTTTCACTTTACCAATACTACGCTCCATTGCTCCAGGATGTGGACCATGCGGGATGCCTGCCGGATGCAACGAAATATGCCCAGCTTCTATATCATTTCTACTCATAAAATCACCATCTACGTAATACAATACCTCATCACTATCAATATTACTATGATTATATGGAGCTGGAACTGCTAGTGGGTGATAATCATACAAACGAGGTACGAAACTACAAACCACAAACGCATCTGTTTCAAAAGTTTGATGCACAGGAGGTGGTTGGTGAACACGACCTGTAATAGGCTCAAAATCGTGAATTGAAAAGGCATATGGATAGTTGTAACCATCGTAACCAATAACATCAAATGGATGTGACGCATAAACCATATCAAAAATTTCGTCTTGTTTTTTGATTTTTATTAGAAACTCACCAGACTCATTATAAGTTTCTAATTCTTGTGGTTGTCGTAAATCTCGTTCACAGAAAGGTGAATGCTCTAAAAGTTGTCCAAACCAATTACGGTAACGTTTTGGTGTATAGATTGGTCTATAAGATTCTACGATAAAAAGACGATTGTCTTCAGTATCAAAATCGAGTTTATAAATAATCCCTCTAGGCACTAGTAAATAATCACCATATTTAAAATCGAGATTACCGAGCATAGTTCTTAATTTTCCTGTGCCTTTATGGATAAAAATTAACTCGTCTGCATCTGTGTTTTTATAGAAATAGTCTCTAGTAGATTGTTTTGGTGCCGCCAATATGATATTACAATCACTATTGGTCAATACAATTTTTCGGCTATCTAAATAATCGTTTTCTGGTTTCACTTTAAAACCATGCAATCGATAAGATTGCATATTATTTTCCTTGGCTACTTTTGGAGCTACACTGTATTGCTTTTTAATGGCTTTGACCTGTGTTGGTCTTTGCTCATGGTAACTATTAGTTGACATGCCATCGAAACCAATAGTTCCGAATAGTTGCTCATAATAAAAACCTCCATTTGGCTTCTTAAATTGCGTATGTCTTTTAGGTGGAATTTTTCCTAGTTTATGATAAAACGGCATTTTTGATTAGTTTAAAAGTTAATTTATCTATACGTCATCTGTATAAATCTAACTATTTTTAAAGGTACAAAAAATACATATCTATTCTGGATTCCTTTTGATAAGGAAATGTAAATGAAGTTTTATGTTTTGCCAGAATGGTTTCATTGATTACAAAGTTGAGAATTTTTATTCTAAAACCAAAACCCGAGATTAAAAAACCAGTAGCCATTACCTGTATCTGGCGAATAGGTATATTTTCCTTCCAAAGGTCCAAGAAAAGTTTCCAATGAATAACCGATTGCATAACCACTATAATCTGGAGTTGTTAACCATTCACCAGATTCAAAAATACCATCTTCAATATTGGCGTAATTAGCCGCTATAAGTAAATGATGCTTTTTAAACATTTCAAAATCTAGAGTGAATGTTGCCTTTACAAAACTATCGCCTGACAATTCCAAATAATCATAACCATAAAATGAAGAAAAATTATTTATAAAATTATTCCCAAAACCTCCAATAGCAAAACCAAGTGCTGTTGTGGGATTATCTTCAATTTTAAAACCTCCATTAGCCTCAGTCTTAAACGCTAATTTATCACTAAAACTAAAGGCATATCCTATATCTGCTTTAGCAATTGAAAATTTCTTAAAATCTCTATTAAAATTAGAAGCATTTAAATACCAATGTAAATCCCCATTAAAATAAAATCCACTTTTAGGGAAGAAACGATCACTATAACTATCGAATTTCAAATTACCGAATACACCAAAATATCCAGTATTTTCGAAAGTAATTTCATCATCCTGATTATCTTCTATTATGGTCTCTGAAGTGATTTTTAGTCGTTTATACTCTGCTCCCATTCTAAGTGCAAAGTCCTTTCTGAATATTGTTTGTAAATAAACTTGATTTGTGAAATCTGAAAGCTCTGCATCAATTTTATTCAAACCAGCTAATAAAGGCGATTCTTCATCTAAAGCTAATAAAGGGTTTACGTTTTTATTAAATTGATTATATCTCGACTTAAGCCCAATACTAATGTAAAACCCTTTATCAATAAAATAATCGAAATTATACCTTGAGTTGTCTCCAAGAACAACATCTAATGATGCTATATCATTTTTAAAAAGCAACTGTTTTTTAGTAATATTTGCTAATGCCGCACTTTTATAGAGACCATCATAATGCACACCTAATTTGAAAAAAGTCGTTGTTTCTGATTCTGTAAGTTTACCTGTTAAGTTGAATCCATCATCATTATTAATAGACTCTAACTGATACCTGAATGTATCAAAATTATTTGTAGCAATAAGATTATTAATTCCTTTCCTAAAATCATCATAACTCATCTTTTCATTTCCTCTTAACTTTAATTTCCCTAAAAGATAAGATCTTGTATAACTTTCTACACCTTCAATGTTGACAGACTGAATTTTTATGCTATCTAAAGGTTGCGTAAATGGTCTGCTATGAGGAATAGTTTGATTATCTTTTAATTTTAATAATTCAGAAATATTTAATTTGGCAGCCGCTTCACCATTAGCGATTATATCTTCACCTTCGGTAAATGAGATTACTGAAAAATTAGTAATATCTGGCTTAATATAAATGTCTGAGAGAGCTACTTTGCTTTTCATGGCATTTATGGTTCTGAAATTATTAATTTGGGATAAAATATCTAAACCAGATTTTAAAGATTCTCGATCTTTCAGAGCATCTTGTACATCCACACCAATAATAATATCGATTCCTTTTGCTCTGAGTTCTTCAACAGGAAAGTTGTTAGTAACACCACCATCAATTAAAATTCTATCACCTATTGTTACAGGTTGAAATAAGGACGGTAAAGCACCACTTGCTGTAACAGCTTCTGCCAATCTGCCTTTATCTAAAATCAATGATTCCCCTGTCTCTATATCCGTTGCTATGCAGAAAAATGGAATAGGTAATTTTTCAAAATCTCTAATTTCGTTAACTGGCAGCATTAAATGATATAATAAATTATATACATTTTGACCACGAGATAAAGCGGAAGGCAAACTGAGTTTAAGTTTATCAAAAGGTAAGCTCACCACATGTTTTTCAGAATTTTCGCGTTCGTAAAATGATTTGGTCTCTCTGGGGAAATTATCATTTATTAATTCATCAAAATCTTGAGTATTGAACATCGCCTCTAGTTGATTACCAGAGTAACCTGCAGTGTATAATGAGCCAATTATTGCTCCCATACTTGTACCCGCTACATAATCTATTTTAATACCTAAACTATCAATAACTTTTAAGACACCTATATGAGCAAAACCTTTTGCACCTCCTCCACTTAAGACTAAACCTACTTTAGGTTCTGGAACTTCTTGTGCTGATATATTATTATAGCTTAGTGAAAGAAAGACTAAAACCAAGATGGTGCATCTCAATTTAATTATATGGTGATATGTTTGGGACAAGTTCAATGTTCTTATTCTTTATGATAATAATTATGAATTTTATTAGCTCTAGAGACTCCAACTACAGCTTCTAGTTCATCTAATTTTGCATTTGCAATACGTTTTACCGTTTTAAAGGTTTTCATCAATTCAACAATGGTTTGTTCGCCTACTCCAGGAATATTTTCTAGTTCTGTGGTCAAAGCTCCTTTACTTCTTCTATTTCTATGATGTTCTATACCAAAACGATGTGCTTCATTTCGTAATTGCTGAATAATTTTTAAAGTCTCACTTTTCTTATCTAAATATAATGGAATTGGATCATCTGGATAAAATAATTCTTCCAGTCGTTTTGCAATTCCGATAATAGCAATTTTTCCTCTTAATTCTAAAACATCTAAGCTTTTTAATGCTGAGGATAGTTGTCCTTTTCCACCATCAATAATGATAAGTTGTGGTAAAGGTTGTTTTTCTTCAACTAAACGTTTATAACGTCTATATACTACCTCTTCCATTGAGGCAAAATCATCAGGACCTTCTACCGTTTTTATATTAAAATTGCGATAATCTTTTTTACTCGGTTTGCCATTCTTAAAAACTACGCAAGCAGCAACAGGATTTGTTCCTTGAATATTAGAATTATCAAAACACTCAATATGTCTTGGTTCTTCTGATAATCGTAAATCGGCTTTCATCTGTGCCATTATTCTATTGGTGTGACGATCTGGATCTATAATTTTAATTTGTTTGAGCTTATCCATTCTGTAATACATCGCATTACGTCGTGATAAATCTAGTATACTTTTTTTATCTCCAAGTTTCGGAATTGTTATTTTTAATTCATTACCTAAATTTACTTCAAATGGCACATAGATCTCTTTTGAATTTGAATTAAACCGTCGCCTAATTTCAGTTATTGCTAACTCTAATAATTCTGTATCTGACTCTTGTAATTTCTTTTTTAATTCAAGTGTATGTGATCTAATAATAGAACCATAACTTAGTTGTAAAAAATTAATATAAGCGTATGTTTCATCGCTAACAATAGAAAATACATCTACATTACTAATCTTAGGATTTACAATGGTTGATTTAGCTTGGTAATTCTCTAAAATCTCGAGTTTTTCTTTTATTTTCTGTGCGTCTTCAAAGTGCATGTTTTCAGCATGTTGTTTCATCTGAATTCGGAATTGCTGTAACGAATCTTTAAAATTTCCTTTTAAGATTTCTCTAATGGCTTTAACATTAGCATGGTATTCTTCTTCTGTTTCTTTTCCTTCACAAGCACCTTTACAATTTCCTAAATGATATTCTAAACAGACCTTATACTTTCCTGCTTCAATCTTAGTTTGTGATAAATCGAAGTTACAGGTACGTAATTGATATAAACCTTTTATTAAACCTAAAAGTGTTTTTACTGTTTTCATACTTGTGTATGGACCAAAATATTCTGAGCCATCTTTAAAAACACGTCGTGTAGAAAACACTCTAGGGAAACGTTCTTTTTTTATGCAAATCCAGGGATAAGATTTATCGTCCTTGAGTAAAACATTATATTTAGGTTGATATTTCTTTATCAGGTTATTTTCGAGTAGTAATGCATCATTCTCTGTCTCCACGACAATATGCTTTAAAGAAACAATATTCTTAACCAATACTCTTGTTTTGCCATACTCATGATGCTTCGTAAAATAACTACTTACACGTTTTTTGATATTCTTAGCCTTACCAACGTAAATTAACTTTTCATCAGCATCAAAATATTGATATACTCCAGGTTGATTTGGAAGTGTTTTTATCTGTATTTCTATGGTTGTTTCTGGCATTAAACCAAAGGTAGTTTAAATGCTAGGATTGTAAAAATCAGAATTCCTTTTTTAGTATATTGCATCAAGCAAAAAATTCCCTTAAGCTCAAAGCAGACATGAATATTGTTATTCTTTCAAGAAATGAAAACCTATACTCTACAAGACGTCTTATTGAGGAAGGTGAAAATAGAGGTCATGAGATCGAAGTTATTGATCCTCTAAAATGTGATATCATTATTGAGCAAGAAAAACCGACTATTTATTACAGAGATCGTTATTTAGATTATGTAGATGCTATTATTCCAAGGATTGGAGCTTCAGTAACCTTTTTTGGCTGTGCTGTAGTAAGACAATTTGAAATGATGAATGTCTTTACTACAGTAACATCTGATGCTATTATTAGAAGTAGGGATAAACTAAGAAGTTTTCAACGTTTATCTAAAGCTGGTATTGGTATGCCAAAAACGGTTTTTACAAACTACTCAAGAGATGTTGAAGAAGTTCTTAACCATGTTGGTGGACCGCCAGTAATTATAAAATTACTTGAAGGAACCCAAGGACTCGGAGTCGTTTTAGCAGAATCTAAAAATGCTGCTGAATCTGTACTTGAAGCTTTTAATGGATTACAAGCAAGAGCATTAGTTCAAGAATATATTGAAGAAGCTAAAGGTGCTGATTTACGAGCGCTTTTAGTAGACGGACAAGTTGTAGGAGCCATGAAACGGCAAGGAAAAGATGGTGAATTTCGATCTAATTTACATAGAGGTGGAAGTGCTAATTTAATTAGACTTTCAGAAGATGAATTAAAATTAGCTATTAAGGCTGCACGTGCATTAAAGCTTCCTGTTTGTGGTGTAGATATGTTACAATCTGCAAGAGGTCCATTAATTATGGAAGTTAATTCAACTCCTGGTTTAGAAGGTATTGAAGGTGCCACGCAGAAAAATATAGCGAGGGCAATTATTACTTTTATAGAACGTAATAGAAAATAGATGAGTGAAAAAGAAGTATTACATATACTAGGTGAAAGTGTCGGCCTTGGTGAGAGCGCTAAGGTGAGTTTTAATGTCGCTAAATTACACACGCAGAATACTATTGATGTTCCTGTAATTATTGAACGTTCTAAAAAACCAGGACCTACGGTTTTAATTACTGCAGGAATTCATGGTGATGAAATTAATGGTGTGGAAATTGTCCGTCAAATTATTGCCAAAGGTATTAATAAACCAAAGAAAGGGACTATTATATGTATTCCTGTAATCAATGTATTTGGGTTTATCCATATGGATCGACTATTCCCAGATGGTCGAGATTTAAATCGTGTTTTTCCTGGTGGTAAAGGAGGTTCTTTAGCTAGTAGAGTTGCCCATAAATTAATGACAGAAATTGTACCTCATGCCGATTTAATTTTAGATTTTCATACAGGTGGAGCTGATCGCTTTAATGCGGCTCAAATACGAATTGTAAAAAATGAAATTGTTCTAGACGAATTAGCCCAAGTATTTGGTGCGCCTTTTGTTTTCTATTCTAAAAATATTAATAAATCTTTCCGTAATTCTTGTTACAAAACTGGATTACCCATGCTGTTGTTTGAAGGCGGGAAGTCTTTTAATATAGATAATACCATAACAAACACAGGTGTAAACGGAACTAAGCGCGTATTGCATCATTTAGGAATTTTAAACAGCAAATTTAAAGTCTCTAAACCTAAAAAAAATTGTATTAAAATTGTCGAGAGTAAATGGATTCGCGCCAGTTATTCTGGGATGTTTAAATCTGACGTTTCTGTAAATGCTCAAATAAAAAAAGGTGATGTATTAGGTCATATAACAGATCCTTATGGAAGTTTTAATCATTTTGTAAAAGCACCAAATGATGGCTATATTTTTAATGTAAATGAGTCCCCAATTATCTATCAAGGTGATGCAATTTTTCATATTTCCACAAAACTTGAGCCGTGAAAAAATCTGAGCTTCGAAAAAAACACAAAACCCTAAGACAGAAATTATCAGAAACTCAAATCGAGAATTATAGTTTAGGTATTGCTAACGAATTATTAAAGTTAGATGTTTGGAATAAATCCTTTTATCATATTTTCTTAACTATTGAAGAACAAAAAGAAATAAATACAGATTACATTTTAAATATTCTATCCGGAAAGGATAAAAATATAGTGATTTCTAAAAGTAATTTTGAAGATTATTCGATGACGCATTATCTACTAACAGATAATACAACAATCAAAAAAAACGACTATAATATTCCTGAACCTATTGATGGTATCGCTATTGCTTCAGAGCAAATTGAAGTAGTTTTTGTTCCGCTTTTAGGATTTGATAAAACCGGTAATAGAATTGGTTATGGAAAAGGATTTTATGATCGGTTCTTAGCCAATTGCAAACCAGAAACTATAAAAATTGGTTTGTCATTTTTTGAAGCAGAACAAGATATTATTGAGTCTTCAGAAGATGATATTAAGTTAGATTATTGTGTGACACCATATCGGATGCTTCAGTTTTAGGGGAATCTTTAAAAGCCCTTTTATTAAACACAATTAAAATACCAATACCTGTACTAATCGCAATATCTGCGACATTAAAAATAGGATCGAAAAACGAGAAATATTTTCCGCCTACAATTGGCATCCATTCTGGTAATATCCCATTCCAAATAGGAAAATGCAACATATCAACAACTTTACCATGAAATACACCTGCATAACCTCCTTCTTTTGGCAAAAATTGTGCAACTTCAAATGTGCTATCATTAAATAGTATGCCATAAAACACAGAATCTAAAATATTACCTAAAGCACCTGCAAAAATAATAGCAATGGCGAAAATTAAAGTTTTAGACTTTTGCTTTTTAGTAACATCTACTAACCATAATGCAATGCCAGTAACTGCTGCAATTCTAAATAGAGTTAAAATAAGTTTAGCAGATTTATCAGAAATAAATGTAAAGACATCACTGAGTTTAGTTCCCCATGCCATACCATCATTTTCTACAAAGGCAATTTTAAACCACGAAAAAATAGTTACATCTTCATTGAGTTGAAAATGGGTCTTTATATAAATCTTACTGATTTGGTCTATCAGTAAAATAATTATGATAATAATTGACGCTTTTTTTAGTGACATAATAAAAAAGCTTTGAAATTATTATCCAAAGCTTTGTGGTTTTTGTTCTATCTATTTATCTCACAAAATATAATGAGACTATACTTTCAAAAGAATTTGTGTTACTTCTGCATATTCTTAGCCTCAATACTTAATGTAGCGTGAGGTACTAATTTTAAACGTTCTGGGTTTATTAATTTACCTGTAACTCGGCAAACTCCATAGGTTTTATTTTCAATTCGAATCATTGCATTTTTCAAATCTCTGATAAATTTTTCTTGACGAATAGCTAATGCAGAATTAGATTCTTTACTCATTACAGCACTGCCTTCATCAAATGCTTTAAACGTTGGAGAAGTATCTTCAGTACCATTATTATGATCGTTCATGTATGCACTTTTAATAAGCTCTAAATCGTGCTGTGCTTTATCTATTTTCTCTTGAATTAAAACTTTGAATTCTTCTAAATGTTCGTCAGAGTATCTATTTGTTGTATCTGCCATCTTTTTTAATGTTTTTGTATAAACAGTTTGGTATTGACTTCATCAAAAGCAATTTCTATACCATTGTTTAGGTTCTCTATAATTGTTAAATCTTCAGTTAATGTTTCTGATTTAATATAATCTTCATTTGAAGCAATTGCTGCAGCTACTTGTTCATCGTTCTGAATTTGTACGTCAATTTTGTCAGTAACTTCAAATCCTGAATCTTTTCGCAAATTTTGAATACGATTTACAAGTTCTCTTGCAACACCTTCTTTACGTAAATCTTCATTAATTGTAACATCTAAAGCCACTGTTAACGCACCTTCATTCGCTACAAGCCATCCTTCAATATCTTGAGATGTAATCTCTACATCATCTAATCCCAAAGTAATATTTTTTCCGTTAATTTCAACGCCTATACTACCATTTTGCTCAATTTTTTTAATATCATCAGCATTAAAGCCATTTACCGCACTGGAAATCAGCTTCATATCCTTTCCAAACTTAGGACCTAAAACTTTAAAATTAGGCTTTATTTGTTTCACTAATATATCTGAAGCATCTTCTAAAAGTTCAACCTCTTTTATATTAACTTCATGTTTTATTAAATCTGAAACAGCTTCTATTTCCTCTTTTTGCTGTTGACTATCTACAGGAATCATTATTTTTTGCAGTGGTTGGCGAACTTTAATCTTCTCCTTAGCTCTCAACGATAATACTAAAGAACATATTGATTGCGCACTCTCCATTTTTCTTTCTAATACTTTATCTATAGCACTAGTATTAACTTGAGGAAATTCTGATAAGTGAACACTTTCAAAATTCTCTTTTTGAGTTACAGCATTAAGATCTTGATATAAACGATCCATAAAAAATGGTGCAATTGGAGCTCCAAGTTTTGCAATCGTTTCCATGCATGTATATAAGGTTTGATATGCAGAAATTTTATCTGCTTGGTAGTCTCCTTTCCAGAAACGTCTTCTACTTAAACGCACATACCAGTTACTTAAATAATCTTGAGTAAAGTCTGAAATTGCTCTTGCTGCTTTCGTTGGTTCATATTCTTCATAGAATTTATCTACTTGTTGTATTAAAGTATTTAATTCAGATAAAATCCAACGGTCAATTTCTGGTCTTTCCTCTAATGCAATATCTGCTTCGCTATAATTGAAACCATCTATATTAGTATATAGCGTAAAGAAGGAATAAGTATTATAAAGTGTTCCAAAAAACTTACGACTAACTTCAGCAATTCCATCACTGTCAAACTTTAAGTTATCCCATGGATTGGCATTCATTATCATATACCAACGCGTAGCATCTGCGCCATACTTTGATAAGGTTTCAAAAGGGTCAGTCGCATTCCCTAAACGCTTAGACATCTTCTGTCCGTTTTTATCTAAAACTAAACCATTTGAGACTACATTTTTATAAGCTACAGAGTCAAACACCATTGTGCCAATAGCATGAAGCGTATAGAACCATCCACGTGTTTGATCCACTCCTTCTGCTATAAAATCTGCTGGAAACGCTTCATTATTATCAATCAGGTTTTTATTCTCAAATGGATAATGCCACTGTGCGTATGGCATAGAACCAGAATCGAACCAAACATCTATTAAATCGCTTTCACGATTCATTGGTTTCCCTAAAGGAGATACTAAAACAATTTTATCTACAACATTTTTGTGTAAATCGATAGTTTCGTAATTAGCTTCAGACATATTACCAACTTCATAATCTGCAAAAATATCCTCTGACATTATACCTGCTTCAACTGATTTAGAGATTTCCGATTTCAATTCGGAAACAGATCCAATGCACAATTGTTCTTTTCCATCTTCTGTTCTCCAGATAGGCAATGGAATTCCCCAAAAACGCGAACGTGAAAGATTCCAGTCATTTGCATTTGCCAACCAATTACCAAAACGTCCTTCACCAGTTGATTTTGGCTTCCAATTTATAGACGTATTTAGCTCATGCATTCTACCTTTTACATCAGTAACTTTGATGAACCAAGAATCTAAAGGATAATACAAAATTGGCTTGTCTGTTCTCCAACAATTTGGATAACTGTGTTTATATTTTTCAACCTTAAAAGCTTTGTTTTCTGTTTTTAACTTAATTGCAAGCTCAACATCAATAGAACGTTCTGGCGCTTCACCATCATTATAATATTCGTTTTTAACATATTTACCACCAAATTCATCTAATTCTTTTCTGAATTTTCCTTGTAAATCTACAAGCGGCACTAAATTATCATTCTCGTCTTTTACTAAAAATGGTGGAATTTCTGGTATAGCTTGTTTAGCAACCAAAGCATCATCTGCACCAAAGGTTGGTGCTGTGTGTACGATACCTGTACCATCTTCAGTCGTTACAAAATCCCCTGAAATTACGCGAAATGCATTCTGTTTATTTTCAAACTCAAGGTTAAAATCTAATAATTGTTCGTATGTAATACCAACTAAATCTTTTCCTTTAAATTCTTTCACTATATAAAAAGGGATTATCTTATCTCCTTCTTTGTAGTCTATTAATTCTGGTTTAGTTTCAACTTGGTTGTATTTACCATCAAACTGTTTTTCAACTAAGTTCTTAGCCAATACAACATTCATTGGTTTAAACGTGTACTGATTATAAGTTTCAGCTAAAACATAATCAATTTTTGACCCAACAGTCAATGCTGTATTACTCGGTAATGTCCATGGTGTTGTTGTCCATGCTAGTAAATATATATCACCTTCGTTTTGTAAAAAGTCTGGTAATGAATCTTCATTAGCCTTAAACTGAGCCACAACAGTCGTATCAGTAACGTCTTGATAAGTTCCTGGCTGATTTAACTCATGCGAGCTTAAACCTGTACCTGCCTTTGGTGAATAAGGTTGAATCGTATAACCTTTGTATATTAAATCTTTTTCGTAAATCTGTTTTAGCAACCACCAAACAGATTCCATGTATTTGGATTTGTAAGTAATATACGGGTCATCCATATCTACCCAATACCCCATTTTTTTAGTAAGATCATTCCAAATATCAGTATAACGCATTACTGCTTTTTTACAAGCTTCGTTATATTCTTCTACTGTAATTTTAGTACCAATATCCTCTTTAGTAATCCCTAACTCCTTTTCTACACCTAACTCCACAGGTAAACCATGTGTATCCCAACCTGCTTTACGTTTTACTTGAAAACCTTTCATGGTTTTATAACGCGGAAAAATATCTTTAATAGCGCGTGCTAATACATGGTGTACACCAGGTAAACCGTTTGCTGAAGGTGGTCCTTCAAAAAACACGTATGGCAGTTTACCTTCTCTAGTGCTTACACTTTTATCGAAGATATTATTCGCTTCCCAATAGTTACCAATTTCTTCTGCAACTTTTGGCAAGTTAAGTCCTTTATATTCAGGGAACTTTATACTCATATTCTCAAAACTCTAATAGAATCGCGAAATTAAGAATTTATGTTTAAAGGATAGATTATATGATAAAAAAAAGCAAACGACGATCGTTTGCTTTTTTTGTTGGAGCTATTAACTAATTTTATTTGCAATAAAATTATATACGTGCAAATCTAAAAGGAATTAATGGTGTATAAATTAACATATGTTAATATCACTTTAATTCTTTTCTAATTCTACTCAACTGTACTGGAGAAATATTTAAATATGATGCTATTTGGTATTGTGGTATCAAATTATCAATATTAGGGATTTATTTTTTTAATAATAAGTACCTTTCTGTTCCATTTAAAGCCATAGTTGCCAGTTGTTTCTTCTCATACATTATGAAAACGTATTCTAAAATTCTATTGTATAGATTGCTCACCTCTATATTTGTATTACATATTTTTGAAAATTCATCAAAATTAACTTCAAAAACTAGAGCATCTACCAATGCTTCATAGCAAAGGTGAGAAGGTTTATCCTTAATTATAGATGAAAATCCGCCGACAAAACTTATAGGCCTAAAAATATTTTTTGTAATCTGCTTTCCTGATTCTAAGGTACTATATGCTCTCATTAATCCTGATACCAAAAAAGCAATTTTTTTACTTTTTTCGCCTTGTTTTATTAAAACCTCACCTGATTTTAGCTTTCGTTTTAAAGCAAGACTTTGAAGGATCTTATAAGTATCCTTAGAAACATGGAATTTTGATTTAAAAAAATCAAAGTTAGGATCTCCCATAAGTTAGGTGTTTTTTAATTGTTCTTGAAATTCTGAAATTCTTTTTATTAATCCTAATAATATCATAAAGAAGTTACTTTACAGTTGTAATACATAAAACAAAAATCCTTCCTAGTAATAACTAGAAAGGATTTCTTATGATTATTTAACCTTAAGTTGATTTAATACTTAATTTATAATTATTTTCTTTGTCAAAACCCCATTATCCTCAGTTATAAGTTGTACAATGTAAGCTCCTGTACTCAAATTATTTAACTGAAGTCTAGTAGAATTACTTTGCGTAGTAATTCTATTACTATAAACAGATTGTCCAAAAATATTATATAACTCTACACTTTTTATTCTTTTATTCTTTGAATTTGAAATAACTAGATTATCTAAATTAATAACATAGACTACATTTAAGCCTTCAATTTTATAATCTTGTTGAGATAATGTTACAGATTGTTGCTTAAATACAATCTGAAATCTGTTTGGGAAATTTCCAGCAACTGAAGAAAACTCAAATCTCTCACCACTTCTTAAATCAAAATAAGTTCCCAATAGGTTATCCTTAATATGTACATCTTGTCCACTTAAATTTTCAGTATCAGTAAGTTCTATATAGTATGTATAATTACCTGAAGCTTTAAATAATAATGGTACTTCTTTATCTTCTGTTATTGGTGAATAAGCTTGAGCAATCATTGGCTCACCATTTAAGCTAAGATTAAGGTCATCACTAAAAACATTTAAGTTTTTTACATCATAATCTAAATCGTAATCATCAGTAGTATAATCACTGAAGCTAAGTTCTAGTTCACGATGTACTTCTGGTCCATTTACATTGTTAAACTCAATACGAATTATTTTCATTGTATTAGCCTCTGAATCAGAAGATTCTTGTGCTTGTGTGGAGAAGAACATTATAGATGTTAAAAATAAAATGTTCAGCTTTTTAAGTAATATTGTTTTCATAGGTTAGGATTTTTAATTTTCGAGTCCTTGTTTAACTTATGTACTACAATAAAATGTTCAGTCTAATGGATTATAATCCGAGGGATAGATGTTTATGTAAAAATCGAATTACGATTTGCTCATCAATACTACAATATTAGTATGAGAATAATGACCGAGAAAAAAAATGAAACGCTTTTCGATATAAATTATTAAAGCGACGTTAATGTGTATTTAAAAAAAAATGAAATACAAAAATCAAGGTTTAATGACACCTCATTTACAGTTAGTTATAATAAATATTGAAAGACATAATCGCTTTTATTTGAATAAAACATTTAAAATATGAACTTTCTAAATATAGAATTGGATTATTAACAGAAGAATGTTTTGAGATATCATTCTTCTTGAAGTATCTCAAACATTTTATTGTTGTTACAATAAAACTAGTCCTAAGAGAGACTAATTAAACAATAAACTCAACTAAATCCTCAATTTTAGAAATCAATCGAATTTTAATGTTCGCATCTTTTAAAGCTATTTTATTATACTTAGAAACAAAAATAGTTGCAAATCCTAACTTTTCGGCCTCCAAAATTCGTTGTTCAATACGTTGAACTGGTCTAATTTCACCAGACAATCCAACCTCGGCTGCAAAACAATGATCGCTTTGTATAGCCACATCTTCATTTGATGACAAAATAGATGCTACTACTGCTAAATCTATTGCAGGATCATCTACTGAAATACCTCCTGTGATATTTAAAAAAACATCTTTTGCACCCAGTCGGAAACCCGCTCGCTTTTCTAGCACCGCCAATAACATATTTAAACGTTTTGCATTAAAACCGGTTGCAGAACGTTGAGGAGTTCCATAAACTGCTGTACTAACCAATGCCTGTACTTCAATCATTAAAGGTCGTAAACCCTCTAAAGTTGCCGCAATTGAATTACCTGATAATTCCCCATCCTTTTCCGATATCAATATTTCAGATGGGTTAGAAACTTCTCTCAAGCCAGAGCCTTGCATTTCATAAATACCAAGTTCATTAGTAGAACCAAATCTATTTTTGTTTGCTCTCAATATTCTAAATACATGGTTTCGGTCACCTTCAAATTGTAAAACCGTATCAACCATATGCTCTAATATTTTTGGACCAGCTATATTACCTTCTTTAGTAATGTGCCCAATTAATAAAACTGGCGTAGCAGTTTCTTTGGCAAATTTTATAAGCTCAGTCGTGCACTCTTTTATTTGAGAAATACTTCCAGCTGAAGATTCTATATAGTCGCTATGTAAAGTTTGAATAGAATCAATAACTACAACATCGGGCTTTAGAACTTCTATTTGCCTAAATATATTTTGTGTTTTTGTTTCAGTAAGAATGTAACAATTATTACTGTCTGGATTAATGCGTTCTGCTCGCATCTTTATTTGTTTTTGGCTTTCTTCACCAGAAACATATAATGTTTTGTATTGTAGTTTTAAAGCTATTTGAAGTAAAAGTGTACTTTTTCCAATACCTGGTTCACCTCCTAATAGCGTTAGAGAACCATGTACCATACCACCACCAAGCACACGATTAAATTCTGCATCTTGCATATTTAATCTCGCTTCTTGAGATGAATCTATATCATTAATTTTTAATGGTTTTGGAACGCGTTTACTTAAAGATGAAGCTGTTTTCCAATCACTCTTTTCTGGCTTTTGAATCACTTCTTCTGCAATAGTATTCCATTCTTTACAAGAAGTACATTGTCCTTGCCACTTGGCATAATGACTACCACAATTTTGACAAAAAAAAGTTGTTTTTACTTTAGCCATGTTCACTTCTCAAAAGTATTGAGAATCTTTAAATTTTAGAACAGCTAAATTAAGATAATTTTAGTTGATATCTTTAAACCAAGTTATAATAGCTAGAACTCTTAATGCAACTAATTTGGAAGGCACATAAGATATTATTAAGCCTTTTGTTTTTCTAAATAAAGACTCAAAAAAGTAATCGGTAGACAATTGACGCTTTTTAGTTCTCATCATTATCCTCCTCCCCTTCTTCCTCTGTATCTTCTACATCAGTGTCTACAACAGTTAAATCGTCTATTTTAGAAAAAATAAAGTCTCTATTAATATGACTGACATCATTTAAGGTTAAAGCAGATTCATATAATTTTTTTGCCTTTTTAGTTTTTCCCAACTTTTCAGCATGCTGCGCTAGATAATAAGTTCCCATAAGTGAGTTTGGATCTAGTTTTTTAGCGAGTTTACCTATTTTTTCTAAAGACTCTAAATCATTTCGTTGTTCTGCAATTTTAACTACTTTTTCTATTTCTTCTTCCGTAATTTCCTTCTTTATTCCGAATAATTCTTCTATACGTTCATATCTATCAACTAAATATCTATCTAAAGTTCCTCCATAAGTTAATACTTTCTCTTTTAACTCTTTTTCTCGAAGTGGTTGATATAACTCGAATATTTTGTCAAAAGATTTTGAAATAGCGCTTGTTACTAAGGTATAATGTGTGTCATTTTTAAAATCATCAAAATAATAAGTCAAATGCTGATTTTTCACCTTAGATATCTGTCTATCTGCTTCTAAAACCGTATTTCTAATTCCTGGCAAATCTTTATCAGAAGTTGCCATATAATAGAAAATATCATCTTTAAAGAACTCTAATCTTTTTCCTAAATAATCCTTAACTGTTCCTGATAAATCTGGGCTAATACACACATAAGCCTTAAAAAGTGGATCCTCCTTAAATAAATACGAATTAATAAAGTTACCCATTAAATCATGACCAACCGCAACCTTAAATTTACTCGTATTATACTTACTATCTAGGAATGGAATTAACTCCTGTGATATAAAATTATGAAAACGAAGACCTGATTCTTTAGGAAGTCCAGTTACTGAATCACAATAACCATCATAATTACGCTCATTTCCTTGCATAACGCCAACTACAATAGAACTAGGCATATCATCAAAATAAGTTTGAAAATCAACTTGACCTATGACAGGTTCGAATAAATAATCACCGTCAAAAACAATAATTAAAGGATGCTTTAATTCAGAAGACGGATCGTAGTTTTTTGGAAGTTTAATTTTAAGTTGACGCTCAACATTAAGGTACGAAGAACTAATTTCATCATAACTTATTTGAGCCAGAATTGGAGTCCATAATAGGTAAGCCAAAACTATTAAAATAGCCTTTCTCATTTGCAAGTAGGTTTGGTTAAGGTATACCAAATATAGTAAAATATCGTTAAATCGTCAATTTTTTTCGATGAACTGCAGTTAATTTTTCATCTCATCTTGCACATCGTACATTTTTTCGAGCATCACCTCTTTATCTATAAACTGAGAAGGCTCTAAAAGCAAACCAGATTTATATCGCTGTAAAGCTTTTTTAAGATTTCCTTCTTTTTCATGGTACACACCCAAATAATAAGCACTTAACATAGATTTTGGAAACTCTTTTTTTACCAATTTTGATAGTTGCTCTAAAGATTCAAGGTCATCTTTTTTATTACAGGCTGCTGCAATTGCTCTAATATCGTTCTCAATTAATTTTTTCTCAAATCCATAGAAGTATTCAATATCCTCATACTTCTTTATCAAGTATTCATAGGGAGAACCTTCAAAGGTGAGGAGTTTTTCACTATATTCTTTACCACTAATTGGCTTGTATAGAGCAAATATCTCATTGAGTGCTTTAGGGATTCCTCGGCCTACTAAAGAATAATGGTTAGCATCTACAAAATTATCAAACTTATAATGTAACTTTGGGTTTTCTATTACATTAATGTTAGCATCAGCATCTTTAATAGCGGCATTTAATGCTTTTATATCTTCATCTGCAGTGGCCAAGTAATAAAAAGTCTCTTGTTGTAAATTAGATAAACGTTCTTTTAATCGTTTTACCATTTCTGGAGCTAAATCTGGACTCAAATTTATGTAAGCTCTAAAAAGAGGTTGATCTTTAAACAAAAAATAGTTAATAAAGTTAGCCCCTAAATCATGTCCAACTATAATTCTAAAATCTGAAATTTTATAATTCTCCTCTATATAAGGTAATAACTCTGCCCCCATAAACTCATAAAAGTCTGCTCCTTCATGTGAAGGGAAAAATGTATCATTATCGTAGTAAAAATCATCTTCTCTTGTAGCTCCTTGCTTAATACCCACAACAATACAATCTGGAATATCTTCCCAATATGCTTGGTAATCTATATTTCCTGCAACAGGCTCAAATAAATAGTCCCCATCAAGAACTATAACTAATGGATAATCAAGTTTAGCTTCAGGATCATAATTTCTAGGTAATTGAATCTTAAGTTCGCGCTTGCCATCGAGTTTGTATGAATCAATTGTTTCATAAATTGCCTGAGCTTGGAGGTTCAAAGCCATGAAGCAAAGTAAAATAAGGGTTAAAATAGTCTTCATAGTAATATTAAACTTAAAGTTGGAGCAAGTTAAAAAATATTTCTAGATATCGGTTTTCTTTCTGTTGTATATAGGAAGGTAAATTAAAGATATTCCGCCAATTATTATAATTCCAAGTGTTTGTGTTGACCACATAATCCAACCAAAAGCTCTACTAGGATCTTCTAACATATTAAATGATGTAAACGCTATAACAATGGATTCAGGAAATGACCCAATACCACCATTAGTAGCAGCAATACTAAAGCTTGCTAAAATAAAACCAATTAAAACAGCAGCCATAGATATATTACTTAATTCGGGCAAAGCAAATGTTGTCACATAAAACATTGAAACATACATTACCCAAATAAATATAGTATGAAATATAAAAGCCCATTTCTTTTTCATCTTAAAAATACTTAAGGCGCCTTCAATTAATCCAGAAACAAATCCTTTCAATTTTAAAGTAAACTTAGATTTACTCTTTTTAAGAAATAAAAAGAATATGATTACTATAAATGCTAATATAAGTATACCCATTACTAGTGTTAACGGATTGAATTTCTCTGCGAAGAAATTATAAATAAATTCAAATTCTAAAAAGAGTGCTAATGCTATTATTAATAATAACATAATAGTATCAGCAATACGCTCTGCTACAATAGTCCCAAACCCTCTATCAAAAGGAATATCTTCATAATTCATTAAAATTGAAGCTCTAGCAATTTCACCAGCTCTTGGTATTGTAAAATTAATTAAGTAGGCAGAGTATACTGCCATAAAACTATTCAGGAATTTTGGCTGATAACCTAAGGGCTCTACCATAAACAACCAACGATATGCTCTAGATAGATGGCTTAAAACACCAAAACACAATCCAAGGATTACCCAGGTATAATTAGCATCTTTAAAATATTGAAACAAAGTTGGTAGTGAAATCTGAGATAACGAATACCATACCAAAACAACTCCTAAGAGTAACGGTAATATAACTTTTAGGATGGGTTTAGATTTACTCAATGCTTTATTTTAGAAGATTAGTCGCCTCATCTGGGAATACTAAAGAAGGTTTAAATACTTTTGCCTCTTCAATATCCATAAACGCATAAGTGATAAGTATAAGTGTATCTCCAACAGACACTTTACGAGCAGCAGCTCCATTTAGAGTTATTTCGCCACTATTTCTAGGACCTGGAATACAATAGGTTTCCAAACGTTCACCATTGTCGTTATTTACAATCTGAACTTTCTCTCCTTGTATAATATTAGCGGCTTCCATGAGGTCTTCATCAATGGTTATACTGCCAATATAATTAAGGTCTGCACCTGTAACTTTTACACGATGAATCTTAGATTTTACAACTTGAATTTGCATACCACAAAGATAATTATTTTAAAGCGATATTATCTATTAATCTTATATCACCTGCATATACAGCTATAAACGCTCTATATGTCTTTTTTGTTGATTTTCTTTTTACTGGTTTTAAGGTTGTTGTATCTGCAATTATAAAATACTCAAGCTCTAAAAGTGGCTGTTTTTTAAATTGCACTTCAACCCATTCCGTAACTTTCTGAGCACTTTTTGTGCCAAACTTTGTTTTGGCAGTTTTAAGTGTCTTATAAATAAAAGGTGCTCTAGTTCTATGCTCTGGAGTTAGTCTTGCATTTCTAGAACTCATTGCTAAACCATCTTCTGCTCTGTGTATTGAGCAACCAACTATTTTTACAGGAATGTCATTTAACTCAACCAGTTTTCTAATGATCTGTAATTGCTGAAAATCCTTTTCTCCAAAATAGACATAATTTGGTTTAACAATTTCTAATAAACGTTTCACTATGGTTCCAACACCATCAAAATGACCATCTCTAAACGCTCCTTCCATTTCATGCTCTAAACCATCAAAAGTGAAAGATTGAGACTCTATATTATCACCATATATATCTTCTACAGTTGGAGCATAAACTATAATAGTTGTATCACTCACTGTTTTTAGCAATTCCACATCTGCATCTAGAGTTCTTGGGTATTTAACAAGATCTTCTTGATTATCAAATTGGGTAGGATTAACAAAAATACTAACTACTATAATATCAGTTTGACTCAAGCCTTTATTAACTAGTGACAAATGACCATTATGAAGTGCTCCCATTGTTGGCACAAACCCAACTGATAGTCCTTTAGCTTTTAAGCTTGTGATATGGTATGATAATTCAGTTTTATTAAGAAATTTTTTCAAGACTGTAACAAAAAATTAACGCGTGCAAACATAATATTTTACTGGCAATCTGCCCAAAATTTTGTAATTTTGCATGTTTTTTACTTTTAATTTTCAAAAGCAGCAGATTTATGAAAGATAAACGAATATTGTATATATCCTCTGAAGTAGTTCCATATTTACCAGAAACTGAGATTTCTTCAATGTCATTTGAAGCACCAAGGATGGTAAACAAACAAGGAGGCCAAATACGAATATTTATGCCTCGCTTTGGTAATATTAATGAAAGAAGACATCAATTACATGAAGTTATTAGACTTTCTGGTATCAACTTGGTGATTAATGACCTAGATATGCCATTAATTATTAAAGTAGCATCTATACCAAAAGAGCGTATTCAGGTTTATTTTATTGATAATGAAGATTACTTTAAAAGAAAAGCGACATTAACTGACGAAGATGGAAATCTATTTCCAGATAATGACGAACGCGCAATTTTCTTTGCGAAAGGTGTAATAGAGACTGTTAAAAAACTGAATTGGGCACCAGATATTATTCATGTTAATGGGTGGTTAGCTTCCCTGCTACCATTGTATTTAAAAGAGTTCTACAAAACAGAGCCCTTATTTACAGAAAGTAAAATAGTAACATCTGTATACAATCAAAGTTTTGAAGGCACGTTAGATAAAGACATGCTTAACAAAGTTAATTTTGATGAATTAGATGCTGATGCTACTAAACTTTTAGAAAAACCAGACTACATCAACTTAATGAAAATTGCTATTGATAATTCTGACGCTATAATTAGAGGCTCTCAAGAATTACCAAAAGAATTAGATACTTATATAAGCGAATTAACAAAACCTGTATTAGATTTTTATTCTATTGAAGAATTTGCAGATCCATATACAGAGTTTTACACAAATACTGTTTTAAACAGTTAGATAATACTTATGAAAAGAAATAAATTTGCCCTTCAGATTTCAATATTTGGATTAATTATCTTAAGTTTCATTGCTTGCGATAAAGACTTTGCCAATCTAGATTCTGATATCATTAATCAAGAAAACGCCACTAATTTTGACATCTTATCAATCGGTGAAACTAATCCTGAATTTACAGAGGTTATAACCTACACTCAAGCTTTAGGTCCTGTTCAAACAAATGGTTTAGGTCTAAACACATTAGGAGTTTATGACGATTTATATGGAAGAACTACATCTACCTTCGTAACACAAGTTACTCCAAGTACTTTTGCTCCCGATTTTGGAGATGGTGTTTCAATAGATTCAGTGGTCCTTAAAATTCCTTATTTCAATGTTGCTACTGAAGTAGAAGATGATGGTACAATCATATACGAAATTGATTCCGTAATTGGTAGAAATCCAATAAAATTAAGTCTTTTTGAGAGTAATTATTTTATTAGAGATTTTGATCCTAATGGAGAATTTGATGATAATCAAAATTATTTCTCAAATAAAACGGCATCTGATGAAGAAGTAATTTCTGATGCAGTATTAGAAGGTGAAGAATTAATCTTTGTAGACTATAATGAAGAGACTCAAGAGTATGACCCTGTTGGCAATGTTATTGATATAAATGACACGGGTTATGTTTTAACAGAACCAGACAATGACGAAGACGAAGATGAAGATCCTCAGGTTTTATTGAGAGAGCCACCTGGTTTAAGAATTATGTTAGATCCGACTTACTGGCATAATAAAATTATAGCAAAAGAAGGAGAGCCTGAGTTAAGTGATGCAAATAATTTTACTGAATATTTTAGAGGCCTTTATTTTAAAGCAGAACCTGTAAATGATGAGGGTAGTTTTTTAATTTTAAATATAGGAGCACTTACATCTCATATTACTATTTATTACACAAGACTTACGGCTTCAACTACAGACGAGGAAGATGAAACTGAGCAAGGTACATATCAAATAAGTTTTGGCTCTAGTAGAATTAACTTCATGGATAACAATTATACTATGCCCATTAATGATGGTGATCCTCTAACTGGAGATAGTAGAATTTACTTAAAAGGTGGACAAGGTTCATTAGCAAAAATCAAACTTTTTAATGGAGATGATATAGATGATACAGACGACCTAACCTTTGAGCAATGGAAAGACTTCTTTGTTGAAACTGAGGATGGTAAATTTGTAAAATCTAAACGTCTAGTCAATGAAGCAAATCTTGTATTCTATGTTGACCAAGATTTAGTGCAGGATGGCGAACCTAATCGCATTTATTTGTATGATATAGAGAATAAAACACCATTAACCGATTATTATTTAGATACTAGCCTTGGAAGTTTACCTTCGTTTTCAATTATTAACCATCTTGGACCGTTACAACGTGTTGATGATGAACCTGATGGAAACGGAATTAAATACAAATTAAAGATTACCGAACATATTAATAATTTATTATTAAGAGATTCTACTAATGTTGAACTGGGTTTATCTGTTTCCATAAATGTGAATTTAGAAGAAATACTTCTTCAAAGAGAAGTTTTAACTAATGACGACTCTGAATTAACATCACCAACAAGTTCGGTAATATCACCAAGAGGTACAGTATTGCATGGTAACACTACTGAAGATGATAGTAAAAAAGTGTATTTAGAAATATATTACACAGAACCCAATAACTAAAAATTAACCTATGTGTGGAATTGTTGGATATATTGGCCATAGAAAGGCCTATCCTATTGTAATTAAAGGACTACAGAGATTAGAATATCGTGGTTATGATAGTGCAGGTATTGCACTTTTTGACGGTAACAATATTAAACTCTCAAAAACTAAAGGAAAAGTATCTGACCTCAAAGAAAGATTAGAATCTGAAATCTCAACAGATGGAACTTTAGGTATAGGACATACGCGCTGGGCAACACATGGCGTGCCAAATGATGTCAATTCTCATCCTCATTATTCGAATTCTGGTGATTTAGTAATAATTCATAATGGAATCATTGAAAATTATGACTCTTTAAAAAAAGAATTATTAAAACGTGGTTACACGTTTCAGTCTGATACAGATACTGAAGTATTAGTAAATCTTATCGAAGATGTAAAGAAAAATGAGAATATAAAACTTGGTAAGGCTGTACAAATTGCTTTAAACCAAGTTGTAGGTGCATATGCCATAGCTGTTTTCGATAAGAATAAACCAAATGAGATTGTTGTTGCAAGATTAGGTAGCCCTTTGGCTATTGGTATTGGTGAAGATGAATTCTTCATTGCTAGTGATGCTTCTCCATTTATTGAATACACAAAAAATGCTGTTTATTTAGAGGATGAAGAAATGGCGATTATAAGAAGAGGGAAAAAAATAAAAGTAAGAAAAATAAATAACGATTCTCTCGTTGATCCATACATTCAAGAACTACAACTAAATTTAGAACAAATTGAAAAAGGTGGCTATGATCACTTTATGCTTAAAGAAATTTATGAGCAACCTGAAGCCATTCTAGATACATTTAGAGGTCGTTTACTAAGTAACGAAGCTTTAGTAAAACTAGCTGGTGTTGAGGATAATATGAAAAAATTCCTTGCCGCAGATAGAATCATTGTTGTAGCGTGTGGTACATCATGGCATGCAGGCCTAGTTTCAGAATACATTTTTGAGGATTTAGCAAGAATCCCCGTTGAAGTAGAATATGCCTCTGAATTTAGATATAGAAACCCTGTAATTACGGAGAAAGACGTTGTTATAGCTATTTCTCAATCTGGTGAAACTGCGGATACCTTAGCTGCTATTAAACTAGCAAAATCTAAAGGTGCTTTTGTTTTTGGTGTATGTAATGTCGTAGGATCTTCTATTGCTAGAGAAACGCACGCTGGCGCTTATACTCATGCTGGTCCAGAAATTGGAGTAGCATCTACAAAGGCATTTACTACGCAAATTACTGTATTGACATTAATTGCATTGCGTTTAGCAAGAGCTAAAGGAACCATATCAAGTTCAGAATTTAGGCATCATCTAATTGAATTGGAAACCATCCCAAGTAAAGTTGAAAAAGCATTGAAGTCTGATGCTTATGTTCAAACTGTTGCAGATATATATAAAGATGCAACTAATTTCCTGTATTTAGGCCGTGGATTTAATTTCCCTGTTGCGTTAGAAGGTGCGTTAAAATTAAAAGAGATTTCATACATACATGCAGAAGGCTATCCAGCTGCAGAAATGAAGCATGGCCCAATTGCATTAATCGATGAAAACATGCCAATTGTTGTAATAGCTACAAAAAAAGGGCACTACGAAAAAGTTGTAAGTAATATTCAAGAAATTAAATCTAGAAAAGGTAAAATTATTGGTATTGTAACTGAAGGAGATAAAAGTGTAAAAGAATTAGCAGATCATGTCATTGAGGTACCTGAGACTATAGAATGTCTTACTCCACTTCTTACAACTATACCTTTACAATTATTATCCTATCACATAGCAGTGATGTTAGATAAAAATGTAGATCAACCGAGAAATTTAGCCAAATCAGTTACCGTTGAATAACTAAAGAAAATTTGTAAATTCATATTTTAAGGCCTCAAAATTGATAATTATTCAATTTTAAGGCCTTAAATTTTTCAAAATTTACTATGCATGCATAATTTTATGAAAATTTGTCATTGAATTTTCATATATTTAGTTAAATTGCTCATCTAATAAAACTAATTCTCTAAAATGAAGACAATCTTAAAGCTTTTCACAATGCTTTTTTGTGTGGTAACTTTTGCTCAAACCACTGTAAAAGGTAAAATTATTGACAATACTGGGTTACCCTTACCTGGTGCAAATATTGTCGTAGTAGGTACTAGTTCTGGTACTATTTCAGATTTTGACGGTAATTATACATTAACTCTAGATCAAGATCCACCATTTTCAATTCGTGTCAGTTACACAGGATTTGAAGCTCAAACTATTGAAATAACATCTAATAATCAAACTGTTGATGTTACTTTAGTAGAAGGTAATTCACTTGATGAAGTTGTAATTTCTGCCTCTCGTACACCTGAGCGTATTTTCGAATCGCCAGTTACTGTAGAACGATTTGGACTTAAAGAAATTAAAAACACAGCATCTGTAGACTTTTATGATGGTTTAGAAAACCTTAAAGGTGTTGATATTAATACTAATAGTTTAACCTTTAAATCTATAAACACAAGAGGTTTTGCAACATTTGCAAATACACGTTTTATGCAGTTAGTAGACGGAATGGATAATTCTGCACCAGCTCTTAACTTCCCGCTAGGAAATTTATTAGGTATGACAGAAACAGATGTATTAAGTGTAGAACTTCTTCCAGGAGCTTCTTCTGCGCTTTACGGAGCAAATGCCTTTAATGGTATTTTGTTTATGCGAAGTAAAAGTCCTTTCGATCACACTGGTATTAGTGCATACATAAAAAGAGGTATTACATCTCAAGAAGCAGCTGGTGATAATGAGTATACTGATTTAGGTATTAGAATGGCATACAAATTCAGTGAAAAATTCGCAGTAAAGGTGAATTTCGGATATTTAAAAGGAACGGATTGGGTTGCAGCTAATGAAAATGACAAGCTTAATCGTGGACTTACTAGATCAGACATTGATTACGATGGTATTAATGTTTATGGAGATGAGGTAAGTACTGATATCAATGGAGTTGCGCAAATACTTGAAGGTTTAGGTTTAGCACCTTCAGGTTCTTCAGCCTTAGTGCCTTCTGTAAATGTTAGTAGAACAGGTTACAACGAAAGAGATTTAACTAACTATAATGCTGAAAGTATTAAAGCAGATTGGGGATTATATTTCCGTCCTTGGGAAAATGATTTCGAAATTCAATATGTTGGTAAAGTTGGTTCTGGTAACACAATTTATCAAGGAGCTAACAGATATAACATTAAAGGCTTCTTTTTACAGCAACATAAAATAGAAATTAAAAACGATAACTTCTTCGTAAGAGGTTACGTCACTGAAGATAAAGCTGGTGATTCTTATGATATGGTATTTACTGGTATTAATATAAATAGAGCTTGGAAAGATGATAACACTTGGTTTGGTGAATATGTTTCTGGCTACATAGGTGCAAGTTTAAGTGGTGCTACAGACGTTGCAGCTCACAATGCGGGTAGAGCTGCTGCAGATACTGGTCGTTTTTTACCAGGTTCTGCCGGATTCGAAGCTGCTTTTAATAGAAGTATAAATGATCCTGACTTAAACACAGGTTCTAAATTCCAAGATAATTCTAAAATTTATCATGCCGATGCCAATTATAATTTTGGTGATATGATTGACTTTGCCGAAGTACAAGTAGGCGGATCTTACAGAAGATATCGTTTAAATTCTTTCGGTACTATTTATACAGATACTGATGGACCTATTAATTATTCAGAAGTTGGGGTTTATACTCAATTACAAAGATCATTAGAGTTATCAGAAAGCGTAGAGCTTAAATTAACTGGGTCTTTACGTTATGATAAATCTGAACTTTTTGACGGATTCTTTTCACCAAGACTATCTGCAGGTTTTACTATAAATGATAATCATAATATAAGAGCTTCTTACCAAACAGGATTTAGAAACCCAACAACCCAAGATTTATATATTGGTTTAGATGTAGGGCGTGCAATTTTAATTGGTGGTGCTGCTAATAACCCTGCAAGAGATGTAAGAAATTATGACTTAAGTGCTACAGGTCAATCTATTGTAGGAATGACGAATTTAGATGTTGATGGTACTGGTGCATATAATAATTCTTTCTTTGCATCTTCCGTAACAGATTTTGCTGCCTCTGGAAACCCAGCTTTATTAGAAGTTGCTAATTCTAACCTTGCTCAACCTGAACAGGTAAGTTCTTATGAATTAGGGTATCGTGGTAAGTTTAATGGCTTTATTGTTGATGCTTCTGCTTATTACAGCCAATATCAAGACTTTTTAGCAAATGAAACTGTAATTTCTCCTTTTTATGGAGATGTTGCTTTAACTCAAACGCTTCCTAATGGAACACCTTTAGCAGTAGCTGCTATAGCTAGTGGAGATTTTCAAGCCTATCAAACATATACAAATTCAGATGCTGATGTAAATTCTTATGGAGCTGCAATTCAAGTATCTAAAAAAGTACTAGGTGGTTTTGATCTCAGTGCAAATTATACGTACGCAAAATTAGATTTTGATACAGAAGCTAATCCTGATTTCAGAACAAACTTCAATACACCAGAACACAAAGTTAAAATGTCTTTCGGTAAAACAGAATTGTTTAAGAATTTTGGTTTTAATACCTCTTGGAGATGGAGTGATAATTTCTTCTGGGAAGCATCTTTTGGTGATGGAGAAGTGCCTGCATACCATGTTCTAGATGCTCAAATAAATTATAGAGTTCCAAGTTTAAAATCAACATTTAAGCTCGGTGCAACAAACTTATTACAAGATGAGTACTTTACCGCATTCGGTACAGGTTTGATCGGTTCACAATACTATGTGTCTTGGACTATCAATAATTTATAATAACGAAAAAGAAAACACAAGATGAAAAAAATAAAATATATAGCCTTATCATTATTAACACTGGGAATGCTTTCCTGTGATAATGATACCCTTGACGATTTAAGAAATAGAGGCAATGACACTGAAACATTACCTGATTTAACTGCAGGTTCAGCTGATTTTTCAAATTATGTTGCTTTAGGAGCTTCATTTACAGCAGGATTTACTGATAACGGGTTATTCATTGCTAGTCAAGAAAATTCTTTCCCAAATATTATTGCTAGTAAGTTTGCTAATATTGGTGGAGGAACTTTTATACAACCTCTAATGAGCGATAATTTTGGTGGTTTAGCTGCTGGAGGAACTAGAATTACTCAACCGAGATTAGTCTTTGGTGGTGCAGGCCCGGTTCCACTTGAATCTGTAATTGGACCAGTAACTGTTAGTACAGATATCGTTTTAAATAATCCTAATGGTCCTTTTAATAACCTTGGTGTACCTGGCGCAAAAAGCTTCCATTTAGTAGCTCCTGGTTATGGTAACCTAACTAATTTTCCAGCTGCTGCAAACCCTTACGCTGTGCGTATGACAGGTAATGCACCAAATGCAACTATTTTAGAGTTAGCAATAGCACAAAGCCCGACATTTTTCACATTGTCTGAATTTGGTGGGAATGATGTTTTAGGTTATGCCACTTCTGGTGGAGATGGCAGTAACCCTATAACACCAACCGCAACTTTTGATGCAGCGTTAAATGCAACTATTGGTGCTTTAACAGCAACTGGAGCTAAAGGTGTAATTGGTAATTTACCAAACATTACTAGTTTATCATTCTTTACAACTGTAGGACATGATGTGATTCCTTTAGATGCTGCTACAGCAGGAGTATTAAACAGTGCTGCAGCTTATGGCGCTTATAATGCTGGTATAGTTCAAGCATTCGCATTTATTGTAGCCACTACACCTATGACTCAAGAAATGGCAGATGCAGAAATAGCAAAACGAACTATAACCTTTGCTGAAGGTCAAAATAATGCCGTAGTTATTATGGATGAAAGTTTAACTGACTTAACACCTTTAAATGCAGCTTTAGTAAGTATGCGACAAGCAACAGCTGAAGATTTAATTACATTACCTGCTGCAAGTTTTATTGGTACAGAAGCTGTTCCTGGAAACCCACTATCTGTTAATGGAGTTGCAATTCCTTTAGCCGATAATTGGGTATTAACACCTGAAGAACAAGAAGAAATCGCTACGGCGACGACTGCCTATAATGCGAGTTTATCTGCTGCTGCAAGTGCTAATGGTTTAGCTTTAGTAGATTTAAACAGTATTTTAGATCAAGCTTCTTCTACAGGTATTAATTTTGATGATTATAATATGAATACTGACTTAGTATTTGGAGGTTTAGTAAGTTTAGATGGTGTACATTTAACTGGTAGAGGTTATGCATTAATGGCAAATGCCTTCTTAGAAGCTATAGATGCAACATATGGCTCTAATTTTTCAGCATCAGGAAACCTTGCCAAAGCTGGTGATTATGAAGTAGCTTATTCACCACTATTACAGTAAAAAATTATTTATATTTATATTGAAAAGGGCGTTCAAATTGAACGCCCTTTTTTTATGTAAAAAAGCCGCTAAAAAAGACTTTAGTTTTTAAATAAAACTATATCTTTGCAGCGCGAAAAACGAGCTGTTTTTCACAATTAAATTATTGCAAAACAAAAACATAAGAGTAATGTCAAAAGTTACAGGTAAAGTTGCACAAATCGTAGGCCCAGTTATCGATGTAGAATTCGCTGCTGGTTCAGAGCTTCCAAAGATTTATGATTCGTTAGAAATTAACAACCAAGATGGTTCTAAATTAGTATTAGAAGTACAATCTCACATTGGTGAAGATACTGTACGTACTATTGCTATGGATTCTTCTGATGGTTTAAGTAGAGGAACAGAAGTTCATGCTACTGGTGCGCCAATCCAAATGCCAATTGGTGAAGATGTTTACGGACGTCTTTTTAATGTAATTGGAGATGCTATTGATGGATTAGGTGATTTGCCTAAAGCTGGTGAAGATGGTTTACCTATTCACAGACAAGCTCCTAAATTTGAAGATTTATCAACGTCAACTGAAGTTTTATTTACTGGTATCAAAGTAATTGATTTAATTGAGCCTTATGCAAAAGGTGGTAAAATTGGTTTATTTGGTGGTGCTGGTGTAGGTAAAACCGTATTAATTCAGGAGTTGATTAACAATATTGCAAAAGGTCACGGTGGACTTTCTGTATTTGCAGGTGTTGGCGAAAGAACACGTGAAGGAAATGATTTACTTCGTGAGATGTTAGAGTCTGGGATTATCAAGTATGGTGATGACTTTATGCATTCTATGGAAGAAGGTGGTTGGGATCTTAAAAAAGTAGATAAGTCTGCTATGAAAGATTCTAAAGCAACTTTCGTATTCGGACAAATGAATGAGCCTCCTGGAGCTCGTGCTCGTGTAGCACTTTCAGGATTAACTATAGCAGAATATTTCCGTGATGGAGCTGGTGATGGACAAGGAAAAGATGTTTTATTTTTTGTAGATAACATCTTCCGTTTCACACAAGCTGGTTCTGAGGTATCTGCATTACTTGGTCGTATGCCATCTGCGGTAGGTTACCAACCTACATTAGCAACTGAAATGGGTGCTATGCAAGAACGTATTACATCAACTAAGAAAGGTTCTATTACATCCGTACAAGCGGTTTATGTACCTGCGGATGATTTAACGGATCCTGCACCAGCAACAACCTTTGCTCACTTAGATGCAACAACTGTATTATCTCGTAAGATTGCTGAGCTTGGTATTTATCCTGCAGTAGATCCATTAGATTCTACATCACGTATTTTAACTGCTGATATTTTAGGTGATGAGCATTACGATTGTGCACAGCGTGTAAAAGAGTTATTACAACGTTATAAAGAATTACAAGATATTATTGCAATTCTTGGTATGGAAGAATTATCTGAAGAAGATAAAATGGCTGTGGGTAGAGCAAGACGTGTTCAACGTTTCTTATCCCAACCATTCCACGTAGCTGAACAGTTTACAGGTATACCAGGTGTATTAGTAGATATTAAAGAAACTATTAAAGGGTTTAACATGATTATGGATGGTGAATTAGATCACTTACCAGAAGCTGCATTTAACCTTAAAGGTTCTATAGAAGAAGCTGTTGAAGCTGGAGAGAAAATGCTTGCTGAAGCTTAATATAAAATTTCAGAATTATGTATTTAGAAATTGTATCACCAGAAGCTACTTTATTTAGTTCAGAAGTTGATTCTGTAGTTGTGCCAGGTGTTAATGGTGAGTTTGAGATGTTAAAAGATCACGCCCCTATTGTATCTATATTAAAAGAAGGTACAATACGAATTAATACACATACACAAAGTCATTTAGTATTTGATGAATTACATGCAGATGTTGTTCCTCATAATGATGACAAAAAAGTATTAACTGTGAATATTAATTCTGGTACTATTGAAATGAAAGATAATAAGCTAATTATTTTAGCTGACTAATATATCTTAAATCACTATATAAAAAACGCGAAGCTGATGCTTCGCGTTTTTTGTTCTATATCTTTCCTAAAATCTTATCCATAACCCAAGCAGTATGCGTTGCTGTTATTCCTGTTGAAGGATGTTTTATATCACCACTAAGATGATTTTTCATATTTTGTACATGATATTGTTGAATATGTTTAGGGTGTTCAATAGAAAATTTATCGTGACCATTTTTGGTAATCAATTCAATTGGGCCTTCTAAAAAAATAAAAAAAATAATCTCTCCTTCACTTCCAATAATTCTCACTTTATCTTCTCGTTTATATACACCAAAATTCCACGACCCAGAGCCAGTAACACCCGATTTATGAATCCATGATCCTGAAATCGCATCTTTTGCAGTATATAACTTTTGCTGATTAATAGAATTTCCTTGAGCTTCTTCGATATCACCTAAAAGATAGGCGAACAAATCTAATCCATGACTTGCTAAGTCGTCGAAATAACCAGCAGGTGCAATTGTTCCGTCTGTTCTCCAATTATAGGCTTGAGATATATCGAGCTCACTTGGAGTTCTACTTAAATACCATGTAATATGTCTTACATCTCCTATGGCATTTTCATCTAACAAATCTTTTACTTTATTAAATCTTAGTAATGATCTACGGTAATAGGCTACAAATAAAGGTAGGTTGCGTTGAGTAAATGCGTTACTAATTTCTAAGCAGGCTTTATAACTGGGTGCCATTGGTTTTTCTATACAGCATATTTTTCCTGCATTAGCCACTTTTAATGCATAATAATGATGACTATCAGGTGGTGTTGCAATATAAATGGCATCAATCTCTGGATCATTAATGAGCATATCAGCATCATTATAGTAACGTTCTATGTTATGACGTAGCGCATAATCTTTGGCTAATTCTAAATTTCTGCGCATTACCGCAACTATTTTAAACCCTTCAACTAAAGCGAAAGCTGGTCCACTCTTAACTTCAGTAACATCTCCACAACCAATAATTCCCCATTTTATGACTTGCATCATATTATTTATAACTCTTTATTAATTCGCCACCTAAAAATCAAATCGATAATTCATTTTAAAAGCTATTGCCCAATTTTTTCTTGTAATATCTTGAGTATAATTATCGGATACTACAAGGTAAATATAAGACAGTGGCTTGTATTCCCACTGCAAACGACTATTAATATTAAAATTATCTGCTTGTGTATTATACTGTACATAAGTTGTCCACTTTAAACGATTGTTAAAAAAGACTTGTCCAGTAAATCGTGTAAGGTGAAATGTTTCTTTCCCTAATTCGTTTAAATCTATAGTATTAACATCATAAGACAGTTCTAAATTTGCAAATGGCAATAATTGATAGTTTAAATAAACACCACCTGATGTGCGCTTACCACTATAATAATTGCCATTTTGAACATTTACTCGATATCTAAACTTTTGCTCGTTAGCAGAATTATAACCTACTTTTAAAAGCCCATAATTGTATTTATCTGGAAGTAACGCATTACCATTTCCTAGAGGGTCAAAACCATATTTAAGTTCTACCAAATCATAAGTAAAAACATAGTAAACCGCTGATAAGTCTTTAAAGAATAGTGCTGAATTTAAAAAATGTGATGACTGATTTAACTTTCCACTTTCATCAAAGTAGTTGTTGTTACTATAATTTAGTATTCTAAACGAATTCAGACTCTTAGAATTTTCATAAAACCTCTGATATTCTACACTAGCAGTAGTCTGTGTGTACCCTTCTCTAACCACAATATCATTGAGAGCATCATAATTACTTAATCTTGGGGTAAACCCTAAATCAGTAATATAATTTTTACCGATATTTTTGATTGCTGCACTCCATTCTAATCCTCTTTTATTATACCAAATCCCTGCATGATAAAAATTAATTTTTTCTGAAATTCCATCATTAAAACTCTTACCTAAATTAGCTAATCCCAACCATCTGTTATTATTAGATCTATAATTTAAATTTAATCCTGTTATACGATTATAATCGTTAATAAATTCAAATTTATTAGTTTCTTGTCTATTGATTAAATAAGCTGTTGCAGTAACATTTTGTGACAATTGTTGCTCACCTACCAAAACACCATAGTTCTGTGAAGCAATATCACCTTCCTTATCGGATTGTACATTTAAAACACCTATTCTTGTTTTTGAAGATATATTTCCAGATAGTTTTAATCCAAACTGTATATCACTATTTGCACCAATTCGTCTTGAATAAAATGGGTTGATTCCATCTACTCCCAAATTAGAAAACAAATCTGCATTTTCTAAGAAGAAATTTCTTCGCTCTGGAAAAAACACAGAAAATCTAGTAAGGTTGGTCACTTGTTGATCTACATCTATTTGCGAAAAATCTGGATTTATAGTTGCGTCTAGTTTTAATGACGATGTTAAGTTATACTGTATATCTAAACTAGGCTTAAAGGTAGTTTCATCTGTATCTTCAATAACATTGTTTAGATAATTTGTTGTAACCGATGGTGTGAAAGCAAATTTTGAACTTGATATACTAGGCAGATCTTCTACCAAGAACTTTTCTGTAAAACGCAAATCGAATAGTCTATAATTACGCTTAACATTCTTAAGTATAGTCCAAGAATTCTTTTTAATATCTCGCACATAAATTTGAATTCCGAAAACAACATTCTCTTTATTAAAATTTAAAAATTTAAGCTGTATAGCAACTTCATATAGTTTATCATTACCGCTAACATTAGTCTTTGCGTTCCAAACAGCATTCCAACTGGTAGTAAAGTCATAGCCGCTATTAATTTTTTCAACTATACCATCTATAAGTGTTCCATAGGCATTTACAGAAAAATAATATGCATTTTGCTCCTGATTTTGCGTGTCAAGCACCATTGCAAAACCATCACTTAAACCAATTGGTACATCTCTTTTTAAAGAACCTACTTGAGATTTATTTTCGGTATCATGATAAACTAGACTTACATAGAGGTTTTCACCATCATGGAATAGTTTTACTTCGGTTTGTTGTTCGGCTAAACCCTCATCATTTGGGGCATAATTGTAAAAGCCTGTATATTCTGGCAATTGTTGCCAAACAGATTCATTTAACTTCCCATCTGTTTCAATATCGGCTTCTTTGTATAGTATAGTGGCTGATTGCGAATAGCAATAACCAATTCTCAAAAGCAGTAATACAATAGTGTGATGTATAGTCTTCATGCAACGAGATGAGTTAAATTAGTTACTTTAAGTTTTGCTCAAAAATACAGTGGACATGTAACTGAATTCAAAAAAGTAGACTAACCCTTTATTTTAGCAAACAGAAAAGGTTTTTAACAAGGATATAAGTCTTGGTCTGTAAAACACTATTGTTGGTCGTTCATAAAGCATGGTTTAGTCGATTTTTTTATTTCTCGCTTAGTATAATTGTATTTTTATTTTTCGTCATGGATTCCTCTCGAAATACATATCATTTTTTTAATGCTACATTTTTTAAGCATACTATTTTTTGGTTGGGTGTGTTTCTATATTTTATAGTCACTTCTGACCTAACTTATTTTGAAGCAGGATATATTCAATTATTTCATTCTACATGTAAAATTTTAATCCCACAAATAATAACTGCTTATGTGTGTTTATTTGTACTAGTCCCAAAGTTTTTAAATACCAAAAAGACAGCTTTATTTGCACTATGGCTAATTATTTTATTAGTTGTAGTCTTCTCCTTATATATTGTGCTACATATGTATTTATACGAGCCAAAATATTATCAATTTTTTAATGAGACTACTAAAAAATATGCTGAAGAATCCTATTGGGAACGAATTACAAATTTCTCACTCTTTTTTAGTAAAGCTATTAAGTTTCTGACACCCACAGCATTATTATTAATGGCTCGCTTTTATAAAAATCAACAGAAGTATCTCAAACTTAATGAGCAAAAGAAAACAGCAGAACTTACTGCTTTAAAGCACCAGTTAAATCCTCATTTTTTATTCAACACTTTGAATAATTTATATCCATTGGCGCTTAAAAAATCTGACCAAACTCCAGAAGTCATAGAAAAGTTATCAGACATGCTAGATTATATGTTATATCGTACAAACGAAACTTTTGTATCACTTCAAAAAGAAATAGAATTAATTGAAAATTATCTTTCCTTAGAAAAAGTGAGATACGGAAAGCGTGTGAAAATTTCTTTTGAAAACACTATCATAGAAGATGTGAAAATTGCACCTCTCTTATTACTTACTTTTATCGAAAATGCCTTTAAACATGGTGTAAGTCAGGAATTAAAAAAAGCTTATATCACTATAGCCATTACTGTAGAAAACAACCAAATTCTTTTTTCGATAGAAAATTCTAAATCTAAAACATCAATTGAAGCTATTATATTCAGGTAATTATAATTTGGAGGTTATAGATAACACAGAATCTTATAACGTTATTCTAAAATTATTGGCTAAATGAAAGTACACAAATGTTTAATAATTGATGACGAAGAGCTCGCAAGAGAACTAATTGAGACACATCTAACACAACTCGATGGTTTTGAACTAGTCGCTTCTTGTGCAAGTGCTATTGAAGCCAGTAAAATATTGCAACAACAGACAATAGATTTAATGTTTTTGGATATAGAAATGCCTGTTTTAAAAGGTACTCAGTTTTTTAAAAATTTAATTCAGAAACCAAAAGTTATTTTCACAACGGCTTATCGTGACTATGCATTGGATGGATTTGAGTTAAACGCAATAGATTACTTATTGAAGCCCATTACTTTTGGTCGCTTTTTTAAAGCCATAGAAAAGTTTTTAGAGTCTGAAAATACAACCTCTCAAGTCCTTCCAAAGAATAACGATGTAATACATAAAGATTACATCTATATAAGAAATGACCGAAAACAAGTGAAAATTAAGTTCGAAGATATTTTATATATAGAAAGCTTAAAAGACTATGTGAAAATTCATTTGCTAAAAAATAATTATGTGACAAAACACAGTATCTCAGCATTTCAGAAGCAATTGGATAGTCGCTTTATTCGTGTTCATCGCTCATATATTGTTAATCAAAATAAAATATCGGCTTACACCAAACATGATATTGAAATAAATACTATCGAAATCCCAATTGGCGATAATTATAAACAGAAAACATTGGATAAGTTGGTGAAATAAAAATTAGTATAAATCGGATATATCTAACCTACATCATCTTTATCGCTTCCAATTCTACTTTCAATTCTTGAAACATCATCATTATACTGCTTAATTTCAATTCCTTTTCATCATACTCTTGTGTGTTGATACAACATGTAAATTCCCAAAGCTCTAAAATAGTTTCTTTAGAGACTAAATAAGGTTGATACGATTTGTTATCAGAGCTTAATAATAAATCAGTTCCGCTATCATCTGTTGTATAAATACGCTTATATACCAAACCATCATCTTTGGTTAAGACGACATACGTTCTACCACTCTTAATATCCCTAATATCTTCTAAGAATTTTGCCACTACAAAAGCACCATCTTTTACAGGTAACATAGAATCTCCTTTTATAGGAAACGCTCTGTGTGTACCTGTTGGCAAAAAAGGTAATTTAATTTTTTGAAGCTGTTCTATATATTCCGGGTCGTCATAGCCAGACAAATACCCGGCTGATGCTTTTGCTGGTACTATTTCAATTAAATCTTCATTGTTTTCATTTACAGTTACTGGGAACAACACACGCTTATTTCCAACTTCTATAAACGACGTATCCTTTGCTTTACGCAAATCTTTTTTTACTAAAATATCTATTGGAATATCAAAATAATTAGATACATCTATTAGACGATCTATTGGTGGCTCAGAACGCCCTTCTTCATACGAACCAACCATTGAGCGACTCCATTTTAATTCGTCTGCAAAACGCTCTTGAGACATCTTCTTGAGGGTTCTTAAATGTTTTATGTTGGCTTGGATAGGTTTCATGTATTTATATCTATTCTTTTTTAAAGGACACATGGTACATCCATATAATCATTGTCCTTGGGTATTGGCCGTTTCGTTATGGATGTTTCATTAAAATTTGAGCTTTAACATTAATTACTACAAATGTAAGCAATAATAACTACATATAGTAGCTAATTTTACAAACTCATTATTAATTATGTATTTAAACTGTCACACCTATTACAGCCTTCGTTATGGCACCATAAAACCAGAGCAATTGCTTGCTATTGCTTCAGAAAATGGTATGCAAACTTTGGCATTAACAGATATTAATACAACCTCTGCTTGTCTTGATATTGTTCGACTTTCAGAAAAATATAAAGTAAAACCAATACTTGGTGTTGATTTTAGAAATAGAGCACAACAAGAGTTTATTCTTATTGCAAAAAACAATAATGGCTTCAAAAACATCAACGATTATCTTTCTAAATTTCTTCATAATCATGAGTTGAAAATTCCTGAACGTCCTGAAAAAGTTTTAGGCAATTGCTTCGTGATTTATCCGTTTCAAAAGGGAAAGAATTTCAAATTACAATCCAATGAGTTTTTAGGTATTTCCCCAAAAGACCTCAACCATTTAAAATTTTCAAAATGGAATCAGTTTAGAGAGAAGTTAGTGGTCTTAAAAACAGTGTCATTTCAGAATAAAAAAGGATTTAATACGCATCGTTTACTTCGCGCTATAGATAATAATACTTTATTAAGCAAACTCCCGAAGTCTGAAGAGGGTAATAGTAGCGATATAATGTTGCCTTATAATGAATTGCGTGAAACATATTCGGAATTCCCAAAACTCATCAATAATACTGAGCAACTATTAAAAAATTGTTCTATCGATTTCGATTTTGAAACTGATGAACCTAAAAACCAAAAATGTTTAACTGAAAATGAAATTTCGGATTACGCGTTATTAGAAAAACTAACCTACGATGGCATTCCCTATCGTTATGGAAACAATATTGAACAAAAGGTTTATCAGCGTATTGAAAAAGAGCTCGATATCATTAAAAAAAAAGGCTTTGTCTCCTATTTCTTAATAAATTGTAAAATTTTAGAATACGCACGTAGTAAAGATTACTATTACGTTGGTCGTGGAAGTGGCGCCAACAGCATTATCGCGTATTTACTGCGAATTACAGATGTAGATCCTATTGAACTCGATTTATATTTTGAACGTTTCATTAATCTATTTCGGCAAAATCCACCAGATTTTGATATTGATTTTTCATGGAAAAATAGAGATGACATTACGCGATTTATATTCGACAATTTTGAGAACACCGCACTTATTACAGTATACAACACTTTTAAATTTAAAGCATCGGTACGTGAATTAGGGAAAGTGTTTGGTTTGCCAAAATCCGAAATGGATATGCTTACTAAAGGAAGATATAATGTCAATCAACTCGATAAATTATCGCAACTTGTTGTTAAATACGCAAAGTACATCCAAGGATTCCCCAATTATTTAGGGATTCATGCAGGTGGTATTTTAATTTCAGAACAACCTATTCATTCTTACTGTGCCACATTTATGCCGCCAAAAGGTTTTGCTACCACGCAGTTCGACATGGTCGTAGCGGAAGATATTGGTCTTTATAAATTTGATATTTTAAGCCAACGTGGCTTGGGAAAAATAAAAGAAGCCGTAGAAATTATTGATGCTAATTATACTGAGCAACCACCAATTGATATTCATGATATTAAAGGATTTAAGGAAGATGAACGTATTAAAGATCTTTTACGAAACGCAAAAGCTATTGGTTGCTTTTATGTGGAATCTCCTGCCATGCGCATGCTCTTAAAAAAACTACAGGTTGATGATTACCTAGGTTTGGTAGCTGCAAGCTCTGTAATTAGACCTGGCGTTGCAAAAAGTGGTATGATGCGACAGTATATTCTACGTTATCGTTATCCAGAAAAACGTAAAGAAGCTCACCCTGTATTGGCGCAAATTATACCAGAAACTTACGGAGTTATGGTTTATCAAGAAGATGTGATTAAAGTGGCACATCATTTTGGTGGTCTAGATTTAGGAGAATCTGATATGTTACGTCGTGGTATGTCTGGTAAGTTTCGATCACGTACCGAATTCTTAAAAGTGAAACAAAAGTTCTTCAATAATTGCAAAAATGATGGAAAACCTTATGAATTTGTTGCAGATGTTTGGCGACAAATTGAAAGTTTTGCAGGCTATGCTTTTGCCAAAGGTCATTCTGCTTCTTATGCTGTAGAAAGTTACCAAAGTCTTTTTTTAAAAGCCTATTATCCATTGGAATATATGACTGCCACTATCAATAATTTTGGTGGGTTTTATAGTACAGAGCTCTATTTACATGAAGCCAGAATGCATGGCGGTATAATTGAAGCTCCGTGTATTAATCAATCCTTTAATCAAGCTATTATTAAAAGCAAAACTATCTATTTAGGTTTTATGTTTTTGCAGTCTTTGGAGTCCAAAGTCATTAATCGTATTCTTAAAGAACGTTTTAAAAATAGTGCTTTTAAGTCATTGGATGATTTTATAGAGCGTGTCTCAATTTCTATTGAGCAGATATCTATTTTAATTAAAATAAATGCCTTTCGGTTTACAGGAATTAACAAACGTGAATTGCTTTGGGAAGCTCATTTAAAAATTAGTAAAACTGTAATTCAAGAAAATGTTATTAATCTATTTAGAACTGAAAAAATTAATTACAATACACCCGAATTACCAAGTACAGCTTTAGAAACTGCTTTTGATGAAATGGAATTATTAGGTTTTCCATTATGCAATCCATTTTTGCTATTAACAACAAAATCAACAGGAAATTTACGTGCTAGACATCTTGAAAAATTAGAAGGCAAACTTATTATTATTGAAGGCTACTTAATTACTACAAAAAACACAAAAACAGCAAAAGGAAAAGCAATGTATTTCGGAACCTTTCTAGATCGTGATGGTGATTTTATAGATACGGTTCACTTCCCCCCTATTGCTACAAAATATCCATTTAGAGGTAAAGGGGTTTACAAAATAATAGGCAAGGTCATGGTAGAATTTAATTGTGTAAACATTGAAGTTTCAGAATTAGAACGTGTAGCAATAATTGAAGACCCAAGGTATTCGGTAAAATCATTAAATCCAACATTTCAGAATAAGAAGAGTTTTGAAGACCATAGAATAGCACAAGGGTAAAAAATAAAATGAATAACAACCGCTCAATAGTACACATGGATTTAGACACATTTTTTGTGTCTTGTGAAAGACATTTAGATAGCCGACTCAATGGTAAACCTATACTCATTGGTGGCACTAGTGATAGAGGCGTTGTGGCCTCTTGTAGTTATGAAGCCAGGAAATTTGGAATACACTCAGCAATGCCAATGCGAATGGCGAAGCAACTATGTCCTGAGGCCATTATTCTAAGAGGTAATTCTGGAGTTTACACCAAATTCTCAAACGATGTAACAGACGTTATAAAGGAGAATGTCCCACTTTATGAAAAAACATCTATTGATGAATTTTATATTGATCTCACAGGAATGGATAAATTTTTCGGCTGCCATAAATTAGCATCAGAATTGCGTCAACGTATTATTAAAGAAACAGGCTTACCTATTTCCTTTGGCTTATCACTTAACAAAACGGTTTCAAAAATTGCTACAGGTGAAGCTAAACCTAATAATGAAATTAGAATAATTTCTGGTACTGAAAAATCATTTTTAGCTCCACTTTCGATAAAAAAAATTCCTATGGTTGGTAATGTAACATACAAATCGCTCTGTGATTTGGGTGTTAAACGTATTAAAACCGTACAAGAAATGCCCATGGAACTTATGCACAAAGTTCTTGGCAAAAATGGCCTTTCTATTTGGAAAAAAGCAAATGGCATCGACAATTCTCCTGTAATACAATACCACGAACGTAAATCTATTTCTGCAGAGCGCACATTTGGACAAGACACTACAGATGTAACTAAATTAAAAGGATTGATCATTGCAATGGCTGAAAATTTGGCCTATCAATTACGTCGTGGTAACAGATTAACCGCTTGCGTTACATTTAAGATTCGGTATTCAGATTTTCAGACGCACACACAACAGCAACGTATTCCTTATAGTGCAATGGATCGTAGTATTATTCCTGTGATCTTAAGTTTATTCAAAAAATTATATCATCGTAGACTTTTGGTACGATTGATTGGTGTAAAATTTAGTCATTTAGTAGAAGGTGGTCATCAGATCAATTTATTTGAAGACAACGAAATGTACCTCAACCTCAGCAATGCCATGGACAAAATGCGCGAACGCTATGGAGATAGAGCCGTAATGAATGCTGCTGGTATGGAAGCTAAAACTATTAGCCGTTTTAATCCTTTTAATGGAGAGCCACCACCTTTATTGGCAAATAGACATCAATAAAAATCATTTTCATTAAATTAGTGGTATGTGTTATTCAACAGCATTACGAAAAGAACGAGAAAAGATAGAAAAGGAATTACGTCAACAAATCAGTGTAAAATTTGATGCTAAATCTACGTACCAACCTTATTACCATCTCAATGGGTTTACACATGGCAATCTTCAAATCATAAAGATGGACACACCTGAAATTATTTCAGATGCGAGTTGGGGATTGATTCCAGATTGGGCTATACACAATCCTGAAGCTTTTAGAAAAAAAAGCAACACCCTTAATGCCAGATCAGAAAGTATTTTTGAAAAACCATCCTATCGCGATAGTGCTGAAAATAAGAGATGTTTAATCTTAGCTGATGGTTTTTTTGAGCCACACCATGAAAACAGTAAAGCTATTGCCTATTTCTGTTATCAACCCTCAGAATCTAACTTAGAAAGTAACATATTTCTATTCGCTGGTCTTTATAATGAGATCGATGATACAACATTAAGCGCTACAATATTAACTACTAAAGCCAATGATTTTTTTATGGAAGTTCATAATAAAGGTAAACGCATGCCTTTAGTGTTAGATCCTCATTATTTTGAAGATTGGTTAGATGATGGTATGAGCGACCAAGAAATTAATGAAATTATGGCTAAAGGGTTCACAAAAAAAGAATTTAAAGCACATCCTGTTAGCAGAGATTTTTACAAAAAGAACATTGACACTAATAAGCCTTATATTATAGAGGAAGCTCAAAAAGATACACTTTTCTAGATCACAATTTTTCTAATTTTAGTCTTCGACGTACTCTAAAATATCGCTTGGTTGACAATCTAGTGCTTTACAAATAGATTCTAAGGTTGAGAAGCGCATTGCCTTTGCCTTACCCGATTTTAAGATAGACATATTAGCGGGAGTTATCCCTATTATTTCTGCGAGTTCTTTACTTTTCATACCTCGTTTTACTAACATTATGTCTAAGTTAACTACGATTGGCATAATTATATAGTTAGATCGTTTTCTTGCTGGATTCTGTTCCCTTCTTTTAAAAGTTCACTAAGAATAAAAAGTGATAAGCCCATTAAAAATAAAACGAAATCAAATTCTAATCGAGGGTTCATAGAAATATTAGCGTATTTCAATTCAATATTCATAGGCTCTATACTAATGTACGGTAAAGCTAAACCGAGAATAAAACCAGAAATAGTAGCAAATAAAATCTTAAAGACCAATAAAGCACCTATCGTTTTCATAAGCTTAGAAAGTTTATCAGAAAACTGAAAATTGTTTTAAGAAAAAAGAAAATAACAATTAAAAGAATAAAATTAATATATACTCTAAAAAACATTATTATCTTATTTATCAACGTATTAGATTTAATATTAACATATCCATCACCTGCAAATCTAGGTGAAATAAACTCATAATTATTGGTCATTTCACTATTATGAATACTTACTACAGTTTTAAAATTTATAGAATCTTGCGTTGTTAATGGTTTAACATATTTTATCGTTCCGCTTGAATATTCCTGTCCATTATCATTAATACCTTCGTATGTCTTTTTATATAGTCTATTATTAAATATTGGCTTTTCAGGATTTATTTGAAATTTCACTGGTACTTGATATATAAATGAATTATAGTTTCCAAGAGTACCACTATCAAACTTAACATTCTTGCCTAAAATTTGAAAAGTTACAGTAAATACAAAAAATAGTATTAATAGATAGAAGCATCCGTTACATAGCCGATAAAGAGTACTTATAAGTGAATTGTTTTTTTTCATAATTAAATAGTTAATTCATTATCCTCTTCTGCTTGTTTTCCTTTCTCAAAAATTTCAGCCAAAATGTAAAATGCCAATCCTGCAGGAATTAAAAAGGTAAATTCTGCTTTAAGTTCGTTAAAAAAGTTAAAAGTAGACTCTTCTATTGAAGCTAAAAGAAATCTTAATATTAGTACACTTACTGTATAGCTAATAAAAATATTTCCGATTTTTTTAAAGTACTTAATATTCTTATCACTAAAATAATTTCCATCTTCAATTTCCTTCAAAATAGACAAGAAATAACTAAACCCATAAATAAGATAACCTCCCCAAAAGAAAAGCCCTGCATTTAAAGCATAATAACTCCATTCAATGGCATTTTTTGAAGTAAACCAAGGTTCATTTTTATCTGCACTTTTTGCCCAATTTGTAAATTTTTCAAATTGATTAAAATCAAACTCGCGCATATCATTTAAAAGTACTGAGACTGCACTTATTAAAATACCATAAGTGATATATGTTAATAATTTTGTATTGTCTTTCATGATTAAATTGTTAAATCGTTTTCATCTTTCATAGCCTTAGTGTCTCTAAAAACTGTACTCATTAGCATTAAAAAAAATCCTATTGCAATTATTAATAAATAGACCAATGTTTTTTCACTTAAACCAATTAAAACTTTCCGTTTAAAAAACATATTACTAATCACATCAATAAACCATAAAGAAACTGACGAAAGAACCATAAGCTTTCCCGAATTGAGCATTCTATTTATAAGTTCGGTATTATAAAAATCTTTTTTTAATAACAGTTTTATCGCCTTTCTCAATTTCCATAACGCAACGACAAAAACAACATAAACCACAAGTTCTAAAAAGGTGAAAACATAAAGCATTTTTTCAGTTTTAAAAATTATTACATCTTCTTCTATGCCGATAAAATCTTGTTTTACACCAAAAAGGATCATTGTTAAAATGAAAATCCCTAAACCAATACTGATTAGTAGAAGGAAAATAATAATATTTAGTATCAAATAAAGTGTTCTTGCAGAGTTCATAATTATCGTTGGACAATAACAAACTTACAATAATTATCGTAAAACAATAATTTTTTTTAAATAAAGATGATTTTATAGTCAATATGCAGTTTGTATCTTTGACTCGTGTTACCAAAAAAATTAAATAAAAAACTAAACGCACGAAAAGCGAACAATGCCTTTCGACAATTAGGTTCAAGTTCTACTCTGATAGATTTTTCATCTAATGACTATTTAGGGTTTTCTAACTCAGAAGTTATTTTTGATAAAGTACATCACTATGTAATTGATAATAATCTGAAAAAAAATGGTGCTACTGGCTCTCGCCTATTATCTGGGAATCATTCTTTATATGCTAAAGTTGAAACCCAACTTTCAAATAGTCACAAATGTGAAGCAGCTTTAGTTTTTAATTCAGGTTACGATGCTAACATTGGTTTATTATCATCAGTACCTCAACGAGGTGACATAATTTTTTATGACGAATACGTGCATGCCTCTATTAGAGATGGTATAAATATGAGTAATTCTAAGCACTATAAGTTTAAGCATAATAATTTAAGTGATTTAGAGCAAAAGTGTCAGGCTGCGCGTAGCAGAAACCCTAAAGATTCAGAAATATATATTATTACTGAATCTGTATTTTCAATGGATGGGGATTCACCAAATATATTAAAGCTCACTCAACTTTGTACAGCATACAATGCAAATCTTATTATTGATGAAGCTCATGCTTTAGGTGTATTTAAAACTGGTTTAGTACAAAAACATCATCTAGAAGATGATGTTTTCGCAAGAATCATAACTTTCGGAAAAGGTTTAGGTTGTCATGGTGCAGCAATCTTAGGTTCACAAAATTTAAAAGATTATCTAGTTAATTTTTCGCGCACTTTTATTTATACCACAGGCTTACCCCCTCATTCTTTAGCTACAATAAAAATGGCTTATGAAGAACTTGTCATTCAAAGCAGTAGCGAAAAATCTCAAATTAAAGAATTACAAGAAAATATTGATTTTTTTAAATCTGAAATTATACGTTTAAAACTAAATCACAGATTTATTGATTGCGAATCTGCAATACAATGTTGTATAATTTCTGGGAATGATAATGTGAAGTCTGTCTCTGAGCGACTTCAAAATAAAGGGTTTGATGTTAAGCCTATCTTATCTCCTACAGTACCTAAAAACCAAGAGCGACTGCGATTTTGTTTACACAGCTATAATTCTAAAGTAGAAATAACAGAAGTCTTACAGTTACTTGCTATTTTTGTTTAAAATCTATTTTATTTATGATCGATCATTATACAATCATAGCTAATTTTCCGTATTCAACTGAAGCTCAGATTACAAAATCTAAATTAGATACTGAAGGTATTCGTACCATGTTATTAGACGAGAAAACAGTAGACTCAGATCCTTTAATAAGTCAGGCTATTGGTGGAGTAAAACTCTTAGTTCATAATGATAATTTAGAAGAAGCTATAGTTATATATAACCAAATAAGAGCTTACGAAAAAGATGAGCAGGGAAATGCTATTGTATGTGTAGATTGCGAATCCACAAAAATTCTAATTGCTGAACCAGCACGAAAAAATATATTCTATATGCTTTTTCCCTTTTTCGAAAAAAGAAAATACCGTTGTAATGTTTGTAATACTATATTTCAATGAAAACCTACTTTATAACCGGAATCTCAACAGATGTTGGCAAAACCATAGCATCAGCAATTTTAGTCGAAGCCTTAGAAGCAGATTATTATAAACCTGTACAAGCTGGTAAATTAGATAATTGTGATACTAAAAAAGTTCAGCGTTTAGTTTCAAATCAGACATCTGTATTTCATTCGAATAGTTATGCTTTAGAAACTCCGATGAGCCCTCATGGTGCGGCCAAGTTAGATGGATTAACTATAGATATTAAAAAAATTGAACGTCCTAAAATAAAAAACAATTTGGTGATTGAAGGAGCTGGTGGTTTAATGGTACCTCTTAATGATAATGAGACTATATTAGATTTAATTCAGCCTAAAGATAAAGTTATTGTTGTATCTCGTCATTATTTAGGAAGTATAAATCACACATTATTAACCATTAATATTTTAAAGGAGAAAGGGTTTGATGTTGCACTTATTTACAGTGGTGACGAGCATAAATCAACCGAATCTATTATTAAAAAAATGACTGGTGTAAAAGTCATCGGTAGAATAAATGATGAGCCTTACTTTGATAAGAATGTAATTAAGGAATATGCTGAAAGGTTTAAAGAGAGACTATGAGTTTAAAAGAACGTGATAAAAAACACCTCTGGCATCCGCTAAAGCAACATCAGATTCAACCAGAAAGTATAGCAATTATAAAAGCAAAAGGTTGTATTCTAACCGATGAAGATGGTAATGACTATATCGATGCGATTTCATCTTGGTATACCTGCATGTTTGGGCACTGCAATGATTATATTATTGAAAAGACCTATAGACAGATGCAGCAATTAGACCAAGTTATGTTTAGTGATTTTACGCACGAGCCTGCTGTAAAACTATCCGAAGAACTTATTAAAATATTACCACAAGGTCAGAATAAAATCTTCTTTAATGATAATGGCTCTACAGCAGTTGAAGCAGGTATAAAAATGGCTTTGCAATATTATTTTAATAAAGGGGAAAAGCGATCCATGTTTATCGCATTTGAAAATGGATTTCATGGAGATACATTTGGAGCCATGAGTGTTTCTGGCTTATCAGTTTATAATGGTCCTTTTGAAGAGTTTCTGATTGATGTAAAACGAATTCCGACACCAGATGGAACAAACCATCAAGAGATTCTTAACCAATTACAAAGTTTTACCTCAAAATACGACATAGCAGGATTTATTTACGAACCTATAGTACAAGGAGCAGCAGGTATGAAAATTCATGATGCTAATGGCTTAAATGAAATTCTCAAGTTTTGTAGAGCAAATAATATACTAACCATTGCTGATGAAGTAATGACTGGTTTTGGTAAAACGGGTAAAAACTTTGCTTCAGATTATATAGATACAAAACCAGATATTATATGTTTAAGTAAAGCCTTAACAGCTGGTTTACTCCCAATGGCAATAACCTCGTGCACTCAAGATATTTATGATGCTTTTTTGAGCGATGAGATGGCAAAAGGTTTCTTTCATTGTCATACGTATTCAGGTAATCCCATAGCATGTGCAACAGCACTTGCGGCAATTGAATTATTACAATCCAATGAGATTCAGAACAATATAAAGGAGATAATTCGTTCTCAACAAGAATTTAATGAGCGTATAAAAGCACATCCTAAGGTGAAATCTACACGACAAATAGGTGTCATTTTTGCTTTAGACCTCAACACCAAAATGGAGCGTTATGGAGATTTACGTGATAAACTGTTAAAATTCTTTATGGATAGAGGTGTGTTTCTAAGGCCTCTTGGAAATACAATTTATATACAAGTCCCTTATATTATTTCTAAAAAAGAACTACAAAAAGTGTATTGCGTGATAGAAGAGGCATTAACGCTTGTCTAATCATTCCTCAATATCTGCCTCTAATAAATTAATCCGCTCCGTTTCCCCATCAATTTTTACATAAAGTAAATTATAAGCCCATTCGTCATTAATCTTTTCTGCATCAACAACAATATTACCTTCGTCCTTAGGACCTTTTATTGGTATCGTTAATTGTGCTGTACTAGATCCATTTTTATAACTAAAACTTGTATTTCCCATACCATTAGTTTCAATTGGTTCGCCTAAAAAACTAATAACTTTTTCATTTTCTATAGTTTTAGCTAATGCATGTGTATAGGGTTCCGATCCCTGCACAGAATCTGCAACTTTATAAATTACACCTCCTACAGCTAGAACTACTATAATAATTAACGACAAACAACCCCCGCCAAGTACCCAACCCCAATTACGAGCAAACCAACTCTTTTTTTTATATTCTTCCATGATATTTTAATTGATTACTAAATGTAAGTCAACTAAATCAAAGTTATGTTACAAATTGAAAATAAATTGTAAGTGTAGATTTTTAGACTAGGGTTTAAATCTTACTTTTGTTTTAAATACAATTTCTATTGAATCAGCCCATTTCCATAACTGCCATAACATCCATTTCTCCTTTAGGTTTTTCTAAAGAAACTGTATGGAAGAACTACACATCTAAATCTCATTTTTTTAGTAAAAAAGAAAATATATTTATAGCTGAATTATCTCATGAAGCTAAGCAAGAAATTGAAAAACTAAGGCGAGCAAATACCAAATACAAACAACTCGATGATTCTGTTTTATTCGGAATTTTTTCTGCACGAGAAGCCGTAAAACAAGCCGGTTGGAAATCATCTGATAATTTCGGAATTAATATTGGCTCTTCAAGAGGAGCAACTGGTCTTTTTGAAAAATACTTTGAAAGCTTTTTAGATAAATCTAAGGCTGAAACTTTAAGTTCACCAACAACAACTCTTGGTAATATCTCATCATGGATTGCTCACGATTTACAAACTAAAGGTCCTGAAATTTCACATTCCATAACCTGTTCTACCGCATTACATGCCATGCTTAATGGAGTCGCTTGGTTACATTCTGGTATGTGTGATAAATTTTTAGTTGGTGGTAGCGAAGCACCATTAACTCCTTTTACAATTGCTCAAATGCAAGCTTTGAAAATCTATGCTAGAAAAAATGATGAATTTCCTTGTAGAGCATTAGATTTTAATAAGACAGAAAACACTATGATTTTAAGTGAAGCTGCAGCATCGGCTTGTTTAGAACTTGGGGAATCTAAAAATGCTTTAGCTTATATTGAAGGTATTGGTTATGGAACAGAACTCTTAGAACATAATGCTTCATTGTCTACTAATGCCGATTGCTTTCAAAGATCTATGTCAATGGCTTTAGGTAACATAAACCCAGATGAAATAGATATTATAGTAACACACACCCCAGGCACGATTAAAGGGGACTTGGCAGAATTTAATGCAATAAATAAGATTTTTTGTAACAAAATTCCTTCATTGACTACTAATAAAATACAAGTAGGTCATAGCTTAGGAGCTTCCGGATTACTGAGTATAGAAATGGCAATACTTATGCTTAACCATCAAATATTTATTGACATTCCATATTTGGAGCAATCGCATCCAAAAAAGATTTCAAAAATTATGATTAATGCCGTCGGCTTTGGTGGTAATGCAGTGTCTGTTATACTTTCAAAATAAGGTTGAATTATCTTAATAAATGAATGTATATTTATTGTTTAACCCTTTATTCTATAAATTATGTTAGACTGGTTTTCAAACTTAGAAGTTTTACCTAAAGTATATTGGTTAATTGCTATTATTGGTTCGTTGATTTTTTCAATAGTTATGATTATGGCATTTACAGGGGGAGATGCTGACGGTCTAGATGACATAGATTCAGACTTAGATACTGATGGAGCAGGATTTCAATTTATAACCTTTAAAAACTTAGTTGGCTTTTTTACCATTTTCGGGTGGAGTGGTATCGCTTGTATTGACGTAGGACTATCGACACCTATAACAATTATTATATCTATTATTTCTGGATTATTAATGATGGTGATTATGGCAACGCTATTCTACTTTATCAGTAAACTTACAGATAGTGGAACACTTAATTATAAAAATGCCATTGATGCTGTTGGTGAAGTCTATTTAACTATTGGTGGTGATCGTTCTAAAATGGGTAAAGTTACAGTTAGTGTACAAGGAACTATGCGAGAGTTAGATGCACTTACTGATTCATTGACAGAACTAAAATCCGGAACCATTATAAAAGTAGTCGATGTGACATCTAACGGTATTCTTATCGTGGACCAAACACGTAAACCTATAGAGCCTTCTCAATCCGAAAAGAAACAATTACAGGAAGGTGAAAATCGTTTATTAGACAATAATTAAAAGTAAAAAACTAAATACTAACCCTAAAAAAACACAATATGAAATTACTTGCCATACAAGAGAATATCATGGAAGGTATTGGAGGACCAATGCTGTTAATATTCGTAGCCCTATTTATTGTACTAACCTTAATTATTTTAATTAAGCGTTACAAACGATGTCCTTCCGATCGCATATTAGTGGTCTACGGAAAAGTTGGAGGCGGACAATCTGCTAAATGTATTCATGGTGGTGCGGCATTCATAATGCCTGTAATTCAAGATTATGAATTCTTGGATTTAACCCCAATATCTATCGAAGTTAATCTTGTAAATGCACTATCTAAACAGAATATTCGTGTGAATGTGCCTTCTCGATTTACTATTGGTATTTCTACAGAACCAGGAATTATGCAAAATGCAGCGGAACGTCTGTTAGGTCTGGGTCAGAATGAAATACAGGAATTAGCACAAGAGATTATTTTTGGTCAATTACGTTTAGTTGTGGCCTCAATGGATATTGAAGAAATTAATAACGATCGCGATAAATTTTTAACTAATATTTCTGCAAGTGTAGAATCAGAGTTAAAGAAAGTTGGACTTAAGTTAATCAACGTAAACATAACTGATATTGTTGATGAGTCTGGTTATATCGAAGCTCTTGGTAAAGAGGCTGCAGCGCACGCTATTAATGCAGCTCGTAAATCAGTTGCAGAGAAAACTAGAGATGGTTCAATTGGTGAAGCTAATGCTGTACAAGATGAAAGAACACAGGTTGCTGCTGCAAACGCACAAGCTGTAGAGGGTGAAAACTCGGCTAAAATATCGGTTGCTAATTCAGATTCGTTACGTCGTCAAAGAGAAGCAGAAGCTGAGCGTGTGGCTATCGCTGCAGAAAAAGTACAATCTGCAAAAGCTTTGGAAGAGTCTTATGCTGCTGAGCAACAAGCAGAAGCTGCAAGAGCAGAACGTGAGCGTTCGTCTCAAATGGCTGATGTTATTGTACCTGCAGAAATTGATAAACGCAAAGTAGAAATTGACGCTGAAGCTGAAGCTGAGCGTATCAGAAGACGTGCAAAAGGAGAAGCAGATGCGATATTATTTAAAGCACAGGCTGAAGCAAAAGGCTTATATGAAGTCTTAACCAAGCAAGCGGCTGGGTTAGATGAAATTGTAAAAGCTGCAGGAAACAATAGTAGAGATGCTGTATTGTTATTGATTGCAGATAAATTACCTGAATTAGTAAAAACTCAGGCTGAAGCAATAAAGAACATTAAAATTGATAAAGTAACGGTTTGGGATAATGGTGGAAATGGTGAAGATGGGAAATCATCGACTGCTAATTTCTTATCCGGAATGTATAAATCTGTTCCGCCTTTACAAGAAATGTTTAATATGGCTGGTATGGACTTACCTGAGTATTTAAAGGGTAAAGACAAAAAAGAAATTGAAGCAGAAGATGCTGAAATTGAAAAGTCTGAAGAGTAATAATAAACTTATATTTTGAGTAAAATAATTTACAAGAGACCAGTACCAGTAATGAAATTCATATTTGGTGCTGCTTTCTTCTTTTTAGGAATAGCATATCTTCCACATATTTTTGGTTTTGTCATATGTGGTTTGTCATTTTTTTTGTCCATACTACAGGTGTAGAAATTGATTTAGAAAAAAGGAAATATCGCAATATAACCGCTTTTTTCAGTCTCATATTTGGCAAATGGAATGATTTACCTGATATTGAATATGTTTCAGTATTTAAAACATCTGAAACTACAACTGTTAGAGCATTAAGCGCCGAAGCTAATGTTAAAAATGAAGTTATTAAAGTAAACATGTTCTATAATACTAACCAAAAAATTGAAGCATATAATACTCAAGATATAGATGATGCCTTCAAAAAAGCGAAAGAAATTGCATCTATACTTAATATTGATATTTTAGACGCAACAGAACGAGAATCTAAATGGTTATAACTATTTTTGCTTCACTAAGACGTAACCTATATGAGCATAGTAAGACACAACTGGACGAAAGAAGAAATTCTAGCTATATACAATAAACCATTAATGGAACTGCTCTATGAAGCAGCAACAATACACAGAGAAAATCATGATCCTAATACGGTTCAGGTCTCAACATTATTATCTATTAAAACAGGTGGTTGTCCAGAAGATTGTGGCTACTGTCCCCAAGCCGCAAGATATCACACAGATATTGAAGGCAATGACTTAATGAGTGTTCAACAAGTAAAAGCACAAGCATTACGAGCAAAATCATCTGGAAGTTCTCGTGTTTGTATGGGAGCAGCTTGGAGAAATGTGAAGGATGGTCCAGAATTTGACCAAGTTTTAGAGATGGTCCGTACTATTAATAAACTAGATATGGAAGTGTGCTGTACCTTAGGTATGGTCACTGAAAACCAAGCGCAGCGATTAGCAGAAGCTGGTTTATATGCATATAATCATAACTTAGATTCGTCTGAAGAATATTATAAAGAAGTTATTTCTACTAGAGGTTTTGAGGACCGTTTAGAAACAATTGATAACGTACGTAAAACAAATGTAACTGTTTGCTCTGGTGGAATTATCGGTATGGGAGAAAAGGTTGAAGATCGAGCAGGAATGCTTGTTGCACTTTCAACATTAGACCCACAACCAGAGTCTACGCCAATTAATGCTTTAGTTGCTGTTGAAGGTACACCATTGGAAGAAGAAAAACCAGTATCTATTTGGGATATGGTTCGTATGGTAGCAACAACACGTATTGTATTACCTGAAACTCAAGTGCGTTTATCTGCTGGAAGAACTCAAATGACACGCGAAGGTCAAGCGATGTGTTTCTTTGCTGGTGCTAATTCAATATTTGCAGGAGATAAACTTTTAACAACACCAAATCCCGATGTGAATGAGGATATGGAAATGTTTAAACTTTTAGGCTTAAATCCTCAAAAGCCGTTTATTAAAAAAATGCAACCTGTATCTGTAGAGGCTGAAGATTCTCAATTTCAACCTTTAGGTGAAAAGCCTAAATGGTCTCGACCAAATCATACAATTGATCGTAATGAAGAAGCCAAGTTAAAAGCTAAGGCCTTAAAATAATTTCATCTATTTAGAGATCTTACCTTTCATGTTTTTTAACCTGAGAAGTACTTACATGTACAAACTTTAACAAACAATTTATTTCATTTCGTAACGTTTTCTTAACTTTAATCTTTAAAATTTTAGATGTCTTCATTCAATCTACAAGACATACCGCGTGTTAAGACCATCACAAAAGCTGATTTTATAAAACACTATTTTAAACCACAAAAACCAGTGGTGATAGAGCGTTTTATAGAAGATTGGCCTGCATATTCTAAATGGAATTTAGACTACATGAAAAAAGTTGCTGGTAATAAAACAGTTCCACTATACGATGACAGACCAGTAGATTATAAAGATGGTTTCAATGAAGCCCATGCCACCATGAAAATGAGTGAATATGTCGATTTATTGAAACGTGAGCCAACTAAATTTAGAATTTTTCTTTGGAATGTTTTAAAGGAAGTACCTCAGCTTCAAGACGATTTTAGTTATCCCGATTTTGGACTTAGACTTATGAAGAGTTTACCTATGTTATTTTTTGGTGGAAGAGATTCGCATACATTTATGCACTATGATATTGATTTAGCAAATATTTTTCATTTTCATTTTGAAGGCGAAAAAGAATGTATTCTATTTGATCAAAAACAAAACAAGCATCTATATAAAATCCCTCATTCTTTAATCACTAGAGAAGATATTGATTTTTCTAATCCAGATTTTAAAAAATGGCCAGCCCTAAAACTAGCTCAAGGTTGGACTTGTAAATTAAATCATGGCGAACTTCTATACATGCCAGAAGGCTATTGGCATTATATGAAATATATCACACCAGGATTCTCAATGAGCCTGCGTGCCATTGCCAGAAACCCAAAAAATCTTGCCAAAGCAATCTATAATGTTTTTGTAATGCGTAATTATGATAATCTAATGAGGCGCATCAAAGGCCAGAAATGGATAGATTGGAAAAATGAAAAAGCCATTTCAAATACTCAAGAGTTTTCAGGAAAATGATTCCATATTAAAAACTTGTAATATATTTACCATCTCAAATTTTAGATAAAATAGTATGAAAAATTTATTTTTAATTATTGCATTAATTTCGGTTTCATTTGTAGGTGCCCAAGCCTTTGAAGGAAAAGGAGATCAAAAATTTCAAATAGGTGCTAACTTTCAAGATGAAGCTACGGGAATTAATATCACCTATGATTATGGCTTAGGTGAAAATATTTCGGTTGGTATATCGTCTTCTTATGCCTTAGGCATTGATGACGTATTAGCTGATGTTGCTGATTTTGGAGATCGTTTTGACTTAAAAGCACGTTTTAATGCCAACCTTGGTAGCGTGCTAAATATCGATGAAAATTTTGATTTCTATCCTGGCTTGAGCTTAAGCACAAAGAATTTTGGCGGTCACCTTGGTGCACGTTATTTCTTCTCTGAAGGTTTTGGTATCTACACTGAGGCTGCATTTCCGTTTGCTAAATATGATGATCAGGTAGATTTATTTTACAACCAATTTACTATAAATATTGGAGCAAGTTTTAACCTATAAAACAAAATCCTCTTAACAGAATAACCCTTTCATTAATTTGAGAGGGCTTTTTTTTAAAGGTGTTCGTTTAGTTTTTCGTAAATTAAATGCGATTCCCAACCTCTATATAATACGTAATCTGCCACCTTTTTTTTCTTTTTATATACGTTCTTCTCTTTGACTTGGCTAATTCGCTTCAACACAAGTTCATCTAAAGTTTTATAATAGTCTTCTAAATCAATTTCTTTAAGCGCTGCATCAATACTATACTTAGAAATTTCTCTAAACTTTAATTCTCTTAACAATCTATTTTTTCCCCATTTTTTAATTCTAAATTTCCCTCTAACAAAAGCCTTGGCAAAACGTTCTTCGTTAAGATAATTATGCTGTATCAAATGCACCATAATTTTATCAACAGCCTCAGGAATCATTTTCATTTCCCTTAACTTCGTCCTCACTTCTTTATGGCAACGCTCTTGGTAGGCACAATAGCCTTCAAGTTTTTTTTGCGCTTCATCGATGGTATAGGTTTTTTGTAGGTTCACAATGGTAAAAGTATAACAATTTGTTAATAATTCCTTATCTTACAATGCCCTGACATACAGGTATTTTGCTGTATATTTGAAAATGGTTAATCCCTTAATTATCCCTATGATTAAAAAATACTATTTATTCTACCTACTAATTTGTTGTGCCGTAACATTTGGTTATGGGCAAGTTACAATTGCAGTACAAGATTTTGAAAACATTCCTGCAACCCCTACTTTAAATTATTCTTTTAATACAGGTGCCTTCAATTCGGTAAGTGGTAATTCTGGAGGAGGAGATAGACCTCAAAATTCCCCTCAATTTACAAGTTCTAATAAATCGTGGCGTGTAAGAGACACTAATGTTGATGTTGATTTTGGCCCTACTAATATTACTGCATATGAATCCGTTCAAGTTGAGTTCAATCTTGCTGGTTTTTCAATTGGATCCACGGGTAATGGGCTTGATGGTGGAGATTACGTAGATGTATATATAAGTTTAGATAATGGTGTCACTTGGTCTTATGAATTAGAAATAACTGGGAATTCTAATGCTCGATGGGCGTTTAATTCTGGTACAAATAGAACTATTACTTATGACGGAGATGACAACCCAACGAGTTATAGTTCTACAAATGCTAATCCAATAGACAATATTATTATTAATATCCCAGATACTGATGCTGCAATTGCGTCTAATTTTTTGGTTGGTTTTATAGTTAATAATAATAGTAGTAATGAATCATGGAATATTGATGATGTTATTATTGAAGGTACACCGTCTGCCACAAATAGTATTGTAGAATTCGTTTCTACATCGTCTATATTAGCAGAAGACGGTTTGTTTATTGATGTTTGTGTGGAAATCATAAACCCATCAACAACAAATGCTACAACAGTAGACATTATTTTAGACGGAAGTTCAACTGCAGTAAATGGTTCAGACTATGATGATGGTGCTGGTATACCAGCTGCAATTATTTTTCCTCAAACATTAACTTTCCCTGCAAATAGTAGTGCTAACCAATGCCTTACTGTATTTATCTCTAATGATGATCTTTTAATTGAGGGAGATGAAAATATAGTATTAAATTTGACTAACCCAACAGGGGGAGATTCTGCTGTTTTAGGTACTGACACTCAACATATTTTAACGATTACAGACAATGATATTCCTGCCATATCTGATGTTGTTATTACAGAAATTATGTATAACACTTCAGGTACAGATGACGAATGGATAGAAATCTGTAATGTCTCTGGAAGTGCGCAAGTTTTAAATAATTATACCATTGAAGTTGATGGGACAACCGAATTTACCTTTCCTTCAAGTGGAGTGGTTTTAGCTGATGGGGATTGTTTTACCATAGCTCTTGGTGATGGAGGTGGTGCAGACTTTAATCCAGATTGTCCGTTTACTCCAGATTACACTAACGGTTCTGGTACAGGGACATTAAATAATACTTCTGACCCTATTTCGCTCATTGCTTCTGATGGAACAACTACTATTGATAATGTTACTTATAATTCTTCTGATGGTGGAAATACTACATCATTGCACGTCATTGATACTTCTATAGATAATTCTGCAACAAGTTCAAATTATTGGGAAGTTATTAATGGAGGCTCACCAGGCGTAAACTCACTAATTTCTCCTTGTACACCTATTGGTCCAGAAATTAATTTAGAAGGAACAACAGCAAATTTTCCAGATATAAGCAATCCTGATACAACACCAGCTGCATTTGACGGAACAGATTTTGGTGGCGTAACTATTGGTGGTACTAGTACCAACACTTTTAGAATAGAAAATTTTGGTGGCACACAAGACTTAACTATTACTAGTGTTACAGTATTTAGTGGTGATGTTGGTGATTTTTCTATTTCTTCTTCACCATCGTCTCCGATTGCTGCGCTCGATTATAGTCTTTTTGACATTGAATTTAGTCCTACTGCTATTGGAGCAAGGACTGTTATCATAGAAATAATAAGTGATGACAGTGATAATAATCCTTATATTTTTACCGTAACAGGTAATGGACTTTGTGCGGCTAGTGCAATTACGGCTTTACCAACTTCTGGCCCTGCAGGTACAGTCGTTACAGTAACAGGAACAAATCTTTCTACTGCCACAGCATCATTTAATGGTGTGGTTACTACCGTAAATAATATTTCTTCAACAGAAATGGAAGTTACTGTACCTTCTGGTGCTAGCTCCGGTAATTTAGAGATTGTTGATGATTTAGGTTGTCCTGGCACGACACCATTTACTATTATTGAGTCCGAAATATCAAGTTGCGAAGGTTCTAGTGGAACAACACCAACTGATCTTTTTATTTCAGAAGTTACAGACGCCAGTACTGGTGGACTTACATATATTGAAATTTATAACGGTACAGGTTCAACAATAAATTTAGGCAGTTATAGTATTCAATTCTTCAATAATGGTAATGCCACTCAAAATGGTGGAGTGATAACACTTAACAGTGTTAATTTAGCATCTGGAAACATTTATGTGTTGTCCGTTAGCGCAGGCTCTTCTGAATGTACAGGAATTACAGGAGCTGATGGATCTTTATCTGATCAAACAGGATCCGCTGGTATAAATTTTGTTACAAACGGTGATGATCATATTCGTCTATATGACGGAACTACACATGTAGATTCTTGGGGAGAATATTTATCTGATACTTGGGCTGACCCATTAGGAATTGGTTCTGAAGGAGTGGTTTTTACTCGTAACAATAACTCAGCAAGTTTACCAAACACAATATTTAATATTGCTGATTGGGCATATACTGATTGGACTGCTTGTGCTGATAACGATTATTCTAATATTGGACTGTATGATTTTTCTATTGGGACACCTCCCGTTGTTAACTCTATTACAACATCAACAACGGCTTGTAATGAAATAACACTCACCATTTCGGCAAGTGAAGGTTTTATTGGAGGTAACGCAATTGAGTATCATTGGTACTTATATGATCCATCACAATCAGGTCTTGGATGGCAAAGTGTTACTAATGGAGGAATTTACACGACTACCACTAATTCACCTAATCTCGTTATTTCAGACGTAAGCAGTGTATCTGATTATCAGTTCTATTGCGAAGTACGAGAAAATGATGCAACATGTTATACAGCCTCAAATGCAATTGGTGTTACACTGAGTGCAGCTACTTGGGACGGCACCAACTGGACTTGGAATGATGGCACTGCAATAGATACACTTCCTACACTTTCTTGTAATGTTATATTAGCAAGTAATTTTTCTACTGCAGATTCTGGACTACAACAAAGTTTCAATGCCTGTAACTTAACAATAAACGACAATATTACCCTAATTATAAATGATGGTCATTTTGTTCAAGTAGAAAATGATTTAATTGTTAATAATACTACAACTGGTGGAATTAATATTGAACCTCAAGGTTCATTTGTTCAAATTAATGATAGTGGCCTAGTAACTGCAGCTACGCCTTCTAATTTAAATGTAATTAAAGAAACTGCCGGTGCTAATAATGCATACGAATACACCTATTGGGGTTCGCCAGTAATTAACGAAACAGTCGGTGGTGCTTTATCCAATTCCGATCCTAACAAACGTTTTTGGTTTAATGCTCAAAACTATCTAGATTCAACCTTTGAGAGTGGTAACGATAATACGACAGGAAATACTCCTGGACTTGATGATATAGATGATGCAGCACCATGGGACTGGCAAGCAATTACTAACACCTCGACAACACTTGCTTTTGGTACAGGCTATGCAACAGCACATGATCCCGCAGTATTTGGAGCGACACCTGGCTGTCCTGGCCCATTATGTAACATTAGATATACATTCTCTGGATTATTTAATAATGGTAATGCCAATACAGTAACTATTTACAGAAATGATTCTGAAACTGGAGATAATAATTGGAATCTGATTGGAAACCCATATCCATCTGCTATTGAAATTAATGGCCCAAATGGTTTCCTTACTCAAAATACTGCCATAATTGATGGTAATGTTACTGGCGGAGCAATAGACGGAGCTATTTTTATTTGGTCTCAAAATACAGTTCCAACAGACACTGATAACGGAAATGAGAATATTAACTTTTCTCAATCTGATTATGCTATTGTAAACGGTTTAGGAGCTGTATCAGCAGGAGGAGATACTACCCCTAATGGATTTATTCCTTCTGGGCAAGGGTTCTTTATTTCAATGTCTGATACATCACCAGCTTATGATGGTAATCCTACCATTAAATCAGCAGATATTATTTTTAATAATGCTATGAGAAGTACAGGAAATAATAATTTGTTTTTCAGAAATGATCCTGTCGCAAATCAAAATAATAAAATCTGGTTAAATTTAGAATCTGATAATGGAGTATTTAATGAAATTCTAATAGGCTATACAGAAAATGCCTCTAATGAATATGATGGAATGTATTACGATGCACCGAGAAATGGTTCTACTGATGTAAATTCAAACATTTATACTACGATTGGAAATAATGAAAAACAGTTTGCAATTCAAGGAAAAAACATAAATAGCTTGACCTTAGATGAAGTTATTCCTTTAGGGTTTTATACTTCAATTAATGAAGCAACAATTTACACCTTATCCATAGCTCAATTAGAAGGAGAATTTATGACTTCTAACCCAATATATGTTATTGATAATTTGAGTAATACTATTCATGAACTCAGCACGTCCGATTATACATTTACATCGGAAACAGGTAAATTTGACAACCGTTTTGAAATTGTATTTACACCAGATGCACTTTCAATTAAAGATAATTTAATTGATGCTAGTGATTTGACTATAATAGAACTTACTGATGGTGATGTGAAAGTAAAGGTGAATTCAGATCTTACAATTGTTAATGTTGATATTATTGATGTAACTGGAAGATTAATATATAAGCTAGAAGGAAACAGTTCTACTGAGATATATAATTTATCTCAATTGAGCAAAGCTGCTTACATAGCCAAAGTGACTTTATCTAATGGACAAATTATTAGTAAAAAAGCTATGAAACAACACTAAAATTTAACACCCAATATAAATTAAGAGCTTTATCAAAATATGATAAAGCTTTTTTATAATGCATATTTTAATGCTAAAATTAAGTTTCTTCCTGGTGCAGCAATACCTGAAGAGTATGGTTGATAGCGTTGATCAGTAATATTTTCTAAACTTGCTGTAACGCTAAGCTTTTCATTCCACTGATATTGTGTTCTCAAATTAAAAGTATACCAAGATGGTGCATAGGGATTTCCATTCTCATCACTAGCATATAAATAGTCTTTAGATACTTCAGAAGGTGCTAATTGATTAAATGATAAATCATTATTGTAAACTAAATAAGCATCAAATAATAGTTTCTTTTTTTTCCATATAAAGTGTGTACGACCAAAACTAGGCGCAATATGCCTCACTGGTACTTCAACACCTTCATTATCCTCTGATCCTCCAATGATATTATATTGTGAACGTAGTTTTAATTGATCTGAGAAATTCACCTCTAATCCCGCTTCAAATCCATAGATCCATGCCTTAGATGCGTTTTGTATAGCCTGAACATTACTCAATTCTCCATCATATTCTATTTCCGTTTCTCCATTTATTTCAAAATCTCTTCGGATTAAAGCGTTATCCAAAAATGTATAGTAGGTTGCTAAGTCTATAATCATTTTATCATCAAAGTTCAATTTCAAGCCTAATTCTCCTCCATAAGCATACTCAGCTTTTAAATCTTTATTTGGCACCACTACCGAACCAGGCTCAGAATCAAATACTTTTCCTATATCATCAATATTAGGTGCTCTAAATGCCGTAGAAGCATTCAGTTTCCATTGTATCATATTACTTGGAGACCAGGTTATTCCAGCGGTTCCTGTTAATGCTCCTGTATTAACTTTAGCATCATCAAAAGGAAGATTTAAAAATGCATTATTCTCTTTAAAATCTGCATTGGCAACAACTTGATTAAATCTTAAACCTGACTGAAAAACAAACTTCTTATTTGGTTTATATTTTAGACTTGTATAGGCTGCTACAGATTGCCAAGTTGCTCCATTTGGATAACGTGTCACATTAGGAACACTAGTGTTTGTGGTAATATTTTCCTCTCTTCCTTCAGAACCTACTGTATTATATAGATATTCTAAACCGTAATATAGTGTTGTTTTAGAATGTAATTTTTTCTCTAAATCTAAATTAAAAGAAATAGCATCTACATTTTCTTCTCTTATATCTCTTACGTCGGATTGAAAATCTCTATCACTTCTACTTTCTACAAAATTTTGATAAGCGACAGTTGCTTGTATTTTATCATACAAATTAGAACTACTACTAACCTTGGTTAATTGTATATTACCCATAAACCATTTTTGTGGACCATATTGCCACTCGGCAGATCGTAATGTCTCACCTCTTGGCCTTATTAATCTATCATATCTTGGATAATCTGAAGTTGTTGTGTAATAGAGACCTAAATCAAAATTCAAATTATCAGAAGGTTCATAACGTACTTTCTGCATTAAATTAATTTGACTATATGCAGTTGGTACCTGAACATTAGGATTTTCATTGGTGACAATAACGTCCTCTCCATTTTGTCTTATGACATACTCTGTTCTAAGGTAATCATTTGGACCGTTACTCCCCATTCTTAAATCATCAAAATCTGTGTAGCTAATATTAGTTAGAAAGGCCCATTTTTTATAACCTAAATTTAAATCAAAGTGCCCAGTTTTCTCAGTATTAGCACTTGCATATCTAACTAAGGCATTACCATTAATAAACAATTTATCTTTATAAGATAATTGGGGCTTCTTAGTATAAAAACTCATAACACCACCAATAGCATCACTTCCGTAAACAACTGAACCTGCACCAAGTGTAACTTCGGTACTTTGAACAGAAAGTGGATCAATTGATATGACATTTTGTAGATTACCACCTCTAAAAATGGCATTATTCATTCTTACTCCGTCTACAGTGATTAAAAGTCTGTTCGTAGAAAAACCTCTAATCATTGGGCTTCCACCACCCAATTGACTTTTTTGAATGTAAATATTACCCGTGTTTTCTAATAAATCTGCACTAGTCTGAGGATTGGTTAATGAGATGTCTTTTGCATTAATACTAACTATTGTTTGAGGAATATCTCGTTTACTTTGTTCAAACTTAGAAGCTGATATTACAATTTGATTTAAACTCTCAATTTTAAGATTTAAATAAATAATATAATTTTTATCCGCAATTTCTATTTTCTTTAGTTGTAGCTTTTCATATAAGAGGTTCTGAAAATATATTGTTTCTCGGTCATTGAAGTTATCTAGTTTAGCTTTTCCATTTATATCTGTAATGACATACTTAGTTTTATTTAAGTTATATAATGCTACACCTGGAATTGGTTCATTACTGTCTTGTTCTAAAACAGTTATGCTTTGTGAAAAAACCAACTGAGAAAATAGAAGTATAAAAAGACTAAGTATCGTAGTGTATTTCACTTTTAATCGCATCGTCATTAAAATCGTTTCGTAAAATTGGCTTAATGAAATACGTCGTTAAGCACCTGCAATGATTTAGGTTTTTTAAAACCCCCCAAATGTAATTCAAAATAATACAATAACATATTTAAAAACTCTTGTCTTTGCTTTGCATTAATCTTTACAAAACTTAAAGCATCAAAATTTATACCCAACAAGCGTTTTAACAGTGTTAAATTTTCTCCTGAAATTGAGTAAATTCCATTATTAGTGGCTTCAAAAACACCAGACTTAAGATTGAAAAATGGATAATTACTGTTTAAATTTTCTGGCTGAAACCCTAGGTATCTTGTTAATTTTAAGAGAAATAATAAATGAAAATTTGAAAATTGATTTTCATTATCTAAATATTGTAAAGCTGTTTCGATATAATTAAACAGGTCTTCATTTTTTTCTTCTTCCTTAAGTACATTAGACAACACTTCGGACAAAAATAGAACAATAGCGCTCTTATAGATATTTGTATGAAGACTCTTATATATATAATTAAGCTTTACTTCTTTTATTGAATGAAGTGATTGGTTTGGCTTATAATTTTCGTCTATTTGAAGCTGAGACAGTGCCTGAAAATAAACCGTTTTAGTCTTTCCTTTTTTAGATTTCAGTACTCCTCTTAAAAGATAACTAACCACACCTCTTTGTTGTGTATAGCATTTTACAATGAGGTCGTAGTCTCTATATTTTAATTTTGAAAGAACGATGCTATTATTTTTTGTAAGCATGTGTTATCTAACTATGAGTACTTTTAATACTTTGGTCTCAAAAGAATCTAAATCCGAAATCATAATCAAATACACACGACTTCTTACAATAGCATTTCCTAGGTTCTTACCATTCCATACAGCTGTGCCTCCATCTATAGCAAAATTATAATTAGCAGCTGAGGATCTTTGGTTTACATTAGATTGGGCCTCTGCTACTAAGTTACCTTCAATATCTGTAATCTTAATATTTACGCTATCAGTGAGTCCATTAATCTTAATACCCTTGTTAATATCATTAAGATCGTTAAACCCTAAAAGATCATATTCTGGTCTAACTGGGTTAGGATAAGCAAATGCTTTTTCTAAAGTATCTTCTGGTTTAGAGCCTCCTGCCCTAAAAGATAATAGCCCTCGATTAGTGGCTATATAAACCAATCCATTATCAGAATCTACTGAAATATCATTAATTGCATTAGATGGTAAAGGTGAATTATCTTTAGTGAAATGATAGATCGTATTTTGACCATCTGAAGAAAAATAGAAAATTCCTGAATCTGCAGTACCCACCCATTTATTATTAGACCCATCTACTTCTATATCTGTAATAGATTGGTCATCTAATAATTCTTTAGGAATACCATCTTCTAAAATTATTATGGCTCTTAATATTGGATTAGGATCTTCATAAAAACCACCTGTATTAAATAATACTCTTAAGCCCTTAGTTGTGCCAACCCATAATTGATTTCTATTATCAACTGCTAAGGCGGTAAATCTTGTAAACGGCTCTACGCCTTGTCCTTCAGAATTAATATTTCTAAGTGGACTATTTGTAATATTCTCATTGTATGCCATTAATCCATTGGAATAAGACCCAATCCATTTTGTTCCATTATTATCAACCGCCATGTCAAAAAAACCTAATTCATCAGATAACGCATCAGAAATTATATCAGAAAAACTATAGCCTTGCCATGAGTTAGTCATAGGATTATAAGACTTTAATGCTCTATCTACCCTACTTGTTACTGACCATAATAAACCATTTCTGTCAAATTCAGCACCAGACACTCTAATACCTACAAAACTTGGATTATTAGGTAGTATTAAAGATTCCAAACCACTATTTGTTTGATTAAATAAAGTAGTGGGCTCAAAATCATTAAGCTCTAAAATCCCATCTTTAAAAGAACTTATAAATACTTGATTTGGATTGAATATATTCGGAGTAATTTCATTCAACTCTCTTGTACCTAATAAGCTATCAAAAGGAATATTCTCCCAAATATCTTCATTTAAATAGCTCATTCCTCGAGAAGATAAAGGAAATGGATTAAGAGCTTCTGTATACTCCCCATAGGTAGCCCAGACAGTTTCTGTAGAAGCGTCTAATTTAAAAATATTATTGTCTGATGGTCCATTTGGTATAATCTCTAAATAATCAATAGTGCTTGAAAGTTGGTTACTCAAAAGCCCAAAAGTTTCTGTACCGATGTAAATAACCCCATTTACTGCTGTAGCAGATGTAAAGTTAGTTTCATCATCTTCAGTTGGTTGAAAACTGTTTGTTAATTGAATATTTTGATCATATACATAAACCGTATTTATAGTAGGAAAAATTAAACTAGAATCAGACACGTCTGCATCTAAAGGCAGTGCTGGTAATGTAAGAAGGGTATTAATAGAAGTTTCATCAATCTCATAAAGAACGCTGTTAGATCTAATTGAATACAATTTGTCATTTATTGTACTCATAGTATAATAATCACCCGAAATAACTGTTTCCCATTGAGAAAAGTCAATTAAATTAGGGTTATCTAAATTCGCTTTTTTTATTCCGTTATTATTTAAACAGGCTGCAAAAATTTGGTTATTCAAAATTGAGACTTGTTTAACAGTAATCTGTTCTCCTCCATTTCCTAAAAAATAGGTGTCACCAAACTCTAAGCGTTCTAAATCATAAATAGAAATTCCATAATTTGTTGAAATATAAACTAAGCCACCTTCTTCATAAAAATGGTTAATTCGTTTATTAACTGGAGTGATATTCTGTTTTTCGAGAATATCTACTATAGTCAACACAGAATTATCTGTCTCAGAGTAAACTTCCATTAAGCCTGACTCATAACCAATTAATAAGTATTGATCTATTGTGCTATAATATATGGTTGTGATTTGTTCACCAGATAAGCCTTCTACTGTAGTTATGGTTTTTATTTCATTAGTTAATATATCGTATTCAAAAACAGCATTATCAGAAGCAGCATATATCTTATTATCGCCACTGACCACATCAACTATATTATTATAAGAAAAGTGAGATTGCCATAATGCAGTAACTTCTTGACAATAACATGAGGTTGTAATTCCTGTAAGGAAAATTAAAATTTTAAATACTCTTTTACTCATCAATAAATATCTGTGTTCAAATATATTTAATAGTAACGATAATATAGGCTTAATCATATATTATGTCCTAAAAAAAGCTTCTATGTAGAACACAGAAGCTTTCATTCATTTTATTAAAATATACTAAACCACACCTTGTGCTAACATGGCGTCTGCAACTTTTACAAAACCTGCAATATTAGCACCAGATATATAATCAATAGATCCATCATCATTTTTCCCATACTTAACACAAGAATCATGAATATCTTCCATAATATCTTTTAATCTATCGTCAACTTCCTTTCTAGACCAACTTAAACGTAACGAGTTTTGGCTCATCTCTAAACCAGAAGTAGCTACACCACCTGCATTAGAAGCTTTTCCTGGAGCAAATAATATTTTTGCTTTTTGGAACTCATGGATGGCTTCTGGAGTTGAAGGCATATTTGCACCTTCAGATACACACATACATCCATTAGCAATTAATTGTTTAGCTTCTTCACCATTTAACTCATTTTGAGTTGCACATGGCAAAGCAATATCACATTTTACAGACCATGGTCTTTCACCACCTACATATTTTGCACTAGGATATTGATCTACATATTCACTTATTCTACCACGGCGAACATTTTTAAGATCCATAACAAACTTTAGCTTTTCAGTATCTATTCCATCTTCGTCTACAATATAACCACCTGAATCTGATAATGTTAATACAATTGCACCTAATTCTATTGCTTTTTCAGCAGCATATTGAGCTACATTACCTGAACCAGAAATAACAACTTTCTTCCCATTAAATGAATCGTTTTTAATTTTTAGCATGTTATCGGCAAAGTAAACATTTCCATATCCTGTTGCTTCTGGTCTAATTAAAGAACCTCCCCATGATGCACCTTTACCAGTAAGTACTCCAGTAAATTCATTCTTAAGTTTTTTATACATCCCAAACATAAATCCAATCTCTCTTCCTCCAACTCCTATATCTCCTGCAGGAACATCTGTATTTGGACCAATGTGTCTAAATAATTCACTCATAAAAGCATGGCAGAAACGCATAATTTCATTATCCGATTTCCCTTTAGGATCAAAATCAGAGCCTCCTTTACCACCACCCATTGGTAATGTTGTTAATGAGTTTTTAAATACTTGCTCAAAAGCCAAAAATTTTAAAATACTTGCATTTACTGTTGGGTGAAATCGTAATCCACCTTTATATGGGCCTATTGCAGAATTCATTTGAATTCTGTATCCTCTATTCACCTGAATCTCACCTGAATCATCTACCCAACTTATTCTAAATGAAATTAGTCTTTCAGGTTCAACCATTCTCAATAAAATATTCTTCCCATGATAGATATCGTGCTTTACGATATAAGGAATAACTGTTTCAGCAACCTCTTTAACTGCTTGCAAAAATTCTGGCTCATGGCCATTACGTTCTTGAACAAGTTCTAAAAAAGCGTCAATTTTGTCTTTCATCTGTATAGTTTTATTATTTTTATAGCTCAGATAATACACCCATATTAATCTTCCCTAATTTTTAATTAGAGGTCAAATCTGGACGTTGAATTTATGTTATTGTTAACAAATTGTCATTTATTGGGTGTAAAGATACATTATCTATAAAAATAACCGTTTATTTTTTTAAATTCTCAATAAATTTTAATCATTCGAGTTTATATTGACATTGTCAAATACAACAAAAATTGCATTTTATCCGTTTTATTTTGTATTTCATCGGGTTTTTATATATTTGTTCGGCAATAGCCTCAATTTTTAGAATTATATGGTCAGAAACATAAAAAGACTTTTTCTTCCGCTTGCATTCCTTTTATTTATGCAACTGAGTAACGCTCAGTTGGGTTTTTCTCACGAAATAGGTGTTATTGCTGGTCCTATTGCTTATCAATCAGATTTTGGTATCCGTTATGACTTTGAAACAAACTCAGGAAATTCAGGTTTTGGAATAGGAATAGTACATTACATTAACTTTGCTTATCGAGCAGACTGTAACTGTTATACAACAGATAAATATTTCAACGATCATTTTAAGTTAAGAAGTGAAATAGCATGGAATAAAACCACATTAAATCATTTTGGGAAATGGGTTGATGCTAATAGAACAAGTGATGCCGCAGATAAATTGAGAGCACATTCTGGTGAAGCACAGAATTGGGATATAGGCATGCAGTTAGAATATTTTCCAAGAAGTATACGAGCATTTTTAGCCGGAGAATATTCATTTGCCCCATTTGCAAGTTTAGGAGCACATTTTGTATCTTTTAATCCTAGTGTAGAAACCACTTATCAAGATTTAAATATAGAAAATGCCAATAATTTTTATCCTGGTTGGCAACCAGGTTCTATTAGTGCCGAAAACGGTTCTACATGGTCTATTGTATCAAGTATAGGTACACGATATAAACTTACCATACTCTCTGATTTAATGGTAGATTTAAGATTTCAATATTTCTTTAGTGATTGGACAGATGGACTCAACCACCAATTATCATCTAATAAATCTAACGACTGGTTAGTTTGGTTAAATTTTGGTTATATATATTACCTAGACTAAAATTTCTAAATATCAACTATTATCCAATTGCGCGTTTCAAATCTAAAATTAAATCTTCTTTATCTTCAATACCAACACTCAATCTAATTAAAGAATCTACAATACCTGCTTTTTCACGCTCTTCCTTTGGGATGCTTGCATGTGTCATACTTACAGGATGACCAGCTAAAGACTCTACGCCTCCTAAAGATTCTGCCAAAGTAAATATTTTTAAATTTTCTACAATTTTAATTGCCTCTTGGTAATTATTCTCCTTAGTTGTAAACGATACCATACCGCCAAAATCATCCATTTGAGATATGGCAGTATTGTGATTAGGATGCGTTTTAAAACCTGGCCAGTATACATTTTCAATTTTAGGATGATTTACTAAATATTCCGCAATAGCTTTTCCGTTTTCGCAATGACGTTGCATACGCAAATGCAAGGTTTTTATTCCTCTTAATGCTAAAAAAGCATCTTGAGGTCCACAAATTGCTCCACTTGCATTCTGTATAAAATATAATCTATCTGCTAATTCTTTATCCTTAACAATCAATGCCCCCATTACTAAATCACTATGACCACCCAAATATTTTGTTGCTGAATGCATTACAATATCTGCGCCTAAATCTAATGGTCTTTGTAAATAAGGTGTAGCAAACGTGTTATCAACAGCTAAGAGAACATTATGCTTTTTTGCAATTTTTACAGTAGCTACTATATCGATAATATTTAGCATTGGGTTGGTTGGTGTTTCAACCCAAATTAACTTAGTCTTATTATTAATATATTCTTCAATATGCTCAGTATTTTCCATACCAATGAAATGAAACTTTATACCAAAATCTTCATATATTTTAGTAAATAAACGATATGTCCCACCATATAAATCATTTGTAGAGATAACTTCATCACCAGGCTTTAGTAATTTTAATATTGCATCTATAGATGCTAAGCCCGAACTAAATGCCAACCCGAAATTTCCATTCTCAATGCTTGCGAGCGAATTTTCTAAAGCATGTCTGGTTGGGTTGTGAGTTCTAGAATATTCATAACCTTTATGACCACCAGGAGTGGTTTGCGCGTAAGTTGATGTTTGATAAATTGGCGGCATTACAGATCCATATGCAATATCATGTTTCTGGCCTCCATGTATAGCCTTTGTGTTGAATTTCATGAAATAAATTATAACGATGAGTTACAACAAATTTAATCTATAATTCGTTGTATTGAGATCTATACAATACCTTTATTACGTATTTGGTTAAACTTATTTCTTTTGAAACGAACATTGCGCCTTTTATTTCTGTTACTGATTTTAAATTCGTGTACCTCTGAATTTAAACCAGCAACTTTTAAAACCTCATCAATTGAAAAATCATTTGAAGCTGATATATCAGCAACTTATGATAAGGCAGAAGGTAATAGTGACTTAAGTGAAGTTATTAATAGTAATATAAAACGGTCAATAATTTCTTCATTAGGTGTAGAAGGAAATATGAAAGATCTATATTCAGTTTTAGCTGATTTTAACACAGAATATCTCGATTTTAAAAAGGATTTTTCGGATGCTTCAGAAACTATTTGGGAACTTCACATTGAAACTGAAAAAACCTATCAATCAGCAGGTATCATTACTATTGCTATCAGTACTTATCAATTTAAAGGTGGTGCACATGGAAGTGATGTTATTTCATTTATAAATCTTAATGCTAAGACAGGTGAAATTCTAAGTCTAAATGAAATCATTAAAAATATTGGCGATTTTAAAGGTCTTGCTAAGACCAACTTTATCAAATCACTAGAAATTGAAAATGAAAACTTAAAAATGGAAGATTTCTTTTTCGGAAAACCATTTCAATTACCAGACAATATCGGTTTCACAGACGATGGTTTAGTTTTATTATACAATATATATGAAGTTGCCACATATAATGAAGGTTATACTGAATTTGTTATTCCTTTTGAAGATTTAGAGTCTTATCTAAATTTCAATTAGTCTGTCTCTCTGGTCAATCGTTTTATAATTGGTTCTACCGTTAAACCTTGACCAACTATAGAAACAACAACTACCACATAAGTAATTACTAAGAACAATTCTCTATGCATTTCTTTAGTTAAACTTAATGCTAAGGCAATAGAAATTCCACCTCGCAATCCTCCCCAAGTCATTATTAAGTTTGTTTTGGGTACAAAATCTAATCGTTTAGCAAAGAATTTAATGGGCAACCATAAAGAAATATAACGACACATTAAAATAATAGGAATAGCTAATAAACCTGCATAAATAAATTTTCCTTCTAGGGTTAAAACGAGCATTTCCATACCAATCATTACAAACAAAATAGTATTTAATAATACATCAATGAGCTCCCAAAATTTATCCACATATGCTTCGGTTGTCTCTGACATCGCTGAATTTCTAACGGTATCATTACCTACTATAAGTCCCGCAGTTACCATTGCTAGAGGTGCAGATAAATGGAATTTGTGGGCCAACATGGTACCTCCCATTACAGTAGCTAAAGTTAAAATTACTTCGATTTCGTAGTTATCTATAGACTTCATTAAACGATAGGTAATCCATCCCAATAATAACCCTAAAGCTACTCCTCCAATAACTTCTTGACCAAACAAAGTAGCAATATCTGAAAACGAAATCGCAGCATTGGGCTTTGAAGCAATGGCGAAAATAGTTAAGAATACCACAACACCTACTCCATCATTAAATAAGGATTCACCAACAATTTTAGTTTCCAGTTTTTTTGGTGCTCCTGCTTTTTTTAAAATCCCTAAAACTGCAATAGGATCTGTAGGAGAAATCAAAGCACCAAATAATAAGCAGTAAATGAATTTAACATTTGATCCCATCAATTGTAAAACGTAGAACATTACAATACCAACTAAAAATGTTGAGATTAAAACACCTAAAGTAGCGAACGCTAAAATAGGCCCTCGTTGAATCTTTAATTGATTAAAATTAGTATGCAAAGCACCTGCAAAAAGCAGGAAACTTAACATAATATCTAGCAGAACAGTTTCAAAATCAATACTAGAGATAAATGCTTTCTCTCTTGCAAGTAATGTGTCATCAAACTGAGCAACACCAACCAAGACTATGGTAAACACAATGGTAATCAACATTAAACCAATGGTAATAGGTAATTTTAAAAACTTTACATTGATGTAACCAAAGATTGCTGATAAGACAATTAAAACTGTAGCAATTGAGTAGTAATCCATAAATCTATAACGATTTTCTAAGTGCTAAAATATAACCTAAATGTATGCCTTCATGAAAATTATTAAAACTTATAGCATCTTCGACATTACTTAATGTACTTTTTGTACTCACTGTATATTGATTATAAGTCTGAAAAATTTTATTGTCGTAATCTTCCTTCGTTTTTTCAATTGGCGAAAACAATAAACCTTTAATAGTATCCACTTCGGCTTGAGATAAATTGCGTTCAGTTTTTGTTCCTTTTTTAAAGGTTGTAACCATCTCATCAGATAAAACCATTCGCAAACCAGATAATCTATAGACCAATATTTGTTGCGTAACAATTGTATGTGCAATATTCCAAATGATATTATTACTAAAACCATCAGGTACTTTATTCAATTCTTTTAAAGTATGATTTTCAATAAAACTTTTTAATAATGTTCTATTTTTTATAGCAACATCAAATTCCCAATTCATAAGATTATATTTTTCCTAAATGTAATTAAAATTCACATTAATTACGATTACTTTGTAGCATCAAAATTATATAGAATTCGGATATGAAAAAAATATATTATTTAAGTACATGTAATACGTGTACAAGAATTATTACTGAACTTAATTTGCCTAAAGATTTTATACTCCAGGATATAAAAACAGAGCTAATGACTGAGTCTCAAATTGATGAGATGAGAACACTAACTGACAGCTACGAAAGTCTATTTAGTAAAAGAGCAAGGTTATATAAAGAATTAGGTCTAAAAGAGAAATCACTCTTTGAAAACGATTATAAAAACTCTATTTTAGAACACTACACGTTTTTAAAACGTCCAGTAATTTTATTCAATAATCTAATCTTTATTGGTAATTCTAAAAAAATAGTAGAAGCCGCAAAACAAGCTATACATGAATAGCAGAAGCTTTGCCATTTTTGCACTTTTAATGGTCCAAGTCTTATATGGATTGAACTATACGTTTGCAAAAATAGTGATGAATGAAAACTACGTAAAGCCCTTTGCTCTAACTATATTAAGAGTTGGAGGAGCTGCAATTTTGTTTTGGCTTATTAGTATATGGCTACCAAAAGAAAAAGTAGAACGAAAAGACTATTTTAAGTTTTTTGTTGCTGCAGTTTTTGGTGTTGCCATTAATATGCTTTTTTATATTAAAGGTGTTGAATTGACGACTCCAATTCATGCTTCAGCAATAATTACTATTAACCCTGTTCTTATTTTAATCTTATCCTCCATAGTTTTAAAAGAAAAAATTACTGGCTTAAAAGTCTTAGGCTTAGGCTTAGCACTTGCAGGAGCATTAGCATTAACTCTTTTTGGAGATTCGGATCGTGTAGGAGATAATGTATTACTAGGTAATACTTTTATTTTTATTAACTCTATTTTCTATAGTATTTATATTATACTAATCAAACAACTTACCGCTAAATATCATCCATTTACATTTATAAAATGGTTGTTTTTGTTTGGATTTTTTATGGTTTTACCATTTGGGTATAATCAATTACAAGAAGTAGAATGGCAAGTATTTACACCATATGTTTACTTTTTAATTTTATTTGTGGTAGTTGGTGCAACATTTGGAACCTATTTACTCAACCCAATAGCTCTAAATAAACTTAAAGCATCAACTGTTGGTATCTTTATTTATTTGCAACCTGTAATTGCTGGCCTATTTGCTATTATCATGGATGCTGATAGTATTGATTCTTTGAAAATTGTTGCTATGGTTCTTATTTTTTCTGGTGTATATTTAGTTTCTCGAAAATCTAATAAAGTCAATTGATTTGTCTTTAAACTCTAAAATATTTAAATCAGTAGATGTCATTCCGAAAAAATATTGGGATAGTGTAAACTGTTGTACTAACATTTATTATTCTCCTGAATTTTTAAAGAGTTTTGAGGTTGCCAATACTGACATTGAATTCAATTATATCTTTATATTAAAAGACGAAGAAGCTGTTGCTTTCGCTAATACTCAAATCCTAACTATAGGAGTTGAAACCATTACTCAAAACATTAGAATGTCTAGTAAAATTAGAAGCGTTGTAAATAATATGTTTTGTAATAATCAAATAAAAGTTCTCTTTTGTGGTAACGTGTTCTTGAGTGGAGAATATGGAACATTTTTAAAAGATGGAGAACCTAAAGTTGAAACTTTTAATGCTATAGCTAAAGTTGTAAAGCAATTATCTAAGGCAACTAAAAGACTCAATGCTATATTTGTTAAAGACTTTGAAAACGAATCACTTCATATTACAGATCACTTAAAATCTTATGATTATGCAGCAATGCAAGTGGAACCAAATATGATTATAACTTTAAAACCAGAATGGCATTCGTTTGAAGATTATAAAAGCGCATTAAAATCTAAATACCGTGTAAAAGCGAATAAAACAGATTCTAAAAGCAAAAAATTAAAGGCTAAGTTATTTACAAAAGAAGATATTAAAACTCACAAAGATGAGCTTCAAGCATTATATCAAAACACCATTAGTAATGCTGATTTTAATGCTCAGGTTTTAAACCTTGATACTTATAAGAATCTTAAAGAATCTTTCGGAGAGAAATTTATTGTGAAAGGTTATTTCTTAAATGAAAAGTTAGTCGGGTTCTTATCTGCAATGCAAAACGAAACTAATCTCGATGCACACTTTATTGGTATTGATTATGCAAATAATAAAGAATTTGCTATATACCCAAGAATATTAAATGATTATTTACGACTTGGTATCGAGACAAAATCATCACAAATTAATTTAGGAAGAACAGCTTCAGAAATTAAGAGTACTCTTGGCGCTCAACCAAAAGCATTAATTTGCTATTGTAAGCATAAGCGCTATTTGCCAAATCAGATTTTAAAACCATTTATAAAGAATGTAAAAATAAAGTCTTTTAAACAGCACTCAGTCTTTAAATGATTTTAAAGCCCCATTGGTTTTGGCTTCACTCCATGTTTACGAGTATCTGATTTTGTCAGTACTTTAAAAGTCTTAGACTTTGGGAATTTGCCTGCCAAGACTAACAAAGGCTCTGGTAAACCTGTCAACTTTCTAGCTTTTAGATCTATCCATCCTCCTTGCATTTCACAATAAGCTAAATTTTCACCTTTTTCATTATAAAAATTATGCTCAAACATAAAAAGCATACCGTCTTCACTTAACCCTGAAACTTCAATAGTCACGATAATCGGTGCTCCTATAAAAGATTCTTTGAAATAATACATATGCTCATAAAACACTACTGGTCCAACATTATGCTTTCTAATTTCTGGCATGGAAAAGCCTTGTTCACTAAAGAAAGACATCCTTGCGTGGCTCATAAAATTGGTATATGCAGAATTGGCTAAATGCCCATTGGCATCTACATCACTCCATCGGATTTCAAACTGTTTTTTGTACATATTAATACTTTAAAAAATAAGTTACAAAGTTATAAAAGTCTTCACTTTAAAGTCAATTATCCAAAAACTATTTAAATATAAATAACAATTCATTTTTGTACCTTTGCGCAACTTTAATAGCATCGTCTTAATGATACAATCCATGACAGGTTATGGGAAATCTGTACTTCAGCTCCCAACAAAAAAAATATCCATTGAACTAAAATCACTAAATAGTAAAAGTTTAGATCTCAATGCTCGTATGCCATCAATGTATCGTGCAAAAGAGTTGATTATTAGGAAATTAATCGCTAAAAATCTTGTTAGAGGAAAAGTAGATTTTTCACTATATGTTGAAATTACTGGTGAGGACACTAGTTCTAAGATTAACAAAACTGTAGTTAAAGAGTATATAAAGCAACTCAAGGATGTTGTTGATGGAGGAGATCATACAGAATTCTTAAAAATGGCTGTGCGCATGCCAGATGCTATAACCACAGAACGTGATGAAATTGATGAAGAAGAATGGTCTGCAATTAGCAAAGAAATACACGATGCAATTTCTAAAATTGTAATCTACAGAAAAGATGAAGGGGCTATTTTAGAACAAGACTTTACAAATAGAATTTCTAAACTAAGACATTTACTGCAAGAAGTCATCACTATGGATCCTGACCGTATAGATGGTGTTAGGGCACGTTTAGAAAAAGGAGTTTCAGATATTAAAGAAAAAGTAGATGAAAATCGTTTTGAACAAGAACTTGTCTATTACATAGAAAAGTTTGATATCACAGAAGAGAAAGTGCGATTAGACAATCATCTAGATTATTTTACTAAAACACTAAAATCTGATGATTCTAATGGTAAAAAACTCGGTTTTATATCTCAAGAAATCGGAAGAGAGATAAATACTATTGGTTCAAAATCTAATTATGCACCGATGCAAAAGCTTGTGGTACAGATGAAAGATGAACTAGAGAAAATTAAGGAACAGTTATTGAACGTTCTTTAATATTAAGTTTTAAAATTATAATCTGTGTCAGAAGAAAGTAAAACAAAAGAAGGTAAACTCATTGTATTTTCAGCACCATCAGGATCTGGAAAAACAACCATTGTTCGTCATTTATTGAAGCAACAAGAACTCAATTTAGAGTTTTCTATTTCGGCGACTTCAAGAGAAGCACGAGGCAATGAACAACATGGAAAAGATTATTATTATCTCTCGCTCAAAGAATTTAAAAACAAAATAAAGGCAGATGAATTCCTAGAATGGGAAGAAGTCTATAGAGACAACTTTTATGGTACATTAAAAGCTGAAGTAGAGCGCATTTGGGCAAAAGGAAAACATGTTATTTTTGATATTGATGTTTCTGGAGGACTCAGAATAAAACGTAAATTCCCTGACCAAACGTTAGCTGTTTTTGTAAAACCACCTGATTTAAATGAATTAGTAAGACGCCTTAAAGATCGTGGCGAAGAGAGTGAAGAAAAAATAAGTATGCGTGTTGCAAAAGCACCAGCAGAATTAGCTACTGCACCACTTTTTGATGTTATTGTTGTTAACTCTAAATTAGATGAAGCCTTGGAAAATGCTTATAGTCTAGTTTCGGATTTTATATCTAAATAAGATGAAGGTTGGTTTATATTTTGGTACGTTTAACCCAATACATGTTGGGCATTTAACTATTGCCAATCATTTGGCAGAGCATAGTGATTTGGATCAAATTTGGTTTGTAGTAACACCTCTAAGCCCTTTTAAGAAAAAAAATAGTTTGTTAGATAATCAGCAACGCCTAGAGATGGTTTATCGCGCCACAAAAGACTACACAAAACTAAGACCATGTGATATTGAGTTTGGTCTTAAACAACCCAATTACACCATAGACACACTTACCTATCTTTTTGAAAAATTCCCTGAACATGAGTTTGCTTTAATTATGGGAGAAGACAATTTAAAAAGCTTCCATAAATGGAAAAACTACGAGCTTATTATAGAGAATCATAGTATTTATGTTTACCCAAGATTATCGGATGGAAAAGTAGAGTCTCAATTTAACAATCATCCTAAGATTGAAAAAGTTAATGCTCCAATTATGGAATTATCATCTACTTTTATTCGAAAAGAAATTAAGGATGGTAAAAATATTAGACCTATGCTTCCTATGAATGTATGGGAATACTTAGATGAGATGAATTTTTACAAGTAAGTTCAAAGAGATTCCCATTTCCATGGTAATTAGAAATGATAAAAGGCATTTTCTAGATGCTCAATTTTAAATCTCTTCCCTTCTCTAACAATAGCGATTATATCGAATCTAACTTCTAAATCAAAGTCATTTTCAATGACATATTCATCTACAGCTTTTACAAGGTTTTTAATTTGTTTAGGTTTTACAAAATCCTGAGGATTACCAAAATCTGTCGTAGAACGTGTTTTTACTTCTACAATGGCTAAAATGTCACCCGTTTTAGCAATGATATCAACTTCGGCTTTTTCGAATCTATAATTACGTTCAACAATAGTATAGTCATTCTTAAGTAAAAACTCTACTGCTAATTGCTCTCCTTTTTTGCCTAGCTCATTATGTTGTGCCATCTCTCTAAAATAGAAAAATAATAGTATTTTTATAATATTAACCTATATAACTCTAATCAAACCCATTGGATTTTACTTTTAGTTTTAATGAAAAGAGTGGGCTATTACTCGTTTTCTTTTTTCATGGCATTATCTTTTCATTTTTAACACTCAGAAAAAGCATTGTTAATAATCATAACGCAAGTAAATGGTTAAGCCTACTGTTATTTTTATATGCCATGTATATTGCACCTCACATGCTTGGTTATGCTGGTTGGTACCGTAAAGGTCTAAGTCGTGAAATCTTGTTTTTTATACCCTTTATGCAAGTTTTTCTTATTGGTCCTGTAGTTTATTTTTATACCAAAAGTCAGCTAAATTATAATTTTAAAATATCAAAAAAAGATTATTTACATTTTGTGCCAGCGGTACTATATCTTATTTACAGTTTGATTGTTTTTGTAACTGATAAACTCATTTTAGACGACTATTATTTTTATGCAAATAATCGAGATAAAGATTTAGCCAATTGGTATCAAGTATTAGGTTTGCTTTCAATGAGCTTTTATTTGGTATTGAGTTTACGCTTTTATTTTAACTACAAAAAATTAGTTTTTAATAAGGTCAGTTATGCTGAAACTGTATTGTTTCAATGGATTAGAAATTTTATGATCGCCTTTTTAGGAATTTTAATATTACGTGTTTTGTTCTTTATTATAAATCCTGATTGGGGTCAGTTTGGCAGGCAATTTTGGCATTATATTACGTTTTCATTTGTGTTTTATTATATAGCAATAACAGGTTATTCTAATGTTATTAAACAAATTTCTTTAGCTAATGAAAAACTAAAAACTATTAATGTATTTGAGGACGAGTTTCAAATATCTGATGATGAAATCAAACCTATTGAAAACGAAAAAGACAATCAGATTTGGAAAGACAAATTATCAGTATTAATGTCTGAAAAACGCTTATTTGAAAACCCACGTTTAACACTGCAAGATGTGGCAAATGAATTAAATATAACTACCAAAACCGTATCTTCTGTTGTGAATACAACTTTTAAAATGAACTTTAACGACTTTGTTAATCATCACAGAATTGAATCTGTTAAAGAAAAGTTGAGTCTTGGCGAACACAAAACCTCAACACTTCTGGGTATAGCATTAGATTCTGGTTTTAATAGTAAAGCTACTTTTAATCGGGCGTTTAAAAAAAGCACATCGCTTTCGCCAAAAGATTATATCCAAAAATTATCTTAAAACAAGTCTCAAATCAAGATTTGAAGCGTTTGATGCAAATTTTTAGTAGATTTTTGATTTAAATTAATTAATTATGAAAAAAACGATCACTCTACTCGCCTTTCTTATTTCAGTTTCATCTTTATCTCAAAATGATATAAAAAAAATTGATTCTATAGTTAATTCTAAGATTGCAGAAAACGATCCAGGTTTAATGGTTGGAATCGTAAAAGATGGAAAAATCATTTATGAAAAATATCGTGGATTAGCTTATCTGCAATTTCAAATAAAAATAGACAAAAAAACAAAATCTAATATTGCATCTACGGCAAAACAGTATACTGCATTAATGATTTTAGATTTAGTATTAAACAAAAAGTTGGATTTAGAAGATGATATTAGGAAGTATCTTCCAAGTCTATACAAAAAAGTAAAAGATCAAATAAAAATTAGACACGTTCTTAATCATACCAGTGGCATTAGAGACTATTGTGATTTAATGGGTTTACAAAACGATATTTGGTGGAAAAAAATAGGTTTAAAAAATGATGACGTTATTAACTTATTAAAACAACAAGAAGACCTAGCTTTTAAACCGGGTTCAGAATATACGTATAGCAATTCAGGTTATGTTGTTTTGGCAGAAATCATAGAAAAAATCTCAGGTAAAAAATTCACTAATTACTCAAAACAGTTTTTTAGTGATTTGGGTATGAAGGAAACATTATTTATTGAGCGATACGCTGGCATTATTCCTAACAGAGCAGAACCCTATGGTGATTGGGGTGATGGTATAATGCTGCAAACACCAACAGTTACTAAAACCGCTGGAGAAGGCTTTTTATATACTACACTTAAAGATCAACTACACTTTGAACAAGCAGTACAAAATGCAAATCAAAACAGTAATACCCTATTAATAAAAAGTCAACAACCCATTCCAAATAGTGAAATTACAACCTACGGTTTTGGACTAGAACTTAATGATTTTTTAAACCGAAAAGCAGTACATCATAGTGGTGCAACAGGTGGCTATAACTCTCAAATGATTAGGTTCCCAGAAGAAAAATTAACCATTTTTGCAATGAGTAATAATGGTAATATTTCAACATATATGATTGCCAATGAAATTGCAAATGTTCTTCTTCCTAAAATAAATAAGAAAGAGCAATATAATCCAAGACTATCTGAAACAATAGGTACTTCTGAAAAAGTACAGATTACAGGTCAATACCATACCAAAAGTGGTTATTTAACAAGAATCGTAACGGAAGAAGATAAAACCTATTTCAAACAAGGAAGAAATCTTAGTATTGAGCTTATTCCAGAAACAAAAAACAAATATCATTTAGACTATGACCCTAAATCAAAGTTAGTGTTTTATAAGGAAGAGATGGTTTTATTTGAACCATCAGGGAAAATGTCTATTTATAAAAGAAGTAATGAAAAACCTGCTTCTTTTGCGGATTTAGAAGGTTTTATTGGTACTTATTTTAGTGATGAATTAGATATGAGTTTTAGTCTTTCATTAGATAAAAACAATAAATTAAAAATGAATTTTTCAAATCGTAACAATGAGCGAGATGCAGAGGTGTTTAATAAAAACGAATTATTGTCTCGTAATTTCACTTTAAAAATAAATAGAGATCAATTTGATAGAGTTACTGAAATATTCTTAAGCTTAGGAAGAGCTAAAAATAATCGATTTAAAAAGATGACAAATTTAACTCATCAGCCAAAAGTTAAAACTGAAAATGGGTCTATCCAAGTTACAACAATTGGATCTGTAAATGGTAATACCTCAGATATTCTATTGACAAAAAATCATCAAAATGGAAATGAAGTTTGGTCTCAAAAATTTGGTGGTAATAGTTATGATAAAGCAAGTTCCATTTTATCTACAGATGATGGTTATTTAATTATTGGTTCTACAAGTTCATACGGGAAGGGTAATTACGATATGTTTGTGATTAAAACAGATAAAAAAGGGAATAAGATTTGGCAAAACACCTTTGGTGATTTTTATAATGAATATGGTTATTCAGCTGAAAAAACAGTTACAGGCTTTTTAATTAAAGGGACCATCCAGAACTGTACATCAAATACAGATGTTTTTAACAGAGAATGCACAACCAACGTTTGGTTTGTTTCTATTGATAAAAACGGAAAGGAATTATCAAATAAAATATTAGAAGAGATTAAATAGACTTATAATTAGCATTGATATAATCAATAGCTTCTTGCTGCGTTAGAACAGTAAACTTTTTATAACGATTATGTACATCCACAATTTCATCTAAAGCTTTTTGAACTAGTTCTTTATTTTGTCAGGTATTAAGATGAGCAACCACAGTTTGTAAACAACCTCGCTTGTATGCAATTTGACCTAGTACATGAATTAATGTATCAGAAACGCGTTTGGTTTCATCAAATTCTAATTCTCTTAAAAGTGGTAAAATATCTTGAGGATGTGTTCTTCCTCTTAATTCAATACCATGGCAAATCTCTCGCCTTATCTCTTTGTCTTGGTGTTTTAGATAGGTTTTAGCCCAAGCCAAAACAGGCAAAGGGTTACGTTCGCCCATTTTCTTAATGGAACCTATTACTGCATTCCTAACACGATGGTGCTTATCAAATAAACCAGCATCCATAAAATATTGAATCTTATCAAAATGAAATTTCCCTATTTCACCAGCTGCATTAATAACTGTTTGTCTCACTAACTCATCTTCAGATTTCATTAGCTCTTTTAATACCAAAAAAATTTCGGATTGTAATTGTTTCTGTGAGTAGAAGATTTTGCCAATAGCTAAATAAGCTGTTTTTCTAATGTAAGTATCCTCATATGCAAAGTATTTGATAATATTTTCTGTATTATGTTTCTTTAAATCATTTTCAATATCTTGATTGATTTCTTCAACCAATTGGTTACGTTTTCGTTTTAATAAATCGTAAAATGACATCTTTAATTTAGAACTCTTAGCTTAGTTTTCTCTGTCTCAACAGATAGATGAATACTTCCCCCTAAAATCAAAGCTCGATTATCTTTTTCATGACCTGCTGGCATGTTAAAGGTAATTGGAAAATCATATTCAGATAAGGCATCAAGGATCAACTGTTCTACTGAATTTCCCCAAAGCGTGGTGTTTTTTCGCATTTTAGACATATCACCAACAATTAGACCTTTAAGGTCATCAAAATAACCAGCGCGTTTCATACTTTGTAACATTCTGTCAATGTGATATTTGTATTCGCCTATTTCTTCAATAAATAATATTTTCCCAGAGGTATCAATAGTTTCTTCAGAGCCTAACATGGTATGCAAGATGGTTAGATTTCCACCAACTAATGGTCCTGTAGTTTCCCCTACTCTATTGTATTTAGAACCTCGAAGTGTATAATCATAAGGATCCCCAAAAATAGCTGCTTTAAACGTCTCAATAGTTTCTTTAATTTCTTCCAGATCTTTAGTCAAACTAACACACATTAATGCATGAATAGTTTGAAATCCTTCATTATGTACTTGGTTGTGTAAAGCTGTAATATCACTGTAACCAATAATCCATTTGGGGTTTTCTTTAAACTTTTTATAATTGAGTTTATCTAAAATTCTAACCGTCCCATAACCTCCTCTTGCACACCAAATAGCACTAATATTAGAATCGTCCAAAGCATTTTGTAAGTCCTCGCATCGTTCATCATCTGTACCTGCAAAATGATTTGATTTACTAAATACATGTTTGCCAACCACTGCATTCAATCCCCAACTTTTTAATAAATCTACAGCTTGTTGCACTTCGCGTTCTCGATTTTTTAAAATCCCAGATGGAGCTACTATGGCTACTGTATCTCCTGCTTTTAAATATGGAGGTTGGATTAATTCTGATATCATTTCTGTAGAATTATCAGTTTTATTTTGAGCATAAGTTTTATCGTTTGTTAATAAACTAATTGCAAAACATAAAAACACAATCGAGGGTCTCAAAATCATATAAACTGCTTTTTGTAAAGATAAAAAGTAAAATTTGATGTCAATTAAAATTGCAGACTTTATAAATTTTTAACAAAAAAACATCTAAATAATGTATCTTCAACGTATATGGTGATATTTCCCTCTTTATTTCGTTTGTTTAACTAAAAATCCTACTCATGGCAGTTTTTACATCTTGTATTACGTCTTCGTTACAACCTTATTTACCTTCTACTGAAAATCCATGGAATGAAACTCGAGTAAGACATGCATTTAGGCGAATTGGTTATGACGCTAATAAGTCCATGATTACAAATGCACTAGCAGTCTCACCAAGTGTATTAATTGACCAATTAGTTAACGAATCGCTAAATGTCTCCGATTGGCCAGAACCAACTTGGGCAAATTTCACAGATGACGACTACACCAATCTTGGTCTAGACTTTGATGAACAAACACAAGCCAATCATGGAGAGGTTTATCGTGCACTTGTTGAGCAGATGGCGGGAGAAACGGGTTTAAAAGCAAGACTAATCTTGTTTTGGAGTAATCATTTTGTAACACGCTTAGAAGAATATTATACGAGTAACCATCTTTACGAATATTACAAAACTATAGAAACCCATGCACTTGGTAACTTTCAAAATTTTGTAAGTGATATCGGAAAAACAAGTGCTATGCTAGTGTTTTTAAATGGTTTAGAAAATACAAGCTTTAGCCCTAACGAAAATTATGCACGGGAGCTATACGAATTGTTTACCCTTGGAGTAGACAATGGCTACAATCAACAAGATATTGAAGAAACCTCTAAAGCACTAACCGGTTATAACCACAGACAAAACTGGACTTATCCTATTTATTTTGATAATAGCACATTCAACACTACTGATAAAACTATTTTTGAGCAAACTGGAAATTGGAACTATGATGATGTCGTTACTATATTATTTCAAGAAAAATCGCCTTTAATTGCACAATTTATCTGTAAAAAACTTTATAAATATTTTGTTAGCGCAACTATTAATGAGGATGTCGTAACCGAAATGGCAACACTTTTTGTTCAAGATTTTAATATTGCCAATATTCTTAGAACATTATTTAAAAGCCAACATTTCTTTGATAGTAAAACTATAGGAATACAAATAAAAAGTCCATATGATATGACCATATCATATTTAAAAATTACTGGCTTTAGTCTGCAAGATGAATTCAAAGAGGCAATTGTATGGATTAATGGATTAATAGGACAAAGTCTTTTCGACCCTGTTGATGTTGCAGGATGGCAAGGAGATAGAGATTGGATTAACTCAAGTACTTTAAGTGGTCGCTGGGAAATTTTACAATGGACTATCTGGCATACTTGGAATAATTATAATGAAGAATTGAGAACATTTGCGATAGAAAGTTCTAATAACAGTAATGACCCTTATCTCATCTCAAAAAGTATTATAGACCGGTTTATGCCTGTAGAATTGTTTTCGACTGAAGATTACCAAGTTGCTACAGATATTTTTAAACATAATGTACCTACAAACTATTATGAAGATCAACTTTGGAATCTACAATGGGATTCTGCTCCTTACCAAGTCGCCTTACTCCTACTTCATCTTATAAAAATTCCTGAATTTCAGCTTAAATAACCTTCTATTATGTGCAATCACAATACAAATACAGATAAAAAATTTGGAACTAGTGCTCATGATTTAGAGCATAAAAAATGGAATAGAAGATCATTTCTACAAGCTTTAGGTTTATCAGGAGCTGGCACTATGATGCTAGGCGGTATGCCACTCTCTGCTTCTAGTAATTCTAAACTTGCTGCAGCAATTAGTAATTCTGAAACGGATAGAGTTTTAGTAATCATTAGATTAAAAGGTGGTAATGATGGTCTTAACACTATAGTCCCAATTTACGACTATGATACCTATGCAACCCAAAGACCAAGTATTAGACATTATCAAAATCAGTTAACGGCTTTAACGCCAGATTTTGGGATGCCTAGCTATATGAATGACCTGTTAAATCTTTGGGATAATGGAGGTATGAAGGTTGTACATGGAGTTGGATATGAAAATCCAAGTTTATCTCATTTTGCTGGCGCAGATGTTTGGGCCTCGACAGATCCTACAAATGCGACGCAATCAGGTTGGTTAGGCCGTCACTTCGAAGAATTATATCCTGAATATTTATTAAATCCACCTTCAATTCCGGCGGCAGTTCAAATTGGTAGTATTGGTAATTTAATATTTGATGGTCCATCAAATAGTTACGCATTTTCTGTAGCAAATCCTGATCAACTTGAATCCATAGCAGAAAATGGAACCGTACATGACATGACAAGTTTTCCAGATTGTATTTATGGTGAACAATTAGAGTTTATGCGTGGCACTACAAATACGACATATCAATACGCTGGTACAATTCATGAAGCTTACTCAGAAGGATCAAACAGTTTTGAGTATATGGACTCTGATTTAGGTCAACAATTAGCGATAGTAGCCAAATTAATAAAAGGTAATTTAGGCACTAAAGTTTATATGGTAACACTAGATGGTTTCGACACACATGCCAATCAAGTTAATAACCATAGAGAATTATTGGTTGATTTATCTAATTCTATTAAAACATTCTATGATGATTTAGCACAATCGGGATATGATGATAAAGTTTTATCTATGACACTTAGCGAATTTGGTCGTCGTATTTATGAAAATGGTTCTAACGGAACAGATCATGGTAAAGCAGCACCATTAATGCTATTTGGACCTGCTTTACAAGGAAACGGATTTGTTGGTACGCATCCAGATCTTAGTACAGGAGGAGGAAATCTAGACTATACGCAAGATTTTAGAGAAGTATACGCCAGTATTATGCAAGAGTGGTTGTGTATAGATAGTGACCTAGTAGATGAAGCTTTACTTAATACAACTTATGCCAGAGTTGATCTTGGCTTTAATTGTGATACCTTAGGTGTTGACGACTTTAACCGAAATAGGTTTAAACATTATGTACTTTACACAGATACGGATTCAATACTAAAAATAAAGAATCCATATACACAACATACCGTTATTAAACTTTACGATATTATGGGGAGGGATTTAGCAATACTTAAAAACGAAATATTATTTGCTGGTGAGCACAGTATTAGTATAAAAAATACCGTAAATACTAAATTGAATGTAGGTCAATATATTTATAGAATATCTATAGGGAATCAGAATTTTAGTAAATCTTTGATTATACGCTAATTCTTAAAACATAACATCATCAAAAGCCTTTAGTTTTACTAGAGGCTTTTTGGTTTCATAACTCCAAGTAAAATCGCTAATTTTGCCCTTCAGAAAAAAACAAAATGTCAAAGAGATATACCATAACAGCAGCCTTACCTTACACCAATGGACCAATTCATATTGGTCATTTAGCTGGTGTCTATGTACCTGCAGATATTTATTCGAGATACTTAAGGCTAATAGGTAATGATGTTGCTTTTATTTGCGGTAGTGACGAGCACGGAGTTCCAATTACTATAAAAGCAAAAAAAGAAGGTGTAACACCACAAGACATTGTAGATAAATATCATGCGATTATAAAAACCTCTTTTGAAGAGTTTGGTATTTCATTTGATAATTACTCTCGTACATCAGCGAAGATTCATCATGATACGGCTTCAGAGTTTTTTAAGACCTTATATGATAAAAACGAGTTTGTAGAAGAAGTTACAAAACAATTATATGATGCTGACGCTAATCAGTTTTTAGCTGACCGATTTGTTACAGGAACTTGCCCAAAATGTGGTTACGAAGAAGCTTATGGGGATCAATGTGAAAACTGCGGAAGCAGCTTAAATGCTACAGATTTAATTAACCCAAAGTCAGCTATAACAGGTAATGTACCAACATTAAAGGAGACTAAGCACTGGTTTTTACCATTAAATAAGCACGAAAACTTTTTAAAAGAATGGATCTTAGAAGGTCATAAAAAAGATTGGAAACCAAATGTATATGGCCAAGTAAAATCTTGGGTTGATGATGGTTTACGACCAAGAGCTGTAACTAGAGATTTAGATTGGGGAATACCTGTACCTTTAGAAGGTGGAGAAGGCAAAGTACTCTATGTATGGTTTGATGCACCAATCGGTTATATCTCTGCAACTAAAGAATGGGCTGCTCGCGAAGGAAAAAATTGGGAAGACTATTGGAAAGACAAAAACACAACTCTTGTCCACTTCATAGGAAAAGATAACATTGTTTTTCATTGCATTATTTTTCCATCTATGCTTAAGGCTGAAGGTTCATATATTTTACCAGAAAATGTTCCTGCTAATGAGTTCTTAAATTTAGAAGGCAATAAATTATCAACTTCAAAAAATTGGGCGGTTTGGTTACCAGACTATCTTATAGATTTCCCTAATCAGCAAGATGTATTACGTTATGCTTTAACCGCTAATGCACCAGAAGCAAAAGATAATGATTTCACTTGGAAAGATTTTCAGGCAAGAAACAACAACGAATTGGTTGCAATATTCGGAAACTTTATAAATCGTGTTGTTGTACTTACAAATAAATACTATGATGGTATTGTGCCTCAGCCTTCGAATTACACTAAAATAGATGAAGAAACCTTAACTACGCTAAGAGCTTATCCTGCTGTTATATCAAGTTCTATTGAACGTTATCGTTTTAGAGAAGCAAGTCAAGAGTTAATGAATTTAGCGCGACTAGGTAACAAATATTTAGCCGACGAAGAACCATGGAAAACTATCAAAACTGATGAAGAACGCACCAAAACTGTAATGTTTGTGGCTTTACAAATTGCATCTTCTTTAGCAATATTATCAGAACCATTTTTACCATTTACCTCAACAAAGCTCAAAAACATACTTTGCCACTCTCAACTAGATTCCGAATCTAGTTGGGAAGATGTTTCTAGTAAAGATATCTTATTACCTGCTAATCACTCTATTGAAAAAGGGAAACCGCAATTATTATTTTCAAAAATTGAGGATGATCAAATAGAAGTACAATTAGCAAAACTAGAGGCTAGTAAAAAAGCCAACGAAGCTGCGAAAAAAATAGTAGAACCGCAAAAAGAAGAAATTACTTTTGATGATTTCACCAAACTAGATATTAGAGTCGGTACTATTTTAGAAGCTGAGAAAATGCCAAAAACTAAAAAGCTTTTAGTCCTAAAAGTAGATACTGGTATAGACACACGTACTATTGTTTCTGGTATTGCAGAAAGTTTTAAACCAGAAGATATCATTGGTAAACGAGTTACAGTTTTAGTGAATTTAGCACCTAGAGCACTTCGTGGAGTAGAAAGTCAAGGTATGATTTTAATGACTGAGGACCAAGGTGGTAATTTAGTATTTGTTAATCCAGATATTAAAGATGTTTCTAATGGATTAAAGATTAGTTAAGACTTTGCAGGACTTTTACTTAAATCAAAGTTAAAATAACTCTGTTTTCGTATGATTTTTAGTATTTTAGGTATAAAATTAGCTTTTATGAAAACGCACTACACTCACAGGTTTATTAGGTTAATCTGTTTACTTATTTTTTGTACTTCAATTTCTAATATCCATGCCCAAGAAGATTCGGAGATTTTAGATGCCTATGAAGATTATTCTGATGCTGCCAGAGAAGTTGTCTATATGCATTTAAATAAATCTACATACATAAAAGGCGAGTCTATTGGGTTTACAGCTTATGTTATGGATAAAAAAGATAAAAAGCCTTCTCAGTTAACTACAAATCTCTATGTAAGTATTGAGGACAAAAATAAGAATGTCGTAAAACAAAAGCTTATAAAAGTTGATAACGGAGTGGCAACAAACTCATTTGATCTCGATTCGTTATTTACATCTGGTTATTACAATGTAAAAGCTTACACCAATTGGATGCTTAACTTTAATGAACAAAATTATTATGTAGAATCCGTTAGAATTATTGACCCAAAAAATGAAGAATATATTGAAGAGCAAATGGTGTCTAATACCATTGATGCTCAATTTCTTCCTGAAAGTGGCCACCTATTAAATGGGGTTATTAATACTATTGGTGTAGTAATAAAGGATGATTTTGGTTTCGGGATTCCTAATTCAGAAGGAGAAGTATTAGGTAAAAACAATGAGGTTTTGTCTTCTTTTAAAACCAATAAATTTGGCATTGGAAAATTTCAATTACAAACCGAAATTGGCAATAGCTACAAAGTAAAAATTACAAACGCTAACAAGGAATTTCATTTTGATCTCAAACAAAATATTGAAGTCAAAGGCATTATAATGTCGCTAAAAAGCCTTAAGTCCAAAGTTTATGTGTCTTTAATTACAAATGAGGAAACTCTAAATGATGTCAAAAACAAAAGGCATACACTAATGATTCATAATGGTAACAACTATGATATTATGGATATTTATTTCACAGATGAGACTGTTGTTACCAAGGCCATAGAATACAGTGACACTACTTCTGGGGTTAATATCCTAACACTTTTTAATGAAAATGATAAGCCTATATCAGAGCGTCTATTCTTTAACTATGAAGGCATAAATATTTTAACTTCTAATACCATTTCTGCCTCAAAACAGAGAGATACAGTAACTGTAAAACTTAACTTTAAAGACATTAATACAGAAACTATTAATTCTTTGAGTGTTTCTGTTCTTCCAGAAGAAACTAAATCTTATAAAAGACATAATAACATTGTTTCATATACTTTTTTACAACCTTATATAAAAGGTGCTGTTGAGCAGGCGAAATATTATTTTACAGATGTTAACGCGAAAAAACAATATGAGTTAGATAATTTATTATTAACTCAAGGTTGGAGTAGCTATAACTGGAACGAAATTTTTGAAAATGAACCTAACCAAACCCACATGTTCGAACAAGGTATTAGACTTAAAGCTAATTTACCAAGTGATATAAGTAAAGGACCAAACAATGCTTATTTAATGCATGCTATAGCAAGTGAAGATCCTAGGATTTTTGAACTTTCTGAAGGGGAAAATAGTTTTTTAATAGATAATCTATTTCCTGTTGGTGAGGATAAAATATACATGTCTAAAATGACTAAAGTAAATGGCTTGTTACCAGCTTCATTATATTTTCAGAGTTTTCCAAGTGCCATACCACGATTAACAGCAGAATCAAAAACTCTCAACCCAAAATTTGATTATAAAATTGAAGCCAGTTTAAAAAAGGATGTGTTTAAAAAATTCAACTTCGATGAGACTCAAGAACTTGATGAAGTTGTTGTAGAAAGTGCCTTAGATAGAAAACGAACCAGAATGCGTGAGTTTAATAAACATAAATTCGGAAAAGTATCTGCTATTGACGAAGATGATAGATTAATGTTTAACACATTAGGTCAGTTTTTAGTTTCTAAAGGGTTTTTTGTAATTGATCAAGGAGGAGAGTTTTACATAGAGGATAGAACAGGTGTAAATAGAACACCTAATAGCCTAACAAGCTCACCAGTGTTCTTTTTAGATGATATGTATATGGTTGATACGTCTATATTTTATCAATACTCATTAACCAATGTAGGTTATATAGAAATAAATCGACTCGGAATTGGTGAGGGTCTCAGAGGTGGAAAAGGAGTGATTAAAATTTATTCAAGTACTAAAGGTTCTAAGAGTACAAATAATCAAGATTCGGTTCAGGACTTTAAATTGCCTTTATCATTTAGTGCAGAAAAAAAGTTCTATGTTCCTAAATATAACTCTTACTTCAATGATTTTTATAAAGGCTATGGTGTTATTGGTTGGGAACCAAAAGTAATCATTGATAAGAATGGTAATGCAAGCTTTAAAATTGTTAAACCTAGAGGGGAAATCACGCTATTTATTGAAGGTATAGCAAACAATGGTTCGTTTATTTTTGAAGAAAAAACGATATCATTAAATTAGGCAAAAATTTGTCTAATAGTGTATGCTTAAGATAGCGTTTCATCCCATTTATAAGCATCCACTACCAGTAGGACATCGGTTTCCGATGGAAAAATATGAGTTATTGCCACAACAATTGCTTTACGAAGGCACTTGTAGTGGCAATAATTTTTTTGAACCTACAAAACCAAATGACAAACACATTTTAGCTGTACATGATCCTGAGTATTATTACGATTTAGTGAATATTACTCTAAATCAAAGAGCTGCTCGTAAAATTGGTTTCCCTTTAAGTGAAGTGCTAGTTGAACGTGAGGTTATTATCGCAGATGGTACTATCAAAGCTAGTAAATTTGCTTTAGAATACGGAATAGCAATGAATATTGCAGGTGGTACACACCATGCCTATACTAATAGAGGTGAAGCATTTTGTTTGCTTAACGATCAGGCAATTGGAGCACGTTATCTTCAAAATAAAGGTTTAGCAAAAAAGATTTTAATAGTAGATTTAGATGTGCACCAAGGTAATGGGACTGCAGAGATTTTTCAGAATGATGATTCTGTATTTACATTTTCTATGCATGGCAAAAGTAATTATCCTTTTAAAAAGGAACTAAGCGATTTAGATATTCCTTTAGAAAATGATATTGACGATTCAACATATTTAGAATTACTAAGACAAACCTTACCAAAACTGATTAAAGAACAGCAACCAGACTTTATCTATTACCTCTCTGGTGTCGATGTTATAGCTTCAGATAAGCTAGGCAAACTTGGCATGTCTATAGAAGGTTGTAAAGCCAGAGATCGTTTTGTTTTAGAACAATGTAAAGCCAATAATATTAATGTAATGTGCAGTATGGGAGGTGGTTACTCGCCTAATATTAAAACTATTGTAGATGCGCATGCCAATACCTTTAGATTGGCACGAGAAATTTTCTTTTAGTCTAAAAATTAACTCTAAAAACTACATTTGGAGTTATGCCCAATGATTGTTGCTTTATTTCATCAACGCTATCACCATTAAATCTGTAGAAATTATTAATCACATTATTTTTATCCAAAAGGTTCCAAATTGAAACACCAAGATTGGCAAATTTAGTTTTGCCTAATTTAAAATTATATAAAGCAGATATATCAACTCTTAAATACGCTTGCAATTGATCCGAGTTTGTAGTGTCAAAATTAATTTCATTATCAATAATTTCATTCCCTAAAACTGGACTTGTCTTTGGTCTTCCAGAATTCCAATTTAAACCAGCAGACATTTTTAATCGTTTCGAAGTATAATTAGTCCCAAAAGTAAGGGCATGTGTAACATCAAAATTACTTGGAAACGAAGTCTCTGGTAGCGCATTAAAGTGATAATTACTATTCATGTAAGAATAACTAAACCAGGAGTTAAAATTATTCATTTGTTTTCTTACAATAAAATCAACTCCTCTAACATCGTAAAACCCAGAAGTTCTAACAAACTCATATTGATTTTGAAATCCTTGACTTTGTGTTGTTATGCCTTTTACTTTTTTATAATAAACGTCTGCGCTAATAAGCCACCCACTTTTGTTATAAGACAATCCAAGAGAAGCTTGTCTGCTACTTATTACAGGAATATCTTCATCATTAGACAATTGCCATCGTCGTTTCTCAATACCTAAAAAATCATTCTGAAAATTAATAATCTGAGATGATGTTTGATGTTTAAATTCCCCTAAAACCTCAACAGAAAAATGATCTAAAAACTTGTGAGAAAAACTCAGTCTTGGCTCTAATAGGTGCTTATCAAATTTACCTATATAATTATATCTTAAACCCGAATTTAGATTGGTATTTCTATCCTTAGACCTATACGATAATTGAGAAAACACACCATGAGTTCTAACAACCTCTGAGATTAAAGATCTAAATAAAGGATTATCCACATCGTCTAAATTGGTAATCTCTGTTTCTACAAAATGATAGCCATTTAACAACTGTAATTTATCATTGACAGTATAGTCTGCTTTTAGTTTTACACTGGTCTCAGAGACTTTGTTTTCTTGAAGAAATCGCTGTGCATCTAATATATTAGAATTCACAGACTTTAACTTATAATCAGTTTCATAAACTTCAAAATTTGTTCTCCATTTACGATTCCAAATTTTTGAATACTGGACAGCTCCTGCAATACTATTCTGAGTTAAACTACTTTCTCTAGAATCTTCATTCTGATTAATCATAGTATTTTCATTAAACACCAATTCATTCGCAACATTTATGAAGTTTATTCTAAGTTCTTCTGTTGCACTCATTTTATATATCCAACGTAAGGAAGCATCGTAAAAATCGAATTCTTTATCCGAGTTGATAATATCCATAGTGTTATTCTCAACTTCGGTATCTTGAGAAATACGCTCAAAAAAGTTATTATAGGTTGGCGTCTCTGTGAAATTGCTCATCGATTTTCTTAAAGCAACTTGCAATGATGATTTTTTTCCTGTCGGAATATCCGCAAAACCATTTGCATCAATAAAATTAATACCTAAACTTCCCTTAAAGGATGTACTAATATTTTTATCTGTTTCCATAGCTATAGTGCCAGAAACACCATCTGTGTACTCAGTACCAGAACCGTTTTTTGTTAAAGCAACACGTTCGGTAATTTGAGGGTTAAACATAGAAATAAGACCAAAGAAATGACCAGACTGATACATTTTAATATCATCCCACAGAATTAAATTTTGGTCGTGAGTTCCACCACGTATATTAATATTAGAAACAGTTTCATTAATACTCTGTATACCAGGAAATGCTTGTACAGCTTGTAAAACATCAGTATCAACTAAACCCGGTAGAATATCAAAATCAGAAATATCTATTTCAAAAGAGCCATTACTTAACTTATTAACACCTTTCACAATATAACCCGATAACATTACCTCAGATAACTCTTGAAGTTTTGAATCTACTCCTGTAGAAATTATCAAAACCATATTATCACTAGTTAAACTAAACTTAAAGCCAGTTTGTACTTCTAAATACTTTAAAGTTTGCTCTAGCGAAAGGGTTTTGGAAGGAGCTATAATTTCTGTTTCAAAAATAGCGTCTTCTGCATAATTAAATTGAATATTAAACTGAGCTTCTAAAGTATTTAAAACCTCATATAAAGGGAGCTTTTTATCGGTCTCTTGTGCATTTGTCTCAAGAGAAAAAATAAAACTTAAAAGAAGTATTAAAATATACTGCTTAATTTGTTTTGCCATTAATTAGTACTTGGTTGGATGAACTAATTTCAAAAGCCAAATTCATAGGTTTCGTTATGGATATTAAGGCGTTTTCAAGGTTGTTATGTACAAATCCACCTGAAAATAATCTGGTAGTATCTACATTACTAAAATCAACTTTTATATTGTATTGTCTCTCTAACTCTTCAATGACCTCTGCAATAGGAATACGCTTAAAACGACTTTTATTAATGGTCCATTGTGGTACTATATCTCTTATTGTATCTTCACTAAAGGTATTATTTAAGATACGATAGGTTTGTCCTGCTGTTAATTGTCTTATAACAGTACCTGAAACTACTTTTACAATACCTTCATAACAAACGACTTCGAAATAATTTTTACGTGCTTTTACGTTAAATTCTGTACCAACAACGGTTACTACACCATTATTTGTATGAACATCAAAAGTTTTACCCTTGGCTACCTTAAAATAGGCTTCACCTTCTAAATTTAAGCTCCTTTTAGAATCCCAATTATTAGCATCATAAGTTATTTTAGAATCTGCATTTAAAGTCACTTGAGATAAATCAGGTAAGCTTAAAGTCGTTTTTTCACTTAATAAAGTCTGCTCTTCAATCGTATTTTTATTGAAAACTGTAAAATATAGACTAAACGAAATTAACAATACGGCTGCAACTCTTAACAATGGTTTTATCCAAGTGATACGCTTTTCAGAAGGTTTATTTTGATATGCTTTTCTAAATGTTTCAAAACTATCAACTTTAGAAAACTCTGATGCTTTAAAGTACTGTGCTTTATCAATTATATTTCGATTTATTGCATAGTCAGATTGCTTACTAAATGCTTCTTTTTCAGCACCTGTAAGCTCATCATTTAACCATTTTTTTAATAAATCGTCCGCCATCATTTATTGTGTCCTTAGTTATATAACAACTCAGGTATTATTTCTCCTTATTATTTTATTTTAAAACCCTCTAACTCTTTTTTAAGAATATTAAACGCACTATAAATTCTATATTCAACGACTTTTTGAGTTACGCCTAAAAGTTCTGCAATTTCACTATGCTTTTTCCCTTCTACTTTACTCATTAAAAAAGCAACACGCTGTTCTTCTTTTAACCCAGAAAGCACTTTGTTATATGCATTCAAATATTCTTGTTCTTCTAAAACAAACTCTGGAGTCTCATTAGTATAATGCTTAGGTTTTGTCTTTGTATGATTTAAAACCACTTTTTGATGTTTAATCTCATTAAGCATCATATTATTTGCTACTGTAAATAAAAACGACTTAGCTTTAGCAAATGTTACTTTTTTGCAATTATCCCATAACTTTATAAATGCCTCTTGAGCTTTATCTCTTGGGTTAAATTGTGCTCCGTATTTATAATATAAAAAATTATGAATATCATCTGCGTACTTATTGTAAACACGCTCAAATGTAGATGCTTCACAGATGTTTTCGTTTAGACTTTTTGACAAGATTAAATAGTTTTGATAAAGATATTGAAATATTTTTTTAGAAAGTTCAGTAGTTTTTAAAGTTGAGTTGTTATATATTAAATGGCAAGAAATAAATAAAGCCCTAAATGAAATCGAGAGTTATATTTTCCTTATTGTTTTTAAGTGTTATAAGCATTACTTCTTGTAGAACAGAAGAGACAGAGCTTATTTTAACTCCAGATGATGAAATACTTGCCTCAAATTCTATTGTTGCTCAATTAATGCAACGTGCGACTTCTAATGATGGTTCAATTGATAATATAGTTGATAGAGCTAATTGTTTTGATATAAAATTCCCTTACTCAGTAAATGTAAATAGTGAAGAAATAACTTTGAGTTCTAACTCAGATTTTGCTCGTGTAGAATGTGTTTTTGATCAATCTGATGATGACACAGACACCTTGGATATTATGTTTCCTGTAAATATTGTTTTAGCAGATTTTTCTGAAATCACTATAAATAATGAAGCAGAACTGAATTCTTACAGTGCTAATTGTAATGGAGAAAATGTTGCTGATATTGATATTGAATGTATAGATTTTCAATATCCTATTGAAGCGTCTTCCTTTAATTCTAATAGTGAGCTATTAGAGACCTTAAATCTAGAAAATGATTATCAACTCTATGATTTTATAGAGAATATAAGTCCTAGTGACATCATAACTATGGACTTTCCCTTAGTGGTAATACTTGCTGACGCCTCTAATGTTAGCATTACTAATTTTAATGAACTACAAACTATAATTGAAAACAATATAAATGCCTGCGACGAAGATGATGACTATGATTATAATGAAGATGATTGTGATGATTGTACTTTGGTTGATATTGAAAATCTACTCACAACTTGCAATGACTGGGCTGTTAATACACTAAGAAGAGATAGTGGTACTAATTATGATGATGTATATTACAACTATGATTTTAATTTCTTCAATGATGGAACAATGTCAGTATTTTGGAATACAACAACGGTTTACGGAACATGGATAGCAAATGGTTCTGGTAATGCTATTGAAGTTATAATTGACGTACCAGCATTGCCACTTTGCAATAACAATTGGATTATAAGAGAAATAAAGAATTGCTCTGACGAAACAGAAATTGATATGAGAGTTGGTATTGACCGTATTCAATATGTAAAAAACTGTAATTAATCAATTAAAAAGAATATTATGAAAAAATGGATTATTATCTTGCTAGTTATAATTGTAGCTGCAATAGTGGGTTATAATTATATCTATCAAGATCATAGAGACATAAAAAATGAAGATGCAGAATTTGTAATGTCATCTGATGATATAGCAATTAAGTTTTCTGAAAATGCCACTGAAGCAGAACAAACATTTTTAAATAAAACCATAGAGGTCTCTGGTATAATCTCTGAGCTTAACACAAATGACCTTACTTTAAATTATAAAGTATTTTGTCAATTTGAAAATGAAGTAATTAATAACACCAAAATTAATTCTGAAATAAAAATTAAAGGTCGTGTCATAGGATACGATGATTTATTAGAGCAAGTAAAACTAGATCAATGTGCAATAATCAAATAAAAATGAAATATTACTTTTTACTCCTATTATTTCTGAGCATTTCAATTAATGCCCAAGATGACTTATTTAGTGAAATAGATACAGATTCTGTAGGCGACCAGTATGCTACAGCAGCCTTTAAAGGCTTAAAAATTGTAAATTTTGAATCCACAAAACTAGTCGCTAAAAAAGAGCTAGTATTTATGGTGTCACACAGATTTGGAAGTATTGAAAATGGCTTTGATACATTCTTTGGCCTAGATGATGCTGTGACAAGAATGAGTTTTATATATGGAATTTCTGATGGTTTTAATATTGGTGTCTCTCGTAGCTCATTTCAGAAAATATATCAGGCTTCTGCAAAATACAGGTTGGTAAGACAAAAAGATAATGGATTCCCGTTTACTGTAGTTGCCTTTAATTCAATCTTAATTAATACTTCTTTTGAAGAAGATAATCTTCCGAAGATAAAATTCAAAGATCGTTTAGGTTATACTGCTCAATTACTAATATCTAAAAAGCTAAGTTCAAAATTGTCGTTAGAATTAGCGCCTACTTTTTTTCACGAAAATCTAGTGCCTTTCAATGAACAGCATAATTCTCAATATGCCATTGGTTTTGGAGGTCGCCACAAATTAAGTAAAAGATGGTCTGTTAATGTAGATTATGGTTGGCATTTAAACAGAGCTGATAATTCCCCATTTAAAAATCCTTTATCCATAGGTTTTGATTTAGAAACCGGAGGACATGTATTTCAGATGCATTTCTCTAATGCCCAAGCTATGAATACTAATGGGTTTTTAGGACAAGCCACTGGAGATTGGTCAGATGGTGATATTTATTTTGGATTTAACTTAAGTCGTGTTTTTTAAACTATATAATATATGAAACGTACATACCTAATATATTTATTAATCGTCAGTGTTTTTTACAGTTGTTCTTATGTAAATGAAGACGATCTTACCGAAGATGTAGTTATAGTTGATCTCGTAACTTACGAAGCTAACATTAAAACTATAATGGATACTAACTGCATTTCTTGTCATAACAGTCCTCCAATAAATGGAGCACCAATGTCATTAACAACTTTTAGTGATGTAAAAAATTCAGTAGAGAATAGAAACTTAATTGAACGTATTTCAGCTAATGATGCATCTGTAATGCCTGCTGGAGGGCCAAGATTACCACAAAATTTAATTGATCTTGTAATCCAATGGGAAACAGAAGGTCTCGAAGAAAACTAAAAAAATAAAGATGAAAAGAATAACATTTTTTATACTCGTACTAATTAGCATTAGTGCAGTAGGTCAAAACAAATACTTAACAAAAACTGGTACACTTAATTTTGAAGCTTCTGTCCCTTCTTTTGAAGAAGTTGCAGCTAAAAATAATTCAGTGACAGCGATATTAAATACTGAGAATGGGGAATTTGCTGCCTTAGCATTAGTCAAAGCTTTTCGCTTTAAAAATGCATTAATGGAAGAACATTTTAACGAAAATTATGCTGAATCAGATGGTCATCCTAAAGCTATATTTAAAGGTAAACTAAAAACTTTTGATTTTAATTCTTTAAGTGAAACTAGTAGTACATCATCTATTGATGGCACGTTAACTTTTCATGGAGTTACTAAAGAATTGAAAGGGATTTCACTTACCATAAAAATGGTAGATGATAAAATTATATTATCTGGTAACTTTAAAGTAATGGTCTCAGATTTTAATATTGAGATTCCTAAAATTGTAGCTAATAAACTCTCAGATGAAGTTTCTGTAGCATTTAATTTTGAATTAGTTAAAAAGTAATTTTTGCTCCAAAACTAAAAAAAGCGCAAGGGTTTCACTTGCGCTTTTTATATGAAATTAACGTCTAGTTTTATTACGTTTCTCACGTCTCAATTTCCAGGGTGCATTCTTCTGAAAATCTCCAGCCATAATACAACCATAAGGCATCACTTCGTCAATGACTTTTCCTAAACCAAATTCATCCATTTGTGCTCTAACGGCTTTTGCGTTTTTATAAGCAGAAGGTAATTCAGTAATATCAATTTCTTTAGAAAAGAATCTCACATCTAATCCACGTGTTTCTTCTTTAAAGATTTGCATCGTAGAACCAGTTTTACTTTTTCTATGTTGTGTTCTACTTACATTTCTACCAGCACCATGTGGTGCAAAACCTAAGTTTGAATCTGTGGTAGTGCCTTCAACAATTAAAACAGGTTCGCTCATATTTAAAGGAATCAATCGTGGTCCAGTAATATCTGGCATAAACTTAGGGTCTAATGGTGTTGCACCTTTTGCGTGGTAAAACAAATCACCATCTTTAAAGACGAAGTTATGCTCGTTCCAGTATCTATTTTCAATGTTAACCTCTAAAGTTTCAGCTACCGAATTATGCAATACTTCATGATTCCTTTTTGTCCATTGTCTTATCACTTGCAAAGCATCCCAATAGTTTTTTCCTTCTTCAGTATCAAAAGGAATCCAAGCATTTTGCTTCTTAGTATCTGGTGACAACTCTTTTCTAAAACGTTCAGCAATTTTCATACTCTTTGAATATAACCTCGCACCTGGACCTCTAGAACCATGATGTGTAACCATCATCGTGTTTCCTGTTTTTTTAGACGTGCCGACAAATAAGAAATGGTTGCCATCTCCTTGAGTTCCCAAGTGTGCTCTAGCCATTTTAATCATGTCTTTATCACCCAAGAAATAGTTGGCTTCAAAAGCTTCTAATAATTCCGCTGGAAATCTAAACTGAGAATCTCTATCGCGTCCGCCTGGACCAAAATGCGTATTAGCATGTGCTGCATCTAAAATGTCTTTTGGATCTGCTTTACCAAAATCGGTTAACATGACAGAACAACAAATATCTGCACTATGCATTCCTGGATGAATAGCATTTTTAGCCACCGCAACACCACCAACTGGGATGGTTCCATCTGGACCTGCAGGACAAGCATCTGGCATAATCGCTCCACCCACTAATGTTGGTGTTTTCATTAAGGTTTGCATAGAGTTAATCACCTTATCTACATTATCTTTTTCCTCGTCATTTTCTGCTTTAATGTTTATAGAAAACGTCAATGGCTTTTTATGTAATGCAATAGGATCTGGTGATTTAAATTGCTCTAAATAGGTTTTCATAGCCTCTCCTTCTAAGGCATTCTCATTAATATGAGTAATGGCATCTTTCATCCATTTCCCTTGTCTATAACCTAAAGCGATTAAATCGTGTCCTGTGATTTTTGTTTTCATGTTTTCTAATGTCTTAATTACACTACAAATATTATAGCGTCTTGCGCATTCTTTTTGCGTAGTAAAATAATTAATAAAAAAACCTGTAAGAATTTAATAAAACTTACAGGTTATTACTATTTATTCACAGAAAAAATATCCTTTAATTGTTCAATAACGTTACCGTTTCCAGCAACTGTAATCTCACCAATTTTATCAGCAATTTTCTCCACGTATTCCATCTCTTTTAATTTAAACAACATAGTGTTGTCCTCCATTAATTTTGCGGTATTTAACAAGCTTCTTGTAGATGCTGTTTCTTCACGTCTTGTCACCACATTAGCTTGTGCTTTTTTGTGAGCAATCAATACTTGGTTCATGATATCTTTCATATCTCCTGGTAAGATCACATCTCTAATACCTGTATGTAATACGTTTACACCCAATTTGCTAGCTTGTGTTTTTACATCAGTTAAAACGGCTTTAGCAATAGTTTCCTTTTGCTCTAACAATTCATCTAATGTATAAGCGCCAACAAATGCTCTCAATGCCAACTGCAAGATAATATACAATTGCTTTTCGTAATCTTTATTATGCATTAATGCAGTCTCAATGTTTGCGACTTTAAATTGTGCATAAAAGTTAATACGAACGGTTGCTTTATCTTTGGTTAACAATTCTTGACCAGCAATTTCTAATTGCAACTGACGTAAATCGGCTTTTGCGATTTTAATAGTTTGGTCATTTCTCCAGAAATGGTAAGTACCATGTTCTAAAGTTTTTTCAAACTTATCGTTTACAATCATAATCGCTTTTTCGTAAGCAGCTACTTCAAATACTCTAATGAATCTGCTCAATTCTGGCTTGTTGTAAATTGCTTTTTCAATGTTCTCTGTAATTTCGATTTTGCTTAAATCTGCCGTTACAAATTTATAATCGATCAAGCTATTCCAATACGTGTAACGACCAGCGATTAATACTTGCTTAAAGTTGCCGTTTTCGTATACCAAAACAATCTCATTATCCTTAACTTCAATTACGGTTAATAGTTCTGCCAAAGCCTGATCTTTAAGTAAGATCTCTAAGGCTCTTGGCGCGTTAAATGGTTGAGATAAGCTGTATTTTACAACTTGCTCTCTAAAGTTTATCCAATGCTTACCTGCGGTAATTACACGAGTATAATTACCATTTTTAAACACTAAACCTACCATACCTGCATGAATTCTTACTCTGTTCATGATTTCTAATTTTTTGTTCTGTTGTTTTTACTTCAGAACGGTTAAACATTTATAATAGAACTCTCCATTTTGAGAGTGACTATTCTTTAGTAAAACAAAGCGAAAGAAAACCATCTTTCTAACTACGGAAATACAACCGATTTAAAGCGTTTTTAAGCATTGTTTTTTTAGATGATTAATCAATTTTGAAATGACAAATTATCAGATCTGTAATTGAAAAATGAATCCTCAAAAGAAAACGTAAAGCAACTTTTAATACATGTGTATGTCAAGGTGTTTTCTAGACTGCGTAAGCAACTTATTGCTTTTGCCAGTTTTAGTTCACTTTGTTTTTTGTCGTTTTAAGTGAGACACACTTGGTGGTCTATTTTTAAAAGTGACCTTCTTTGAGAATATGGATTTCAAGTCCATTTCAACCTACGTTAAAAGCGTAGAGCTCTACCGTTGAGCTACAAACCCTGTTTGGTGGATTTGATCGGATTCGAACCGATACTTGTCTATTGTTCTAACCTACTGAACTACCTCAAACAAGTTGAGAGTGGGAATCGAACCCACGACCTATAGAGTCGAGACTATTTATTTGGTCAAATAATCAAAAACCTTCAAGTCAAGTTGAACATAAAAACCTCATACTAAACAGTAAGGATTTATACAATAGTGCTATACCGAAACACTTAACAAGACTTACTTGATATTTTCTCTGCAAAAGCAGATATTTTGTACCTCTTACCAGATTCGAACTGGTACTTTCGCTAAGCGAACAGATTGGCTCTAAATGCGCTTCCCTACTTTACATCTTGTGTATTTCGGTGCTTCTGCAAAATCTATTCACTAACAAGTTTGCTGCTAATGACATCATCCAATCACTCCATGGTTACGAATTGCAGCCACATCATCTGGCACATCACTAAAATTGTCTACAAGACAATTTCTTTACGTAATGTCCTTCCACAGCTCTTCCCTTTAAGCTAAAGAGGTTTATAATATTTTAAAAAAGCGTTCTGAGAATACCTTCGCTTTTGGATAAACTTTCTTAGGATTATAGCTGTAGCCTTTCACTAATTTTCCACGTGCTTCTCATTGCATAGAGAATTGCGTATTTATCCGATGCCTAATTACATTACAGCTGTTCAGCGACTTAGACTTAGCCTGCATAGTGGTTTTATACCACGCTTTGCAGTTACAAGGGTTGGCTCCCTCACCATTAGTAGGCGCCCTCTCTCTGAGGCGGCCTATTAGAATGTTCACTACACAGTAAAGGTTTGCGGCCTCTACTGTCCCATATATTGCAATGGGTTTAGGCAACTACTAGCTGCTGTAATGTCCGAAGTCTTGTGCTTTTGCTCACCGACTGAGCATCCTCAATTCTGGTATTAGGATGGGAATTGAACCCATTGGTTTGTTGACCTAGGAAAAGGGCTTCGAAAATAGCTTCGTAGATTTTTGCCTACAAAATACCAACCTTTTCCTTGTGTGTCTCCCAACACACGATATGTTAAGCTACCGAACAATTTCTCATCGGGTAACTCTAATATTGCAATACGCTCCGTTAAGTTGGATAACCTATACGTAACCTATTACTACAACTTTTCCTATTGATGTCTCCATCGCAAGCCTAATTATTGTCGGCTATAAGTTCTTATTTACGTCAGCGGTTGCCCCTTATAAATAATAACTTATGTGAGTTGCTTGCTTACCTGTACTGCTCTCGCAAGAAAACAGTCTCCATTTGCAGTGTCTGCAAACAGATTTATCCTTGTTACCAAGTTTATCTAAGGACGATAAGCCGCCCCATCATTCAATAATCGAGATTAAAGACTGATGATTTTTATACTATTGAAACTAATGTTTAGCTTCAATTTATGTCAATGAACATTTTATTAAGCTCAGCCAGCTTCACTGTCTGGCTGAGCGCTATATTAAAGTCTGATTCCAAAGACTTTTCTTAATTACTCTGCAAATATTTTATACTATTGCGCAATGTTTTTGCGTAATTAAAATTATTTTAATTTTCTAAATGTTAAGCTCATTCTTCCGTTTTCTGTATCTGATTTTATGATAGCATGTTGCCATAAATTTTGCACTTCATTATTCATATAAATCAAAGAGCCAGATACCAGATTAAAGCCAACAGTATTTTCTCTATCTTCTATATTTCTGAATTGAAGTGTCCTCGTCTCGCCTAAAGAAATAATAATGACTCCTGTATTTTCTTCAAGTATGTCTATTTGATCAGAATGATATCCCATTCTTGAATTTCCATTTTCATAATAATTGATCAAGCAATTGTTAGGTCTAATTTCTAGAAATTCTTCAATAGAATTTATAATTTCTTTCATTTCTGATGTGAACTCCTGAAAAGGATATTCCATTTGAGAGTAATTATAAGGTCTTCCAAAACTTGCTGTTTTTCTATTTATCATACTCTCATCCCAAATTATATTGTTCAATAAAGTTTCAAATAACCACCTATGATTACTTAAAAAGTTTTCTATATAAATTATTCCTTCCATGATTTCATTAAATTAATTTACTTCAATTTAAATTTCGCCAGGTTTTAGACTAATTAAAACCCAGCAGAATCCCTTAAAAAGAATAGGAGCCTACTCTCAAGTGAAGTATCTTAAACCACCTTATCTGCACAAGACGAGCTTGCGAAAGCATATGGCTTCGCTTTAAAGACAAACCCCATTCCTAGGATATAACCCATTGCATCTTTAAGCGCTGCATTAGATTGAAACTTTGGATCCGTATTGATATCTGCATGTACTTCTAAATCTACATTGTAGGTATCTAATAAATCACAAATGCTATAAGCAACCTCAACAGACATACTTACTTCTTTTAACATTCGTTCTTTAATACCAATACGTTTTGTGCCTTTATAATTGGTCATAAACATAAAACCTCCTTTTCCTTCTCGTAGTACTACTATAACTGTGGCATACTCGACGTGAGATTTATAGGCTTGAGAATCCGAACCTACACAAATCTTAAGACGATATCCTGCTTTTTGCTCTCTTATAATGGCATTTTCAACAATATCAGTAATTGGTTGATCAAATACTTTACCACTAAAATTTCTCCATTGTTGTTGTGCAATTTTCATGTGTTCTTATTTATTATTTATAACTGTCACATGGAACATCTAAATCATCACATCGTTTATAAAAGGATGATTTAAACACGGATGTTTCATGATTACTCATTTTTTTAGTTAAACTTTTATTCTGCGGAACAAACTGGACTCGAACCAGTATCTTCTGGGCTTCAACCAGACGCATAGACCTGCTTTGCTATTGCTCCTTTTTGGGGTGATTCCGAGATTCGAACTCTGTTCTCCTCATTCACAGTTAGGTGCTTTACCAAATAAGCTAAAACCACCATTTTGTTGTGATAGAAAGAGTTGAACTTTCATCTACTCACGTATCAGGCGAGCGCTTTACCAGTTAAGCTATATCACAATGTTGTTAACCTGATAAGATTCGAACTTATACCTCAAGAGTCAAAGTCTTGAATGCTACCTTTACACTACAGGTTAATTTGTAAGCCTAATAGGATTCGAACCCATATTCCTAGAGTCGTATTCTAGAGTGTTATCCAATTACACCATAAGCTTATTTGTACTTCGCCTTGGATTCGAACCAAGAAATCACAGCGCTTAAAGCTGATGCCTTTTCCAGTTTGGCCAGCGAAGCATAGTACAGGAAGAGAGACTCGAACTCTCAAAACCTTGTTTCTAAGACAAGAGCGTATACCAATTCCGCCATTCCTGCGTTAGTTGAGATATTAGGGCTCGAACCTAAACAATCCGCCTTATGAGAGCGGTGCTCTACCTGTTAAGCTATATCTCAAATTGTTGAGGCAATAGGATTCGAACCTATGACCGTCACGATGTAAGCGTGATGCTCTTCCTCTGAGCTATACCTCAATTTGTACTCTATAAGGGATTAGCTCACAGAGTTATTATTTCATTTGTTTGAGTTCGTGAATACTTCGTATTTCGAACCCTTGCCTTCCGATAGAAAGTCGGATGCACTAAACCACTATGCTAATAGAGCCTTTTGCGGTTCATACGAGAATCGAACTCGTATCTCCCGAGAGACAATCGGGAAGGATAGCCATTACCCCAATGAACCATATTTTGTATATCTACCAAGAGTCGAACTTGGACTTAAAGGGTAGAAACCTTTTGTGCTTTCCGTTACACCATAGATATATTCTGCACGCTTATAAGGACTCGAACCTTAACCTTAAGTTTTGGAGACTTAAGTGCTACCAATTACACTATAAGCGTATTCTATTATGAGCATTTATCGAGATTTGAACTCGAAACTGTAGATTGGAAATCTACTATGTTGCCAATTACACCATAAATGCTTTTTGTGGAAGTAGTAGGACTCGAACCTACACGCTCCGAAGAGACCAGATTTACAGTCTGGTGGGCCAACCAATTGCTCAATACTTCCAAATTTTGAGACAAGGACAGGATTTGAACCTGCAAAGAACAGGTTTGCAATCTGTCGCCTTTAACCATTCAGCCACCTTGTCTTTGCGATAGCGATAGGATTCGAACCTATAACCTGATGGTTAACAACCAACTGCTCTACCATTGAGCTACGGTATCGTTTGTGGAGCTACGGAGACTTGCACTCCATTCTGTGGATTGCAAATCCACTGTTTTGGCTTGTTAAACTATAACCCCATTTTTTTGCGGAGAGCAAAGGAATTGAACCTTCACCGCTATTAGCGGACTTGTTTAGCAGACAAGCGCAACAAACCAATATTTGCCTACTCTCCATTTATTATTTAGTCTGAGAGGCAGTACTCGAACCTACAACCTCTCGCTTCCAAAGCGAGTAAACAACCATAGTTATTCTCCCAGTTTTGCGGAAGGAGTGGGAGTCGAACCCACACAAGTCATTAACTCCGAGCACTTTTCAAGAGTATGGCCACCGCCAAATTGGCTTGCCCTTCCCTTGTGTTGACGTAGTGAGAGTCGAACTCACATAACCTCGATTAAAAGTCGAGTGCTTTAGCCAGTTAAGCTACACGTCAATTTGTTATTTCAATGAACACCATAAAAAAAGCGCCTCGTTTTACGGAAGGCGCTTTCTTTATATTTATGAATACGTTAATCTATGTATCCATAACCTTCCTAGTATATATTGTAAATCTTTCATCATTCCCTATCGCGACCATTTGTTTCGGAGATCGTAAAAAGAGACTTATTAAAATTGTATGTTGTAAATAGTTTGTCATTTGTTTTTTAAATTATTCGACGGTGCAAATATGAAATACTTTTTTTAATTATACAAGAAAAATTAAATTTAATTTATTGATTATCAAATAGTTATGTTGATTTTAGATAATAGAATTCCTGTCCACATTTTGCAGATAGTCTACATGTTATACAATAGTCTGTCTCCCAATTGTTTTCCTGTATCAAGTTTCTATTTTACGATTTTTAGTTTTTCATTATTTATTTAAAAAATTATAATAAAAAAGCGTCCAACTTTTAGATTGGACGCTTTAAATTTTAATATGAGTATGTTTAAATCACAATTTACTCTTTAAAAATAGATACAAAACGTCCTTGAAAGTTATTCAGTAAAATGACTGCCCATCTATAATCGCATTCACTAAAGCGCGACATCGGTTGTTTATGTATCTGTTTTGTTTCCATTTTGCATTGTAAATATATGTTTTTTATTTATGTAGCAAATATAAATACGTTAAAACGCATTCTTTTTGCGTAGTTGAAACTATTTTTTTGTTTTTAAATAAATTTCTCCATTAATAGGATTGAAAATCATTTGTTGAACAGTAATAATCATCTTCACATTTTCATCTGAAAGAATATCAAAATAATCTTCAATTGATTTAGGTGTTTTAAGTCTAATCATTTCTTTCACTCTTTTATGCCTGCCTGAAGCTGTAATTTGTAAAGTATCGTTTGTTTGCTTGTTTTCTGTAAGCGACAAATATTCATTCGTTACAATTAAACTATCATTATCAGCTTTTCTAATAGAAAACGCTGTTGGTGTACGTTCTATAACTACATTTTCATCTTTATTTACGCCAACAACCATTAATAAACAATCTGAAGCAATTGTAGTTTCAGAAAGTGTTTTAACTGCTTCGTTAAATGTTTTAGCTTTTTCTAAAACATCTCTAATTAGAAATGTAATAGGAATAGCAAACTGAGGTGATTCATTACTTAATACAGCATTCAGTGTTATTGAAAATAGTCCTGGTTTTACACCTGATAGTCCTCCTATAAAACCTGGCCAACTCACCAAAGAATATTCAATTTCATCTTTCTTTTTAAAGTCGAATATTTTAGTAAACTTCCCTAAAATATTATTCTCTGACCACCAATCTAGATTTCTAGCATGAAGTTTCTCATCTTCATTTGTAACACTGAAAGAAGTACAACCAAATACAAACTTTAAAGCATCATAATAAAGATTTGTAATTAGTACTTGGTTTTCTGAAAAGTCACAGTGTTTTGCCACACATTCAATTTCTTGTTGATAGTGTTTGCTTATAAACAACATTTTATAGGTGTCTATATAAGTTTCGAAAATACCAGCACTACTTAGATCTTCTAGATAATATTTTAAAAGACTATTTGTTTCTTCTTTGTAATCTTTAAGCCAATTCCATCTTTCTGACGGACTTGTATCTAAATTTATAATTATCCGTTCCATTATAAATACAATTTTAATCCCACAAGATTTTTGAAACCTCGTAGGATATTATTATTTCTTTTTTTTCTTCTCTTTTTTAGATTTTGTCTTCTTAGAAGTCTTTTTTTTCTTTGGTTTGAGAGTTTCTATTTTCTTTCTAATTCGCTTTTCTTCGCTTTGCATAAAACCATAGTAGTTATCATTGTAACAACTCACCTTAGCTTGTTTTAAATGCTTAAGACTAGCTTTATAATTACCTCTAGTTTCATCGATATATGATAGTAGCCAATGCAAATGAGCTTCATCTATGGCCGAAATATTAAATGCGTGATTGACTAATTTTTCTGCCCTATTAGTTTCATTTATCCAAATTAAATACATTGCATATTTTGGATATACCTCTATATTAGATGGATCTATAGCAATCGCTTTGTCAAAGCATTCAAAAGCTTCTGCATACAATTTTAGATGTTCTGCATAAATTTCTCCCAATAAACACAGAGAAGCTATATGATTTTCGTCATATGACAATGCGTAGTTTAACGATTCACACACTTCGCTCCAATCACTAAAAATTCCACATGCTGCCCCTCTGGCTTTAAGAAAATATGTGTCTGCAATTGTTAATCCCATTGTTTTAGTTTTTTAATTGATTACGCAAATCATTTTTTAATGCGTAACGTTGATTTTTAAATTTCTTTACAACTGTCTTCTTTTTAAAATCCGAACCTTTAAAAATTTGTATAGGATTACCACGTTCTATATTTAAGTGATTTCCCCATTGATTTTTTATGTTCGATTGCAAAGCCTTTAATTGTAATTCTTCTACTTTTTCTTGTAAGCGTATTTTTGCTATTTTTTTATTCTGATGTTGTGAACGACTATCCATAACTAAGACTTGCGTTTTAGTTGGTATGTGAGTTGCTCTAATAGCTGAACTTACTTTGTTTACATGCTGTCCACCAGGACCTGAACTTCGTGTTGCCTGATACGAAATATCTTTTTCATCAATCTTAAATTCTTGATTCTTTTCTATTTCATATAAACCAATAAACCAGTTTTTACGTTTATGATGTGGCCTAAAAGTTGAAACTCCGATCCATTGAATTGTTCCTATCCATTGACTTAAAATTACACCTAGGTTTTTTCCTTTTAATTGAACAGTAACAGACTGTAGTGTTCTATTTTCAATTCCTTTTTCCTTTTGTAATATTTTATAATCAATACCATTGTATTTTACAGCTTCTATGAATCGTTTTAAAACTTGAGATACAACCCAACAACATTCTGCAGGTCCGCGACCAGCCGTTATTTGTATTATTTTAGTTTCCAATGTTCTATACTTTTTCTAAAGGATTTTTAGAAAGTAATACATCACCAGCAGGGTTTTTACCTTTTGCAATCAATATTATAGCTGCTTTTACTGCCCAACACTTATCACTAGAGTGAATGTTAGAATAGTAGCTTAGTAGCGTTTTAGGTTCAACTAATGTCCAACCATTTACGTTTATAACTTCTACTGTTGCAGACTCAAAAAAATCTATAGTAACTCTTACTTGTTTACCAGAGTCTAACCAATCAATTTTTTCGTAGCGTATAAAATTTTCATTGCTCGGCATATGGTCATATCGTGTCCATACTTTTTTAAAGCTTTGTTGTTGTAATATTACCATCACTTTTGCAACATCTTTTGGATGTACAAAAATGTCTATATCCTTATGATCATGAGCGTGTTTGTACTCTATGTGATTTTCGGGTGACATAAAATGCCAAGCCCAACCTCCAGAAATAACAATATGCTCTTTTAATTTATTTAGAATGTCCAAACCTTTTTCTATTCTATAGTTTGGCCATTGCTCTCCGTATCTTTTTATGTTATGATTTGCTCCCATAATTTTCATTTTTTATCAGAAAATCTACTTAGCCATTCTCACAATTTTTGGCGTAAACTTCCCTATAACTTCAACCAATTCTTGTTGGTTTTTCATTACAGTTTCAATGTTTTTGTATGCCATTGGTGCTTCATCAATTCCGCCGCCAATTAAAGAGACATCGTACTTTTGTAATTCTTTTTTTATAGCACTTTTTGTTAATGTCATTTTGCATTGTCGTCTAGACAATAAGCGTCCTGCTCCGTGAGCAGCTGATTGTAAACTTTCTGTACTACCTAATCCTCTAACTATAAATCCTGGTGCTGTCATAGATCCTGGAATAATACCTAACTCACCTTTTTTTGCTGGTGTTGCTCCTTTTCTATGTACAATGCATTCTTGTCCATTTATCTCTTGTTTCCAAGCGAAATTGTGATGATTCTCTATTTTTGCAATAGGTCGTTCTCCTAATAATTTGCCTATGCGCTTATGAATATCATAATGACATGCTTTTGCATAATCACCAGCTAAATTCATAGCCAACCAATATTCTTGCCCATCGTGTGTATTTAAATCTAACCAAGCTAAATTCTGAACATATTTTGGTAAAGGACATTGCTTTGTTGCCAAATATGTATAGTGCTTAGCAATGTTTGCTCCTAGACCACGAGAACCACTATGTGATAAAACACCTACATAAGTTCCTGTTGGTAAATTCCATTCGTTATTGATATCTAAGATGCTCACTTCACCAAATTCCACAAAATGATTTCCTCCGCCAGATGTTCCTAATTGTTTATAGGCTTTATCTTTTAGGCGTTTTACTAACGGAATTGTTTTAAACTCTTCGCGTTCAAACACAGGATCATCGTGTTTTACTTTGTGTGTTTCATACATTCCAAATTTGGTGTGTTCTGACAAAATATTTTCCAATTGATGCTTCTTCCCTTTTAAATAAGATGCTTTTACCGGATAAATAGTTAAACACATTCTGCATCCTATATCAACTCCTACTCCATAAGGAATTACTGCTTCTTTTATTGCTAACACACCACCAATTGGTAGCCCGTAACCTACATGTGCATCTGGCATCAATGCTCCCGCAACAGCAATTGGTAATTTTAAAGCATCATACAATTGGTATTTTGCCTGATCATCAATTTCGTTTTCTCCATAAATTTGAAATGGTGCGCGATGCGTATTTAATTTTTGCTTTGTAACGTTTACTGGGTCTAACAGACTTTCTGCTATTTTACCCCAAACACCATCTCCTTTATAGTTTTCTGGATTTAATAATACTTTTTTTGCGTCTTCTAATATGCGTTCTTTCTTTACACGTTTCTGGTAACGATTAATCTGACCTAAAGTCACGTTAATACTATTGTTCTTTGGAAAACCTAATTTGATTAAGTCTTTTCCGCTTAATTTCTTTCCCATGATATTGTTTCGTTTAAAACATCCTCTAGCATATATTTTTTAAGTGCTTTGAGTTGTTTTTTTGTTCTTAATTTTTCTTGTTTATAATTGGATAAATTCCAATCGTTTTTCCAAGGGTAAAATCCTTCTTTAATATTGTAATACCCTTTTCTTTGTAATAGCGAATCGATATAATCATCTTCACTAATTAGATTTGGATCAATACGCTTTCTATGCGTTATGTAAGCCCTAGAGTATTTAATTCTATAAGATCCTTTTGGAATACGTATATAAAATCTAACTCTTAGTTTTTTGAATCCATCTCTATATAGAAATGGAGTACACAAACGTTGTGCTTTATAACTTAGCTTGTTAAATGTCTTTTTACTTAAAGTTGGAAACTCTTTGTATATGAGGTGTAATGACGTTTGATTTAGCCATTTTTTTTCAGCTTCTTCTTTTGTTCTTCCCCAATAATACCTTTCAATTATATCATATAATTCTAAAATAGCAGCTTTGTTTTTATATCGATCTGTCTTTTCTGTTATTACAATTTCTTTGTACCAACCATGACGTATTGGCTCATTTAATTCTATATAACCTAATGCACGTTGTTGTTGACATATTTCCCATTGCCTATTTATGAGACGACGGACTTCCTTTTGTCTTTGTTCTTTAATATGTTGTGGTTTCACAGCTATTATAATTTGATTAATAATTATTTAGCCGATTTCAATACCCACGTCTTATGTTTACCGAAATCTGTTTTAGAGGTTTCGGAGTTGTTTAGTTCTCATCTTTTAATTTGTTACTGTTTGTTTTCTTCGGAAGTTTTAAGCCTAAATACTTTTTGAAAGAATGGCGCATACAAAAAAGTCCGAAACGTTTGGCTTCGGACTCTTTGTATGATTAAAATAGATTTCTATTTATCTGGAAAGAAGTCACGAAGCGTGTATGCTAAAGAACCTAGTTCTACAATCATACTTTTGTTTGTTTTACCATAAAACATTTTCACTTCGTTTTAATAATTGTTTTGTTGCAATAATGCAATGCAAATATAAAATGTAATAATTGAAAATTCCAAATAAAATTTTAATTTATTTTACTGATAATCAATTAGTTAATCTGATTTTAAGCAATAGAAGTCCTGTCCGAATTACTTCAGATTTATAAGTCCTTGACGGCCTGTTATGTAGTTAATCAATACACATTGTTTAGGCATTGAATTTTTTCATAAAAAAAAGCGTCCAAACTTAATTATTTGGACGCTTTTTTTAAATTTTATACTGTTTACCTACTCTATAAATACCGACTATAGCACAGATTTGCGTCCTTAGTATGTGATGTTAATAGATTCATATAGGTGTTTTTCGTTATTTTTCAAATGTATTTTCTACTGCAAATATGATGCATTTATACTTTAATTTGCAAATTAAGATTATAAAATTTTTCTCTTAATTCTGCTAAAAGAGAATTAACTGACTTTAAATCTGATTTTTCATAAAGGGTTGAATTGTTAAAAATAATTTCTAAATCTTCTCTAAGAATTTCTGCTTTAGAAACTAACTCATTATATTCAAATTCAGCGTTTTTTAGTGCAAGCAAATAGTTCCTATCTGGTCGTTCTACATTTATTTTACCTAATTCTCCTATCTCTTTTGCCATATGTAATAACCTAAATGTATGCATCATGTTTTTAGCATCATAATTCTTATCGTGAGAGGTGTTGTTTTTGTAGCGTTCTTCATTTCGTTTTTCTACCCAAGACCAATATTCCTTATATTTTTTACAATAAGTAGAATAGCCATCCAGATTAAAATACAGCATAGCTAAAGGCTTTTCTTCTTTTGGGATAGAGCTCAGACACACCTCATTTGCATTTGGTCTAGCAATACCCTTATAGTTTAATGACTCGTTATAGAATAGATTATAACAATCTTTCATTTTTGGAACTTTTGCTAATCCAAAATGGTTTCTATTCAGACCCTTTTCATCTGAGAATAGTTTTAAAGAGACTGTTTTTTTACCATCTAATATTACACAAAAGTCTTCGACTAACTTACGCTCTTTTTCAACAGGGTTAACAATCTTTTTGTTTAAACCTCTTGCTTTTTTTATTTGCGTAAACGCGTAATTAGCAAAGGTGGCTTTGCATAGCTTTGATAGAAATAATTCTATTTTAATTTCATCAAATATTGGATGTTTATATCGAATGCATCTTTCAGGAACATTTAACAGTTCTAATATATTTGGGTTATTCTTAGCGCAAAGTTCAATGAATTTCCTAAGCTCGTAATAAACAATATCATTGGTTTCATTATTAACTTAACCCACATAATCTAAGCTATAAAATGTTTCTTTAGCAAGAATGAATACACCTCGTATATCTGTATCAGATGAAGGTGTATCCAATCCGTAAGCACGGCTTCCGCTTATGCATTCGAAAATAATATGTCCTGATGCTTTTAATTCTTGTAGTGTCATTCATTTAATGTTTTTAAAAACAAGTTATTGAAATCACTTGGATTAGGCCTTTTGTTAGCCAAATAATCTTTTATCTTATTATTTTCATTTGCGATGTCTTTCACCAAATGTATTAATTCTGCATCAACAGGATCATTACTTTTTTCGATACGCTTACTTTTTAAAACTATTAATTCATCTAATTTCGGAAGATAGTTTACATCTATTAATGAATATATTTCCCTAAATAATACAGGTGGTATTGTTTCATTTTTATAGATCCAGTATGCACAAAGTGCTGTACGTATAGCATAGAAAAAACTTTTTAAGGTCATTTTTTCAGAACCTAATATTTCTTCAAAGTTTTTATTCATACTATGAAAATGATAAAACCCTGAAACTGGATTAAAGTTGGTGTTAGCCACTTCTTTTATCTAATTAAGAAAATCGTCGTTTGCACGATATACTATTGGCGAAAATAACCAGCCAGTAAATGATGCGTTTGACTTTGCAAGTAAACGTAGCGCCTTACGAATATCCCAACCAGATCCGTCTAGATCATCTTCGGTCATAAATTCTATTGTATCATCCTTTTCCCAGAGATTTAAGTACCAATCTTTTTTATGTTTATACACAAAGCGTATATCGTAATCGGAATCTGGTGAAGCAAAACCCCAAGCTCTACTTCCAGACTCTACAGCAAATAATATGTCTATGTTTTTGTCTCGCTCTATTTCTGAGAGCTTATTTAATATTTTAGTTTTCATAATTTAATTATTTGATACAAATCACTTAACATGTTACGCAATATTTTTGCGTACTAAATATTTTGTTTTAAATTCATATAAAACTTCAAAAAATGCCCATTAATAAAAATGCATTAATCCGATATAAAACAATAGATAAATGTCTTCAGAATCAGTATAGACAATGGACACTCAATGACCTTATTGAAGCCTGTTCTGATGCACTTTATGAATACGAAGGCAAAGATATTGATGTGAGTAAACGTACGGTACAGCTAGACATTCAAATGATGCGGAGTGAAAAGTTGGGCTATAATGCTCCTATTGTTGTGTATGATCGAAAATATTATAAGTATGATGAAGATGACTTCAGTATTGTTAATATTCCTGTTACTGATAAGGATGTAAAAATTATGAATGAGGCCATCCAAGTATTACGTCAGTTTAAAGATTTTTCCTTGTTTAAGGAAATGGATGGTGTATTACAGCGCTTAGAAGATTCGGTTTACTCTTCTCAAAAAGATAAACGCGCCATTATTCATTTAGATAAAAATGAGCAGCTTAAAGGCTTAGAATATATAGATGTTATATATGCAGCTATTCAGAATAAAAAAGTAATAGATGTATTATATCAATCTTTTAGAGCTCGGCAAGCAAGTACAATGACTGTCCATCCACAATTACTAAAAGAATTTAATAATCGTTGGTTTTTATTGGCCTCTCATAAAGGAAAGTATATCACTTTAGCTTTAGACAGAATGTCTAAAATAATAGACTCAGAAGCTATTGATTATGTAGACCATAATATTAATGGAGATGATTATTATAAAGATGTTGTAGGAGTCACTGTGTCTAACTCTAGGCCTCAACGTATAGAATTTTGGATTGACAAGTACAATGCCCCTTATGTGATTACTAAGCCTTTTCATTCATCGCAACGCATTATAAAGCACACCGAAGACGGTATTATATTCAATGTTTTAGTTCAAATTAACTTTGAATTTGAACGCCTTATTTTAGGGTTTGGAGAGAGTATTAAGGTAATTAAACCAATTAAGCTAAGAGAGCGTATGCAGAAGAAATTAAGAGCCGCTATTCTCAATTATGAACCTAGAGAAATGTAAATCAATTTCAAATTAGATTAAATATGAATTAGCTCAACTTTAAACTATTAACCATATATTAAGGTTTAAGTGGTTATTTTTGTAAAAAATAAAATTATGTTATCAAAGACTATTGAATCTGCACTAAATAAACAAATACGAATAGAAGCTGAATCTTCTCAAGTCTATTTAGCTATGGCCGTTTGGGCTGAAGTTAAAGGTTTAGAGGGTATTTCTAACTTTATGTATGATCAGTCTGATGAAGAACGTGAGCATATGTTAAAGCTCGTAAAGTTTGTTAACGAACGTGGTGGACATGCGCACATCTCAGAACTCAACGCTCCTAATGTTGAATTCAATTCATTTAAAAAAATGTTTGAGAAACTCTTAGAGCATGAAATTTTTGTATCTGAAAGTATTAACGAACTGGTTCATACATCACTACAAGAAAAAGATTACGCTACTCATAACTTCTTACAATGGTATGTTGCTGAACAGATTGAAGAAGAAGCTGTGGCTAGAACTATCCTCGACAAGATAAACATGATTGGTGATGATAAAGGAGGCTTATACTTATTTGATAGAGATATACAGCAATTAACGGTAAACTCTGCGGCCCAAGATTTAAATCCAGGAGTTTAAATCTAAATGTTAAATTTTATTTAGAATAAATAAAAATAACTATTTTTGCATCGTTGTATTATGCAGACGCAATGGGCAAAAAAAAGAAAAACAAAAAGTTAAAAAAAGAACGTATTAAAGTTCTTGAAACTTCTGGCTTTGACACTTTAGGAAAAGTAAAGTCTAAATGCTGTAAAAAGTATAAGAAAGCAGAATACAAGCGTTGCAAAAAATGCCCTTGTTTTGACCTTCTTAAAAAAGTTGCCTAGTTACTTTCTATTTTATTTGTAATGTTTAAGATTCTATGTAGACTTAATTTTCATGAATCATACGTTTAAAGAGTTTTCAACGAGTGCCATTTTTAATATTGGTAATGAAACAGATTTAGAATCTTTTAGTAAAGCAAAGCAAGCTGAGTTATGTACTTTTATTTGGGCAAATTCTGAAGCTATAGAAATCATTATAGATAGTATTCCTTTTACCATTGAGTCAAACAGTATATTAGCTCTTACTCCTATTCAATATTTGTAATATATAAGTGGTGGTGATGCTCTAGTATACCAATTTAACCGTGAGTTTTACTGTATTAAAGATCACGATCAAGAAGTAAGTTGTGTTGGTATTTTGTTTTTTGGAAATACTAATATTCCTATTATTCATTTAGATAAAAAAGAACAACAAAAATTTAAAACACTCCATGAAGTTTTTATTGATGAATTAGAAACCGAAGACAACATCCAAGCCGAAATGCTACGAATGTTAATGGCTAGATTTATTATAAAAAGCACAAGATTATTAAAAGCTAAAGAAGGTATTCTTGAAACACCAAAAAGCTCTAAAGTAGATTTACTTCGCGAATTTAATTTTCTTGTAGAACAACATTTTAAAAAAGAGCATAGTGTTTCTTTTTATGCAGATAAGTTATTCCGTTCACCTAAAACTTTATCTAATAACTTTGCTAAACTCAACAGGAGTCCACTTCAAATTATACATGAACGTGTCGTCTTAGAAGCTCAACGTTTATTAACCTATACAGACAAAACTGCAAAGGAAATTGCTTACGAAATCGGTTTTGATGATGCGCCACACTTAAGTCGTTTATTCAAAAAGTATACCTCTCAGTCACCTTCGGATTACAAAAAGGGATTAAAAACGACAGGTTAGGAAAAATTGACAAGCCCTTGGGCAAATTCTTCATTCTTTAACATCTACTTCTACTCCATCTTTGCATTGTAATACTAACACAATAACAAGATGAAAATTAAAAACAAATCCATATTCAATCTTATTGAAATATTCAGAAGAAGTCCAAAACGAATTGTAAATACCATTATTCCAAAAACACATTGTGAGCACTAACACATTCAAGATTATTATTGTGATGCTGAAAAACCTCACATAGGGTAAATCCATAGAAAGGGAAAAAATGACAAGCCTAAAGGAAAAACTGTCATTTTATAAAGATTTAATCGGTCGCAACTTTGTACCAATAAAAAATTCAAAAAATCAATACTAATAAAACACTGAATAAATTTCAGTATAAAAATTATGAGCACATTTAATATCCCAACAAGAGAAGAGGTAAGTGAAAACAATCAAGTTATATTCGATAACCTCAACAAAGGTTTAGGGTTTGTACCAAACTTATACGCAACATACGCACACAGCAATACAGCTTTAGAAAACTATCTGACATTTGCTAATGCTAAAACTTCTTTATCTGCTAAAGAAAAAGAGGCAGTAAACTTAGCTGTAAGTCAAGTAAACGATTGTATTTATTGTTTATCTGCACATACGACAATTGGAAAAATGAACGGTTTTACTGATGAGCAAATCTTAGAATTAAGAGCAGCTTTTTCTTCAGTAAATAACAAACTAGATGCTTTAGCAAAATTAGCCAAAAACATTACTGAGAATAGAGGTAAAACAGATAATATTGTATTAAAAATTTCTTTAATGTTGGTTATACCAAAGGTAATTTAATAGATACTATTTCTTTAGTGGGTGATAAAACAATCTCTAACTATATACATATTAAAACACAAGTTCCTGTTGATTTTCCTGTAGCGGAATCTTTAGAATTTGATACTGTTTAAACTTTGAAATTTTTGGAAAGTACTTAAGAGAATATAAAAAAAGATGCGACCTTAAGGGCGTCGCACCCATCCAACTTTTAGTAAAGAAATTCAATGATAATCCCAAACTAAAATTAAAACAACTTTACAAAACTGGATAACTAAAATAGTAAAAAAACTAAAAACATGAAAAAAAACATATTAATTCTGGTTATTGCTTTAATATTTGGACTAAGTAGTAATGCGCAAAACAAGATAAAAACTGAAACAAAAGTTATTTCACTAGAACAAACCAAAGGTGAATTTACACAGAAAAAATTGACTATAACTTCAGGAGATTATATTTTTGAAATCTCGAACAATAATGTAGGCCATAAGGTAGGCTTTGTGTTAGTTCCAAAGGGTAAGATACGTCTCAACCAGAAAATCATATTTCTACAGCTTATGTAACTAAAGCGTTAGAAAATAATTCTAAGGAATCCTCTAATGTAACGACATTAAATAAAGGTGAGTATGTGTATTTTTGTCCTTTAAATTCAACACCTCTATATACTTTGATTGTAGAGTAACACAAATACATAATTGGTAATAATAGCACAGTTTCTTTCAGAAATTGCGCTATCTTTTTTAATGCCCAAGTAAGTTAATTGTAAAACCACTTAAGCTTTATCATTTCATAAAAATTAATAACTAAGATATAAAAGAGTGAAATTATGAGATAAACAATTAATTGTTTATCTCATTAATTATGGTTTTAACCGATAATTATTTAGATGCAAATACTTTTAATTAAAATTATCTTATTTTTAAACTCAAAAATTATTGTTGTTTATGAATAAAATTACTATAACTATGAAAAATTTAAATAAATCCCTCTTATTGATAGGCCTATTTTGCATGTCTTTTATAGGATATGGACAGGGTGAAACAGAGTTTGTGCCTAGATTATATACACCTGCTACACCAGCGTGCGTTTATCATGAAAACGATTATGAAGGGACAAGCAGAATTTTAAGATCTCAAAATGTTTTGAATAGAAGTGGTGCTCCTTGCTCAACTTTTATAGTGAATTACACTGGTTTTACACCTGAAGCTCAAGCGGCTTTTCAGTTTGCGGTAGATATTTGGGCCATGTCCATAGAATCTAATCAGACAATTAGAATAAATGCTTCTTTCGATGCTTTAGCCCCAGGTGTTTTAGGACAAGCTGGACCAACTGGTTTTTTGACATCAAACCATCCTGATGCTGTGCCCAATGTATTTTATCCTAGAGCACTTTGGGAGAAAATTGAGGATACGGATTCTAGCCCTTTTGGTGGCTCAATAGATATTAGCTCTCAGTTTAGTAGTACATTTAATTTTTATTTTGGAACTGATGCTAATCCACCAGGTGGACAAATTGATTTTGTATCAGTTGTGTTACATGAAATAGGGCATGGTTTAGGTTTTACTGGATTTGCTTTTACAGACGGAACAACAGGACAGGTTAGAGATACTGGAACTATGCTTCCATCGGTTTACGATATAACTATTGAAAATGGTAGTGCCCAATCTCTTTTAGATACGGCAATATTTACAGACCCTTCTACAGCATTACACGCGCAAATAACAGGTGGTGACTTATTTAATAACGGTACTATAACTACAGTACAAAATGGAGGGGTTAAGCCTAAAATATTTGCACCAAACCCTTATCAGGGTGGATCTAGTTATTCTCATTGGGATACTAATACATTTCCAATAAGTAATGTAAATACTCTAATGACACCTTCAATAGGACCTGGTGTTGCTGTTCATGATCCTGGGCCAATTACTTTAGGCATGTTTGAAGACATGGGTTGGTCTATTTGTGGCGGTTCACTACTTAGCACTCAAAATTATAGTTTAGATACTGTAGAAGTTAGCCCTAACCCTTTTACATCTTCATTAACCATTAAACTTCCTATTGCTTCAAACGATAATTACAATCTAAATCTATTTGATATTAATGGACGTATTGTATTATCCGAAAGTAGAGAAGCTACAAATGGTACAATAACTATTTCTAATTTAGATCAATTAGAAGACGCTTTATATTTTGTGAAAATCACAAACGAAAAAAGTGGTGCTAGTTTTACTAAAAAAGTAATTAAAAACTAGTCAACCACCTAGACTTATAATATATAAAAGAGCAGCCTAAATAGGCTGCTCTTATTTTTTTGCTTCAAAATTTTAATCTATTTACCTAACATTAAAAGTTCACTACAAACTACTTCTGTAATATAACGTTTCATACCATCTTTATCTTCCCAAGAACGTGTGGTTAACTTTCCTTCTATAGCGACTTCTTTTCCTTTACCTACATATTTTTCTACAATCTGAGCCGTTTTTCCCCAAGCCACAATGTTGTGCCATTGTGTATCTGTTACTTTTTCACCTTGTACATTCTTATAACTTTCGTTTGTAGCGATTGCAAATTTCGCCAAGGTTTTACCTGATTCTAAGTTGATAATTTCCGGATCGTTCCCTAAGTTACCAATCAACTGTACTTTGTTTCTTAATGTGTTCATGTGTTCTAAATTTTATGTGTTAAACAGTTAATGCTATCGAGTTCTTATGTTTCGACAATGCAAAGATGATGTAGCCTGCAAATTTTATTTGGTAGTTACCTATTTAAATTCGTTTGTAAATATTTGTAGTCGTTTGTAAATGAAAAAAAATTATATATTGCCATCTATATACCACTTTATGAGTTTTTCTTAGTCTCTTTTAAAGTAAACAGGTGTCTTTTTGGAATAAAAAAAGAAAGTACCCATTATGGGTGCTATTAATCTTTATTATTAATAAGGGTGAATAGTCAAACAAAAATCTATGTCAAAAAGTAAATCCCTTTTATACTTTTTAACGCTTAAATGTAAGAAAAATACCCGACTTAATCCTATATTGTGATAAGTTGTATATAGATACCTATATTTACCCTAAAGACAATTAAGTATGCAAAAGCAATGTCCAGAATGCAGCGACAAAATTGTGGGCAGAATTGATAAAAAATTCTGTAGTGATGGCTGTAGAAATGCATTTAACAATCGCATAAATAAGGATTCTAAAAATCTTATTAGGAATACTAATAACCGATTAAGGAAAAACTATCGAATATTAGAAGCACTTAATCCTAATAAAAAAACTAAATGTTCTAGAGCAAAGCTTATTGAAAAAGGATTCGACTTTAATTACTTTACTAGCTTATATACTACAAAAGCAGGTACTATATATTATTTTGTTTATGATCAAGGTTATTTACCCCTAGAAGGAGAATATTATGCTTTAGTAAAACGAGATGATTAAATGGCTCGCTTGATTCCACTGAATATAAATACAAACATTATTTTTCCCGCTCTAATAATTATTGGATTTATTACTATCATCCTCGTGAAGTATTTTTTTAGTGTAGACAAAATAATTTTAAGAAAACTTAAGAAGACTCCTTATAAACCAATTAATAGGATAAAGGAAAACGAATATGCAAAAATAATTGGTAAGGCTAAATATGTACATAAACCATTAACTGCTCCATTAAGTGGGAGACCATGTGTTTATTATCATGTAATCATTGAGAAAACAATAAAAAATGGTTGGACAACTTATGCTGAGGACAAAAACATTCAAGACTTCTTTATTGAGTCTAGTAATGAATTAGCTTTTATTAATGTTAATCAAGCTAATAAGTTTACCAAATTATTTTTAGTAAAAGATCATAATAAACGCAGTGGTTTTTTAAATGATGCGTCAGCAAGATTAGAAGACTATTTAGAATCTTTAGGGAAAAGTAGTACAAGCTTTCTTGGCTTCAATAAATCTTTAAGATATAGAGAAGGTATCATAGAATTAGATGAAAAGATTGCTGTAAAAGGTATAGGTAAATGAAAAAGTCTTAGTGAACCTGTAGAAGGATACTCTTATTCCAAAATATTACATATTTATGGTAGTGAGGAACAAAATCTATTACTTACAGATACACCTAAAGCAACTGTAAAAGAAAGATATCTCTAACCTTTTGTTGTACTATTCCAGTTTTCGCCTTTAAGTTGCAGTGCCGCTTTTAAAATATCTTTCTGACTAATTTGTCCAATAAGTTTACCATTTTCTACAATGGGAAAACGACGTCTTTTTGATTGTAAAAACTTATTTGCAGCATCAAATACATCCATATTACCATCAATAGTCTCTACATTAACAGCCATTCTCTTTTCTACATTATCGTGCTCTAAGGGCATATTGTAGTAGCGACTTTCGCTCAATTGCTTTAAACAATCTCCTTCAGAAATAATACCTACCAACTCTTGTCTGTCATTCACTACTGGACCACCAGATATTTTATACTTAATTAGGGACTCAACAACTTCTTGTACAGATTGATTTGGCTTAAAAGTAATGAGGTTAGTAGTCATATAATCTCTTACTTTAAGTGCAACAAGTTCTGATGAGTTTTGTTGCTTACGCGCACCTTGAAAACTTTTTATTCCCATAACATTTAATTTTAGAGTTAATTCTAAAGTTACTTAAAATTAATTATTTAGCAAAATTGAAATTCTTAAGCCCTTATTATTCTTACTTTTACCTCAAAATACGATACTTTAAAATTGAAAAATAAAATCAGTGTTATTGGTTGCGGTTGGCTTGGTTTTCCTTTGGCAAAAAATTTAGTTAGCAAAGGCTATGATGTAAAAGGTTCTACTACATCTAATGATAAACTAGACCTTCTAAAAAATCATAAAATTCAAGGCTTTTTAGTATCACTCGATGAAACTCAAATTTCTGGAGGTTACTCAAAATTTTTAACGGAAAGTGAGATCGTTATTATTAATATTCCACCTGGATTAAGACGAAATCCTCATAAAAATCATGTTACGGAAATAAGTCATTTAATTAACGTCATTGAAAAGCATAATGTAAAATTTGTACTTTATGTAAGTTCAACTTCCGTTTTTAAAGACAGTCCTGATTTTCCTGAGATTACTTGCGATGCCCAACCAAATGCTTCTTCTAATAATGGGCAACAGCTTATTAAAATAGAGCAAATACTTCGAAAAAATATCAATTTTAAAACCACAATTCTACGTTTTGGCGGTTTGTATGATAATCAAAAACATCCAGCAAAATTCCTGTCTGGTAGAACTCACATTAAAAATCCAAATGCTCCTATCAATCTTATACATAAAGAAGACTGTATTCAAATCATTACAGCTATTCTAAAAAATAAACTTTGGGGTGAAACTTTTAATGCTGTATACCCTTATCATCCAGATAAAAAAACATACTATTCTAACTATTGTGAGCAGCTAAATATTCCACTTCCTAGTTACAATATGTCTGAAAAAAGTGAGGGTAAAATAATAAACAGCTCTAAATTGGTACAGCTTTTGAACTACACTTTTAAACAAACACCATAGAAATTAATAGTTTTTTAAGACCTATTGTTATTAATTTTTATAGATTTGGCGCATTAAATTAAGATAAAATGAAACAGATTACGATTGCAATTGTTATGTTATTCTCAGTGAGTCTTTTTGCTCAGAGCGATGTAGACATGAAAAAGCACTATGAAGCCTACTATAAACAAATGAAAAAGCAAGGTGATGTCCAGGGTATTATTAATGCCATGACACACCTAAATATTTTAGAGCCTTCGGTAGCAAGACAAGATACTTTAGCATATTTATACCTTTCTGAAGGAAAATATTTGCAAGCTCTAAATACTATTGGAGTTGAAAAAAATGATTCAGATTCTGATATGAATGTTGAAGTTAAGGCTTTAGCATTGAAAAATCTTAATCAGCCAAAAATGGCTTTGGAACATTATGAGATTCTTTATTCTCGTAAACCTAATGTGTATTTAGCTTACGAAATGGCAGATATGAAAATTCAGACTAATGATTTACCCGGAGCGAAAGTAAACATTGTTTATGCCTTAGCTAATGTTAAAGACGATATGAAGCGTGCATTTTATGAAACACAACAACCTTACGAAACTTCTATGAAGGCAGCTCTATTATGCTTAAAAGGTTTATTGACGTTTACTGAAAATAAAACATCTAATATCGATGCGGCAATAAAATTGATGAATGATGCACTTGCTATCGATCCTAATTTTAATTTAGCAAAGGTTAGCAGACAAGCTTTAGAATCTCAAAAAGCGCAGCTAGCTACAGGAACTAAAAAGAACTAGTATAAAAATACTATCAATAAAAAATGCAGCTTAATAAGCTGCATTTTTTATTATATACATTCTATAATTACCAGATTCTTACACGATTTTCTGGTGCTAAATACATAGCGTCACCTTCCTTAATATCAAAAGCTTCGTAAAAAGCATCAATATTTTTAAGTGGCTGTGTTGCCCTAACCACACCAGGAGAATGTGGATCTGTTTTTATTTGAGTTTCAATAGCATCTGGCCTACTTAAGGTTCTCCATACAGTAGCCCATGACATAAAGAAACGTTGTTCTGCCGTAAATCCATCGATATCATCTGGTCTTCCATTTTCTTTAAAATACAATTGTAAACCATCGTAGGCGCCAAGTACACCTCCTAAATCACCAATATTTTCGCCTATGGTATTTCTACCATCAACATATAAGCTATCTGCCATTTTTATTGCAGAATATTGTTCTACAAGTTTGTCTCCCCTTTTAGTAAATTCTGTTAAATCTTCAGGTGTCCACCAATTAATCAGGTTTCCATCACTATCAAACTGAGAACCTTGATCGTCAAAAGCATGAGAAATCTCATGGCCAATTACAGCTCCAATTCCACCATAATTAACAGCTTCATCAGCAGTATAGTTATAAAATGGCGGTTGTAAAATTGCAGCAGGAAATACAATCTCATTATTTAATGGGTTAAAATATGCATTTACCATTTGAGGAGGCATTCCCCATTCAGTTTTGTCAACTTTCTGGCCTAAATCTGCCATAGTTTCTTTTAGATTCCAATCAGAAAATGCCATCATATTTTCAGCATAGCTATTTCCTTCTTTAATCATTAATTCAGAATAATTTTTCCATTCATCCGGATATGCAATCTTAACTGTAAACTTATCAAGTTTTTCAATAGCTTTCTTTTTCGTTTCAGTACTCATCCAATCCAACTTATCTATTCTAGCCTTAAAAGCAGTAATAACATTAGCAATCATCTTCTCCGCCTTATCTTTAGCCTCTGGTGGAAATTTTGAATCAACATACAACTTGCCAATTGCTTCACCAACACGTCCTGTAACATGATCCATTGCTCTATCTTCAGCTGGTCTTTGAGATTCTGTTCCTCTAAGAGTTTTACTATAAAAATCCCAATTAGCTTTTTCGATTTCTGTAGATAAAAATCCTGATGCACCATTTAACGTATTCCATTTCATTATCGTTTTGATATCATCTATGCTCGTAGATGATAATATGTTTTGAAGTGCTTTCATATATCTAAGTTCAACAACATAAACCGTATCTAACTTTTGCTTTACCCCAGAATCATTTATAAACTTATTCCAATTAACAGATGGTGTCAACTCACTCAATTGTTCAATACTTCTCGGATTATTAAAATTACTGAAATTTCGTCTTTCAATTTTATCAAATTGAGGTTCTGCTAACTTAGTTTCTAATTCTAAAATCATTTCTGCAGCTAATCTAGCTTCGGCCTCATTATAATCGATAAATTGCATCATTCTAGTTACATGATCTACATACTGTTGACGACGCTCTTTAGATTTATCGTCTTTAAGCACATAATAATCTCTATCTGGTAAACCTAATCCACCTTGTGTTATGTATGGTGCGTAGATATTACTGTCATTAATATCTGGAAAAATAGCAAGATTAAAAAAGGGTGTACCTACTCCTGTTGTCTTTGCATAAACAGCTTGCATATCAGCAAGATTTTTAATGCCATTAATTGCTGCCATTAAAGGTTCTAATGGTTTAGTTCCTAATTCATTCCTAGTAATAGTATCTAACTCGGACTCAAAAAATAAAAGAGCTTTTTTCTGATCGCTCCCCTCAGAATAAGTTCCTAATTCTTTAGATGTTTTAACGATATCCAAAACATCGTTTCTTGTTGATTTTCTTAAAACACCGAATCCTCCCCAACTTGATTCTTCCTCAGGGATTTTGGTTGTTTTCATCCAATTACCATTCACATAATTGTAAAAATCTTGTTTAGGATCTACTGAAGTATCCATATTTTCAAGGACAATTCCTGGAATTTTTTCTTCTGCCATAGCAGAGTCTTTCTTGGCTTCGTCTTTACATCCTACAATAGTAAAGAAAGCCAAACCTGATATCGCTAGAACGCGACTAAGATTGGTTTTCATAATTTGTTTTTGATTAATTCGAATTAAAAGTAATTATTAATAAGACCTGAAAAATTGAAAATTGTTACAACTTAACAAAATTTTGTATTTATGTAACCTCTTATTCTTTTGATATTTTATCATAAATATCGCGCTCTATTTTCTTATTAATTTGATAATTGAGATTAGAAAAAGCCACAAGTACTTCCTTTACATTTAACAGCTTCGTTTGTCCTTCTATATTATCTATAGTTAAACTTTCATTTAACTTTAAAGTCGCTGTTTCTATAATCACAGTTCTTGAAACTATTGGATTGGTTCGAAATTCTACAGGTATAGTTTTAGTAAATTCATCAATAAACATCTTTAAAACTTTTTTATCACCATTAAAAAATGACAAGTCTGCCTTTTTTAAATAACTTATCTGTAATGCAAATTCTTGATATTTTTCCCAATTAGCAAGAAACTCTTCGCCCTTGCCACTTAAAGCATAGTCCGTATAATTAAAATTCTCTATTGCTTTGGCAGTAATATTTACCTCTTGATCTTTAGATTCGTTATCCGCAAGATCAGTTGTACTTTTTGCATCACTACAACTTACAAGTATTACAAAAACCATTAAAACTAAACGCCCTATTTTCATGAATCTATTTTCTTTGACTGTAAATATACTTAAACTATCATTTTATCATATTAGTATATATGGACTAAAATTAATATTGACAACTTCTTAATAAAGAAGCTAATTTTCTAAAAATTTTAATATTAGGAGACTTAAATTCTTATTATTTTTGAGGATAATTAAATTTAAAGCATGTCTTCAAAAATATTAATCATTGGTGCCTGTGGACAAATTGGTACTGAACTTACAACTAAGTTAAGAGAAATATATGGTGTTGATAATGTCATTGCCAGTGATATTAATACTAGAAAATTAGATTTAGTTAATTCTGGACCTTTTGAAATTATTGATGCTAAAAACTTTAACGCCATAAAAGATTGTTGCAAAAATCACAATATTGATACTGTATATCTAATGGCAGCATTATTAAGTGCAACTGGTGAAAAATACCCAATGGAGGCATGGGATTTAAATATGAATTCTTTATTCCATGTGCTTAATCTTGCCAAAGGAGGAGCTATTAAAAAAGTGTTTTGGCCTAGCAGTATTGCTGTCTTTGGCCCAACTACACCTAGAGAAAATACTCCTCAACATACGATTTGTGAACCAACAACGGTTTATGGTATAACAAAACAAGTTGGTGAGCGATGGTGTGAATATTATCATAATAAATATGGTGTTGATGTACGTAGTATTAGATACCCAGGAATAATAAGTCATAAAGCCATGCCAGGAGGAGGAACTACAGACTATGCTGTAGAAATTTATCATGAAGCATTAAAGAATAGCACATATGAATGTTTCTTGTCTGAAAACACAAGCTTACCTATGATGTTTATGGACGATGCTATAAAAGCTACCGTGGATTTAATGCAAGTTAATACAGAACAACTGTCTATTAGATCAGCTTATAATTTATCTGCTATTAGCTTTACTCCTAAAGAAATTGCTGAAAGTATTAAAAAACAACTTCCTGAATTTTCCATAAGTTATAATCCTGATTTTAGGCAGGCTATTGCAGACAGTTGGCCATCTTCTATTGATGATAATGTTGCACGTAAGGATTGGAATTGGCAGCATAGTTTTGATTTGGATGCAATGACAAAAGAGATGTTAACGCAATTGAAAAAGAAATATAGTGCTTAATTGATTAACGTTTCAGTGTAAAATGTCCAGAGAATTGACGTCCATCCTCAAGTAAAACAATAAACCAATAATCGCTTGTTGGCAACTTAAACCCATTAAAATTACCATCCCATCCATTTAACGCTAAGAATTGTTTTAAAAGTTTTCCATAACGATTAAAAATGTAAACAACACTTCGCGATTGATAATTTGAACTTATTCCTTTCAATTGCCATGTATCATTAGTACCATCACCATTTGGTGTAAAATATTTTGAATAACCTATTACTGGAACCTCAATATTTGTTGTACCACAACCATTTTTATCTCTAACAAAAAGAGTGTGAAAACCAGGTGTTACATTACTAAAAAATGGTTCGTTTTGATAGAACCATTCATTATCAAGAGCAAATTCATAGTCACCTAAACCTAAATTATTATTGTCATTATTTATGGTGATAGAATTATTTTCAGATATATCATTAACTGTAATATCACCTAAAATAATTGATGCCAATTCAGAGGCATCTACAAAAACGTCTCTAGACCTCTCGCAACCAGAACCATCCGTCTTAATTAAAGTTATCGTGTATGTTCCTGGTGTAGAAACCTCTAATGTACTAGCGTTTGACAAGAATGAACCATCTTGATATGTCCATTCATAACTATAATTTTCAGAGGTGTTTTCTTCAATCGGATCTAACAAAACTTTAAATGTTGGGTCAGAAGAACATACAATCTGTGGTGTTTCTATTGTGAAATCTGGTAATGTATTAACTACAAATTCTAAATCAGTACTATCTACACAAGTATCATTTAATGGATTAATTACTCTTGCAGTAATCGTTTGTGTACCTGAAACTAATGGATTTGGTAACGGACTTGAAAGTTCTTCACCTAAGCTATTAAAATACATTACTTCCATGTTTGATTGACCTTGTAAAATACCATTTTCTATAGAAGATGTATCAAAACTAAACAAACCATCTGTATCATTATCATCGTCATCACAAACTGGAGGAATATCTACAGGGTTTGCAATCGGCGAATCATATACTGTAAACTCTAATGTTGTTTCATCATAACAAGGACCATTTGGATCTGCTGTAATGGTATTTGTCACACGAATTGTTATCGTCTGATTTCCTGTAATAAATGGGTTTGGCAATGGACTTGGTAAAGCTATACCTGCTTCATTGAAGTAAGATATGTTGACATCATTAAGAGATTGACCATTTAAAACTGTAGATTCAACTTGAGAAACATTAAACGGAAAAAGGCCATCATTATCATCATCACATTCTGCATCAATTGCTACCGGATTTGCTATTGGCAATTGTTCTACTGTTAAGGTAATATGCGTTCCTAGACCTAAGCAATCATTTGCAATAGCGCTATCAACTCTTATATAAATTTGCTGAGTTCCTGGATAATCTATATTTCTATAATTTGAAATATCTATAATCTCATTTACTTCAGCAAGAGCGTCAGCTTCGTTTCTAAAATATCTTGGTGGTAGTGGGTTTTGTCCAGCAGGAATAAAAGCTAAAACCTCAGCTGTAACAGTACTAAAATCGAATGTTGCCACACCATCACTATCATTATTATTAGAATTATCATCACCATTTATATCCAAAAAATCATCACAAACGTTAAACATTCTTTGAAAAGATGAAGGAATCGCTGTTGTAGACACCTGAAGTTGAATTTCAGAAATAGAAACACAGCCAAATTCTGAAACCACACGGCTCCAAACTAAACCGTTACTAACATTTTGGTTTACAAACGTATCTGGATTATTAATATAATCTACACTTAATTCATCTCCATTAATAGCAGAAGCTTCAGTAAGGTAATAAGTGAATGTCTCATTTGAAAAGTTTGTAGAAATCTGCATGTTAGCCTCTAACAGGTTAAAAGCACTAAAACCATCATTATCATCATCACATTGTACTAAAAATACAGAAGGATTCAATTGTGGTAATGCAAAGACGGTAAGTGTTATTTCTTGAGAATAAAAATCACAACTATTCCCTAACCTATTTAATTTTGCTCTATATAAATTCTCATTATATGTTAAAGGTGTATTTGTTATTGTTAATTCATTACTTAATGTACCACTATAGATTACATCATCGTTTATAGAAATCCAATTAACTCCATCTGTACTTGTTTGCCATTGAAAACTCTCTGCAGTATCAGATACTAAAGAAACAATAACTTCTGAAGACTCACAAACCTCAGTGTCAGTTGGCTCAGAAAGTATTGAAAGTGGAGCTGCATCTAAATAATCGTTATTGGGAATTGTGTAACCATCACTAGCGTTGATTACTAATCCAAAATCATCAACTACTACAACAAAGTCTCCTAATAAATCATCTGTATTAGCATCAGAAAAGCCAGCTTCAATTACATCACTACAGTCATCATCATCACTATCTAAATCAAGGTAACTAAAATTAGAATCGTTATCAAAATCATTCAGTATATAACCAAGTAATCCACTATCTGGCGAGGTCTCTGCATCATCAACCCAACCATTATTGCCAAAATTCATAATTGGCCCATCAACAATTCCGTTAGTATCTGTATCAGATAGTAAGCCTAGTTGACCTGTTTCATGTAAATCGTATATGCCGTCATTATCAGCATCTAAATCCAGGTAATCTGCAATACCATCTGTATCTGTATCAATTGGCATGGCATTAATATCATAAACATCATCTAACCCATTATTATCTGCATCAACCAAAGATAGATTAAGAAAATTATTCCCTTGAGATTCTATATAATCTGGAATTCCGTCGTTATCACTATCTAAATCTAGAGCGTCTTCTACGCCATCATTATCCGAATCTAGTTGATAACACGTCAACGAAATTATTCCTCTGTAAGTTGAAGATTCTGATACATTAGTTAAATTATGAACTAACGAAAACCCATCAACTTTATCTGCTAAAAATTCATAAGGAGTCGTTCCAAGAGGTGATGGATTTACTTTAAAACGTATTTCTGATCCAGATATTGAGGTCACACCTGCTTCAAAAGCTCCATCAAAATTTGAATCTACAAGTAGTCTATTATCAGGATCTCGAAGTGTTATATTTTTATTTACTGGTGTAATCTTTACCGTAAAAAATTCCCCATCTGTAATCAAATGTGCCGTTGAAGTATCTTCAGAGAATTTAACGTTGACCAACTCTGTAAATGACATACTATAATCATTTTCGGCACTATTTGCAGATCCGATAACACTTATTAAATTGCCTTGGTTGTTAGTTACAAGTGTATTAGGATTTCCTGAAGAACTTGTTTGAGTGAATAACCCTGTGGCTAAAGTACTATTTACAGAGCTGTCTTGAAATACAAATTCGGGTTGATTAATATCTGATAAATCTATAGTGACATTACCATTAGACTCGGTACAATTAAGAATCCCATCATTATCATTATCTATATCAAGATTATCTATAATCCCATCATTATCTATATCATCAGGGCAAATACTCACTGGAACCTCAGCTGATTCTAATACTAAGCCAGAACATGTTACTATACCTACAAGTTTATAGGTTCCTGGATTGGTTGGTGTTAAATCTGGTGTACTAATATTTAAATCTACAAAGCCACTTCCAGAACCATCATCAAAAAGCCATTGAAAAGTATCAAAATTTTCTGTATTCGCTGCTGACAAAGTGATATTAGGAATACAATTACCTAAAGCTTCAAAATTAGCATTAAAATTAATTTCAGGTGCCGATGGAAATCCCGAATAGAAGCCACCTGATGTCGCATTACCATTAAAGTTAAAGTAGGCACAATATAATTCATCGCTACTTTGTACCGAAATATTACGTGTAAGACCTAAGACTTTATAAGTTACATAATCCGTATTTCCAGTTACTATACTCGGTCCTATAGCACCAAAACTGGAAATTGGTGTATTGTTAATAGTAACTGTTGCACCAACTTTGGTAACAACAGATACACCACCAGAATAGGTTGTGGATCCAATATCTTCAATGTTCGCAATATTATCTAAATTTCCACGAGCCTCACAACTCAAAGGTGGTACAAAAAACAAACCTTGATTTGCTTCACTAGTTGTAGCACCTACTCCTTGATATACAAAAACATCTTGCGATGTTTCTACATACATATTTCCATTTGTATTATAGTTATTACCCATCAATAAGATGGTATTCACCTGCACTTAATGTTGTTATTGGTGTAGCTCCATTAATGCTAACCGTTGTGTTATCTGAATGGGCAACAATTAAAATATTTTCCCAATCATTAGTTCCATCTCCTTCTACAAATATATATTCACTTCCAATTTTTGAAGCTCCAACAATTTGATCTATCCCATAGTCACGACCATTTCCATTATGAAAACTTCCATTTGCTGAACCGCAATTCACCACAATATCTTTATTTGCTGTAACTAAAGCTCCTATTAACCCATCCGTATTTATAGTTGAATCATTACCATTAGTAGCTATAATGTAACTTTCATATTCATTCAATGTAACTGAAACCGATGTTGTACCTGTATAATTTTTTATAACTAAACCAGCTGGGAGATTATCAAAAACAACTTCAGTATTGTCTTCAGTTGCCATCACCGAGACAAAATTAAGATAATTACTTTGCGGATTTTGATTAGTAAAACTACCAACTCTAAATTGTTGGCCTAAAGCAGAAATACCCTTACTTACTAGAGCACCTGCTTGATTATTGCTTCCTGCTTGCATTCTTACAGAAACATAAATAACATCTTCTGCTTCTATGACATAACCATTATTAGTAATTGTACTTGTTTGGCTAGAGACTACAAACAACTGCCCATTACCAAAAGCAACATTAATAACTTGTGGGTTTGCATTGGAGACTAAACCTGTAATATCACTGACGATGGCAATCCTATTTGTTTAATGGTATAGGCAACATCCGCTGCGCTCGGTGTTGATAAATAAAGGTATTGACTTTCTGGGTTTGCATTACCAAATTCTGCACTTGTTAATGGAGGAATGTAATGCGTTTTACTTAATTGAGCGATTGAATGCTGACTCAAAAAAGCAATAATTATATAGATTGAAAATTTAATGTACTTAAAAATAGATGACACTTACTAATTTTAAAAATCCAAGTTATGCAATATAACTTGCTTTTAGACTCAAAACACTACTAAAGGTTTAATTTCTTGGATAGAAAATATCACTTTTATATGCTAATGAAACACAAAAAAGCCACTACTTTCGTAATGGCTTTGTTTGCTCCTCTTCTTAGGCTCGAACTAAGGACCCTCTGATTAACAGTCAGATGCTCTAACCAACTGAGCTAAAGAGGAAGGTTATTTTTCGCGTTAGCGGATGCAAATATAATTCATTTTTTTTATTCTCACCAAATGAAATATTACTTTTTTACTACTCTAAACGTAAATTTTTAATTAGTTATTGCTTTATAAATATCATTACCATTGGCAAAAAGAACAAGCGCTATTAAAATAAAGAATCCGACTACTTGAGCACGTTCTAAGAACTTTTCACTTGGTTTACGACCTGTAATCATTTCGAATAATAAAAACATAACGTGACCTCCATCCAAGGCTGGTATTGGTAGTAAGTTTAAAATCGCTAACATAATAGATAAAAACGCTGTCAATCCCCAAAAATAGGACCAACTCCATGTACTTGGAAATTGATCGTATATAGCTTTAAAGCCACCTAAGCCTTTATAAGCTCCCGTACTTGGACTAAAGATCGCTTTTAACTGATCAAAATAATTTGTTATTGTTTTAGTGAATTTTCGTCCACCAGCTGCAAAACTTTCACCAAAGCTGTATTCTTTTCTGAAAATATCGTAGTAACCTAATTCTGCAAAACGTTTAGGATGACGATAAGGAACTATACCAAAATTACCATCAGCATCTAGAGCTAACTCTTTAACTATCTTGGTATCATCTTCTCTTAAAATCTCTGCCGTTACAGTGGTATTTTTTAATTCAGAAGTAATATTGTCTAATTGATCAAAGTATCTTAACTCCTTACCATTTATGCTTGTAATGACATCCCCTTGTTTTAGCTCTTTAGAGACATTTAAAGACGTATCTGCAACTTCCCCTACCATAAATGGTATTCGATATTCAAAATTTCGTTTACTCTTACTAGCAGAATATTTTCCTAAGAAGTCTTCAGGTAAATCAATAGTTTGTTCTACTCCTGCTCTATTAATAGTAATAGATTCAGCACTTATAAGATTAAAGCCTATATCAGAATCATTTATAATTGGTATATCATTTATAGCTAAAACCTTATCTCCTGTTTTAAAACCCATTTCTATTAATGCAGGATTGTCAATCCAATAGCCATCTTTTAAACTATCAACTTTTACATCAGAATCTCCGTAAGCAAAAGATATAGCAACATAGATTACATAAGCTAAAATGAAATTTACAGTGACGCCTCCAAGCATAATAATAAGTCTTTGCCAAGCTGGCTTAGATCTAAATTCCCAAGGTTGAGGAGGTTGAGCCATCTGCTCCTTATCCATACTCTCATCTATCATTCCCGCAATCTTTACATAACCACCAAGTGGCAACCAACCAATACCATAAACGGTATCACCAATTTTCTTTTTAAAAAGCGAGTATTTTACATCAAAAAAGAGGTAAAACTTTTCAACTTTTGTTTTAAATAATTTTGCTGGTATAAAGTGTCCAAGCTCATGCAATACAATAAGCAAGGATAAACTGAGTAAAAATTGAGATATCTTTATTACAAATTCCATGTAGTCATTTTCAAATTTCGATTGACAAAAGTAAGGTTTTAAAGCAACTTAGAAAATAAATGCATTTCTATTCGATGAAATTTAACTGTAATTTATCTATTGAGTGATATTGCTAAGATTATTGTGTTAAAAAAATTCTGAGAAATTCACTTGAATCGTACCTTTGTATTTCAAAAATTAAACATCTAAACAATGTCTTTTCTTTCCTTTTTCAAGGGGTATAAAAACTTCGGTATTTTCTTTTCCGTTTTGTGTATCATCATCATTATAATTATATATAATGTTTTAAATGTAAAACAACCATTACCAATATGGAATCCGTCTAGTGTAAGCGAAGAATTAGTAGATAGTACCGTTCAACACAAATCTAAATATCATAAAATTGCTGATTTCAGTTTATTAAATCAAAATGGCGAAGTAATTACACAAGACACTTATAAAGATAAAATCTATGTTGCTGATTTCTTTTTTACAACATGCCAAACCATTTGTCCTATTATGACAGATCACATGCACCAAATTCAAAAAGAGATTATTAGTGATAATGATATTATGTTATTGTCGCATTCAGTAACACCAAAAATTGATAGTGTGGAACAGCTAAAAAGATATGCAAATAAAAAAGGGGTCATTGACCGTAAATGGAATTTAGTGACAGGGGATAAAAAACAAATCTATGAGTTAGCTAGGAAAAGTTATTTGGCTGTGAAGACCCAAGGAAATGCTGATAAGTATGATATGATTCATACAGAAAATTTTCTGCTAATTGACAAAAAACGCCAAATCAGAGGGTTTTATGATGGAACAGATCCTGATGAAATTGATAGATTATTAGAAGATATCGAAACCTTAAAATATTTTGGAGGTTCATAAAAAGTTAAAAGTCTTTAAATAATTATTATCTCTCTTTTAACAGTAAATAATTTCCCCTACTTTTGCTTCTTTAAAATCAATCTAAATAAGAAGCGCTTGACATTAGCAGATTTAAAACGAGGACAACGAGGTATCATCACTGATGTATCGTCTATTCATATTCCATTAAAACTTCTTGAAATGGGGTGTTTACCAGGAAATTCTGTTGAATTAGTACAAGTTGCACCTTTTGCAGATCCAATGTATTTAAATATTAACGGTTCTCATTTAGCGATTAGAAAAGAGACTGCTATTCACGTTCAAATAGAGACCAGTAATGAGTAAGCAGATTAATGTTGCTTTAATAGGGAATCCTAACACTGGGAAGACATCTGTTTTTAATGCTTTAACAGGTCTCAATCAAAAAGTGGGTAACTATCCTGGTATTACTGTTGAGAAAAAGGAAGGAATTTGCAAACTACCACGTGGTGTAAAGGCTCACATTATCGATTTACCAGGTACTTACAGCTTAAACGCCTCTTCGCTTGATGAAAACGTAGTTATAGAATTACTTCTAAACAAAAATGATAAAGATTTTCCTGACGTTGCTGTTGTAGTTAGTGATGTTGAGAACCTAAAACGTAACTTATTATTATTTACTCAGATTAAGGATTTAGAAATACCAACAATCTTAGTAATTAATATGTCTGATCGAATGGAGTATAAAGGCATTTCCTTAGATATTCCTTTTTTAGAAAAACAACTAGAAACAAAAATTGCGTTAATCAGTACACGAAAAAACAAAGGTATCTCTGATTTAAAAGAACGCATCTCAAATTTTAAAGAGCTTTCCACAAAACCATGTATGAATGCTTCTTCAATTGACAAAACTTACTTTGATGATTTAAGAAAAGCATTTCCCAATCAATTATTATATAAACTTTGGTTAGTCATTACCCAAGATGTTAATTTTGGTAAAACAGATAGGAATACTATTGATGCTGTTGCCAACTTTAAAACAAAGTCTAAAACAGATTTAAAGCGTATTCAACAAAAGGAAACGATTAAGCGCTATCAATTTATAAATGACACTCTTAAAAAAGGGCAAACCATAGATTTAAATTCAGCAAAGGATTTAAGGATTAAACTAGATAGAATTCTAACTCACAAAATTTGGGGTTATGTTATCTTTTTTGGCATCCTTCTTTTAATGTTTCAAGCAGTTTATGATTGGGCAACCTATCCAACAGATGTAATAGATGCTGGTTTTTCTAATTTAGCAAATTGGGTGCAGCGCACTTTACCAGAAGGTGCATTCACTAATCTATTAGCTGAAGGTATTATTGCAGGTATTGGTGGTATTATGGTTTTTATTCCTCCCATAGCTTTTTTGTTTTTATTCATTTCACTTTTAGAGGAAAGTGGTTATATGAGTCGCGTTGTCTTTTTAATGGATAATATTATGAAACGTTTTGGCTTAAGTGGCAAAAGTGTAGTACCATTAATTTCAGGAAATGCATGTGCAATTCCGGCAATAATGGCAGCAAGAAATATAGAAAGTTGGAAAGAACGCCTAATCACAATTCTTGTAACACCATTTACCACTTGCTCAGCAAGACTACCTGTTTATGTGATAATTATTGCTTTGGTTATTCCAGATGGAACTTTTTTAGGTTTAAGTTATCAAGCCTTAACATTAATGAGTCTATACATTATTGGGTTTTTAACCGCAGTTTTTTCAGCCTACATTCTCAATAAAATACTTAAGATTAAAAGTAAGTCTTACTTTGTTGTAGAAATGCCAAGTTATAAAGTGCCATTATTTAAAAATGTGGCGCTAACTGTTTTAGAAAAAACAAAAACATTTGTCTTTGAAGCTGGTAAAATCATTTTAGCCATATCTATTGTATTATGGTTTTTAGCATCCTATGGTCCAGGAGAACAATTCAACAATGCAGAAAATATTGTTCAACAAAATTATCCTAATCTATCTCAGGATGAACAAAATGATTTGATTGCAGAACACAAATTGGAACATTCTTATATTGGTATTGTAGGTAAAACCATAGAGCCTGTAATTCAACCTTTAGGTTACGATTGGAAAATAGGAATTGGTCTTGTAACATCTTTTGCCGCACGTGAAGTTTTCGTTGGGACTTTAGCTACGATTTACAGTATCGGGAGTGCTAATGATATAGAAGATGAAGATGAAGCCATGTCTACCATAAAAAATCGAATGGCACAAGAGGTTTACAGCGATGGTAGTAAAGTATTTAACTTAGCTTCTGGTATTTCGTTGCTCTTGTTTTATGCTTTTGCCATGCAATGTATGAGCACACTAGCTATTGTAAAACGTGAGACGAATTCATGGAAATGGCCAATATATCAACTCGTAGTAATGAGCGCTTTTGCGTATATTGTAGCATTAATTGCTTTTCAAATGTTAAAATAGATGAATACAGTTGTTCAAAATATATTAGTAGTTGCTACACTAAGTTTAGCACTTGTATTTTTAGTTCGAAAGTTTATTTGGAAACCAAAGAAAAAAGCTGCAAAAGGTTGTGGAACTGATGATGAGTGTGGTTGTCACTAGATAATCTCTTTAAAAAAGAATTCTAATTACTCTAACCTTTTTGGTTGAAACACAACTTCTAATTGATAGTCTTTACTCTTAATATCATTTGTATCTTCTGGGTAAGGTGTTAATGCAAATCCATAAATTTTAAAGTCTTTAGCATCATAAGCCAAATTATTAGATTCCATAACATAGCCACTAGCATCAATCCTTATTTTTTTGTCCTCGATAAAATTTCCGTTTTTATAAATCGAAACTAATACATACGCTTCGCCATCTCTAACACACATTACTTTTTTAGGGCATCTAGAATCCGTAATTACTTTTTCAAATTTTATTTCATAATCATTAAAGTTTGCTTTTTCCTGTATACCGATCTGTGTAATTACACTCATTGAATCCTTAACAATCTGTACCTGTGCATTCAGCGAATAAAAAAATGAAGTAATGCATAAGAGCATCATAAATTGAATTGATTTCATAATACCATTTTTGTAACTATTATAGTTCTCAATATAATAGACTTTAAAAAAATATTAGTGTGACAAAATCTATAAAGCATTATAGATTATAAGAGATTTAAACTTTTTTTAAATACAAATTTTTAGCCACATTCTGAGAAACAACAATGTCTTTATCCTCTAATTCTATTTTTATAGAATTATCGTAAGGTTCTTTATGAATTACAGTAATAATAGTGCCAAGTGCAATATTATTGCTATCGAGATATTTTAAAAAATTAGTGGACGTATCATCTACACCAACACATTTATAGCGGTTTCCTATTTCGGCTTTCGCTAAAATTATTTTATCTATATGTTTAAAGTTTCCATTTTTATCTGGTATAGGATCACCATGAGGATCGTGTGTTGGAAACTCTAAAAGCGCATCGAGTTCATTAATCAATTTTTCTGATTTAATATGCTCTAAATGCTCAGCGACTTCATGTACCTCATCCCATGAGAAGTTCAACTTTTCTACTAAGAATACTTCCCAAAGCCGGTGTCTTCTAATAATTTTTACAGCATAATTTCGTCCACTTTCAGAAAGTGTGGCGCCTTGATAAGGTACATGTGTTAGCAGTTGCTTCTCGGCTAACTTTTTTACCATATCTGTTACTGACGAAGCCTTAGTATTCATCTCTTTTGCAAGTGCATTTGTAGAAACACCACTCTTAAATTCTTGCTCTAGATGATAAATGGCCTTTAAATAATTCTCTTCTGCTAAAGTCACGACATTACAATTTAAACAAAGATAAATTTTTTTATCTTAAAACATATTTTTAGATTTGTCTAATTTTTATATTCTACAAAACTAAAATCTATTTTTTTGCATGAATCATATGATGCTTTTATGTTTGTTTTTTTCAAGTACACTGCTGTTTGCTCAGAACACAAAAGTTAAAGTGTCTGGTCAAATTACCGTAAATGGTTTACCTATTCCTTATGCAAGTGTTACAGTAAAAAATAGTGCACAAGGTACTAATGCGGATGATCTGGGTAAGTATGTATTAAACCTATCTGAAGGTGAAATCATTTTAGAAGTAACATCAATAGGTTATCGCACACAGCAACAATCTATCAATCTTGTTTCAGGAACAAATATAACTGTCAATTTCACACTTATTGAAGACATTTTAGGCTTAGACCAAGTTGTTGTGAGTGCTACAAGAAATAGAATTAGTAAAAAACAAGCACCTGTTATTGTCAAAGTTTTAAGTCCTAAATTATTTAGCGCTACTCAAGCATCCTCATTAGCAGACGGGTTAAACTTCCAACCTGGTGTACGTGTAGAAACCAACTGTCAAAATTGTGGATTTACCCAAGTTCGTATGAATGGTTTAGAGGGACAATACACTCAAATTTTAGTTAATAGTCGTCCTGTATTCAGTGCATTAAATGGTGTCTATGGCTTAGAACAAATCCCTGTAAGTATTATAGATCGTGTGGAAGTAGTTCGCAGTGGTGGTTCAGCACTATTTGGATCAAATGCTATTGCCGGAACCATAAATGTTATTACAAAAGAACCTACTGACGATAGTTGGGAAGTCAGTTCTACTTTGGCTTTGATAGACGGAAAAACTGCAGATCGTAATGTTAATATAAATGGTTCTATCGTCAGTGATGATTTAACCAGTGGAATCACACTTTACGGTATATATAGAAATCGTGACGCGTTTGATGCCAATGGCGATGGCTACAGTGAAATAACCATATTAGAAAACAATTCTCTTGGAGCAAAGGCATTTTTAAGACCAAATGATAATAGTAGAATCGGACTAGACTTTACTGCAATTAGGGAATATAGACGTGGTGGTGATCAACTAGATCTAGCACCTCAATTTACCAATATCACTGAAGAGTTAGACCACAACACTATATTTTCAGGATTAGACTACGAATTATTTAATGATGCTCGCACCAATACATTGAGTACCTATACATCTTTACAATATACCAATAGAGACAGTTATTACGGAGGATTGGGTGGAGGAACATCACCCGAAGATATTGCTGCAGCCAATAATGCTTTTGGAAACACAAAAGACTTTGCCTTTGTTATAGGCACAAAGTTTAAACATGAATTTAAAAATAGAAATGTTATTACAACAGGAATAGAATTTCAGCGTAACAACACAGATGACACTATTCCTGGTTATAATCGCTTGGTTGATCAAAAAGTAAATAGTTTAGGCGTTTATGGGCAATATGAATGGAAACCAAATGACAAATTTACTGCGCTTCTAGGAGCACGTTTAGATCATATAAAAGTTGATGGATTTTACACGATTCAAGATATAGAGCGCACTTCAGACGTTTCAGAAACCATTTTGAGTCCAAGACTAACTTTATTATATAATATTACTGACAAACTTCAATTTAGAGGTGGTTATGCTAGAGGTTTTAGAGCACCACAGGCTTTTAATGAAGATTTACATATTTCTTCTGTGGGTGGAGAACAACGTTTTGTCATTCTATCTGAAAATCTAAAAAGTGAATTTTCAGATGCCTTTACTGCATCATTTGATTATTCAAAAGATTTTAATACAACGCAAACTAATCTTTTGGTTGAAGGCTTCTATACGTCATTAACTGATCCTTTTACAATTGTTAGTACAGGAGCATCTCTACCAAATGGTTCTATTTTAGAGGAATCTAGAAATGGTTCAGGTGCATACGTTGCTGGTGCCAATATTGAATTAAGTGTTTCACCTATTAGCTCATTGTTTTTTCAGGCTGGCGCTACATTTCAAAAATCAATTTATAAAGAAGATCAAGTGTTGTTTGAAGCTGATGGTTCAGTTCCAGATGAACAAAATGTTATCATAGATGAATTTGTAAGAACCCCAAATGTCTATGGGTTTTTAACGTCTAACTGGCAGATAAGTAAAGCGTTTAAATTAGACGTTACAGGAAATTATACAGGTACAATGGTAGTCCCTCATGTTGTAAGTGACTCTGGCTTTATAGATTTAGTGAATTCTGAATCTTTTTTTGATCTAACAACGAAGTTTACCTATGATTTTGATGTGAAAGAGAACTTTCATATTGAATTAAGTACAGGTGTACAGAACCTTTTTGACAGTTACCAAAGTGATTTTGATACTGGCGCAACAAGAGATTCAGACTATATTTATGGTCCCAACAGACCACGAACTCTGTTTATAGGTGTTAAGTTTGGTGACTTCTAAAGTCAGCTTTTTAAAAGTACTATTTTAGTACGTAGAATTTAAATTTTAAAATAAATGAGAAAAATCTTTTTCTTAATCTGCTTAGTTCAAAGTTTTACAAACTGTAAAAATGAACCTAAAGACGACGGAAAATTAAATATCGTCACTACTACGACCATGATTACTGATTTGGTTAAAAACATAGGTGGTGATGCTGTTAATGTACAAGGTGTAATGGGCTCTGGTGTAGATCCGCATTTGTATAAAGCTAGCGAAGGAGATGTTTCTAAACTGGTAGATGCAGATATCATTTTTTATAACGGTCTGCATTTAGAAGGAAAGCTTATTGAAGTTTTTGAAAAAATGGGAAGCGCAACTAAAACACCAATTGCTTTAGCTGACGAATTAGATAAAAGCACCTTAATTGGCTCAGATTATTTTGCCTCTAACTATGATCCACATGTTTGGTTTGATATTAGCTACTTTGGAATATTTGCAGAAAAGGTGGCAAAGGTATTGGCAGAACAGGACCCAAAAAATGCTGAAATCTATGCTAAAAATATGACCGCCTACTTATTGGAATTAAAGGCGCTAAATGATAACATAAATGCTAAAATTGCCGAACTCGCTCTTGAAAATCGAATCTTAGTTACAGCACATGATGCCTTTAACTATTTCGGTAAAGCATATAATTTTGAAGTTGTAGGCTTACAAGGCTTATCCACAGCAACAGAAGCTGGTGTTAAAGATGTACAAAAACTGTCTGCTTTTATTATAGAAAAACAGATTAAAGCTGTTTTTGTTGAAAGTTCAGTGCCAAAACGTACTATTGAAGCCTTACAGGCAGCCGTAAAATCTAAAGGTCATAATGTTGAAATTGGAGGTACGCTTTACTCAGATGCATTAGGAACTAAAGGGACCATCGAAGGTACTTATATTGGTATGTTTGAGTATAACGTAAACACAATTGTTGGTGCTTTGAAGTGATTAGTGAAATAATAAACCCAAAAGGACAGAAAACAGCAAAAGTGAATGTCCTAAATCAATTCAAAGAATTGAACATCAAAATTCAGAAATAATGAACGAAAGAACGAACATGTGAGGCAAAGCCTCAAGCACTAAGTTCTGAAAGTGAATGGTGCTTTAGCAATTTCCTAATTTTGATCGTGATTTTTTGGTTCGTTTTGTATCAAGACAAAATGAATAGAAATAAAATTATGAAAGAACAAGCTAGAAATAATAAGACCCCTACTTTAGCAGGAGTTATAGCAGTAAAAGTAGACGATTTAACTGTAGCTTATAACTACAAGCCTGTACTTTGGGATATCGATTTAGAAATTCCTGAAGGAGTGCTAATGGCTATTGTTGGACCAAACGGAGCAGGAAAATCCACACTTATAAAAGCTATTTTAGGCATTTTAGACCCAATTGCCGGAAGTGTTAGTATTTACGGAAAATCTTACGAAAAGCAACGAAAGTTGGTAGCTTACGTACCTCAAAAAGGAAGCGTCGATTGGGATTTTCCAACAACAGCTCTAGATGTTGTGAAAATGGGAACATACGGCAGTTTAGGCTGGATAAAACGACCAGGTCAAAAAGAGAAAAAAGCAGCGCTTGAAGCTTTAGAAAAAGTGGGAATGCTGCCTTTTAAAAACAGGCAAATTAGTCAACTATCTGGAGGGCAACAACAACGTATATTTTTGGCTAGAGCGTTAGTTCAAAATGCTTCTATTTATTTTATGGACGAGCCATTTCAAGGTGTAGATGCAATAACCGAAATTGCTATAATAAATATTCTAAAAGAACTCAGAAAAGAAGGTAAAACAGTTATTGTCGTTCATCACGATTTACAAACCGTTCCAGAATATTTTGATTGGGTTACATTTTTAAACGTAAAGAAAATTGCAACAGGACCTGTAAAGGATATCTTTAATGATGACAACCTAACAAAGACTTACGGCATTAATTATAAAGTAAGTATACAAGAGTAATATTATGAAATATGCCTATACCATACTATATGTCGAAGATGTTGAAAAGACAATTACATTTTATGCGAACGCTTTTGGTTTTCAAAAAAAGTTTTTAACTCCAGAAGCTGATTATGGCGAGCTAATTTCTGGGGAAACTACAATTACTTTTGCTTCATATGTATTAGGTAATTCTAATTTTAAACAAGGGTTCAAAAAAATAACATTGACTGAAAAACCAAATGGTATTGAAATGGCTTTTACCTCAGAAAATATCGAAGCAGACTTTAAAAAAGCAATAGACGCAGGTGCTGTTGAATATGAAAGTATTATTGAAAAACCTTGGGGGCAAAAAGTTGGCTACTTAAGAGATCTTAATGGTTTTCTTATTGAGATTTGTACACCAATTAAAAACTAAAAGCTATAGACTTCATTGAATACATAGAACTTGTCTTTACAGACTATACACTCAGAACCATAACACTTGGTACTGCTATTCTAGGTGCAGTATGCGGTATGTTGGGAAGTTTTGCTGTGCTCAGAAAGCAAAGCTTACTTGGTGATGCCATTTCACATGCTGCATTGCCAGGAATTGCTATTGCATTTTTAATCACTGGAGCTAAAGACAGCAATACATTGCTTCTTGGTGCTTTGGTAAGCGGTCTCATTGGAACCTTTTGGATACGAGGAATTGTGACTAAAACACATTTAAAGTCTGATACAGCATTAGGTTTAATCTTGTCTTTATTTTTTGGGTTCGGCATGTTACTGCTCACATTTATTCAAAAGCAACCCAATGCCAATCAAGCTGGTTTAGACAAATATTTATTTGGGCAAGCCGCAACTTTAGTTGAAAGTGATGTTTGGATGATGGCAATCGTCACAGGTATTTGCCTAATCGTTATGCTCACTTTCTGGAAAGAATTCAAAATTCTATTGTTCGATTCAGATTATACTAAAACACTTGGGCTCAATACCAAAACTATAGATATTTTAATAACCAGTTTTATTGTATTAGCCATCGTTCTTGGTTTACAAACTGTAGGTGTTGTTCTTATGAGTGCTATGCTTTTAGCACCTGCTGCTGCTGCACGACAATGGACTAATAGTTTAGCTGTAATGGTATTTTTAGCAGCAATTTTTGGAGCATTTTCTGGTGTTGTTGGTACAGCTATAAGTGCTAGTCAAAACAACTTATCAACTGGACCAGTGATAGTATTGGTCGCAGCCGTATTTGTAGTCTTTTCATTTATTTTTTCACCAAGTAGAGGTTTACTATTTAAGCAGATTCGATTTATAAAAAATCGTCGCGATTTAGAATTACATAAAACCTTGGCTTTTATGCATAATATAGCAGAAACGCATGAAGATATTTCGCATCCGCACGCTATTCGATTACTAAATAACTTTCAAGGATATACAAAGTCTTCGCTTCAAAAATTAGTGGATAAAGATTATGTTCAGATTAATGGCAATATGTGGAGTTTAACTGAAACTGGGTTTGATATAGCCGCTAATCTTTATAATAAACAAACAACTGAGGATGAGTAGTGCGCAATTAGAAATACAACTTATTGCTAGTTTAGTTGCTGTGGCTTGTGCGATTCCTGGTACATTTTTAGTGCTTCGAAAAATGGCAATGATAAGTGATGCCATAAGCCACTCTATCTTACCTGGTATCGTCATTGGTTTTTTTATTACTAACGATTTAAATTCACCGTTACTTATTCTTCTTGCTGCATTAACAGGTATAATTACAGTAATATTAGTTGAGTATATTCAAAAAACAGGATTGGTAAAAGAAGATACTGCCATAGGTTTGGTATTTCCTGCATTATTTAGTATTGGAGTTATTATGATTGCTAAAAACGCTAATGATGTACATTTAGATGTCGATGCTGTATTGCTTGGCGAATTAGCTTTTGCTCCATTTGATAGATTAGTAATTGGTGGAACAGATGTTGGTCCTAAATCATTCTGGATTGTGGGTACCATTCTCCTGATTACAGTAACCTTATTATTTACATTTTTTAAAGAATTAAAAGTGAGCACTTTTGATAAAGGTTTGGCTGCATCTCTTGGGTTTTCACCAGCGATTATGCATTATGGACTAATGTCAGTGTCTTCAGTTACTACAGTTGGAGCGTTCGATGCTGTAGGTGCTATACTTGTTGTCGCTTTAATGATTGCTCCTGCTGCTGCTGCCTATTTATTGACCAAAGATTTAAAAAAGATGCTCGGCTTAGCTATTGGGTTTGGAACTTTTAGTGCCATTTTTGGGTATTGGGTTGCGCATTGGTTAGATGCTTCAATAGCTGGTTCTATAACTACAGTACTTGGATTAGTTTTTCTAATGGTCTACTTATTTGCTCCGACAAAAGGCATAATAGCAGTACTTTATAGAGAAAGACAACAACGTACTGAAGTATCCTTACTCACCTTTTTATTACACTTAAAAAATCATGATGAAGAATCTGAGCGCCATGTAAAACATCTTAACGAACATATCAATTGGCAAAAAGTGCGTTCTAAAAGCGTCTTAGATTTAGCTCAAAAAAATAATATGATTCTGATTGAAAATAACATTGTATCTCTTACCCAAAAAGGTGATGAATTCACTTCAAAAGCCATTGATTATATCATCACTAACGAAGACACACAAATTGAAGATATGAAAGATGATTTCTTTTTGTTTAGAGGTTAATTTAACTTATATTTATCAATTAAAAAACTAACCATTATGAAAAAGTCAATATATCTTTTAATTTGTTTTATCTCTATACTAGCATTTCAAAGCTGTTCAAGCGTAAAAGTTTTAGATTCATGGAAAAGTGAAGAGGTTTCTGATGTAAAGAGCAGGAACTTTTTAGTTGTTGCACGTTCAGAAAACAAGCAAGCTCGTTTAACTTTTGAGAACGAAATTGTTAAACAAATGCAATCTAAAGGATATAGTGCTACTGCGAGTTATTCAAAGTTTGGTGATATGAAGCCTAACGAAAAACCCTCTGAAAGTAATAAAGGAAAAATCAAAAAATTATTAGAAGCTGAAGGCTTTGATGGTGTTGTTCTAACTGTAATGAAAGATTATCAAGAAGAAACAAGATTAGAGAGAAACGGTGGTTATTATGAAGGCGGAAACTATTATGGGTATTATCCGAGATACTATGGTGGTTTTTATACTTATTACAGACACCCAATGTCAATGACAACACTTGGAAATTATGTTCCTGAAACCATAACTGAAAGAACATCTAAAGTCTATATTTTAGAAACTACAGTTTATGATTTAAAGGCTGAAGATGACAAACAATTAGTAGCTATAGTTACTAGTAAAATAGACAATCCTGAAAGTGCAAGTGAGGCCGCTTCTGCTTATGTCAAAAAAGTAGCTGCGAGTTTGAATTAGTACTTAGAAATTTATTTATTATTAAATAAATTTCCAGGTGTATCATTTTTCAAACTATCATCAACCATCTCAATATCTTGCTTTTTAAACGTGCTTGAATGTTCTAAAATTCCTAGGCTAGAATCTGGATTTTCTTTAGAATTTATGGTTAGCTTTATAATAACAAAAGCTAGAGCGAATACGATAATTATTCCTATAAGCCAATACATAAATACTATTTAAACCCTCTTTCATTCTGAATATGCTCATAGGCTTCTTGTACTTGCCTAAACTTCTCTTCCGCTCCTTCTTGGTGCTCCTTACCCAAATGTCCTACACGATCTGGATGGTATTTCTTTGCCATTTTTCGATAAGCACGTTTCACTTCTTCATCAGAAACTGATTTGTTAACTTCTAATATTTTATAAGCATTATTCGTCATGTCATAAAACATGGCTTTAATACTTTCAAAATCTTTACTGCTAATTCCTAAATAACCAGACATAGTATAAATCTGTTTTATCTCTACTTCAGCAACATGGCCATCTGCTTTAGCTATACCAAATAAAAAATGCAGTAATTGTAAACGTGAAGCGTGATCCATCATTTTCTTAATCTGTAAACAAACCTGACGCATCGATATGTTTTGCTTACTAATACGCTTAAACAACTCAAAAGCATGGTTAGCACGTTGTTTACCATACATATTTGTAAACTGCTGACGTACAAAATCTAATTCGCGTTGGTCTTGTTTACCATCAGCTTTGATAATTATAGAAGCCAAAATCAGTAAACTCACCTCAAAATCACCCGATTGTGTTCGTGGTCTTTGATCCTTTCTTGTTTGTTTTGGGCGTTGGCGATATGGATTACGTTGTCGTGATCTTCTCGTTTGTTGCTCTCCTAATAATGGTGTTCCGTTACCAGATATATTATCTACAAAACTTCCCAATGCTAAACCAATTATAGCGCCAATTGGTCCTCCAAAAGACCAACCGATAGCGCCTCCTATCCACTTTGCAAAACTCATGCGTTATCTTATTATGTGTTGAAATTCAAATATACTATTTGTTAGTAGATAAATTTGGATTTTTGTTACTATTGAAAATCAGAATAGTTGCATTTAAACTGCTTACTGAATACTAATTACTACACACTTTTTTAACTTATCTTTGCCATTCAAATTAGATTAACAAAAAAAATATAAATATGTATCCAGCAGAATTAGTAAAACCAATGCGTGAGGATTTAACAAACGTTGGTTTTGAAGAATTACATACAACAGAAGCTGTCGATAATGCATTAGCAAAAGAAGGAACAACTTTAGTGGTTGTAAATTCTGTCTGTGGTTGTGCAGCTGCAAATGCTAGGCCAGGAGCTCGTATGAGTTTGCAAAACGCCAAAAGACCAACTAATCTTGTCACTGTTTTTGCAGGTGTAGATAGAGAAGCTACAGATAAAGCAAGAGAATATATGATTCCTTTTCCTCCAAGCTCACCTTGTATGGCATTATTTAAAGAAGGAGAATTAGTACATATGTTAGAGCGTCACCATATTGAAGGTCGTCCTGCAGAACTAATTTCTGAGAATCTTATGGATGCTTACAATGAGCATTGCTAGAAATCTTTGAAATATTAAAAATTTAAACCACGATTTTCATCGTGGTTTTTTAATTTTATGCCATGCAAAAAATATTAGCTTACCCTCTAACAGTCCTTTATTTTATTTGCTTTGGTCTAACTTTATGTGTTTTTCATCCAATACAATGGTTTTGCTTTAATATTTTTGGTTATGATGCTCATAAAAAAAGCGTAGATGCTTTACAGTTTTCGCTAATGCGTTGTCTTAATGTTTTAGGGACACGATTTACATTTAAAAACCCTCATAATATTGATAAGGCTAGACCTTTAATTATAGTTTCTAATCATCAAAGTATGTACGACATTTCACCAATTATGTGGTATTTACGTAAGCACCATGTAAAGTTTGTTGCTAAAAAAGAGTTAGGCAAAGGTATTCCTAGTGTATCTTATAACTTAAGACATGGAGGTTCTATTTTAATTGATCGTAAAAACCCACGTCAAGCTTTACCAGCCATGATGAAATTTGGTGAATATATTGAAGAACACAACCGAGCAGCTGTAATTTTCCCTGAAGGTACCCGAAGTAAGGATGGCAACCCAAGACCTTTTAAGACTAAAGGTCTCGAAATCTTAATAAAGAAAGCACCATCTGCATTAGTCGTTCCAATAACAGTTAATAATTCATGGAAAATGCTACGTTATGGTAAATTTCCTATGGGAATTGGAAATCATATTAAATTTAAGGTACATAAGCCTATAGAATTGGCTAACTTTACCGATAAGACCGAATTAATTCTTCAGGTAGAAAAAACTATTGTTGAATCCATTCAAAACTAACTAACAAAATACCATCAACATGTCTTTGAAAAATGTAAGATTAGAGGTAATGCAACATCTTGAAAAAGATGTAGAATCTCTTATTCAAAAATACTTAATTCCCGTTGAGGATATCTGGCAACCTACAGATTTCTTACCAGATTCAACTAAAGATACATTTTACGAGGAAGTAAGGGAAATAAGAGAATTATCTAAAGAATTACCTTATGACTTTTGGGTAGTATTGGTTGGTGATATGATTACAGAAGAAGCTTTACCTAGCTATGAATCTTGGCTTATGGATGTTGAAGGTATTGATCAAGTAGGACGCAATGGTTGGTCTAAATGGGTTAGTCAATGGACAGGTGAAGAGAACCGCCATGGAGATGTGCTTAATAAATACTTATATCTCTCAGGACGTGTTAACATGAAAGAAGTGGAAAAAACCACACAGTACTTAATCAATGATGGTTTTGACATTGGTACAGATAGAGATCCATACAAAAACTTCGTCTACACTAGTTTTCAAGAATTAGCAACTTATATTTCTCATAATCGCGTTGCAAAAATTGCCAAGCAGAAAGGAAACAAGCAGCTAGCTAAGATGTGCAGAATTATTTCGGGAGATGAAATGCGTCATCACCATGCTTATTCAGAGTTTGTTGAACGTATTTTTGCTGTGGACCCAAGTCAGATGATGATGGCCTTCCATGATATGATGAAACGAAAAATTGCAATGCCAGCGCATTTTTTAAGAGAGTCTGGAAATAAGATTGGTACAGCATTCGAAGAATTTTCTAACACTGCACAACGTATAGGCGTTTATACTTCTAACGACTATGTAGATATTTTACAAAAGCTAATTAACAGATGGGAAATAGGAAACATAACTGGTTTAAATGAGGAGGCTGAAAAAGCTAGAGACTATTTAATGAAGTTACCACCAAGGATGTATCGTTTATCTGAACGCATGAAAATTCCTGAAAATTCGTTTCAATTTAAATGGGTAGATCCTGCTTAAATCTTTACCATGAAAATTCCTGAATCTCAAATCATAGAGGCAACAATTAATTTCGTAAAAAACGAACTCAAAAATGCCGAAGGAGGGCATGATTGGTTTCATATTGAACGTGTGTATAAAAATACATTATTAATCGCAAAACACGAACCTGTTGATATTACAGTAGTTTCTTTAGCTGCTCTTTTACATGATATTGCTGATTCTAAATTTCATAATGGTGACGAAACTATTGGCCCAAGAGTTGCTAGCGAATTTCTTTTAAAACATAATGTTGATAGCGAAATTATAGAGCATGTTACTCAGATTATCGAGAATATGTCTTTTAAAAATTCATTTGATTTAAATCCATCATTTAGTTCGAAAGAAATGGAGGTCGTGCAAGATGCCGATCGCCTAGATGCTATAGGAGCCATTGGTATAGCACGTTGTTTTAATTATGGTGGGTTTAAAGATAGACCTCTTTTTAATCCTGAAATTGCTCCAAATCTCAAAATGACTAAAGCTGAGTATAAAGCAGCTAATGCACCAACCATCAATCACTTCTATGAGAAACTATTACTTCTAAAAGATAAAATGAATACTATAACCGGACGAAGAATTGCTTCAGATAGACATAAATATATGGAAGGCTTTTTGAAACAGTTTTATGCTGAGTGGGAAGGTAAAAAATAGATTAGTTTTCTTTTGCTACTTCTAAAGCCGTTAATTTATATTCTATCACAGCCATTTCTTCACCATAACTAATAATTTCATCTGCAGTTAAATTAGCTCTCGAATTAACAGCTTTCAAAATTTCTTCTCCTTTTGTTGTATAATAATTGATTGCGATATTTATTTTATCGTCCATAAATTGAAAGTCTATTATTGTACCATTAGTTTTAGTTCACTTCTGTACTTAGACGCACTCTTCCCTGTAAACTCCTTAAATAATTTATTAAAATGTGAAAAATTATTAAAACCACACTCAAAACTAATATCTGTAATACTCATCTGACTTTCTGATAAAAGCTTTGTAGCATGGACCACGCGATACTCATTAACTAATTTAGTGAATGTTTTTCCAGTCACTTTTTTAAAATAACGGCAAAATGCAGGAACCGTCATACTAACCTTATCCGAAATCTCGTCTAAACTAATATGCTCTTGAAAGTTTTTATTAATATGCTTAAAAACAATATCTATTTTAGCACTATCCTGTGGTTCTGCTTCAAAAGCAAAACCATCTGCATTTAAAACTGTATAATCATCAGACTTTGCAAGTCCATGCAAAATCTCTAATAAAATTAGAATCTTTTTAAAGCCTTCTTTTTCAGATAATTTTTCAATTTTCTGTCCAATCTTCTTTTTAGTCTTTACACCAAATAAAATACCATTCTTAGCACGCTCAAACAATTTATTAATACCATCCATTTCTGGGATATCAAAAAAATTCTCTCCCAAAAATTCTGATCTAAATTGTACAATAGTCTCAGAACCATTCACGGTTAATCGATCTGTAAAACCATTGTGTGGTAAATTAGAACCTATAAGCAACAACTGACTATTATTAAAGTAAGACAAGTGACTTCCAATATGTCTAGTCCCTTTTCCTTTATTAACATAAACTAATTCAATTTCGGGATGAAAATGCCAAAAAGGCTTTACACCAACCTCGAAAGCATCATCTTTGTGCTTCTTAACTAAGATAGAACTTCCAAATTCAGGGCTGATTTTTTCTAAAGTAGGTTTCCTTGTACTCATAATCTATTTGCTAATACAAAGTTACGTCAATTTGAAATCAAAATATATGCAAAATTATCAAAAATGTGTTTAATATGTACCTTATTTTTAAATACACTTACATTAAGGGTTAATTTTGAATACAAAATTGCTAAAATTGATGTTTTATAGAAGCTGAAACAGCTATATATTTGTAGTAACAATTTGCATAAACATCGATTAAACACTTTCAGGTATTAAAACACTCAGTAAGAGTCTAAAACCAAAATGTGAATCGAAAACTTTAGAATATAGATTGTTGTTTATATATATTAGTTTTTTATTTAGTGAAAAGTGGGCTCTCAGGAGCCCACTTTTTTTGTTTAAGCTATTTTCCTTCCTCAGTACTTTTCTAATTAAAAAATAAGTTTTTGTTCAATCTATATTATAGTATAAATATGATTTATTGAATTAATTATAAACTCAAATTTTTAAACATATATAAAATTAACAGCTTTATGTAATATATTAACACAACTAACTGTATTTCAGAATTATACGGTTAATTAAATATATAAACATGCCAAACTTGTTGTTTTCTACTAACTAAAGCTCATATACCTTTGAAGTGTTAAATCACGTGACGCTGATCTTTTGAAAAAGTCAAAATCATATTAATTAAACAAAACATAATAAAGACAAAATCAAAACTCAGTTTAACCCCAAAAAGATGAAACAAATGAAAAAATTATTTAAGAAAATTTTAGTAGTAGCAGTGGTGTTAGGAACATACGCAGGCTACGCAAGCGAGACATTAGAAGTTGTACCTACAATTAATAATGTAAAAAAAGGGAACCTTATTTCTGTATCTGATGCTTCTGGGCAAATTATTTACAGTGGACGTATAAATTATAACGGAAATCTTACGAGTATCTTTAACTTTAATCAGCTAGATGATGGTGTCTATAAGATCGAAATAAATAGAGATTTTGTAATTGAAATCAATAAAATACTTATAAAAGATGGTGTTGTTACCTATTTAAAAGATTCTAAAGAAAAGATATATAAGCCAGTATTTAGAGTTGAAGATTCTAAAGTATTTATATCAAAAATAGCTTTTGATTCTAATGAAATGACAATAGAATTTTACTATGAAAATGAGCTTATACACACAGATACTGTGAAGGGAAATAAGATTTTAAACCGTATTTACAAACTCGATGAAACACTTCGAGGAGATTATACAGCTACCGTTAAAACTAACGAAAGAGTATACATCGAAAACTTTAAGTTATAAATTTTATTCATATATTTAGTTTTATTTTTAATTAAAAGTGGTCTTTCCTAAAGCCCACTTTTATTGCTTAAAATAGTTTCATTTGGCCATCTTTATAAGGCTCATGTAATTGGGTGTTAAGTTTTGGTATTTTCTTGCCCTTAAAATATTTTAACCTAGCTAACCTAACGAGATCATTAATTTGTTGAGCTATTTGTCCTTCACCTCGCATTCCCACTCCAAATCGACTTTCATTTAAAGTTCCTCCATGACAATTTTCAATTTGATGTAAGACTTTATCTGCTCTATCTGGCATTGTTTTTTTTATCCAATCTGTAAAAATCTCTCCAATAGCTCCATTTAACCTTACAATAGTATGAGCAATACTTAAAGCGCCAGATTCTGAAACAGCTTTTGCCATTGGCAAAATTTCATGACTATTTATAGATGGTATAATTGGTGCTAGTATAACATTTACAGGTATTCCTTTGTTGCTTAATTCCTTTACAACTTGGAGTCTTCTTTTTATAGTTGCTGTTCTTGGTTCTAAAATTCGCCTAGTATCTTCAGATAATGACGTAATAGAAATATTCACTGTAATTAAATTATCCTTGGCAAGTGCTTCCAAAATATCCAAATCTCTTAGAATTAAGGAGTTTTTAGTTATAATCGCTGTTGGATGCTTATATTTTAAAAATACCTCTAAACATTTTCTAGTTAATTGATACTTTTTCTCAGCTGGCTGATAACAATCTGTATTACCAGACATAACAATAGGATGTGCTTTCCAACTTTTCTTTTTGAAATATGCTTCTAAAAGTTCTGGAGCTGATTTTTTAACCAAAATTCTGCGCTCAAAATCTAAACCCGCACTATAACCCCGAAATTCATGACTATTACGCGCATAACAATAAACACAGCCATGTTCGCAGCCTTGATACATATTCATAGAATATGCCATACCAACATCTGGGCTTGTCACTTTATTGACTATGGTTTTAGGAAAGACATTAAGATATTGCGTTTTGTTTTTGTCTGCAACTTCACCTTCTTTTTTACAAAATTCAAGAAAATCATCTCGCATTTCGTACGATAGTTCAAAAAAACGATTGTGGCTATTTTGTTGGGCGCCACGTCCCCTGATAATAGATTTAGAGCTCATAAATGGATAATTAAAAAATGAAACTTGAAAAAGTAGGACTTTAAAATTACCCCTAATTTGTGCCCTTAACTGTTAATAAACAAATTCGTTATTCACAAAAATTGTAGGAAGAATAATATATCTAAAAAAGTAAATCACATTTTTTTTATACCTTCATAACGTACTAACTAATATTATCGCTTCCTATGAAACGTAGAAATTTTATCAAGAAAACAGCAGGTGCTACTGCAGCTTTCTCCATTGTACCAAGTTTTGTTTTGGGTAAAACTCATATTCCTCCAAGTGACACCTTATATGTTGGCGCTGTTGGTGTTGGTGGCCGTGGAGGTGGCGTTGTAAGAGAACTAACTGCTACTAAAAAAGTTAAGTTTGTTGCGCTATGCGACGTTGACGATAATATGGCTAAAGGAAGCTACGAAGCCCATCCTAAGGCTAAACGCTATAAAGATTTCAGAAAACTTTACGATAAACACATTAGTGAAATTGATGCTGTAATGGTAGCAACACCTGACCATACACATGCAACCATTGCATTACCTTTTATGAGGGCTAAAAAACACGCTTATGTAGAGAAACCTTTGACTCATAATATCCATGAAGCACGTTTAATGGCAAAAGTTGCTGAAGAAAAGGGAATCGTAACGCAGATGGGCAACCAAGGAAGCTCAAGTGAAGGTATTAGAGTCGCTCAAGAATGGATTGACTCTGGTGTTTTAGGAACCATTGAAAAAGTAGATTGTTGGACCAACAGGCCAGTTTGGCCTCAAGGGCTTAGAAATATTAACGAAGGTGAACCTGTTCCACCAGGTCTCGATTGGGACCTATGGTTAGGTCCAGCACAAGATCGTCCATACCATTCAGCATATTTGCCATTTAAATGGAGAGGTTGGTGGGATTTTGGAACAGGAGGCTTAGGTGATATGGGCTGTCATATTATGGAGACTCCTTTTAGAACTTTAGGACTAGGTTATCCATACGAAGCTGAAGCAAGTTGCACAACGGTTTGGGCTGGTGATTTTGTAGAAGCCAATTATAATAAAGCTTGTCCGCCATCATCAATAGTACGTTTAAAGTTTGATACCGAAAAGCATGGAAATGTAGGTTTAAATTGGTACGATGGTGGAATTATGCCAGATTTACCAGACGAACTAAAAGATGGTGAATTCATTGGTGATTGGAGTGGAGGAAGTGTGTTTTACGGTACAAAAGGCATGTTAGTTACAGATTGTTACTCTGGTAACCCAAGATTATTACCGAGTAGCGATATGAAATATTTCAACAAGCCAGAACCAACATTACCTAGAATAAAAAATGGTAGAGGTGGTCATGCACTTAATTGGGTAGAAGCTTGTATGACAGGTATAAAGACCTCATCACCTTTTAGTTATGCAGGACCATTAACTGAATCTGTACTTATGGGTAATTTAGCTATAAAGGCATTTCAGTATAAAGTTCTAAAAGAAGGAAAAACACAAAAAGATTGGGCACCTTTTGATTATCCTGGTCGAAGAAAATTACTTTGGGATGGAGACGCAATGCGTGTTACTAATTACGAAAAAGCTAATGATTGGGTAACTAGAGATTATAGAAAAGGTTGGGAAGTTAAGTAATTATTTCCCAGGGAAATCAGCCTTACGCTTTTCTAAAAAAGCTGTTGTACCTTCTACGAAATCTTTGGTGCCAAAGCATTTTCCAAATTGCTTAATTTCTACTTTGTAGCCATCTTTGCCATCTTTATAATTGGCGTTAATAGCTTTTATGGCTTTACTAATTGCTACTGAAGAATTTCGGATAATCTTGCCTGCAATTTTTTTACAAAGTGGTATTAATTCATCTTGTTCAACGACATGATTTAACAAACCGTAATCTTTAGCTGTGTTTGCATCAATCATACCTGCAGTCATTACTAGTTCCATAGCTCTACCTTTACCTACTAATTGTGGTAATCGTTGTGTACCTCCATAACCTGGAATCACACCAAGTGACGTTTCTGGCAAACCCATTTTTGCATTAGTACTTGCCACTCTAAAATGACAAGACATAGCTAATTCTAAGCCTCCACCAAGCGCAAAACCGTTAACAGCCGCTATAACTGGTGTACCCAAATTTTCTATAAAATCAAATAGTAAAGCTTGGCCTTGAGCTGCTAACTTCCCACCTTCATTAATACTAAAATTGGCAAATTCACTGATGTCAGCTCCTGCAACAAAGGCCTTTTCTCCACTTCCAGTAATAATGATTACTTTGGTCTCAATATCTTCATTAGCCTCATCAAAAGCATCGTGTAATTCTTGGATGGTATCTTTATTTAAAGCATTTAGTTTATTAGGTCTGTTGATTGTAATTGTTGTAATTCCGCTATCAAATCCTGAGGTAATGTTACTGTAAGACATATTTCAATTTAATTTTAAAAGACTCTTTGTTATATTTTGAGTGTAATAGATTTCATTTATTCCTTTGGAAAAGACACTTTAAAAGTGGTACCTTTTCCTTCTTGAGATGTAAAGGTAATACTTCCTTCATAAGCTTCAACAATGTTTTTTACCATCGCCAATCCTAAGCCCATACCACTAGTTTTGGTAGTGAATTTAGGTTCAAATACCTTAGCTTTATTTTCCTCAGATATACCAGAACCATTATCCTTTACTGTAATATTCACCTCATTATTCTCACTAAAAACACGAACCTCTATTTTAGGGTTCTCAAAATTTTCTGGTATGGCTTGTATACCATTTTTAACTAAGTTAGTAACTACTCTAATCAATTGTGTTCTATCAAACTCAGCAATAATCTCTTCCTCCTCTGGAAAGAACGTAATATAATGTTCATTAAATATATCTAAGGCTAACTTTACAATATGTCCTACGTTTAGAACCTCGCTCTTTTGTGCAGGCATTTTAGCAAAATTGGAAAATGCTGACGCAATAGAACTCATCGTATCTATTTGTTGAATTAATGTATTACTATACTCTTCAACTTTTTGATGAATATTCTCATCTTCTGGATTAAATTTTCGTTGAAAGCTCTGAACACTTAAACGCATTGGTGTTAGTGGATTTTTAATCTCGTGAGCAACTTGTTTTGCCATTTCACGCCAAGCCTGTTCACGTTCACTAGTAGCTAATTTTACAGCACTATCTTCTAACTCATCGATCATACTATTGTATGAATTCACTAAAATCTCAATTTCATCGCTAGATGATTCTACTTCAATTTTTTTATTTCGTTTTTCAAGTCTAATTTCATTCATTTTATCACTTATAGTCTTCAATGATTTAGTGATATATTTTGAAATAAAATAAGCAAATACAATAGCAGCTAAAATCATGGCTAAATAAGCATAGCCTAAGCGCCATAAAAACTCTTCAAGTTCCTTATTGAAAAAATCATCATCTTCTAAATAAGGTAAATTTAAAATTGCTAGATTTTTAAACTTTCTGTCAGTTATATACGTGTATGATGATAGAAACGTTTGTCCGTTTTCTTGATTTTTAACCACATAACGATGTTCTACAGTATTTGATAGTTGATTTAAAACTTCAGCATCTAAGCATGTATCTAAAGTGTCTCTATGTATTATCCGTTTTGAGCTTTTTAATAATTGACCCTCTAAATCATAGAGAATGATTTTTTGGTTGTGAATAGCATCAATATCAAAAATGACATCTTTAAAGATAAGTGGTATATTCTCTGTAGTAACAGGATAAGTTGTTTCTCTAAGAGCAAAATCTACACTACTCCTTATTGCTCTTTCCTTTCGTTCTAATCGTTCCTTATTATAATCTTTAGCCTCATCATTATATTGATAAATGGTAACTGCTGCAATTAAGATTGAAGCCAATAACACTAAGAGTATCATAGCTACAAATATTCTAATTCTTAAGGACAGTCGTTTTATTTTCATTGAGCTAAATATAGCAATAATCAAGCCAACTAAGCTTCCGGATTTTTAGAGCGTATGTTTTTATAAATTTTAAAACCTAACATAATAAGAATCCCAAAGACAACAATTCCAATAATCCCAAAAATCCAATTGATAGAACTTTTTAAAATCACTAAAAAGACAACTGCAAAGAGAATAAATGTTGCTCCTTCATTCCAAATACGCATAAAATTTGAAGTTACTTTTACCTCATCTCTCTGCAATTGCTTGTAATATATATGTGTTTTATAATGATATATATACAATAGAAAAACGAACAAAAGTTTTACATGCATCCAACTCTGATTTAAATACTCTGGTATTAAAATTAGTAACCAAATTGCAAATAATGTTGCGAGAATTACTGAAGGCCAAGTAATAATAAACCATAAGCGTTTAGCCATAAGCTTTAATTGCTTACCTAAAATTTCCTTTTCTGGAGACGGTTTATGAAAAGCTTCAATCTGATACACAAATAAGCGTGGAATGTAGAATAGCCCAGCAAACCATGTGATAACAAAAATCAGATGTAAGGATTTTATGTAGTTGTAGTATTCCATTAATCCTCAACAAACAAATAGTTTAACTGCTTAGAATTAAAGGCAGTGTTAAATGCCTTCACCTCATCGTTTAAAATAGTATTAAAAGCATCTAATTGTGCCTTAATTTTACCTGATAATTCATTCTTAACAGCAATATCTTGCTCGGTTGGTGGAAAGTCTCCCATACTTACTAAAGAGTTTAAATGCCCTAATTTATTAGTTAATTTAATTGGGAAATTTAGAGGATCTTGTCCGCTTCGGTTCTTTGTTTGATAGAGTTCCTTTTCAATATTAGACAATTGCTCTTCTAAAGCTTTTGCTTTTTCAACTAAGTCTTTTACATTATCATCATCTTTATACTGCTTCTGAAAAGCTCCTAATTGCTTATTAACCGCTCTTATTTTCTTAATAGATTTATGTGCATCATCCATAGTTTTATTTACGTCTTCTATAAATGCAAATTGCTTCTCCATATCACCCAAAGTACTTTCTGATCTTGGGTCAGCTACAATAGTAAATGGTTGTGATTGCTCTGTACCATTTACATTTAGACTTACTTTATAAGTACCAGGAATTGCTCTTGGTCCTTGTAAACTTGCCCACCATAAAATCATACCTTTGAGACGCTCCGCTCCGTCATAAGTCATATTCCAGACAAATTGATTACCGCCTTTCTTAACAGTCAGCTTGTTCTTTTTATCTGTATTTGAAAAGGTTTTAATTGTATCTCCTTTGGTATCAAAATAGGTTAGAGAAATTTTATCATCATCCTTTAATTCTTTCAAATTAAAATAGGTTATTACACCATTAGGATGATTTGTACCACTTGTTTTACTTCCTTTTCTGCTTCCTCCTCGCATTCTGTAAGTATCCTTAGGTTTAAAAAGTAAATTTTTACCTAAATCAGCATTGTATAACTGATGAATTACCGATAAATCATCAATCATCCAAAGACTTCTTCCTTGTGTAGCTACAATTAAATTATTGTCTTTAATGGTTAAATCTGTTATCGGTACTATTGGTAAATTCAACTGAAATGGTTTCCAATCTTTACCATCATTAAATGAAATATACATGCCTGTTTCTGTACCAGCATACAATAAACCTTTACGCTTAGGATCCTCTCGGACAACTCTTGTAAAATGCTCTGCATTTATACCATTCGTAATTTTTGTCCAGCTCTTTCCGTAGTTAGTAGTTTTATATAAGTATGGTGCAAAATCTCCTGTCTTATATTTTGTACCTGCTACATAGCAAGTTCCTTCATCGAAAGCACTAGGTTCTATACTATTAATCATCATCCATTCTGGCATGCCTTTAGGAGTCACATCGGTCCACGTTTTACCTCCATCTTGAGTAACGTTAATTAAACCATCATCACTACCAACCCAAAGCAAACCTTCTTTTAGAGGCGATTCTTGAGCCGCAAAAATTGTACAGTAATATTCTACAGACGTATTATCTTGTGTTATTGGACCACCTGAAGACTTTAGTTTTTCAGGATCATTACGTGTTAAATCTGGACTAATAATATCCCAAGATTGTCCCTCGTTTTCTGTGACATGTACATGCTGAGAAAATGTGTAAAGACGGTTTGGATTATGCTTAGAGAATATAATAGGAAAATTCCACTGAAAACGATATTTCATTCCTTCAGCACCATGTCCCATAGGATTATCTGGCCAAACATTTATTGCTCTAACCGTTCCAGTTTTGTGATTTCTTCTTGTTAAAAAGCCATCATAACTTCCTCCATAAACAATATCATTATCTTTAGGATCTACTGCAATATGTGCAGATTCACCTCCTGCTGTAGATTCCCAATCATCCTCCGTAATTGATCTTCCATCCGTACGATGTGGAATTCTAATCGTAGAATTATCTTGTTGTGCCACATAAATACGATACGGAAATGCATTATCAGTAGTCACACGATAAAATTGAGATGTAGGTTGGTTGTGGTATGTACTCCATGTTTCACCACCATCATAAGTGACTTGCGCTCCACCATCATCTCCGATAATCATTCGTTTTGGATCTTCTGGTGCAATCCATAAATCGTGATGATCACCATGTGGTGCATTGTATGTGTTGAAATTTCGTCCACCATCAGTACTTTTATGATAACGCACATTTAAAACATAAACCGTATTCACATCTTCGGTATCTGCATACAATCTTGTATAATACCATGCACGTTGTCTCAATTTGCGTTCACTATTAACTTGCGTCCATGTCTCACCACCATCTTCACTGCGGTATAAACCACCTTTGTCTTTATTTTCAATAATAGACCAAATGCGTTGACTATTTAAAGGAGACACTGTAACTCCTATAATCCCTAAAGTACCTTCGGGAAATCCTTTATTAGTTGAAATTTCAGTCCACGTTTCTCCACTATCTGTACTTTTCCAAAGCGCAGAGCCTTCACCTCCTGAATTAAGACTGTAAGGCGTTCTATTAATTCTCCAAGTTGAAGCATATAATACTCTTGGGTTTGTTGGATCCATAATTAAATCAACAACACCAGCATGTGCATTAGAGAATAACGTTTTCTTCCAAGTTTTACCTCCATCAATACTTTTATAAACTCCACGTTCTTGGGTTGGTTTATATAAGTTACCCATGACACCTGCATATACAATATTATGATTTGTAGGATGAATAGCTATTCTTGGTACATGTCTTGACGTCTTTAATCCTGAAGATTTCCAAGTTTTACCAGCATCTTCACTTTTCCATATACCATATCCAGACGATACGTTACCTCTTACTGTTTTTTCACCACCACCAACATACATAACATTAGGGTCGCTTTTTGAAACTGCTATAGCACCAATACTTCCTCCAAAAAAGCCATCAGAGATATTTTCCCATTGCCGACCTCCATTAGTTGTTTTCCAGATACCTCCTCCAGTAGATCCAAAATAATATAGGTTTACCTGATTAGGTACACCTGTAACGGCAGCACTTCTACCTCCTCTAAAAGGGCCAAGTAGACGATATTCTAAAGCGCCATAATCTGATTCTTGAAAGTTTTGTGATTGAGTGTTTAAGCTAAAAAACGATAGCAGAATTACTGCTATAATGGTTGAAAATCGCATACTATAAAATGGTTGGTTATAGAATCTAAAATTACGGATTAAAAATTATTCTATCGCCTTTGGCACCAAATTTAACTTTACCTCTCGACGTAAAAAATAAGCCGTAACTATTGTTGCCAAAACATCTGAAATTGGAAATGCCATCCAAACACCTAAAGCTCCATAGTATTTAGGAAGAATAAATATTAACGGAATAAAGAATAAACCTTGTCTTAAAAGTGTTAACAATAATGCTGGAATTGCTTTGCCTATGGCTTGAAAATAAGCAGCACCTATTAATTGTACACCTATTATTGGAGTCGCTGCAAAAACCCAACGCATGGCTGAAGGTGTTTCTTTAAGTACTTCAGCGTCTTGGGTAAACAACATTATTATTGCATCTGGGAAAATCATCAGAAAAATAAAGATGATAGCACAAAGAATAACACCATACTTTATAGCCGTTATAATAACTTCATAAACACGTTTATATTTATCTGCGCCGTAATTAAATCCTGCTATTGGCAAAAACCCTTGTGTAATACCATAGACTGGGAACAAAGCAAACATGAGCATGCGCCCAACAATTGCATAAGCAGTTACTGAAGTTTCGCCACCAAGATCATACAGAATATTATTCATTAATAAATAGGTAACACTAACAATGGCTTGGCGCGATAATGTTACAAAACCTAATGAACCTATTTCTTTAACTATCGGAAGATCTAGACCAAAATGTTTAATATTGATTTTTAATTCTGAATTTTTAGATAAGAAAAACCAAAGTATAAATAAGAAACAAAGCAAATAAGACCCTGTTGTAGCCCAAGCAGCTCCTGCCATACCAAAATGAAATACTTTAATAAAAAGTACATCTAATAAAAGGTTTCCTACAGACGGAAACAACATGGCATACATCGCAAATTTAGGCTTACCTTCTGCTCTGATAACTGTGTTTCCCATCATACAAAATGCTAAAATGGGCACTCCATATAATACAATTCTATAATAAATTCTTGCTGGCTCAAAAATAGCACCTTTGCCTCCAAATGCTGGTACTATATCATTAATGTAAATTAACCCAAATACTACAAAGAGGATGGTTACAACTGATGTTAGTGTTATTTGATTACCAAAAGTTTTTAAAGCTTTTACTGAGTTGTTTGCGCCTAACGCTCTCGATATTATTGAAGAACCACCTATACCAATGGCCATACCTAAAGCGGCAATAAAAAAAGAAACAGGAAGTACTACATTTATGGCTGCAATGGCAGTAGATCCTATCCATTGCCCAACAAAAATAGTGTCCACTAAGATATTTAGTGACATTACTAATATACCTATTGAAGCTGGCACAGCCTGTTTTATCAGTAACTTCCCTATGGGTTGAGTGCCTAAATCGGCTGAGTTTAACTTAGCCACTAAACGGCTGTGGTTTCAGCAGTTGCCCACTCATTTATGATGTTACTTAATACCTGAGCAAAATCCTCACGCTCATTTAAACAAGGAATGACTGTAAATTCTTTACCACCAACTTCATGAAATATTTCTTCCCCTTCCATGGCGATCTCTTCCAAAGTCTCTAAACAGTCACTTACGAATGCTGGAGTTACAATGGCCATTTTTTTAGTACCTGCTTTTCCCATTCTTTCAATAGTTCTGTCTGTATAAGGTTTCAACCAAGGATCAAATCCGAGTCGAGATTGAAAGGTTGTAGAATACGTTCCATTTTTTAGACCTAACTTTTTAGCCACGTTCACTGTAGTAATTTCACATTGGTGACGGTAACAAAATTCATGTTGCTCACTACCCTTTTTAAAACAACATTTCCCATTCATTTTACAATTTCCATTAGTGATATCATTTTTTCGAATGTGTCTTTCCGGAACACCATGATAACTAAATAAAATATGCTCGTAATCCAAATCGCTCAGAAACTCACCTATGCTCTTAGATAATACATTAATGTAATCTTCGCGATTATAAAATGCTGGTGTTCTTGTGATTTTTACCTGTGGAAAATATTCTTTGATCAATTCATCTACTTTAACATCAATTGTTTCAGTAGTTGCCATTGCAAATTGTGGATATAAAGGGATTGTCTTTATCTCTGTACAGCCTTTATCTATTAATTCTTGTATTCCTTTTTTTAAGGTCATGCTTCCATAACGCATGGCTAAAGCCACTGGGTAATCAACTTGTTCTTGCACTTTCTCTTGAAGTCGCTCTGACAATACAATTAAAGGAGAGCCTTCTTCCCACCATATTTTTTTATAAGCTTTTGCAGACGCTTTTGGTCGGGTATTAAGAATTATTCCCTTTACCAAAACCGTTCTTGCAAGTAATGGTAAATCAATTACACGTTCATCCATTAAAAATTCACCCAAGTACTTTTTTACATCCTTTGGGTTAGGACTATCTGGAGATCCTAAATTAACAAGTAATATTCCTTTTGACATAGTTTTCTTTTTCAAAAACAAAAATACAACTCTATGTGCAATTGATTACAATTCTCTTTATAGGTTTTATTTATAATACTATCATCAAATGTTTTTCAATTTTATTTGTTATTTCCTTAACATCTATTGTCTATACTATTTGTTTTTTGTCGAGTTTTAGTAATTGTATATTGCTTTTTCATGGATTTAAATATCTTTACGAGTCTTGATTAAATTTTATTATGAAAAAAATCACTTCATTACTTCTTATTCTATTTTCACTAGTCTGTTTCTCACAACAAAAATATCAAAGCTTACTATGGGAGATTACAGGAAATGGTCTTGAAAAGCCATCATACTTATATGGTAACATGCACGTTAGCAAAAAAGTAGCATTTAGATTGGACGATGTGTTTTATAAAGCTTTAAATGAAAGTGATTGTGTTGCTTTAGAGTCTGACCCAACTACTTGGCCAGGTTTTAATTTCGATATGATGGTTAACGAAATGGCTTATTATAACAACTGCAGAAGTGAGTTTTATACTAACCTTTCAAACTAACGCATCCCGAAGAAATGGCAATTAGAGGTTCTGTGCGAATGGATAATAATGCAGTTAATACTTATTTGTATAGAAAAAATAATGCCTCAGATAATTTTGAAGAAGAATCGTATCTGGATATGTTTATTTTCCAAGCTGGTAAGAAAAACAATAAGAAAATTTATGGCCTAGAAGATTTAGCCGAATCGCGTTATTTAACAACTAAAGCGGCATATAATGCCAATAAAAAAGATTTAGATCCATGGATTCAAAAATTATATGCTAAAGAGAATCCATACCACATCCAAGAAAATCTATATCGTGATAGAAATTTAGATTTATTAGATTCGATTGGTGCTGGAGTAAATACAGAATTTTGTAGAGAAAACATGCTTTACATCAGAAACGAGAATATGGTTATTTCTCTAGAAAAACTTATGCCGAAAAAGTCTGTTTTTGCTGGTGTTGGTGCAGCGCATTTGCCGGGTGATAAAGGCATGATTAATATGCTCCGTCAACGTGGCTATAAGGTAAAATCATTAACATCTAAACAATCTGATTACAGTAAAGCAGAAAAACTGAAGTTGGATAGTCTTTTCGTAGCACCTGTGTTAAAAATGCATTATACTCCAGATGACTTTATGGGATTAAACACCTATGATGAATTACGTGAGTTTTCTTATGCTGGTCAGAAATATTATTTAGATCCTGATATGACCAATGGTGCTTATCTCACTGTAAATAGAATCAGTCGTTTCTTATACTTACCTAACGAAAAAGAGAATATTAATTTAAAAGATATTGACAATTTATTATACGAAGATATTCCAGGAGATATTATTAAAAAAGAAGAACTAAGAGTCCCTTATCCTGGTATTAGCATCATTAATAAAACAAAAAAAGGAGAGTTTCAGAAATATCATATCTACCAGACTCCTCTAGAGATTATAATTATGAAATTTGCTGGTCGTAGTGATTTTGTATTGAAACATCAGGAGAAAATATTTAACTCTATAGTATTAAAAGAGCCATCGGAATTGAATAAATTATTTGTATCCCCTAATAAAAAGTTTCAGGTTAATTTCCCTGAATATTTCATTACTAGCAACATGCAAAACAGCGGTAAGAAACTTTTAGAAGGTTATAAAAATGATGCCTATTATTTTCTTGAAGAAGCTGCTCTTCATGATATTTCTTATATAGAAGAAGATAGTTTTGAAGCTAAATATTTTCACCATGCACTTCATAAAAATTATAAGTTAGCAGAAGCTGAAGGTGGTTTTAAAGCTGGTGATTATAAAACCTACGAATCTAAAGCTCTATTGGATTCAACTTCTAATAAAAACTTACATTTAAAAACTATTGTAAAAGACGGAAGCTATTATTTGTTAGGTTATGTTGGTGCTAATGAAATAGACAAAACAGCATTTTTTAAGTCTTTTAAATTCAATACAACTGACCACAAAGGTTTTGAGAAAGTTGTGGATACATCTTTGCATTTCTCTGTAACAACAAATACAAAGCCTCCTATTCCTAATCCATATTCTTTTGGTGGTTATAGCGATGGTAAGGAGGATAAAGATTACGAAGAGAAAATAAAATCGACGACATATTCTAGTAAATCCAATGAGCAAATTATAATTTCTAGACGAAAATTTCATGATCTACAGATGTATCATAATATTGATAGTTTATGGAAAGAAACAGAAGAGAAAATGAATTATAGTCGTTATTATGCTGGCAACAAAAAGTTCAAGGTTTCTAACCGTAATAAATCAAAATTAGACGATACTTATGCCTTTAGTTTTAGTTATACTGATTCAGCAAGTGCAAAACAAGTCTTGGTAAAAAATATTCTAAAAAAAGGTGTTCTTTTTGAGTTAAAAACTTTAATCGATTCAATTAGTGGTCCTTCAACTTTTGTTACAGAGTTTTATGATTCATTTACTCCAATAGATACTCTAATGGGTAAAAGTGTCCTCAATGATAAAACTGCTCAGTTTTTTGAAGCATTAAGGGCAAACGATAGTATTATTTTAGAATCTTACAATCTTATAAAATTTAAAACTAAATTCTTTACAAATGGCACCGAGTCTACAATTGAAGATTTATTAAAAAAAATACCTGGTCTAAATATCGATTCCGAAGGAACTATAAAAGTGGGTAATCAAGAAATTGAAAAGCTTATGGTAGATGGAGATGACCTTTTTGAAAAAGGCTATAAAATACTTTCTAAAAATATGCCAGCCTATCCTATTGAAGAAGTAGAAATCCTAAAACGTTATTCAAATAACAGACTATTAAAAAATATAGAGGAAAGTAATAAAGTAGCTCTAAATCTTAAGCTAGATGAAAAATCTAAACGCATCTGGTTTGGTAATATAGAATTAGGCTTTGGCAATGATAGCTTTTATCAGCTCAAATGTAACTTGATGAATTTTGGTAAAAAAAATAAATATTATTTTCTAGCTAATGGAAATAGTATAGGTTATGATGCTACAGGTGATATAGAACAACTCATAAGACCATTTCGCTTTGACGAACCAGGAAGCATTGGAGACAATCAGAAAGTTAACAATTTACTCAACTTATCAGCTGGGGCTTTAAATTTTAAACGTAACAGAACTAATTTTAATAATGCAGAATTGGCATCACTAAATGCCATTTTTAACCCTAACGATAAACTGAAAATTAAAACATTAGGTTTTTTTAATTGGGATGAGACTAATTTTTTTAGAAACAGTACTGAGGTTACCGATGTAAATAATGCCAACTTTACTAATACCGAAGATTATAGATTACGGAATAAAAAAAGATTAGCTTTTGGCAAAGTTGACTTAATTTACAACATGTCTAAAACCAAAATGCTTGAAGTGACCACTAAATATAACAATGGTAATTTTGAAGATGGATCTAATTTATTGTTTAATGGTAATTCTACCATTGAGAGCCTACAGTACCAAAATATTCTTTTTGACCAAAAAATCAATTATACAAACAAATTCAAGAACAACAAGGCTTTCTTGTTAACCGGTCGTTTTATCCACGAAAAAACACCTCAAAATTATAGCATCAATCAGTTTTTCTATGAGGATTTATTTCAAGATTCAAACACTGCTGATAACGTTAAACAGGCGAGTAGTAACAAAATGCAATTTTTAGGATTGAATGCGCACCTTTTAGACCGAAAGGAAAATGGCAATTTATTAGAATTAAAACTTGGTAACGAATATCGCTACAACCAAATAGACACTAGATTTTCACTCTTAGAAGACAATGTGTTAATTGATGAACCTAATGGTTTTCAAAATAAGTTATTATATTCGTCCAATGACCTTTACTTTAAAAGTAAGTACCGTTTTAAATTTGGTAACATTGGTTTAGCTGCCAAGGCTAATTTTCACCAGCTATTCAATAGACTTGAAAATTTTAATTCTTCTCAATCACAGAATCCTTTTTTTATTAATCCAAGCATTACTTTAGATTGGAAAATAAATGATAAAAACAAAATTATTACTAATTATAGTTACAATACCACAAATGCCAATGCCTTAGATGTTTATGATAATTTTGTGCTGACAGGATTTCGTTCTTTTTCTACTGGTACTGGAGATTTCAATCAACTAGATGCTTCAAGCTTAAATGTTAATTACCAATTAGGAAATTGGAGCGATCGCTTTTTTGCTAACACATTTTTATTGTATAGTAAAAATCATGATTTCTTTACTACAAATACAGTGATTAACCAAAACTTTACACAGGCTAGTAAAATACTTATACAAGATCGTGAATTTATAACCATAAATTTAAAATTGGATTATTACCTAAAATTTATGGCTTCTAATCTAAAGTTAGATATAGGCTATACTAATAATGAATTTAAAAATATTGTAAATAACTCAGGCTTAAGAACCGTAAATTCTCAAAATTTCAACTATGGTTTAGAATTACGTTCTGGCTTTAAAGGGATATTTAATTACCATATTGGCACAAAATGGCTTAACAGTAAAATAGAAACAATTATTAATAATTCCTTTACAAACAATACTAGTTTCTTAGACTTAAGTATTGTGTTCAATGACAAATTTGATGCTCAGATACAAACAGAGCGATACTATTTTGGGAATCTACAAATAGAAAACACTTACTACTTTTTAGATTTTGATATGAGATATAAATTAAAAAAGGATAAGTTGACCGTAGGGTTATCTGGAAAAAACTTATTAAATACAAAAACGTTTAGAAGTTTTTCCATTAGTGATATTGGCAGTTCTACAACTGAATATAGACTTTTACCAAGATTTGTTTTATTGAAGTTAGAATATAGATTCTAATACTCAACTCGAAGCAACTATATACTTCTTAGGTGTTGTCCCAAACTTCTTTTTAAAAGCTGCTATAAAATGGCTAGACGTACTGTAACCAACTTTTAGCCCAACTTCGTTGACGTTATGATCTCCAGATTCTAAAAGCTTGCGAGCCACTTCCATTTTATAATCAAATAAAAAGCTATAAACCGTATCGCCATAAATCTGCTTAAAACCCTCTTTGAGTTTTTTAAGATTTAAGCCAATTTCATCCGCCAATTCCTGTAGACTAGGAGGTTCAGCCATATTAGCAATAATAATATCTTTAGCTTTTTTGAGTTTTGCTACATTTTCCTCATCTACTAAAAACGGACATTGTTCTATATCAGCATCTTCACTTCTATTAAAAAACAAACTCAATAATTCGTATGCCTTTCCCTTAAAGTACAATGGCTTAATAGAGCTATTTAAACTAAAATTTATCATCTGGTTTAAAACCACAGCCATGGATGGAGAAATCTTTCCATCTTTATAATACTTTTTATTTCTATTATCATCAGTTAAAAACGTCACATAGTTTGCATCTTCCGAAAATAGGCCATGAAACTTTTTAATAGAAATTACTAAAGATACCAACCAAGAATGCGGTTGCATTTCTAAATGAATTGGTAAATCACGCTGTGGATTATAAAGTAATAAAGACGTGTCTTCATTAATATTTAAAGTATAACTCCCTTGATTAAAAACAAAAGCAGCAATGCCTTTAGTGCAAAAATGAAATTGAATATAACTACTATCAATCTCACGTTCAAGAATTTCTAAAGTATCACTTTCGTTTTTATTAGCTAACACAAAAAAGCCATCTTCAATGAAAGTTTCATCAAAAGTACTTGTAGCGATACTTTTTGAGCTTGATTTTTCTATATTCATTTTCTTCTTATTTAGATTCGTTCTAAACAAAAGGTCAAAAAACCCTTGATTTTACTACAAAAATATGATAAAAATCATCTTTTCGTCGAAAAGAATCTTAAAAACCCAGAAACGATACTTTAAGTTCTTCCAGCGTTGTTTTTTTTAGGCTAACAAAATTATTTTTGTTCCGTTGTTGAAAATTAACTTTCAGGATAAAACGACAATAAGTTGTTATATAAGCGAATGCAAAAACAAAAGAGTCGATATTTTTATGCTATTGGTCTCAGCTATAAAAAAGCTGATGCTGAAGTGCGTGGTCATTTTAGTTTGAGCGACATCGCAAAACAAAATTTGTTATCTCAAGCAAAACAAAGTAATATTGAAAGTGTTTTGGTTGTTTCTACTTGTAACCGAACCGAACTTTATGGTTTTGCAGAACATCCTTATCAACTTATTCACTTATTGTGTGAAAATACTAAAGGCACCGTTGAAGAATTTCAAGAAGTTGCCTATGTTTATAAAAACAAAGAGGCAATTAATCATATGTTCCGAGTTGGTTCTGGGTTAGATAGTCAGATTCTTGGAGATTTTGAAATTATCAGTCAACTTAAGTTCGGCGCAAAAGCATCTAAAAAAGAAGGCTTGCTCAATTCTTTTACTGAACGGTTGGTTAATGCAGTGATAAGGGCTAGTAAGCGTATCAAAACCGAAACAGAATTATCATCTGGTGCAACCTCTGTGTCTTTTGCTTCTGTTCAGTATATAATGAACACGGTTCAAAATATATCTGAGAAAAATATTCTACTCTTTGGAACAGGGAAAATTGGACGCAACACATGTGAAAACTTGGTGAAACATACCAAGAATTCGCACATCACCTTAATCAACAGAACAAAAGATAAAGCAGAAGAAGTTGCTGGAAAATTTAACCTCATCGTTAAAGACTACGAAAATCTAGAGGAAGAAATTAATACTTCTGATATTGTTATTGTAGCTACAGGCGCACAAAATCCTACGGTTTATAAGTCTTTAATTTCTACTCAAAAACCACTTTTGGTTTTAGATCTTTCTATTCCTAAAAACGTGAATGAGGATATTAGAGAACACTCAAATATCACTTTAGTACATTTAGATGATTTGGCAAAAATCACTGATGATACTCTAGAGAAACGCAAAGCATTTATTCCTGATGCCGAATTAATAATTGAAGCTATTAAATCAGAGTTTAACGCGTGGTTAGACACTTTAAAATTTGTACCTACGATTCAGGCTATAAAGCACAAATTAACTGATTTTAAAAACTCTGAAGTTAATACGCAACGTAAAAAAATAGCTAACTTTAACGAAGATCAAGCAGAATTGATTACCAATAATCTCATACAGAAAATTACCAATCAGTTTGCACACCACTTAAGAGAAGATGGTAACTCGTCTGACGAGAGTATAGAACTCATCAAAAAAATATTTCAGTTAGAAACTACCGATAATGTCTAAAATTATTCGCATTGGCACACGCGACAGCCAGCTCGCTATGTGGCAAGCAAAAACGGTTCAATCTCAACTTGAGCATTTAGGACATAAAACCGTTTTAGTACCTGTAAAATCTACAGGAGATTTAGTTCTTGATAAACCATTATACGAATTAGGTATTACGGGTATTTTTACAAAAACATTGGATATTGCAATGCTTAACGAGGATATCGATATTGCAGTACATTCACTTAAAGACGTTCCTACTGTATTACCAAAAGGTATTGTACAAGCCGCTGTTTTAAAACGCGGAAATATTAATGATACCCTTGTTTACAAAAAAAATGAAGAGTTCTTATCTGCCAGAGATGCAATTATTGCCACAGGCAGTTTAAGGCGTCGTGCACAATGGTTAAATCGTTATCCAACACATACTATTGTTGGACTTAGAGGTAACGTCAACTCTAGACTAGAAAAGCTTGAAAATAACGAAGATTGGAATGCAGCTATTTTTGCTGGAGCTGGTTTAGGTAGATTAAATATTACACCAGAGACGTCAATAAATCTTCATTGGATGATTCCTGCACCTGCACAAGGAGCAATAATGATTACTGCTTTAGAAGCTGACGAAGAAACTAGAACTATTTGTGCAGAAATCAATGACGAAGTAAGTGAAATCTGTACATCAATAGAGCGCGAATTTTTAAATCGTCTCGAAGGAGGCTGTACTGCACCAATTGGAGCTATTTGTTATATCACTAAGGAAGAAGAAGTCAATTTTAAAGGTGTACTTTTAAGTAAAGATGGCACAAAAAAGATAGAATATACTAAAGTTGTAGCATTAGATAAAAAAGATGAGTTAGCAAAACTTGCTGCAGATTACATTATTGAAAAAGGGGGGAGAACTTTAATAGATCAGTTGCAAAGAAGTGATAAAACTACAAATATTTATTCCACTAAAAAACTGACTGACGATCAACGGCTTTTATTTCATAATGATGTTGTTGCAAAAAATAATGATGCTATAAAAATTAGTTTGAACCGATTATCTAAAAGTTTAATTAGAAATGAAATTCAGAATGTTGTCATTACGAGTAAAAATGCTGTAGAATCATTATTAAACAACTTCTCTGCTCCAGAATTGCAATTCAAAAATATCTATTGTGTTGGTAGACGAACCAAACGTATGGTAGAAAAGCGTATTGGAAAAGTTAAACATACAGAAGCTAATGCTAAGAAGCTAGCTGAGTATTTGGTTGAATATATCGATGGTACTGAGGTCACCTATTTCTGTAGTGATTTAAGACTAGACGATTTACCAAGTATATTAACTGAAAATAATATTACAGTTAACGAAATTGAAGCCTATCAAACAAAGTTTAATGCAGATAAAGTTGAAAGCAACTTAGATGGTGTAATGTTTTACAGTCCATCTACAGTTGAAAGTTTCTTAAAACAAAACAAAGCTAATGGCATTGCTTTTTGTATTGGTGAAACGACTGCAAAAGTAGCTAAACAATATTTTAAAGATGTTAGAATTGCAAGAGTACCAACTGTTGAAAGCGTAATAGAATTAGTAAACGAATATTATCTTTAGTCTATGAAAAAAATCATTGACTTAAGCCAAGAGATCTACTCAGGGATGCCTGTATACAAAGACTTACCTCAGGTGAAAATAATTATGCATAACTCTCATGAAGAATGGGAGGGTATTAAAAATCCCAAAATCAAAACACCAAGTGTTTATAAATTAGAACTTGGAGAACACACAGGTACACATGTAGATGCTATAAATCATATGGCAAAAGAATATAAAGAACAATCAATAGATACAATGCCGCTTTCAATGTTCTATACTGAAGGTATTTGTTTGGATTTTTCACATAAAGGATTTCAAGAACTTATACACGCACATGAAATTGAAGATGCTTGTAAAAAAGCTAATATAGAGATAAAAAAAGGGGATACCGTTTTATTATGTACTAACCATTATCAAAAAGCTTTTGGAACTGAAAATTGGAATAAAGGTCATGGTATAACTAGTGAAGCTACAGAATGGTTAGGTGTAAAGGAAATATCTGCTTTTGGGGTTGAGACTATGTCACCTGGTGTTCCAGGAATATCAAATAAAGAAGTCCATAAAATATGCGGTAAATTAGGTTTTACACATTATGAAAATTTAATAAACCTTAACTTATTAATTGGTAAAGGACGCTTTCGTTTTATAGGATTACCATTGAAAATAAAAGGAGGAACAGGCTCCCCTGTAAGAGCTATTGCCGTATTTGAAAACTAATCAAAAATATGAGTATTAAAAACGATCTATTTTTAAGAGCATTAAAAGGTGAAACTGTAGACCGTCCTCCTGTATGGATGATGCGTCAAGCTGGTCGTTACCTACCAGAGTTTATGGAAATCAAAGCGAAATACGATTTCTTTACACGTTGTCAAACTCCTGAACTAGCTAGTGAAATTACAGTTCAACCCATTCGTAGATATGGTATGGATGCTGCAATTTTGTTTTCAGACATATTAGTGATTCCACAAGCTATGAATATTGAAGTGCAGATGAAACCTAATTTTGGTCCTTATTTGCCAAACCCAGTGCGTTCTCAAAAAGATGTGGATAATGTTATTGTTCCAGATGTAAAGCAGGCGTTAAACTATGTTTATGAAGCTATAAAAGCAACCAAAGAAAAATTGAATGACGAAGTACCATTAATTGGTTTTGCTGGTTCCCCTTGGACTATCTTATGCTATTGTGTACAAGGACAAGGTTCTAAGAATTTTGATAAAGCGAAAGAATTCTGCTTTACAAACCCTATTGCTGCGCATCAGTTATTACAGAAAATTACAGATACTACCATTGCTTATTTAAAGGAGAAAGTAAAAGCTGGTGTTAATGCCGTGCAAGTATTCGATTCTTGGGGAGGTATGTTATCACCTGTAGATTATCAAGAATTTTCATGGCAATATATTCAGCAAATTATCAATGCTTTAAAAGACGATGCGCCAGTTATTGCTTTTGGGAAAGGCTGTTGGTTTGCACTTAATGAAATGTCTAAGTCTGGCGCTTCTGCATTAGGTGTAGATTGGACCTGCTCTGCTCGTAACGCACGTTATTTAACTGGTGGTAATATCACCTTACAAGGTAACTTTGATCCTACACGGTTATTTTCACCACCTTCGGAAATCAAAAGAATGGTGCATCAAATGATTAACGAATTTGGAAAAGATAAATACATTGTAAATTTAGGTCATGGTATTTTGCCAAATATTCCATTAGATAATGCAAAAGCATTTATTGATGCTGTAAAAGAATATAAAGCCTAATTCTATAATGTAACTAAAAATGCTTTTAAGCGTCTTTTATGTTATAACCAACTGAAAACCATAATATGATAAACAGCATATTAAAGGGCATAAAAGCATATATAGGAACTTTCGAGCTTATTTCTAAGCTCAAACTTTGGAAATATTTCGCTATTCCAATTATTATTAGTGTATTAACGGCCGTTATCATTGGTTTATCTGCATATGGTTTATCTGATAATATTGGGAGATTTATTGCTAATATTTGGCCTTGGGAATTTGGTAAAGAAATATTCATTTCTATTTCCACATTTATAGGTTGGATTGTAATTCTCGCAATCGGGTTAATATTATATAAACACATTATAATGGCATTCTCTGCTCCGTTTATGAGTACTGTATCAGAAAAGATTGAAGCACATTTAACAGGTGTAGAAAGACATTCTCATAGAAAAACTTCTTTTAAAGAACAGTTATGGAGAGGTATTAGAATTAATGTTAGAAACCTAGGAAAAGAATTACTGATTACTATACCTATACTTATACTGAAGTTTATTCCTGTTGTAAATATATTCTCTACGTTCTTATTATTTTTAGTCCAAGCTTATTATGCTGGTTTTGGTAATATGGATTATACGCTTGAACGTCATTTTAAATACAGAAAGAGTATCCAATTTGTTAGAAAATATAGAGGTATAGCCATTGGAAACGGAATTATATTTATGTTGTTTCTATTTATTCCTGTAATTGGTGTTATTCTAGTTTTACCAATGAGTGTTACAGCCTCTTCAATAAATACTGTAGAGCTTTTAAAGCAAGATAATCTACTTAATCAAAATAAAGTAGTCGTGTAATGGTAGCACAATTCGGTGGTTTTGAAATTAACCCAATTCATGCAGGAGATGCTTGGAAGGTTTGTGATTTATGCGTTGCTAATGCAGATCGTTTTAAGCGCTATTTCCCAAAAACGTTAGAACAAAATTTAAACCCAACCTTATCACAATTGTTTATTGAGAAAATGGTTAAGCAGTTTGAAAATAGGGAGGTTTTTTTATTCACACTAAAACATTCTGAAACTAGAGAACTTGCTGGACTCATATATATTAAAGAACTCGATTGGGATAAAAAACAAGGTGAATTTGCTTACTGCATTGGTTACACTTTTGAAGGGCAAGGTTTAACATCTAATGCTGTAAAAGCGTTATCAAAACATGCGTTTGAAAATTTAGGTATAGAAACACTTCAAATCATTTCCCATAAAGACAATTTAGGAAGTGTAAAAGTTGCTATCAACAACAATTTTGAATGGCAAAAAACCTTAATAAATGAATACACTCCTCCAAACGGACAAGCTTTGGATATGGAGTTATATGAATTATATAAAAATTAGAAACTCATAATATGTTTTTCTAAACTTTCTTTAGAAGGTAGATCTAATTTTTTTCGCAGCCTATATCTTGCTTTTTTAACACCCTCTTAAGATATATTCAATAAAGATGATATTGAATTAGAATCATATTTCATTTTTAACAACGCTATTAGCCTAATGTCATTCTTTGTTAACTCTTTGTTATATTCAGTAATATTCTTGAAAAACCTCGGATTCATTTCCATAAACTGAGTAGTGAATTGTTCCCAGTTATCATCTATTTGTTTATCAATCCGTAATTTATTAATAAGCCCTGACCTTGTTGTTGGTATTACTATCTTTTTTTAAGGTGTTTAAATCTGTTTTTAGTTCATTTAAAAGCTCATTTTTTTGGACAATATGTAGGGCTTTAGATGCTAATTCTCGCTGTTGATACTCAATTTTTTGATTAAGATTATTATTTTCTAACTCTTTTACTTTAGTAATCGCTTTTTGTTTTGTTGCTCTTAATCTAAATTTATTAATTAATCCATAAGCTATCGCAGCTAATAAGAGTAAAGTAATGAGTAAGGCAATGTTTCGGTTATTAGAAGCTCTATTTTTAGTGGTTAGCAAATCATTTTCTTATTGCTGTATTTTAATCTGATTATCCCGTTTTTCAGCTTCATAAAACTTTTCTAGAGCAGCAATCTCTTTAAGCTTTTCTTCACCTATAATACTATCTTTTAATTCTATATAGTTCAAAAAGGCATTGTGACTTTGTCTATTTTCTCCAACTTCATAACTTGCTTTTGCATAACTTAAAAGGCTTTTTAGTCTATCATAATTATTGCCTATGGCTTTAGTTATTGAGTCAGATTTTAATGCATATAAATATGACATATTAAACTCTTTCTTCTCTTTGTATGCAGACACTAAAAAATTATAAAAGTTTGAGTTTAGTCCACTATCATCTATGTTCTTGTTAACCTCCAAACCCTTTTTTAAGTTTTCTATAGCCTCATCATAATTCTTTAATTGAATATTCAAATTCCCATAATGTTGATAGACATAAGCATTGGCAAGTTGATGCCTGTTTTCAACTATCTTATGTGCAATTGGCAAATATTTTATAACACTATCTGTTTCTTTAATGTCTAGATAAGAAGAGTATAAATCTATCAATGCAACAGCATAATTTATATCTCTACCTGCATTCTTATAGATAAAAGCTGCTTTTTTGGTCGCTTCAATAGACCTGACTTTTTCTTGTAAATTAGAATACACCATGGCTAAATCTAGATTAACCATAGCGATTCCTAGAGAATCTTTAATTGAGGTGTAATTTTTTTCTGACTCGATAAAGTTTTTTAAAGCATTTTTATAATCAGAAGCATTTATATAAGCTGCGCCTATATACGATTGAGCATGAGCAATGTACTTTCGCTCACCACATTTTTCTGCAATATCTAAACCGTAGTTTGCCAAATTAGACTTTAAACTTTTGTAAACACTATCCAAATCTTTTGCGCTATAGCTCTTATTGCTTTGTGATAAAGAACTCGAAAATGAAAAACAAAAAATGAAGACACAAAAAAATCTAAGAATGTGCATGGATATACCCTTTAAATAATAGATAGCTAATTTCTTAATAAAAAGAAGCCTTTTAAAATAATTGTAGTATTATCATAAGTTAGCATTTGTTCTAATATTGTATTTTAGCCGTAGTTAAAACCTCTAAAGATATCATAGGTATCTATATAAAATGAAAGATAAATTTTTCGCCTACATACAAGAATTACAAGACCAAATTTCATCAAAACTTGAGCTGATTGATGGTAAAGCAAAATTCCAAGAAGACATTTGGGAACGACCAGAAGGTGGAGGAGGTAGAACACGAGTAATTGAAAATGGTGCTGTATTTGAAAAAGGAGGAGTCAATACTTCTGGTGTGCATGGCAAATTACCAGATAGTATGCAAAAATACTTTGGTGTAGAAGATGCTGATTTTTTTGCTTGTGGCTTAAGTCTTGTTCTGCATCCAAAAAATCCAATGGTACCAACAGTACATGCTAATTGGCGATACTTTGAAATGTATGATCAAGACAACAATATTGTAGATCAGTGGTTTGGAGGTGGACAAGATCTTACACCTTACTATCTCTTTGATGAAGATGCTAAACATTTTCATCAAACTTGTAAAATAGCTTGTGATAAACATAATCCCGATTTCTATCCTAAATACAAAGCCAGATGTGATGAGTATTTTTATAATTCTCATAGAAATGAAGGGCGTGGTTTAGGTGGTTTATTCTTTGACTACTGCAAAGGATCAAATGAAATGACAATGCAAAACTGGTTTGATTTTGTTACAGACGTTGGCAATAGTTTTCTAGAAGCCTATGTGCCTATTGTAGAAAAACGCAAAGATTTATCGTACACAAAAGAACAACGCAACTGGCAAGAAATTCGTCGTGGACGTTATGTTGAATTCAATTTAGTGCACGATAAAGGAACACTTTTTGGCTTAAAAACTAATGGTAGAATAGAAAGTATTCTAATGAGCTTGCCACCTCATGTGCAATGGGTATATGATCATCAACCTAAGCCTGGAAGTGAAGAAGAAAAATTAATCAAAGTCCTACAAAAGCCTAAAAACTGGGTATAAATGAAACTATTAAAACGTATTTTTTTAATCATAAACTGGAAGACCATTGTTATAACTGCGTTAGCAGTTGCATCAACCGCATTTTGTCTTCACTTTCATATTAAAGCAGATTTTCCATTAACGCTAATTGGAACTGCGATTGTTTTCCCGATAGTATTTTCAATCGGTGGAGCTTATAAACGTAGAGAAGTAGCTTTAGATGAATATGGTGCTATTAAAGCTCATGGCCGAGCTTTATATTTTGCAGTTTCTGACTGGTTAGAAAACCCACCTGAAGAACTCAAAGAAGAATTAAAAGACCATCTTAAGAATCTTTTTAGTTCTTGCAAACACGTATTTTCAAATCCCGTTAGTGAATTAGAAGAAAACGAGAAAGATGTTTACCGTAGTTTTAAAGATTTATCAAAATTTATTAAAAGTATGCGATCTCATGGCTTGCCATCTGGAGAAGCATCACGTTCTAATCAGTTTTTAAGTAAAATGATGATTTCTTTTGAACGTGTTAAGCATATCTATCAATATAGAACACCAAGAACCTTGAGAACTTATAGCGATATATTCATCGTTATTTTACCTATAATTTATGGGCCTCATTTTGCGCATAGTGTAACCAGTTACAATTACGGATTACAATATGCAGTACCTATAATGTTTAGTGTTATTTTGGTGGCTTTAGATAATATTCAAGCGCATTTAGAAAACCCTTTTGATCAACAAGGTGAAGATGATGTTTATATTAATGATGAGAAATTCATTAGGAATTTAGATTAAATTCAAACCTTGTATATAGTATTTGCGATCTACTTCCAAACCGTAAAATCATCAACGTTATTTTTCAGTTCGTTTGTATGATGAAACAATCTTGCTTTCAATAATAAACGTCTTCCTTCTGGTTGACGTGTAAAAATGAGTTTACTCTTTCCCATAAAACGTTTCCATTGTTCGTGAAACAACATGGCATCTTTTTTATTCTTCCCAAATACATCAGGGACTGGATAAAAATTCTCTACGTTAAATCCTTTCTTAAAAACGTTTGTATTCACAATAATATAACGTGGTGATTCGACAGGTTCTAAAAGCTCTTTAAGGGTCTTTAAAAAGAATGCTTCTTCAAAATTACTTGCTCCTTTTAAATTACAAATCACAACTTCATTATAAAGAATTTCAGAGTGTACTCTAACTGACTCTCTTCTCGTATTTAAAATGTGCATCTCATCCATAGTCTCTAAAACACTTAATCCCATTTGTTTTAGCTTTTTATGAAAAAACCCGTGACGCAAATAATAAATAGTCACTTTATACAACTTGTAAGCAACATAAACAGCTACGATTAAACCAATAATTTTAATACCTGATAATAGTTCTTGACTCATTGATAAGTAAACCGCTGCTATTATCGTTCCGAAGAAAAACGTAAAAAGTATGAGTCCTATTTCAATAAACACCAATTGAGAGGCTTTAGTAAAGTAAACTTTTCATTCGGCTTTAAATTCAGTTTCTTTAAAATCTTCAAGTTGCAGTTGCCTGGTTAATTTACTCCCATTTCCTATGGAATTTTGCCATTGCATTGTTGTATCACTTCGTTTTCCTGAACGCTCAATAGTGGTAGTGTTTAGATTATCAATGTCGTCAGCGTGAATTTCATCAGGAATTCCTATACGCTCATAACCATCTGCTATAAATGAAACTTTAGTATTGGTAATACCAACAAAGGCTTCAAACCTGCGTTTTAATAATTCTAACTCTTTGCCTCCATGCTTATCTGTTGGGTCCACACATGCCAAATGCCAAATATTACTCGTCTTTTTGGGTTTATTAGTATCTCGGCGAATTGCTCTACCTCGCATTTGATTGGATGACACAAAAGAACCCACAAAAGATGCTAAAATGAGGCTATTAATTGAAGGTGCATCCCAACATTCACCTAATAAAGCTTTTGTACCAATAAGCACTTTTATAATACCATCTTCAAACAAACGCGTCATAATACCTACAATAGCCTTACTTGAGCGATTTGAAGCTTTAACAAGTACAAAATCATTATCACTTTTTAAAGGTGCAAAGGTGAATGACTCATCTTGACCATAGGCATTTACAGCATGAATAATGGAATGATGAACAATAACAATAGTGCCTGTTAGTACTGCTAAATCAGTATGGTTTTTAGAACTCGTTCTTATATATTAAAATATAGGTAAGACACCTATTTTATCAATAGATTCAGTATCTTCAGTTAAGGTGTTTAAAAACTCTTTTCGTACATAATCAGTCAAAACAACAAAACTCAGGTCTTCTCCTAGTGATAAGCGCTCTGCATTTACAATTTCAACAATACTTTCTAATTTACTTGGGCTAAATGCCAAAGATTTATAGAGCGATTCGTTGCCTGTTAAATTAACTTTGTTCTTTTCAAGAATATGAAGTTGTCGAAGTTGTTTTTCTAGAGTGCTTAAATAATCTTCATGCGCCTCTAAATTTTCACGATCTTCTACTAATAGGTTTTGTAAAAGAATCTCAAACCAATGTAAATCCAATTCAGGGAATCGAATCCTATCAGACTTAAAGATACCTAATGGTTCTAATTTGGTCTTGTCAATCTTAACACCAATTGCATTAAGCCTTATTAATAGTGATGAAAAGAAGGTAGTATTAGAATATATTGTGTCAAGATTTTTTATTGGATTTACATATAATCGATGCTGCTCTAACAATGAAAAAAAGGCTTCATCATTTAAGATGCCTGTCTTAAAATCCGCTATGCTATCTCTATATGCATTTATAAAATTAAATTCAGAATCATAGGGTTTTGAAAAATAGATAAAATCCTGATGCGGACTCAAATCCTTTTCTCGGATTAAATCTGGTACAGAAATTTCGTCATCAACTTCACCACAGAGTGTAAAATATTTACTGACTTCTAATCGGCTACTATCATATGGAGGTGTTGCCGTTAAAGCGACTATAAAATAAGGTTTGCTCTTCTTTAACTCAATTAAGCAGGTCCACCACGCGTTTTTTAAATGATGTGCTTCATCTAAAACTATGGTTTCTATATTTTGATTTTTAAAAAACTCTAGAAAATCATCCTTATTTTCAAAAGACTTATAAAATGAATGCAGTGATTGATATGTTGAAAATGTAACATCATTTGGTTGTTTGATGTCTAAGGAACAAAACTCAAAACGTTTATTATCCCTAAAAAACGTCTGCAATCTATCTTGCCATTGATTTCTTATAGTTAGTGTTGGCGCTAAAACTAATGTCTTTTTACCAAGTCGTCGTAAAATTTCAATTCCTAAAATGGTTTTTCCAGAACCTGGAGGTGCAATAACATGAAAATGATAATCTGCAATATGAGCTTCAAAATTTTTCAGTATTTTATCTTGATAACTACGCCAAGGAAACTGAAATTCTAAAACTCGCAACGATTCTAACAATAGTAAATGGCTTTAAATGATTAACTTTGTATTTGATAAAAATAAGCATTATCAATATCATTTTAGATTTAAAACTATGTTTCCAATTAGAAGAAATAGACGCTTAAGAACTAATGAAGCTATTAGAAGTTTAGTGAGAGAAACTATTATTTCACCAAACGACTTTTTAGTACCACTTTTTATAGTAGAAGGTAAAGGTGTGAAAGAAGAAATTGCATCTATGCCTAACTACTATCGTTTTAGTTTAGACTTACTTAAAGATGAAGTAAAGACACTTTGGGACTTAGGTTTAAAGTCCGTATTACTATTTGTAAAAGTTGATGATGCTTTAAAAGATAATAAGGGAACTGAAGCCTTAAATCCAAATGGATTAATGCAACGCGCTATAAAAACAGTAAAGGATGTTTGTCCTGATATGCTAGTAATGACAGACGTAGCTCTAGATCCTTTTTCATCATACGGACACGATGGTATTATTGAAAGTGGAAAGATAATTAACGATGCTACAGTTGAAGTTTTAGCAGAAATGAGTGTTTCTCATGCACAAGCTGGAGCCGATTTTGTGGCACCAAGTGATATGATGGATGGAAGAATTTTAGGTATTAGAGAAGCATTAGATCAATCTAACTTAATTGACGTTGGTATAATGAGTTACTCAGCTAAATATGCCTCTGCATTTTATGGTCCATTTAGAGATGCCCTAGATTCTGCTCCTGTCGATATGGTAGATGTGCCTAAAGACAAAAAAACATACCAAATGGATTTTGCTAATAGAGACGAAGCTATTAGAGAAACTGAAATGGATATTAACGAAGGTGCAGATATCGTTATGGTAAAACCAGGTTTAGCGTATTTAGATATTGTACGTGATATTAGAAATAGTTTTGAGGTTCCAATTGCTGTTTATCAGGTTTCAGGTGAATATGCGATGCTTAAAGCAGCCGCAGAAAAAGGTTGGTTAGACCATGATACCGTTATGCTAGAACAAATTACATCTATTAAGCGTGCTGGTGCAGATATTATAACGAGTTATTTTGCAAAAGATGTGATTAAATTATTACACTAATATTGAAACGTTTTTTCTTCATATCAACATTTATAATTTTAGGTGGCTTGGGTATTTTATTTTTTTCTTTAAAAACACCTCAACCAATTGCATTTTGTGGAGTAACGGATTTTGAATCTTTTTGTGGTACTGCTAATCTATCTGAAAACGCTTTTAAAGGCAAGCAAATCTTTAATTCAAATTGTGCTGCTTGCCATAAGTTAGATGAAATTATGACAGGACCTCCTCTTAGAGGTATAGCAGAAAAATATGATTCTGTTGCTATTCAAAAATATTTGAGAGTAGATAAAACTACAATAGACAGCAAGGGTTTTAATGAAACTTGTGTTTACTTTCCGCAATTAACCGATATAGATATTAGAGATTTATTGGCATATACTAATTAATCAAAAATTATCGTTGGGCTTCTTTAACCGAATAGGTTTTCTCTACATACCCTATTTTACCATCTTGAAAAATAGCTTCGATAATAACGGATACTTCACCAATATAGTCATCATAATAAAACTCAACAATATACTCGCCTTTATCATTTAATTTAATATCTGGCGACCAATGAATAACACTCCGGTTATCTGGGATTACCAAATCTTGATTAGTAAGATTATCATAACCTGGTGCGTAAAACATAACAGATTCTGAAAAACCAGCAATTTCATCTGTACGCACTCCTTTTGTTTTAGTCATACCAAATAAACCTTTACCTGATTTTGTATAGATATTAAGATAGCTTACTACATTTGTTCCAAAGTTTATATCACCTCTACCAAATATTTCAGAAGCATATCTATAGACATCTTTTGCCTTAATTATAATATCGAGACTTTCGACTTCATCTATTGGGAAGTCTTGAATAAATTTATAATCTCCAATGTAAACAGGTATATTATCGATTAAAACTAATGTGATATTTGACTTTACTACCTTTGCATAATACCATGGTGGAATTCCAGGTACCAGAATAATTCTTACTAAATTAGGATACTTGGCACCAAGAACACTATATATCCCATGATTCCAATCTGGTGCGACTTTTTCCAACTCTTCACCATCAACTACATGTTGTGGTTCACCATGTAGTTCAATAGATTTCTCTCTTTCTGGTGTTAATTTACAATCTCTAAGTTTTACTTCATCTAATGCAATGGCGTTGTAAAATGTTTCGTAATCTTGTTGACGCTTATTAATGAGTTCAGTTGTTTTAGTAAATTGTGATATGACCTGCTCTGGTAATACGATAGTCTTATTTTTGGCTATATCTAATTTGGTGACCACTTTTTATCTAGATTAATTCCAAAATCTTTAGGCTCTCCTTTCTTATCTACAACTTGCATAAACACCTCCGCTTTTGGTTTATATATATCATCAATCTCAAATCGATATCTCCCACTAGAATCTATTTCTTGTTTATAAATATCTGCAGGCTCATCATACACAATCATGTTTAAATCTAATGCTTGTTTTGGTCGTTTTAAGGGATTAAAATATTCACCGATGGTACCTGATATGGTGAGGTTTTTCTCAGCTTTGTATCTATAATAAGTACCTGCTAAACTTTTCTCATATTTATAGGCTCTCCAACCCTGTGTAAGCATCAAGGCCTCTAAATCTAATACTCTATCGATATTAGTTGAATCGAAGTAAGACGATGGGTTTTCTATAAAGCCATTCAACTCTGAGTTGAGTAGCATGTATGATTTTAAATTGGATTTAAACTGTTTTGAGGCTTCTAATTTTCCTTTTTGTAATACCAAAACCGAAACTGTAGTGCTATCTAATAATTGTAGACTGTCTAGTTCAATAGTTAAATTATTTTTTTCACGTTGAGTATAGTTTTCTTTATTTGTACTGACAGAAAGATTTAAATGTTTATCTACTCTATTATTAAAAAATAAACGTTCACTTATAATTTGATTACTTAGATTATAAACACTTATCTTAACAATACCATCTGGCAATGAGCGTGTTGGTATACTCGCTATTCCTTGTTTATCCTTTAATTGAATATTAAAATCATGATAAGTAACACCTCTTGAAGTGGTCTTTACAGTAACAGTACTTAAATTATTTGAGCTATGTGTTAAAGATAAATGTACTTGATTATTTAAGTTAGCTAAACTTAATACGCTTCCACTTCGTTTGGCTTTTGGTAATGCATAAGTATATATTATGTCTTGCTTATAAACTTCTGCATAGTAATTTTTACCAAGCTCTGGTAATAACTTAAAGGTACACATACCTAAATCATTGCTATTAAAGGTTGTTATGATTATCCCTTCATTATTTTTTATACTTCCAGATACTTTATGGCCTAGACCATTATAGTTTATAGACTTTAACCCAACTGTACTTAAAAGACCATTCACCAAATCACCTCCTTCAGGAAAAAACTGAACATCTAAATAATTTTCATCTATAACAACGGTCTTGCTATAAATATCTTCTGTTTTTGTATTAAAAAACTTGTCTTCAGATATTATTTTAAAGCTAAGTTTGGCTTGACTAATGCCCTTAGGCAATTGATAATTAAGTTTGTAAATGTTATTGTCTTCCTTTTTGAGTTCTAAAGAATCAATAGTAAAATCTGTTTTTATATACAACTTAAGTTTGCCTCTATATTTAGCATCTATAACTCTAGGATTAATATCTGCGGTGAGCAAACTAGTATCGCCAACAATAACTAATGCATTTAGTATAGGGTTCTTTAGTTCATCTTTTTGCTTTAACTTAAAGACATCTATCTGTTGTTTGAATATAAAATTATCCCCGAAATTTCTGTTCCAATGAGTATATGCTCTCACTGTATACTTCCCAGTTTTATAGCTTTCCTGAAGATCAAAAGATGAATGTGCAATGCCTTAATTGAGTTTTAACATTTTCTTTTCGATAATATTCTCGTTAAAATCAATGAGTTCTACATAAATAATACTACTAATATCCGTAAGACTATTGTCAAACGATTTCGAAACAATTGTCTTAAACCAAATCTTCTCACCAGTCTGATATATCGTATTATCTAGCTGCAAGTATATCTTCTCTGCTAAACTAGTTTTTGACAATGATGGCTTTGTAATATTATTTACGATTTGTGCCTGAATATTACATATACAGAAAAACAATACAAATAGCATTAAAAATAGAACTTTCCTTAACCTCATATATTAAAGTTTTACAATAGAAATATTCGCAAAAACAGAACCGAACACTAAGATAAATAATGTTAATTAGGTATGAAAGAAATCTTTTGAGTCCTTGATATATATAGGAAACTAAATTTCTTAGGGTTAACGCTAGGTTAACCTAGTCCATTTTCTTTTGTATCTAAGTTCTTCGCTCTAGATTTGTATCATCATCAATCAAAAAATTATTTAATCATGAGAACTTTAAACAACAATCAAATTACAGAAAGAGATCAAAGAACTAAAGCGTATAATTGGAATACCAAAAGACGTTTTAGATAATGATTTCAGAATTAAAAAACAGAGTTTACAAATAGCATCAATCAAAAAAATCAATCAACCATAAAACTGTAAACTCTGTTTTTTTAACTTACGATATCGTATGAAAAGAAAAATTAATCTTTTAATTATTGCTTCAATCCTTGGTTTAATAGCACTTTCTATTATACAAGGGTATTTAGTAAATAACACCTACGAATTAAAGAAAAAAGCATTTATTAGAGAGACGACTAGATCAATTTCTAAAATTGATGATTTTTCTTCTGCACTAGATTCGCTCTCAGATATTTGGCAAGAACAATTTGTGAATAAACTTATTGATTATAAATTTAATCTTGTTAAAAAAGAAGATGTTATTCAAGGTTTAGAGTTAGTTATTGACTCTGTTAATGAGGCTTATATTTCTGAATATCAAAAAGCTTTAGTAGAAAGTAATGTTCCTTATGGTATTAGATTTCATAAAAAAGTAAGGGCTATAATTATTACAGACTCTGTAAAAAATGATACCTTATTTCACTCTAAAAAGGGTGCAAAACAAATCATTTTAGGGGATAATTTCTCTGAGGATAATAGTATTGGTATAAGCACTACTAATTGGCAAACAGATCATGATTCTAATCGAGTTATTAATGGAGAAGCTAAAGAAATATCCTTTAGTCTCACTTTTCAGAGTGCTGATGAAATAGATATTGCTGGTTGGAAAAAGATAGTGCTTAAACAAATGTTGGGTCTATTATTATTATCCCTCTTCATTTTTGCAACTGTTATTGGACTACTCTACTACTCCATTAAAAGCCTAATAAAACAAAAGAAAATTGCCGATATTAAAACTGACTTTGTCAATAATATTACACACGAACTTAAAACACCATTGGCTACACTAACTTTAGCCACAAAAATGCTAAATAATGATAATGTAAAACAACAACCTCTATTAGTCAGAAATACTATAAACACAATAGAGCGTCAGAATAAAAGACTTCAAAAATTGATTGACCAAGTGTTAAATAATAGTTTGGGCTACAAAGAGATTCAGCTTAATAAAGAAACTGTTGATGTTAAGAAATATTTAGATACTGTTTTAGATGATTTTATGCTTTCTATAACGACCAAAAACCTTACACTTAACAGAAATTTTTCGATATTAACCAATCAATTAAAGCTGGATAAGTTTTTTGTGACTACAGCACTCCTAAATGTTTTAGAGAATGCTGTTAAATACTCAGGTGATGAGATTATAATCAATTTTAATGTTGAAAGTAACACTGAATTAAAAATTTCAATTACAGATAATGGTATTGGAATATCGGAGAAGGATAAAAAGCAAGTATTTGAAAAATTCTTTAGAGTAGGAAATAAGGAAATTCATGATGTAAAAGGACTTGGACTTGGTTTATATTATACCAATCAAATTATAAAGGCACACAATGGAAACATCCGTGTTTTAGGTAAAGAAGGTAATGGCACTACTTTTATTTTAACGCTTCCGTTTAATTAAACAATTTTAACATGAAAAGTATCTTATTAGCAGAGGACGATGTTGACTTTGGAAATATTTTAAAACAATATTTAGAAATATCAGGTTATACAATTACTTGGGCTAAAGATGGGAGAGAAGCTCTAGAATTATTCAAAAAAGACACTTATAATATTTGTGTTTTTGATGTAATGATGCCGAAAATGGATGGCTTCACATTAGCAGAAAAAGTCGCAGATATTAATCCTGAAACACCATTCATTTTCCTAACAGCTCGTAAACTCAAAGAAGACAAAATTAAAGGTTTAAAACTTGGTGCTGACGATTATATCGTAAAGCCCTTTGAAGCAGATGAACTTGTTTTAAGGCTTAACAATATTCTTAGGCGAACAGAAAAATCATCAATACAACTTCAACAATCAGAAATTATCAAAATTGGTAATTATAGTCTCGATACCAAAAGATTAGAAATAACTTGTGGTAGCTACAAAAAACAACTCACACAAAAAGAAGGAGAGCTTATCTTATTTTTGTACAAGCATAAAAATCAACTTCTAAAACGTGAAGATATCTTAAAAGCTGTTTGGGGAAATGATGATTTCTTTTCGGGGAGAAGTATGGATGTATTCATCAGTAGACTTCGTAAATACTTTAAATTAGACACGTCTATATCTATTGAAAGCATCAGGAATGTTGGTTTAGAATTTAAGGTATGTTAATACAATATATAAGCTTGGTTAATGCTAGGTTAACGCCTAGCATTTTCTTTTTTAGACGAGTTTTGTCATCTACATTTGTATTGTACAATCATTAAAAACGAATACTTATGAATTTCAAAAAATCAAAAAACGTAAAAAGAAGCATCAGAATAGTAGATGTAAAAAGAACTGTTTGTTTACTATTTATTATGGCATTATTTTCAACCTTAGAACTTAATGCACAAACAAAACCTCAACCTCCAACACCGCCAGAAACTCCAAAAACAAAAACGACTTCTGGAACATCCTATTCAATTTCAATTGAAAACGATGATGACGAATCAAGTAATAGCTCTGTTTCAATTTCAATTTCAGATGATAGCTATAAATTTAGAGCGAGTTATCACAAATCTAAAAACAATGGTGTAAAAGCTATTTTAATAGAAAAACTTGGTAAGGGAAATCTTACTGTGAAAGGAAATACTTACTTATGGTCAGATAGCCAAAGTGGTGATGAAATATTTGAATGTAAGCTTACCAAAGGTCATCTAAGAATGTATGTAGATACTGAATTTGCATCAAAAGGCTTTATAGAAAAAATAAATAATTTAGGACAAGATTTAAAATATTATATCTCTGGTACTGACCCTCAGAAGGAAGAAGAAAGAGCTGCTGCAAAAGCTAAACGAGAAATTGAAAGAGCCGAAAGAGATCTCGCAAGAGCTAAACGTGAATTAGCTAGAGCTGAACGAGAAGCTAAGCGTGCAGGAGGCAAAAATTAATCATCAATAAAATAACTTTTTAAAAATCTTTAACTAAAAACAAGTTAAAGACTTTTTATTTTCAAATAACTAAGAACCAAAATTCTATAACGTGTTTAGTTATTCATTTTGTAACTTTGTGATAACTAAACTTCAATACCATTAATGGGCTTACTCATTTTTTACGCTGTCATTTCTATTTTCTTTTCATTCTTATGTTCAATTTTAGAGGCTGTACTCTTAAGTATCACTCCAACATTTCTTAATCTTAAAAAGAAAGAAGGGAAATCTTACGCCAATGATTTAGAAGAATTAAAGAAGGATGTAGATCGTCCTTTAATTGCCATCCTTACACTCAATACTATTGCACACACTGTTGGTGCTATTTTAGTTGGTGTACAAGCTAAGGTTGCATATACTGAGCTTTATGGTAGCACTACACGAAGTTTTTTAGGGTTTGACTTTACAGAAGAGGCCATGGTTGGTGTGGTTTCCACTATTATGACTATTCTTATTTTGGTGGCTTCAGAGATTATTCCTAAAACAATTGGTGCAACGTATTGGAAACAATTAGCAAATTTTACAACAAAAGCACTTAATGTTTTAATCTTTCCTTTAAAATGGACCGGCATTCTATGGATACTTCAGCTCACTACTAAACTAATTGGAGGAAAAGGCCACGGAAGTGTTTTAAGTAGAGAGGGCTTTGTTGCTATGACAGAAATAGCAGAAGAAGAAGGTGTGTTTGAAGAAAATGAAAGTAAAATCATTAAAAATCTTCTAACCTTTAAAGAGGTTTTTGCTAAAGATGTTATGACGCCTAGAACCGTTATGAAAGCTGAAGATGAAAACTCAACTGTTGAAGCGTTTTTTAATAAAAATATGAATCTCCGTTTTTCAAGGATTCCTATTTTTTCTGATAATCCAGATAATATTAAGGGTTTAGTCTTAAAAGGAGAGGTCTTTAAAGAAATGGCTTTAGATAATGGCTCAAAAAAATTATCAGAACTTAAAAGAAATATCATTGTTGTAGAACGTGATTTACCAATCCCAAAATTATTTGAACAATTAGTTGAAAGCAGAAATCATATGGCTTTAGTTGTTGATGAATACGGTTCTGTTAGTGGCTTAGTAACTATGGAAGATGTTATTGAAACTTTACTTGGACTTGAAATTATGGACGAAAGTGATAATGTATCGGATCTTCAACATATGGCAAGAAAAAGCTGGGAAGCTAGAGCCAAAAAATTAGGGATTTTTGAAGATAAACCCTCAGAAGAAAACGAATAAATAGTGGAGACATGCATCATTAATTCACCTTTAGGATTCACTAAAATTGTTGGTGATAATGATGGTATTTCTCAAGTAACAGTATTAAATTCTGAAGAAAATATTACTGATATTATTCCCTCAGAACTTGAAGATTGCGCTACTCAACTACAAGAGTATTTTGATGGTTCTCGCAAAACTTTTGATCTAAAGCTTAATCCTCAAGGTACCGATTTTCAAAAAAGAGTTTGGAATCAACTTGAAACTATTCCTTATGGTAAAACCATCTCTTATCTAAATTTATCCAAACAACTTGGTGATGTTAAGGCTATCCGAGCTGCTGCAAGTGCTAATGGTAAAAACCCGCTTTGGATTATTGTACCATGCCATCGGGTTATTGGAAGTGATGGTAGTCTAACCGGTTATGCTGGTGGATTACATAGAAAGCAGTGGCTGTTAGAGCATGAAAGTCCTTATAAGCAACAATCTTTGTTTTAATTCTATGAGTACTACATTAAAAACATCTAGAATCGCAGAGATATTATCACTTATAGTCTTTAGTATTCTCACAATTTTGGCTATTTCTAAACAACAAATAAGTGTGTTCTATATTATTTATCTACTCTGGATTGATGAGTTTCTCAAAACTATATTCGATTTTTTAAAAAGTAGATTTAAATCTAATACAATTACTGATTTATCCACCTATAGAAAACTTGTAAGAAGTCGTTTCTTTATGTTAGGCATCTACGTTATTTTTATAATTGTTTTCTTTGGGTTTTTGTTAGACTGGAAATCCACTGATGTAATTAATGGTAATTTTGAAGTTTTCCTTTTCAAAAATGTTTGGTTTAATTTTAGTGTATTAAGCTTTTTTATTCGTGAAGTCATCGAATACCACTATGAAAGTATACCACAACCTAATGCTCATCATGTTCTTTCTAAAGGCATAATTACTTCACATCTTTCCATTGTTTTTGGAGTATTTATATGGTCTTTTATTTCTGGAAAAATAGTTGAAACTGATTTTGATTTTAGTAGCTATGGTAGTGCATTAGCTATCATTCCATTTCTTATTATAAAATTTATTTTTGAGATTATGGAAATCAACAACAGACATCGCCAAAATATTTAATATTAACACTTCTAAATTTTAGATGACTATAAATGTATAAATCTGGAACAGAATTTTTAAAACGATTTATTAAGGTGTCCACCATTTATAAATATGGTTTTAATTGGTCACCAATGTATAGCAGAACTACAGCAAAACTAATTGAAGTCAGTGATGATCTACATTATGTAAAAATAAGACTAAGGCTCAACTGGAAAAACCGCAATTATGCAGGTTCAATATTCGGTGGTAGTATGTTGTCAGCAACAGACCCTATTTATATGATTCAATTGATTCAAATCCTTGGTGAGGATTATGTGGTTTGGGATAAAAGCGTCAAAGCCCGTTATAAAAAACCTGCTAAATCAACTATTTATGGTGAGTTTATTTTTACTGCAGAAGAAATTTCCAATATAAAGCAGTCTGTAAGAGAGAACAATCAAATTGATATTGTCAAAACCATGAGTCTAGTTGATGACAACCAAAATATAATTGCTACTTTTAATAAAACACTTTATATCGCAGATAAATGTTTTTATAAAGACAAATTAAAGCAACGCAAAGAAAATAACTAATACACTAACTTAATGAAGTTCCTTAAAAAATTATTCAAGTTTTTAATCATCTTTTTCGGTTTATTAATAGCTGTTTTATACATCACAGACACAGATTACCTTATCAAAGCTGTAAGAACCATTTACATGAAAGGTCATACTACAGCATATTTAGAAGATTATAAAGAATTTGATAACCAAACTATAGATATTTCAACACCTCAACCTTGGCCAAATCATATAAACTACAATAGCGTAAAAGAAACTTCAGGACTAAAATCAATAAATACAGCAACAGGGACTATTGCATTTGTAATCATAAAAAATGATAGTATTTGGTTCGAAAACTATTACGATGGGTTTAACGAAGATTCTAAATCTAACAGTTTCTCGATGGCTAAAAGCTACGTCTCTGGATTGATGCAAAAAGCTATAGAAGACGGTTATATAAAAAGTTTAAATCAACCTGTTTGTGATTTTCTACCAGCATTTTGTGACGGAAAAGCAGCTAAAATGACGGTTGGTGATTTATCGAGTATGAGCTCAGGCACTAATTGGGATGAAGCTTATTACTCGCCTCTATCTATTACCACAAGAGCTTATTTTGATGATGATTTAGCCAAAGTGATGAACGGGCTGAAAATGGATACAGATCCAGGTAAGAGCTTTAAATATGCAAGTGGTGACACTCAAATGTTAGCTATGGTGATTGAAAAAGCCAGTGGTAAAAAACTCTATGATTATTTTGAGGACAGTTTTTGGAAGCCATTAGGAGCAGAAAACTCAACACTTTGGCAAGTAGATAGTGAAGACCATGATTTAGTAAAAGCATATTGTTGTATTGCTAGTAATGCAAAAGACTTTGCGCGCTATGGGAAACTATTTAAAAACCATGGCAAATGGAATGGAAAACAGATTTTAGATTCTGCTTTTGTCGCTAAATCAGTAAAACCACGCTTTATTGATAACCCTCAATATGGTTATGGTTGGTGGTTGGCAAGCTTTGATGAGAAAGAAGTGTTTTATATGCGTGGACATCTAGGTCAGTATGTAATTGTTATACCTGAAGACAATGTAATTGTTGTTAGACTTGGGCATAGTATAGAAAAATCTAATCCAGATGTAGATCCTCATTCAGCAGACTTTTATTCACTTTTGACTGAAGCTTATGAGATGTTAAACTAATAGAAAACAGACTGTAACAACTATGATTAAAAAATTCAATTTAGAAAACATATTATTCTTAGATATAGAAACCGTTCCTGAAATGGAAAATTTCTCTGAGCTAGATTCTACAAAACAAGAGCTTTGGAGTGCTAAATCGCACTACCAACGCAAAGAAGAATTCACAGCAGAAGAGTTTTACGATCGCGCTGGTATTTGGGCTGAGTTCGGAAAAATTATATGCATATCTGTTGGTTATTTTAAAATGGAAGGAGATGTTAGAACATTTAGAGTCACTTCTTTTTATGGTGATGAAATTAAGATTTTAAAAGACTTTAAAAATATATTAATCTCTCACTTCAGTTCTAATAAACACTTACTTTGTGCGCATAATGGTAAAGAATTTGATTTTCCATACATCGCTAGACGTATGATAATTCATAATATTGAATTACCTTATAAACTAAATTTATTTGGAAAGAAACCTTGGGAAGTGCCTCATCTAGACACACTAGAGCTCTGGAAGTTTGGAGATTACAAAACCTATACATCTTTAAAATTATTAACAAATGTTTTAGGCATTCCATCTCCAAAAGATGATATAGATGGTAGTGAAGTGTATAATGTTTACTATAAAAACAACGATATTGATCGCATTATTACATATTGTGAAAAAGATACTATAGCCGTTGCACAGATTTTCTTGAGGCTAAGAGGTGATGAGTTACTGGATGACAATGAAATAAAGCATATATAGAAAAACCCAGAAGTTAACTTCTGGGTTTTTTATATTCATAAAATTAATAGGTTAGTGTCATTGCTTAATGAATCTTTTTAAGACTATTTCATCTCCAGTTGCTAATTCTATGAAATAAACTCCTCCATCAAGAGTCCTTACATTTATCTCACTATAATTTTCACCTCGATTAACAGTTTGTCCAAGCATATTAAGTATTCTATAACTAGTTGTTTCCTTAGATATAAAATTAGCTTTTACAAATAAAACGTCCTTAACCGGATTAGGGTAAACTGTGAAAGCATTCGAATTAACTTCATTTTCATTACCTAAAACATCATCTCTAGTTCCAAAAGGAATTGGAGTGGCAGTTGTACCTGAACATGACGTTTCATAAATTTTGACATTGGAAAAAGTTGAATTATTTCCAGATCCAGCGTCATTATCATTAATAAAAACAAGTCTATCCATACTTCCGGTATAAGAATCACCTACAGGGATTACATAAGTGACAACTCCATTAGAATAATTGTCAAAATTTGTAATACCATAATTTTGCGTTCCATAAAACTTAAAGTAGAAAGTGGATGTTAATGAATTATTATTCTCAAATCCTATTCCATGTATTTCACCTTCAGAAGTACTACTAAACTCTAATTCTATAACGGTATTGCTAGTAACTGTGTAAGGGAAATTAATATATTTCCATGTATTATTAGTTAATGTCAGAGAAACTCCGCCATTACTAATGGAATTAGCACCATCATTATCTTGGGTAGAGAATGAATTAAGTGTATAGTCATTAAAATTTAAGACATCACATCCTCCTGAACCTGAGCCATCATCTGTAGTGAACTGTATATCATCAATTGCTATATCACTTCTCCAGCTAGAACCTGTTGTCCCTACGAATCGTAAGCTTATTGATTGACCCACGTATGAAGTAAGATCAACTGATTCTTGATTCCACTGATTCCCTTGATTACCAGATAAACTCCATACTGAAGTCCATGTTCCTCCTTCGTCTGTAGACAGGTCTAAAGATAAGGATCCAATATTTGTTCCATACATATGATTCTGGAAATCAAACTTAGCACTCGTTTTACCTGTAAGATCAAAACATGGACTTTCTAAAATAGCAGAAGCATTAGGCCCTATTTGTCCTGGACTATTATTCGTAGAGGCTTCTAAGAACATGTAGGATGTACCATCTGAAGCTGAACTTGGACCAGTAGTATTAGAAGGTGTATTATTACTACCATTAACCCAGTTACCATCATCTCCACTAGCTTGAGTCCAACCATCACCAGACTCAAAACTTTCTGCATAAGGGAAAGTTGAAATACCTCCTATACAACCACTAGAAACATCATTTATATTAACCGTTCTACTCACTTGAGATGCATTATTACCTGATGAATCACTTACATTATAATTAACTGTATATGCTCCAACTACATTTGTGTTTACTGTGCCAGAAATAACAATACTAGATGTAATATCCCCATCAAAGTTATCCGTTGCAGTTGCTCCTAATTCATTATATGTATCACCAACGTTTAAATCGATAGCTGAAGCTCCATTTAACGTTATAATTGGAGCTGTAGTATCCGGGTTTACAGTAACTGTTCTTGTTGTAGAAGCATTATTACCAGCAGCATCGCTAACACTATAAGTGATAATATAAGCTCCAGCAATGTTGACATTGACTGAACCAGAAGTTACAATACTTGATGTTAAATTACCATCTACATTATCTGTAGCCGTAGCTCCTTGTTCACTATATGCCTCACCCAATTCTAATGTAATATTTGATGGGCCATTTAATGTAATAATCGGAGCAGTTGTATCAGCATTAACATTCACAGTTCTATTAGCTGAGGCATTATTGCCTGCAGCATCACTAACACTATAAGTAACTGTGTAAGTTCCTGCAACATTCGTATTGACAGAACCAGAAGTTACAATACTAGATGTTAAATCCCCATCTACATTATCTGTAGCTGTAGCACCTAACTCTGTATACGTTTCACCAACATTCAAATCGATGCTTGAAGCTCCATTTAATGTTATAATTGGTGCAGTATTATCAGGTCCAGATCCTTCGATAATAACCGTGTAATCTTCAACTTCACCATAAGTGAAAGATGCACATGAATCTACAGTGGCATTATAACTCATAGTAACACGCATTCGAGTAGCTACCTCAGAAGCGGTTACTGGAACTGTAAAACTACCACTAACAGGTGTTGTTTGTGTTGGTGATTGTGTAAAGACTTGCTCATTAGCATCAGTAAAATCACCATCACGATTAAAATCAATCCAAACTGAGTAACCTTCATTATACAATGTACCTGTCCAAGTTGGAGTAACAGTGATTGTATATTCAGAACCTTTAGTTAAGCTTGTTGAAATTGAAGTAAAATCTGAATAAAATTGAGCTCCAGAACTATTATCTATAGTATTCAATTGAACTCTACTAATATATTCATCATTAACATTTGAGCTTTGAGAGCTACAATAAGTCACTGGTACCGCATCCGTTGTTACAACAGCAGCATTACTAGCATTAGAAATATTTCCCGCAGCATCCTTTGCAACCACAGTAAATGTATATTGCGTTTCTGGATTTAAGCCAGAAACAGTAAAACTAGTATTAACGGAATTTCCAATAATAGTGCCATCTCTTAGAATATCATAAGAAGTTACTGCTACATTATCTGTTGCAGCTGTCCATGATAAATTCACAGAAGATGAAGTAACACCAGAAGCTGTTAAATTGGTTGGATCCGTAGGAGCTGTTGTATCTGGCGCATCAGTTGTTACATTTTCAACATTACTATTAGCAGACTGATTACCTGCTGCGTCATTTGCTCTTACTCTAAACGCATAAGTCGTATTAGCGCTTAAACCTATTACTTGATAATTAGTGTTAGAAACAGTGGCTATTACTGATCCGTCTTGCAATATATCATAATCAGATACACCAACATTATCTGTAGATGCCGACCAGCTTAAATCTGTTGTGCTTTGTGTTGTATTAGACGCAACCAAGTTTGTTGGTGTAGTCGGTGCTTCTGTATCTAAAACTGTAGTCGCTGTGAATGATCCTGTAAATACACCTCTACCATAGGTTGAAGCAATAATTTGATTGTTGCTATCATCACCATTAACGGCCCAATAATCAAGAGACGTTACACTCACATCACTCATTCCATTATATGCTTGAGTCCAGTTAGGGTTAGTAGAATTAAAGTTTGATGTTGACCAAACACCTAGTTGAGTAGCAAGAATTGCCTCATCTCTATTTAAAGGATTTTGAAGCATATCTCTAACTGGAATGTTAGGGAGGTCACCTTCTTTATTTATCCAATTTGATCCACCATTGGAAGTAGCCCAAACGCTTGTTACTCCATAGTTATGAATAGTTACAAAAATATCGTTTGACGTCTCACCATATCTTATAGATGATACCGAACCTACAAAAGGTGTAGATATACTTGTCCATGTTGCATTAGTATTTGTAACATTAGATAATCTAATTAAATCACCGTTTTTTAATCCCACATGCCATACGTTATTTGCAAAAGGTGAAGCTCTAAACGCAGAAGGCTCTGCTGTCAATAAAGTGTTCGTCAAACTTCCACTTGAATTAGACGCAACGTTTATAGATTTTATGGCATTTTGAGATGTATTAGAGTTGTTGGTTAATAAACGATTTGCATCATCATCATAATCCATTTGATTCACAAAATCACCACGTGCTTGATCATTTGATAAAGTCGTAGCACCTCCTTGCCTCCTTCCTAAACCATTCCATGGTAAGTTAAATCTATAAATTACATTAGCCACAAATGTAGCTATCATGTATTGACCATCTTTATCCACAAAAGTGTAAAAACCATCACCATCTGACAACTCTTCTGAGCCATTTATTCCTGGCGACGCATTAGATCCTCTAAAAGCCTGCGAACCATTATCTTGTGCGCCAGCAGTAAAAATAACATTAGTAGATCCATTTCCATCAGGACCTATTCCTGCCTTTACATATTGTGTAACATTATAATTATTATTTCTAACACCAATAGATGTGCTACTACCAGAAGCAGCCGATAAACTTGATGCATAATAAATCCCGCCATCATTTCCAAAAACGGCTTGATTTGAGTTGCCTGGTCTAAAGGTCATTGCGTGTTGATCAGCATGAACCAATGGCGCATTTAAGGTGTTCAATCCTGGATTATTAGACCACTTTGAAATTTGTGTCCAAGAGCTTGTACTATTAGTAGATCTGAACAAATCAATTCCACCAACATATACAATATTATCATTGCTTGGATCAACCTCAATCATTAAATCGTAAAATGCTTGACCTCTACAGAAATCATTTGCTGCAATTCCATTATCAGCATCATTAGGTAAAGCTCCATTTGATATACTGCCAAATCCATTAGTCGTTGTATATACGTGAACTGGACTATTAACTCCTTGCGTCAACGCATACATTTTATTGGCATTACTAGACGAAACAGCAATTTCAACTCTATTTGAGTCCGTTAAAGGTGAAGCACCTGCTTCAGTCCAAGTACCTCCGTTCGTAGTGCTAAATACACGACCACCACCTGAACCACCAATACCTGGTGTCGTAATCGTACCCATCCATAACTTATTATCAGCACCTATCTCAAAATCGTTTGGAATAATTGGATAAGCAGTTCCTGAGAAATCAAACTGAAGATTAGTAGTTTCTATTCTGCTCCAAGTTGTGCCATCGTTTGTTGAACGATATAATCCGGCAGTTTGCAATCCTAACCAATTTGTTGGACTACTTGCAGCCCCATAAACATGTGCTCCTACACCAACAAATAATTCAGTATTACCATTATTATTCCACGCTATGATATCATTAACATAAAAAATACCTGACAAGAATAAATTTGAAGCATTAAACTCAAAAGTACCTGGTCCCGCTGGAGGAATATTTACCGAATTCCATGTATTACCACCATCATTGGTAACATAAACTCCATTACCCACTACATCACCTGCTGTATATTGTTCACCTGTACCAACATACCAACGATTAGAGTTATTTGGATCAACCGTAATAGAAGTAACAGATAAGTTTCCTGGTATATTTACAATACGCTCCCATTGAGATGATGAACTAGTAATATTTAAATTTTTCCATAATCCACCACTAACTCCACCTGCATAAACTATATTGCCAGTAGCATCATTAGGATCAAATAATATTGCTCGAGTTCTACCACCAATGTCATTAGGACCTCTTTCATCCCAATTATTACCTGCTTCACCTGGGTTTCTATCAGATATGCGGTTTAACTCTAGTTGTTCTCTTAGTAATGTCAATTCACCATCATCCAATTTTCCTGTAGTTGGATTTACCGTAAGTTCCCACATTTGTTCAAAATAACGATTAGGAGGAAGCCCTTTCTTTTTTCGTTTTCTCTTATCCCAAGTTAATGTTTCCTTGAAGGGGGAATTAGCTATAATCTTTGCATGAGCTTCTCTTTTTTGTTCTAGTGTTACATCTAATTCTTCATTGTTATTCGAAAGGACATAAGTACCAACGGAAAGCAATAATAAAATTATTGCACCCGTTAGAAAAAATAATTTTTTCTTCATTTTCTTCTAATAGTTAGTGTTGATATTATTAAATATTTAACGAAAATATTAAATTTTTGTTAATATGTGAATTTTTACGAAAACGTTTTCGTCAAACTTTGTAAAAGAACATTGATTTGTGGTTTTAACACATTAATATCAAAGAAAAAGACTACAAAATAAAATGACTTATTATTAAATTTTAAAAACAATGCAGATAATTGTTGTTTCTAAAATTTAATACTAAGTCATCCAAGTTAGCCTTAAGTATTTTATTAAAATACCATTGTTGTTATTACAATTTTACCAAAATTATGAGGTAAAAAATTAGATTAATAATGAAATAAAGCATGTCTAATTTATTTAACGATTATTTTTTCAACTTTCTGTTGATAGTCATTCTTCAACTTCACTACATAAACACCTGCGCTTAAATAGGATGCGTGAATATTATTTGAACTTCTATTTGATTCTAATGTTTCTACTTTCATCAATCTACCTTGTAGGTCATATATATATAATGTCGGATTATTATCTAAATGACCTTTAACAGTTATGGTATTAGTAGCGTTAGTGTTATAAATTCTAATACCCTTGAATTCATCTTTGTTTACATTAAGTGTGCTATTTTGGGTAAATCTTAAATAAAAACGACCGGCACCAACTAGGGCTATATCAGTGTTCAAATTATAAACTGAATTGTTTAATAAAGTGAATGTATTATTCTGTCTGTCTTCTAAATAAATTTCTACTTCTTCATTAAGTGTAGTTTCAGAAATACTAATTGTAGCTTGTTCACCCGCAACAACATGTAAACCCAACGGAATAATCACATCTGATAATATGGTATTGCCTATAGATTGAACACCTATTGCTTTATCCTCATTGTCTTCAACTAAATGTGAATATAAGGAGAATGACGGAGCAGAACCATAAATTTCAGAGTCGTAATTAGGATCTTGTCCTAGCGTCGCATTATCAGTTACATAAAAATCTGTTTTATAAAAATTCGATTCATTACTGAGTTGAAGTTGTAAATGAGAAATATTTACCTCAGGTTGTCTACCTGATATAAAATCATCAGAATTACCAGTAACTCGCATGTTAGAAGTAAAATCAAAATTTATATCACTAGAATTAACACCTACTAAAAAACCTTGTCCTGGTGCAATCTTAGCATTAGGATTAGCATCAGAATAGGCTTGGTTCCAAATTACCCAACCATCAGTAGCATTACCATCATAACCATAAATTCCTGCTCGTTCTGTATTAAATTTTGAGTTATTTAAGCTTAAAAAATCACTTAGTTTAATATATGATGGGTATGGATTACCTATTAAGTTCCACTCTGGTGATGAAGAATCAGATATGGATACTGGTGCAGATACATCTTTAGTCGTTACTAAACCTGTAAAAGTAAAAGTACTATTATCCGTAGAAGCAGCACGATAGCCATTTGAACTCCTTAATTTTGCTGTTTCTGTATTTGCATAAGTAATATATGAACCCGTAGTTTTATCAAAAGGACCAAATAAAAACAATGTACCTGCTCCGTTACTAACTATATTAGGATTCTCAGTAATAAAATCATTAAACTGTTGTCCTAAAACAGGAGGTGCTATTAAATCGTTGCCTGATGCGGATGCATTAATATGACGTTTATAAATAACATTCCCCGCAGCAAATCCAGTTACAATTAAACTTGAGTATTCATCAGAATCGGATTCTAAAGTAACATTATTGTTAGAGACCAGGTTTCCATTTACTACTAAAGAACCATTCTTTAAAATTGTTATTGTTGCATTTGATTTAACTTCAATATTATTAACAGTAATATCAGAATCTATAATATAATTTCCATCTAAGATAAATATGTCATTGGCTATAGCATTACCTGATGGGGCTTCTGGACTCCAAGTTCCATTAGAAAAGATTAAATCATTTGTACCAACAATGTTTATCGCATAATCTTCGACTTCTCCCCAATTAAAATTTTCACATGGATCTGGAATATCATTATATTTCATTGATACTCGCATTCTAGTTATACCAGAAATAGAAGATGATGGAACGGTAAAATTACCTGATACAATAGTATCTTGTGTTGCATTTTGTGTCCATACTTGCTCCCCTTCATCTTCAAAATCTCCATCTAGATTATAATCTATCCATACAGAATAAGCTTCGCTCCAAACTACATCTAACCAAGTAGGTGTAATTGAAATAGAATATTCTGTCTCTTTATATAAAGTCGTAGATAATGACGTAAAATCAGAATAAGCTTGATTTGAAGAAGTATTATCTATTGTATTTAATTGAACTCTTTCGATCCATTCTTCATTAAAAATATTACTGCTAGAATTACAGAAACCTAATGTTGAATCCAAAGTAATAACAGCTAGTTCATTACTTGGAGGAGATTCATTATTGAAATTGTCTTTCGCTTTAACAGTAAATATATACATAGTAGATCCAGACAGTTCATTTACTTGTAATGACGTAGATGAAGAGTTCATTAAAAAGACACCATCTTTATATACATCATATGTAAATGTGTTATCTGAGTTTTCAGATTGATCCCAAGCTAAATCTACTGATGTTTCAGAAGTATTGCTGGATAATAAATTAAACGGTGTTGACGGTATTTGTGCATTAATTTGATAGACAAAAAAAGAGACAAATATTAGACTGCGCAAATTAGAAATCATAAGAAGTTGGGCTTAAAGTGTAAATATTACTTTGTTTAATCTGACACAAATATCTTTTCTCTTTACACAGAAATTCTTTGATTTTCGATGGGTAGCAATTTACTATCGATGAATGTAAAAGAAACTATCTCTAACTTGTAATTTTAAAAAAGTAGAATAAAATATTTCTCTTTCTAATACTTAAACTAAGCCTTTGGCATTCTTTAAATAGTATACAATTTTGCTTTAATACAGAATTATTAAAGCACTTTCTTTGAATTTCAAAAAACAAAAAGCTCAGAAAATTTCTGAGCTTTTATATTTAATATATGATGATAATTTTATCTAATAATAAGCCTCTGAGTAATAGAATTTAAATTATTAGTCAACTTTACGAGGTAAACGCCTGTTATATATTGGGAGGTGTTTATAGAATGAATATTGTCTTTAGAATCTAGTGTCCTTTTCATAACTTCTCTTCCTTGAATATCATAAAGTATAAATTCCGTAGCTTCATCTAATTCTCCTTTTACAATTATCTTTTCAAGATCTGAATCAGTATATATTTGAATCTTATCTAAATTAGAATCACTAACTGACAACACACTTTGAGAAAGTCTTAAGTAAAAACGTCCTGTACCAGATAAATTTGTATCTGCGTTAAATGTATAGCCTGATGTGTTTAAAAGTGTAAATGTGTTTGTAAAAGTATCTTCTAAATATAGACTATACTCAAAATTAGATTCGGTTAAACTAATCGTAACCTGTTCCCCTTGAGCAACGTTAACTCCTAAAGGGATAACTGTATTATTGTCGATATCATCAAAGCCTATAGACTGAATAGCCATATCTAACCCTTGATTATCCTGAGTAAGCTCAGAATAAATTGCAAACTGAGAAGGTGCTCCGCCAAAATGTTCAGCGTCATAGCCTAAATCTAAGCCTAGTGTGGCATTATTAGTTAAATATAGCTCTGTGCTATACATTTGAGTAGCTGAAGAAATTTCAATTACAGAATGATTTATTGAATTTGTTCCTGTTCTACCAGCGATAAAATCATCTGAAGAACCTAAAGATCTCATTGATGGTGTAAAAGAAATATTAGCTCCCCCATCTTTAGATGATACAAAAAATCCTTGTCCAGGTGCAATTAAAGTATTTGGATTGGCATCTGAATATGCTAAATTCCAAATTGCCCAATTACTGCCGTTAGTATCATCTGCATCATAACCATAAACAGCTGCACTTTGTGGGTCTAGTTCTGATAAGTTTGCTGCTAAAAAATCAGCCAATTTTATATATGAGGTATAAGGATTACCTATTAAATTCCATTCTTCATTACTACTACCCACTTTAACAATAGGAACAACTAACTCAGTATTTGTAACAGCCCCAGAAAACATAAATCCTTGATTATCTGTTGATGCTGCTCTGTATCCTGTGCCCGCTATAAGACTTGACGATTCAACATTAGTAAAGAGTTGGTAATCATTTGCTGGTTTTTCAAAAGGACCAAAAAGATATAGTGTTTGACCAGTGTTAGACAAAATATTAGAATTATTTGTAATAAAATCTGTAAAGGATTGGCCACTAACTGGTGGTGATATCAAATCATTTCCGTTTGCATTAGAATTAACATGACGATTATATTTTATATCCCCAGTTATTGATCCATCTACTACTAAACTAGAATATTCATTAGAATCGGAATTTAAAACGAACTCACCATTATTTATAATACCATTATTTATTGTAATACTATTTGCTTTACTAAGATTAACAGTTGCTCCTGGATTAATTTCTATGTTATCAATACTGATATCTGAATTAACATTATAAGTCCCATCTTCTACCAATACGCTTTCCAAACTTGTTAAAGTTGATGGTGCATTCGGAGACCAAATACTATTGTTGTATACCAAACCATCATACAGATAAATATTATAATCTTCTACTTCGCCGTATGTAAATACTTCACATGAATCTGGAATATCATTAAATTTTAACGATACTCTCATTCTCACGTTACCTGTATCAATATTTGAAGGTATAGTAAAATTTCCTGATACAGATCCACCGCCTGTAATAGGACTTTGTGAAAATATTTGTTCACCTGAATCAATAAAATCACCATCAAAATTATAATCTATCCAAACAGAATAACCAACTGCATTGCTTGTTGATACATTATATTCTGGTGTTATAGTTAAGCTATATGTGCTGTTTATGGCTAATGTCGTTGAAATGCCAGTATAATCAGTATATAACTGTGAGCTAGACGTATTATCAATTGAGTTAAGTTGCACACTTGCAATACCTAAATAAAGATTAGCATTAGTTGATTGAGAATCACAATATTCAGGAACAATAGGATCTCCTACACTTATATTATCAATAGCTATATCACTACTCCAACCATTACCTGTAAGGCCTATAAATCTGAATTTCACTGTTTCGCCTAAATAACTACTTAAGTCAATATTTATTAAATTCCATATATCACCAATATTGCCAGAAGCTGAAAATATGTTTGTCCAATTCGCACCATTATCAGAAGATATTTCTAAATCTAAATCACCAACATTTGTACCATACATATGATAATAAAACGCAAAAGTACCTTCTATTAAACTCGAAAGATCATAGCATGGGCTTGTTAAAATAGTTGTAGCATTTGAACCTAGTCCGTTAGATGACGCTTCTGTATAAAAATAATTTCCACCTCCAGTAATATCATCTGATGGTCCTGTGCCGTTATTTGGCGTGCCATTAGCATTTAATGTCCAATCACCATCATCAACTGAATCTTGTGACCAATCGCCAATACCAGAGTCAAAAGTTTCTAAATGAGGAAATGTTGATATTAACGTTCCTACACAGCTAGATAAATCAGTCGTTGTAAATAGCACTGAACTACTAAACGCCGAATTTTTGCCATTGCAATTGCTTCTTATTTGAGCTTCATATTCAGTTAAAGCATTTAAGCTTGTTAATTGTAAACTTGTTTCAGATAAATCAATTATAGTCCATGTTGAAGAACCTACTTCTCTGTATTGTAAACTATAATCTGCTCCTGATACTTCTTCCCAACTTAATATGGCTGAATCCGAAACTACATTAGAAGCGGCTAATCCTAATGGCACAGTTGCTATAGGTGTTAATAAAACATCTGCTAAAACTATCGTTTGGTTATCTGAAATTAATTGACTTGATAGTGTTACTGATTGATAACATGATGCTTCAATTAATATATCGTAAGTACCTGCTTTAATTGGCCTGTAATATGCACCGTGATTATCCGCATATACTTCTGAACCATAAGTGTCATGTCCTACTATAGATATTTTAGCGTCTTCGATAGGCTTGCTATTACTTGCATCTAAAATTAAGCCTCTGAAACCATAAGTACCTTGTGTCAAATAATCTAATAATGCGTCTCTATTGTAATACCAATAATCGTCCAAAGAACTTTCTGGTAAGATTTTAGTATCCGAAAGCTCTATTGTAACCTCCCTACAATGTTGGTAAAAATTCATATAATCTTGACGACCACCAAAAACTTTATACCATTCTGCACCATGAGTTACTCCATCGCTTGGAAAAATATGACTATCTTCATCATCAGTCATATACGATGATTTATTATCATAAGTAGGTGAAGAACTATTACCTGCAACAGCGTCTGCTTGACAGTGTCCTGCATATTCTACACTTACATACTCGTACCAATCCCCATCAGAATGTTCATGTTCGTTTACATAAGCATTATCAAATGGATAATTTATAAGTTCTGTACCACTGTGAAAATTGGCCGCAACAACAAAATCATTAGCATCTGCCATTGCCATAAATGCCAAAGTCTCTACTTGATAAACTTCCCCATCATAATGAGGGCCAGCAACATTATCTGGATAATTTCTATTTAAATCTATATTGTTTGCGTTTCCTCTACGTGCATTTATTACTGATGTATTATCTGCACTGTTATGATAAGTTCCATCTGGATTAGCACTTGGATTAATCCAAATTTCAGTATTCTCAACTAAGTTCTTAACACGCGTATGATCGGCATGACCCGTATTACTATAAACCGTTAAGATGTAGTCAATAAGTGTTAACATCATTGGATATCCAACAACTTCATCACCATGAATGGACGACGTCATTAATAACTTCGGCTCATGTTCATCTGTTGCTACGTTATCAGAAATTTTTACAAATAACAATTCTTTATCACCTTCACCAGTGGTTCCGATACTAAATGTTTCAACTAACGCTGGGTAATCATTTTGAAAATCCTGCATTTGTTGGGCATATTCAGCATAAGTTGGATAACTACTTAATGGAAACGTTAAGTTTGAAGCATCAGCGGTAAAAGCACTTGTATTACCTATAATAAGGCTTTGAGATCTACTTTCTAACGGTCTTACATCATAGATTATAGATTCCTCAACTTCATTTTCGACCACAGGAACACTGTATGCAATTTCCAAAGCTTCAAACACTCTAAACTGAGCGGTGTTTGCCCAAGCTTTCACTATTTTAGTGGTTGGGTCATAATGAATTAAAGACATTTCTCCTGTCAAGAACTCCACGTCAGAGTCATTAGCAACTTGAAATGTAAACGTCAGTTCTCCTTTAGAACTCAAATAATTTTCGGCTTTTTCTTTTTCTGTAGTTTGAGCGTTTACAGTAAATAAAAGCATCAGCAAAGCGGTTAAGCTTAAAGTAATTTTTTTCATTTGTTTGGGATTCAATGAATATATTTAGGCTGCTAATATATTATAATTTTTTTAAAAACATAGATAAAACGCATTTTTAATCGATAAAGTGTGCCTTTTATTTTTATTAATTCACGTAACATGCTCATTTTTAGTTTTTTAAAAAAATCATACAAATTCATGCTTTTTAGATTATATGAGGGACTTTTAGTTGATTTCATCTTTGCTTTTTTAATTATTTTTGTATATGCCAAGTAATATTTTACTTAAAGTCAAAAATCTTTCTATTTCATTTTTCAATAAAAAGATTGAAAATCAGATTATTAAATCTGTTTCGTTTGAAATTGGAACCAATAAGATTGTAGCAATAGTAGGTGAATCTGGTTCAGGTAAATCAATAACTTCCTTGTCCATAATGGGCTTACTACCTATGGGTACTTCTAAAATAACTTCTGGCTCAATTGAATTTAATAACGTAGATATTGTCAAGCTTTCAGAAAAAAAGTTTCAAAATTTACGAGGAAAAGAGATTGCCATGATCTTTCAAGAGCCAATGAGCTCATTAAATCCCTCAATGCGCTGTGGTAAACAAGTTGAAGAAATTTTAGGACAGCACTTTGAATTATCTAAATCTGAAATTAAGTTAGAGGTGTTAGATCTTTTTGAAAAAGTTAAGCTTCCAAATCCTGAAAGAATTATTAAAGCTTACCCTCACGAAATTTCTGGTGGGCAAAAACAACGTGTTATGATTGCTATGGCAATTGCTTGCAAACCTAAATTGTTAATTGCAGACGAGCCTACTACAGCTTTAGATGTAACGGTTCAAAAAGATATATTAGAATTACTCAAAATGATTCAAAAAGAAACAGAAATGAGTATACTCTTTATTTCACACGACTTGTCTTTGGTTTCAGAATTAGCCGATGAGGTCATGGTTATGTATAATGGTGAAATTGTTGAACAAGGTGCAACCCATACAATTTTTAAGACTCCAAAACACAATTATACTAAAGCTCTAATTGGTGCAACACCATCTACTCAATTAAGATTAAAAAAACTTCCAACAATTTCAGATTTTTTGTCTGATTCTATTGACAAGACAATCATATCTAAAGAAGAACGTATAAAACACCATAAAGACCTTTATAATAAAAAACCTTTGTTAGAAGTCATTGATGTTGAAAAAACTTATCTTTCTAAAACAGGTTGGTTTGCTAAAAACACTCCTTTTAAAGCAGTAGATGGTGTAAGTTTTAAAATATATCCAGGCGAAACAGTGGGTTTAGTTGGTGAATCCGGCTGTGGAAAATCTACATTAGGTAATGCAATTTTACAATTAGATAAAGCAACAGCTGGAAGAATTCTATACAATGATAAATCTATAATTGATTTAAAAACTAGAGAATTACGTGCGTTAAGAAAGGATATTCAAATTATTTTTCAAGACCCTTTTGCCTCATTGAATCCAAGAATGATGATTGGGAATGCAATTTTAGAACCAATGAGAGTTCATCACATTGGAAATTCTAATAAGGAGCGTAAAGAAAAGGTCTTATTTATATTAGAAAAAGTTGGTTTAGACCGTGACACTTTCTACAGATACCCTCACGAGTTTTCTGGTGGTCAACGCCAAAGAATTGGCATTGCAAGAACTATAGCCTTAGAACCTCAACTAATTGTTTGTGATGAATCAGTTTCTGCGCTTGATATTTCTGTTCAGGCACAAGTATTAAATCTGTTAAATAACTTAAAGGAGCAATTTGGTTTTACATACTTATTTATTTCACACGATTTAGCTGTTGTTAAATATATGGCTGACCAATTGATTGTAATGAATAAAGGAAAAATTGAAGAAATGGGAGATTCAGATAAAATTTACAAATCACCTGAGCATAATTATACTAAGAAGTTAATTCATGCTATTCCAAAAGGATTATAGCATGAAAACTTTCTTAGTCAATTTTAACACATTTGAGACTAACTTCATTGTGTTTTTGAAATTTGAAAACGTACCGTTTTCACTTAGAGTAGGGCCTTGTAAATTTGGTTGTGTTTTCATAAGTAATAGTTTATGGTAGATTTAGGGCAAAAAGTAAATTTGGTTGTTTAATTTAATTTTCGGGATTACTAATATGAGACATATATTACATATATCAGCTAAAATACAATATTAATCGATGAAATACACTTTATTTTAACATTTTATCGAGATTATATGGTTTTATCCTACAAAAAAGCCACTAGGTAATTAGTGGCAAAATCTAAAATTAATACTTAAAACTATAAAATCATTTCTGGAATATCACCATCAATAATTAAGTAGCCTTCTGTTGCTTGCTGAATTTCTTCTACTGAGACATCTGGCGCACGCTCCAATAACTTAAACCCATCTTGTGTAACCTCTAATACTGCCATGTTCGTTACAATTTTCTTTACACATGCTACTCCTGTTAATGGTAACGAACATGTTTTCAGTAATTTAGAAGCACCTGTTCTATTAGTGTGCATCATAGCAACAATAATATTTTCTGCACTTGCAACCAAGTCCATTGCGCCTCCCATTCCCTTCACCATTTTTCCTGGTATTTTCCAATTAGCTATATCACCATTTTCCGATACTTCCATTGCGCCAAGTATTGTAAGGTCAACATGTTGCCCTCTTATCATTGAAAAGCTAGTAGCAGAATCAAAAAAACTTGCTCCAGGTAAAGTTGTTATTGTTTGCTTTCCAGCATTAATGATATCTGCATCTTCATCACCTTCAAAAGGAAATGGTCCCATTCCCAATATACCATTCTCACTTTGAAATTCAACTTCAATATCCTCTCTTACAAAATTAGCAACCAAAGTGGGAATACCTATACCTAAGTTAACATAATAACCATCTTTGACTTCTTTAGCGATACGTTTTGCTATTCCGTTTTTATCTAACATACTAATTACGTTGTCTTACTGTTCTTTGTTCAATCCGTTTTTCAAAATGCGCACCTTTAAATATGCGTTGCACAAAAATACCTGGTATATGTATTTGGTTTGGGTCCAATTCACCGACAGGAACTAATTCCTCTACCTCAGCGACTGTAATTTTGGCTGCACCACACATATTTGGGTTAAAATTACGTGCTGTACCTTTAAAAATTAAATTTCCGGAAGCATCACCTTTCCACGCTTTTATAAAACCAAAATCTGCATTAAAGGCATGCTCTAAAACATACATTTTGCCATCAAATTCTCTTGTTTCTTTTCCCTCTGCGACCTCTGTACCAAAACCTGCTGGAGTATAAAACGCAGGGAATCCTGCTTGTGCGGCTCTAGCACGTTCTGCCAATGTGCCTTGAGGAATTAACTCAACATCTAACTCGCCTGAAAGCATTTGCCGTTCAAATTCATCATTCTCACCAACATAAGACGAAATCATTTTTTTGATTTGTTTTTGTTGTAACAATAAACCTAAACCAAAATCATCAACTCCGGCATTATTAGAAATACAGGTTAAGCCTCTAACATTAAGTTTTACTAATTCGGCTATTGCATTTTCTGGAATACCTGATAATCCAAATCCACCGAACATACAAGTCATGTTATTAGAAACACCTTTGAGCGCTTCTACAACACCTGTTACTTTTTTATTAATCATAAGTTGAAAAATTTATACTTTGTAAAGTACGAAACAAAGTGCATAATTAAAATTAATCTAAAATAGATTTAGAATAAAGTTTAGATGTTTTAAAAATCAATATCTACATTGTCTTCAGGATCTTCATCACTACCAAGATCACCTTCATCTACCGCTGTACAATCTATATTAATAGATAAACTTGATGGTTTATCAAAATTATCTGTAGATACATTAAGTGTTTCATCCTCATAACAGGCCTTCATATATAATCCCCATATTGGTAATGCCATAGATGCACCTTGACCATACGAAATATGACTAAAATGAGCTGCTCTATCTTCAGCTCCAACCCAAACACCTGTCACTAAATTAGGAACAATTCCCATAAACCAACCATCACTTTGATTTTGTGTAGTACCTGTTTTACCTGCTATTGGGTTTTTAAATTCATAAGGATAACCAGTCATAACTTCCTTATAAAGTGCTGATTTTTTGAGCCAATCAGAATTATGTCTTAATCGTTTTCCAGAACCAGCTTGTGTAACGCCTTCCATTAAATTAATTGTAACATAAGCTACCTCCTCACTCAGTACATCTTTACTCTCTGGTGTAAACTGATACAATACAGATCCGTTTTTATCCTCTATTCGGGTAATCATTACTGGTTTATTGTAAACCCCTTTATTTGCAAACGTGGAATATGCAGCAACCATTTCGTAAACACTAATATCTGCAGTTCCCAATGCAATAGCAGGCACTGCTAAAATATCTTCTTCTACTCCTAATTTTTTTGCCATTTCAACAACAGGTTGTGGTCCTATTTCATTCATCAATCTCGCAGTAATTGTATTTGTAGAACTTGCTAAAGCATCTTTCAAAGTTTGAATACCAGAATAATTACCATCAGAATTCTTGGTGGTCCAAGATTCAGGGTTCCCAAATTTGTTAGCCTCTACAGTAATAGGTGATCGAGGGAACGAATCACAAGGTGAAACTTGCAATTGATCAATCGCAGTAGCATAGACAAAGGGCTTAAACGTAGAACCGACTTGACGCTTTCCTTGCTTAACCATATCATATTGAAAATGCCTGTAATCCATTCCACCAACCCAAGCTTTCACATGGCCAGTTATAGGATCCATAGACATCATACCTGTACGTAAAAACGATTTATAATATCGCATTGAGTCTATAGGCTTCATAATTGTATCTACTTCACCAACTTTTCCATTTACCCACTTAAAAACACGCATTTCCGTTGGTTTCTCAAATGATGCTCTAATTTCCTTTTCCGATTTTCCTTGATTTTTTAGAATTCTCCAACGTTCACCTCGCTTCATTCCGTCATTCATAAGTTTTCTTATTTCTGACTGATCTAATTCCAAAAAAGGCGCCGTCTTATTTCGCTTTGGTGTGTTTTGATGGTCAAATTCAGCCTGAAGTCTTGGCATATGTTTAGCAACTGCGTTTTCTGCATATTGTTGCATTCGCGAATCAATCGTAGTAAATACTTTTAAACCATCACTATTAATATTGTATTTACTACCATCTGGTTTTCTGTTCTTTTTATCCTCAGTCCACTCTTTCATAAAACCTCGAAGATATTCTCTAAAATAAGTGGCAATACCTTCACGGTGTGACTCTGGTGTATATCTCAAGTCTAATTCTGTTTTTTGTAAAGAATCTTTAACTTCCTCAGTTATATACTCATATTTAGCCATTTGAGACAAAACAACATTACGCCTGTTTTTAGTACCAACTGGATTTCTATGAGGTCTAGGGTTATAAAGTGATGAATTTTTAAACATGCCAACTAGCATAGCGGACTCTTTTAAATCCAAATCTTGCGGTTCTTTACCAAAATATATACGTGCTGCTGACCGTATACCATCACCATAATTCCCAAAATCATATATGTTAAAATATTGAGCTATAATCTCTTCTTTTGTGTATTGACGTTCTAGACGAATGGCTATAATCCATTCTCTTACTTTTTGTAATCCCCGTTGAAATTTATTTTTAGAAACTTGATTAGTAAATAACTGCTTCGCTAGTTGCTGAGAAATTGTACTAGCTCCTCCTCCTCTACCGGTAAGAGCTCTTAAAAAACCTCTTCCATCAATTCCGGAATGATTATAAAATCTTATATCTTCAGTAGCTATTAAAGCATCTACCAAATTCTTTGGTAAATCCTTATAACCTACTGGTGTTCTATTATCATTAAAATAAAATTTACCAAGAGTTTTCCCATCCGATGAGATAATTTCTGTAGCTAAATTTGTTTCAGGGTTTTCTAATCTAGTGTGATCTGGCATTTCACCTAATGCTCCCCAAGATGCTAATAAAAATAATAATAATATGGCTAAGATGCCTCCTGCAAATACCATCCAAAACCATCGAATGTATTTTGAAAAATCTAATGCTTTTGATTTAGATGGTGTTGTTGTTTTCTTTGCCATAATTACTATTTTTTTGCTTGTTCCACTCTAAAACCAACATCTGTTATTCCTTCTAAATTGACTATTCCATTAACATCCCCATTCTTTCTCATCGCGTGCTGAATATTAACAATATAGTCTCCCTGTTCTTTAAATTGAAAAGGGGTTTTAAATCCACGATACCATAATTTATTTTCTTTAAGATCAGAGAAACCGGCTCCTAAAAGCTCCCCATTAGGTGCAGCCATTTTATACTCTAGAGTATCTTTTACAGCTTTCCCGTTTGGATAATTTAATTCCACAATAAGAAACAGATTACTGAATTTATAATCGTTAGTATTTCTTATCTGCAGGTGTAAATCGTAATTATTAATAGTGTCTGGAGCTTTGAAGTTAAAACTTGCAATAGAATCTTTATGCCATTTATCTGGTACAGATTTGTAGACATCATAAAGGGCATTTGAGTCGCAGGTCGAAACCAAAAAACATAACGCAATGGTCAGGGCCAGTACATTACTAGTTCTTCTTTGCATTTTGTTTATGATTAGATTTTTGATTACGACTCTTATTTTGATTGCGATTACGATTTCGGTTCTTGTTTCTATTGTTCCTATTGTTTTTACGTTTGTTTTTCGATTTTGGATTATCGAAACGTGTTAAACTATCTTGACCAACAACGTTTTCAAAGTCGTTTTTAGTGTCTTGGATATGCTCAGCAGCATATTCTTCTAAACTCGCAACTTTTTCCTTTTTCTTGTTTTTAGCGATAATTTTATTGGCTTGATCTGTAGTAATAATATGCCAATTCATCCATTCACCTTCGTAAGCAAACCACATTAAGCCTTTAAAAATATCTGTCTTTTGACAAACCGCAGTTCCTTTCTCTGTATATAATTTAATGTCTTTTTTAGGAAAGGCCTTTAGAGCATCTAAATAAGCATCTAACTCATAATTAAGACAGCACTTTAGTTTTCCACATTGCCCAGCTAGCTTTAGTGGGTTTAAAGATAATTGCTGGTAGCGAGCAGCAGATGTACTTACCGATCTAAAATCTACTAACCACGTAGAACAACATAATTCCCTTCCACAAGAACCAATACCACCAAGTCTTGCGGCTTCTTGTCTAAAACCAACTTGTTTCATCTCGATACGCGTTCTAAACTCACGCGCAAAAACCTTGATTAATTCTCTAAAATCTACACGCTCTTCAGCAGTGTAATAAAAGGTTGCTTTACTTCCGTCGCCTTGATATTCTATATCTGAAATTTTCATTTTCAGATTTAAATCAATGGCAAACTGGCGTGCCTTGACTTTCATTGGTTCTTCTTTATCTCGTGAAGCTGACCAGATATCAATATCTTTTTGTGATGCTTTCCTGTATATTTTTAAAACATTTTCTGCATCATCAATGTTTACTTTCTTACGTTTCATCTGTACACGCACCAATTCACCAGTCAAAGTCACCATACCTATATCATGGCCAGATTTTGCCTGAGTGGCTACAATATCACCAATGCTTAATGTAAGATTTTCAGTGTTTTTATAATAGTGTTTTCTGCCATTCTTAAAACGTACTTCAACACCAATAAAAGGGTCTTGTCCGTTTGGAAGTGACATATTAGCTAACCAATCAAAAACAGTAAGTTTGTTACAGCTATCTGTACCGCAAGTTCCGTTGTTTTTGCATCCTTTTGGTTGGCCGTCTTTACCAGTTGAGCAACTGTTACAAGCCATAAAAATTATATATATTAATTTAGATTTATGTAAAAACCTAAAGAAGGATTCGTAATTTATTTATGAGTAAAGATAAAAACTATTTACCAACTTCTGTAGTGATAAGAAATTAAGATTTAAAAAAACTAGAATTTTACATCTTCAAAGTTTCAAAAATATTTCGCAAATCTTTTTTATAAGGTAAATGATCCGCTCTTCCTTTTTTAAAAATATCGTTACTGTTGCCTTGCCCTTTTCGAAGTGCTTTTTGCTCCTCGTAAGGTAACTTAATTATGTCTTGGCAATTTGTAGAACAGCAATTCTCCATTTTTTCTTTACAAGCTTCACATTGAATGAACAATAAATGACAGGCCTCATTTGCGCAATTGGTATGTAAATCTGCAGGTTCACCACATTGATGACAATTGGCAATCACATCATCAGAAATACGTTCTGAACGACGTTCGTCAAACACGAAGTTCTTTCCAACAAACTTATTTTCTAATCCTTCTGCTTCAATTTGCCTTACATAATTAATAATTCCTCCTTCAAGCTGAAAAACATTCTTAAACCCTTTGTGTTTGTAGTAGGCACTTGCTTTTTCGCAACGAATTCCACCTGTACAATACATTACAAGCTTCTTATCTTCTTTATGCTCTTTTAAGTCCTCTTCGATTAAATCTAGAGACTCCCTAAATGTATCGACATCTGGAGTAATAGCATTTTTAAAATGACCAATTTCACTTTCGTAATGGTTTCGCATGTCCACTAAAACTGTATTTGAATCCTCGATAAGTTCGTTGAACTTTTGGGCATTAACATGAACACCTTTGTTAGTTACGTCAAAAGTATCGTCATTTAAACCATCTGCAACGATTTTATTTCGCACTTTAACTTTCAATTTTAAAAAGGCAAAATTATCGTGCTCAATAGCAATGTTTAATCTTACATTTTCTAAAAAGTAAATAGTGTCTAAGTGGCTTTTAAAATCTTCAAAGTTTTCGGCCGGCACAGAAAGCTGAGCGTTAATCCCTTCATTAGCAACATAAATTCTTCCTAAGACCTCTTGTTGATCCCAAGCTATAAACAAATGATTTCTAAAAATTTCAGTGTTGCCTATTTTGGCGTACTTATAGAAAGAGATTGTTAAGCGTTCTTTTCCCGCTTTTTCAATAAGTTCTGCTCTTTCTTTAGCACTTAAGTTATTGTACAGTTGCATGCTATACTAATTTTAAGATTAAAGAATAATTGTAAAGGGCAAAGGTATTCTTTTTAGTCAAATAGATACAAACACTCATAAAAAAAGCACTCTGAACATATCAAAGTGCTTTTTCGATTAACTACTAACATAAAACTAATTAAAAGGTTAATCTACATTAGTTTAACAGCTACTGTAATTAATACAGCAGCTGAAACACCTAGTGATGTGCTAATTGGTTTTTCAAAAAGATAAAATATTAGTTTCAAAACTTATCTCATCTTTTTAAGGGTTACCTCCATTAAGAACTCATCTCATCTAGCTCTTAGGATGTTTTGTTATTAAATTCTAACTAACAACAAGAATTTAATAGCGGTAATCATAGCAATTATTTCCTTTTTCATATAGTAGATGTAAAAAGTGTAAAAGGGTTGCGTCAAAAAATCAGAAAAAATTAATTTTGTTCATTTATAAACACATTACTTTGAATCTCTAATTCAGGGATTTCAAAAGTCATTTGCTCAGAGTTATGTGCAAAAGATTCACCTACAAAAGATAAGTGATTACTTCCTCTTGCTCCTGTCATCTGCTGATTACGCTTCATCGATAAATACGTCTTTCCTTCACCCCAGAACTCTATACGAGTTTGTAAATGAATTTCATCTTGTAAAGCTGTTCCTGATAATCCATTTAAATAAGATGTATCTGGCAAACGCTGATCTAATACATTTGCTAATGCTGTTCTAGCTGCTCCATCTTGTCCCATCTTAGCTAATGCTTCTGCTTTTAACATATGTAATTCTGCAATTCTCATATATACGTAATCTGCAACTACTGTTCCACTTGGACCACCAATGATTCTACTAGCATCGTAAAACTTATCTAATGGCATTAAGTTATAATAACCTGTACCTGGGAAGAATTGTGCCTTTCTTGCATCATCTGCAGGAATTGCATCATATAAATTCTGATCGATTGCTTTTGCATCACCTGCCCAAGCATAACTGTATGAAAACGCATCAACTTGTCCCCACCAAGATACTAATCTCAATCCGATATCTGGGTTAAGGTCTACACCCCAAATCCATCCCGGAGTTGCTAAGTTGTTAAATCCACCTGTTATTTCTGCTGCACTCATTACTGTTGCACCAGACTCAGCGATAACTGCATCACATAGAGAAACCACTTCACCCATACGAGATACATCACGTGTTGCTGCAATAGTGTAAGCTAATACTGCTTTAGCTATTGTCTTATCAGCTTGTGTTTTTGTCGGTCTTGTATAATCCGCCATTAACACTATCGCTCTGTTTAAATCACTTTCAATTAATTCAAATACTTCTGCCGTTGTAGACTTACCAACACCAATGTTAGAAACACCTCTGTATATTAGAAGTATCTCCGCTGATGGATTGTAATCATTAGACATGTACTGAGTTAAGTAAAAATAAGAGTGAGCTCTCATTGTTAAAGCTTGACCTAAATTTGCTCTGTTAGTAAGGTTTTCTGGATCAGCTGCCTCACCACCTAAAGCATCAATAACTGTATTTGCAGAACGAATTACTCTGTAGTAATGTCTCCAAACTTGGTAGTTATCAGTAAAGGTGAAATCTTCTGTACACTGATATTCAGTAATACTAGCTCTGTACCATCCATAAGTACTTACAGATAAAGCCATATCACTAGTTAGAAAGTCAGCAAATAAATCTTAAGCTTTATGACCAAAATCATCGTGACCAGCAGTACCACCAGTACCTGTTGTATACATATTTGAGTATACACCTTCAATGAAACCAGATAAAATATCTGGATTTGACTCAGCAATCTCACCAAACTGATTTATTGTTTGAAACCCACTTTCAGGTGCCTCATTTATAAAATCATCAGAACAGCCAAACACTGTTAGGACTAATCCCGAGATCATCATTAATTTAATTACACTTTTTTTCATTTTCGCTTTTTTTAAGTTAAAATTTTAAAACTATAGATAGTAATTATTGCCTATCACAGCATTATTTTATTCATAAAATGGAAGAAGTGTAAAATGGTTGCGTCATAAAATTGAAATAATTAAAATAAGTGGTATTTTTGATGTTACATTAATTAAGACATATAGAAGAAATGAGCAGTGAAAAAGACGCAAAATTAAAAGCATTAAAATTAACCTTAGATAAGCTAGATAAAGCCTACGGAAAAGGAACGGTAATGAAAATGAGTGATCAAGCTATTGAAGATGTTGATGCTATTTCATCGGGCTCATTAGGTTTAGATATTGCTTTAGGAGTTGGCGGATATCCAAGAGGGCGAGTTATTGAAATATATGGCCCAGAATCTTCTGGTAAAACAACGTTAACACTACATGCTATTGCCGAAGCTCAAAAAGCTGGAGGTATTGCAGCATTTATAGATGCAGAACATGCTTTTGATCGTTTTTATGCAGAAAATTTGGGTGTAGATATTGATAATTTAATCATTTCTCAACCAGATAATGGCGAGCAAGCTTTAGAAATTGCAGATAATTTAATTAGATCTGGTGCTATTGATATTGTTGTCATTGACTCCGTTGCCGCATTAACACCAAAAAGTGAAATTGAAGGTGAAATGGGTGATTCTAAAATGGGCTTGCATGCGCGTTTAATGTCTCAGGCTTTAAGAAAACTGACTGCTTCTATTAGTAAAACAAACTGTACTGTGATTTTTATTAACCAGTTACGTGAAAAAATTGGCGTAATGTTTGGGAATCCTGAAACTACAACTGGTGGTAATGCACTTAAGTTTTATGCTTCTGTTCGTTTAGACATTCGTCGTTCTACACAGATTAAAAATACGGATGGTAATGTAATGGGCAATAAAACAAGAGTAAAGGTTGTTAAAAATAAAGTAGCTCCTCCTTTTAGACTTGCAGAGTTTGATATTATGTATGGCGAAGGAGTTTCTAAAGTTGGAGAAATTTTAGATTTAGCCGTTGCGCATGAAATTGTTAAAAAGAGTGGTTCTTGGTTTAGTTATGCAGACACTAAACTTGGTCAAGGACGAGACGCTGTTAAGTCTTTAATCAAAGATAATCCAGATTTAATGGATGAATTAGAAGAAAAAGTAAGGGCCTTAATCAACGGTTCTAAATAGAAAAAATAAAATCCTGAAAAAAATTCAGGATTTTTTTAGTTTTAGACGCAACCCTTTTACACTTTTTGCATCTACTTAGTGAAATTGATTGTAATTAATTATGAAAAAGTGCGCGTTATTGGCTTTCATTTTACTTTCAGGACTTACATCATGTAGTGTTGAAAATGTTGATTCTGATACGTTTTACTTAGAAGTACTGGCAATTGATAGTGTAGACATACCTGAGTATTTTTTACTAGGAGAGACTTCTGACATCTCTATAACTTACACTAAACCAAATTTGTGTTATCAGTTTAATGATTTCATTTATGAAATTGTAGATAACGAAAGATCAGTAGCCATAGTTAATACCGTTTACCCAAACGCCAATTGTGAACAAACACAAGAACGTGTTACGGTAAGTTTTAACTTTACAGTTTCCGGAACTAAACCTTGTATGTTTAAGTTCTATCAAGGTGAAGACTCGGAAGGTGTAGATCAGTATTATTTTGTAGAAGTACCTGTAAAAGTGCCAGAATAATTTCTGATTGCTAGGTAAAAGAGACTAATTATTAATTAATTCCAGAACTAATGTGAGTTTAGAGAGACTCATAAATAATTGTATAAAACAAGATGCTAAAGCTCAAAGCCAATTGTACAAGCAATATGCAAGTAAATTATTTTCGCTTTGTCTTAAGTATTCTAAAAACTATGCGGAAGCAGAGGATAATCTGCACGACGCATTTATAACTGTATTTAGTAAAATAGAGCAGTTTAATAATAAAGGTTCTTTTGAAGGTTGGTTAAAGCGTATTACAATTAATACATCATTGCAACGCTACAGAGAAAATGTCGGAGTTTATGACATTGTAAATGAAGAAAATATAGAAGATGTTTCTGTAGAAATAGATGATGAAGGCTTGAGTATTGATTTCTTATTAGAAATCATTCAAGAATTACCAGATCGATATAGATTGGTATTTAATTTGTATGTGTTAGATGGATATTCTCATGTAGAAATAAGTGAATTAATTAATATTTCAACAGGAACATCAAAATCTAATCTAGCGCGTGCTCGATTAATTTTAAAAGATAAAATAGAAGATTATAAAGCGAATGCAAGTTCGCAATCAATATAATAATGAATAACAAAAAGAACATAGACAGACTTTTCCAAGAAAAGTTTAAAGATTTTGAAACAGCGCCTAATGATGCCGTTTGGAATCGTATAAGTGAAAGTCTGCCTAGTAAAAAGAAAAAACGTCGCGTCATTGCCTTATGGTGGCAAATTGGTGGTGTAGCAGCTGTAATTGCATTGCTACTAACTGTAGGTGTTTCTGTTTTTAATGATGTTGGAAATAGTGGCAAAGAATTACCAATTGTAAATACCGAAGATAAAGACAATATGATTAAAGATAATGCTACTGACAATTCTAGTGAGGATAAACAAAATCCGATTAAGAATGATGCGTATGAAAAACTTGAGTTCGTAGATTCTGATAATAATAAGGAATCTATTATAGATCAAATGGAAACTAATACGAGTACATCTCCTAAAAAAGATAAATCCTCTAATCCATTAACAAGTTCTCGAAAATTAAAAACAAATGCTGTTGCCAATAATTCTAATAAGAAAGAAAAAATACAGCAGCCTTCGCAAAAGTTTAAAGCTTTAAATACTGTTATTAATAAAGAACGGACAACTAAAGTCGCTGAGAATAATACTAAAACAAATTCAAAATCAGAAGGAACTAAGCTTGCTTCTAAAGACGACATAAAATCAGAGATTAAGAAAAATATAGAAGATAATACAACAGCTACTGTTGATAATTCTACTTCTAACACTACTGAGACTGAATCTAATAAAACTAAAAATTCAGAATTAAATAATACTAACAGTACTGATATTGATACAAGTCTAATCGAAGATCCTAAAAAGGAATCTATCACAGAAGCTATTGCCAATAACACGACTGAAACTATTGATGAAAAAGAAGAAAAAGAAAGTAGGTGGAGCATTGTACCTAATGTTGCGCCTGTTTATTTCAGTTCTCTTGGCCAAGGGTCTTCAATAGACCAACAGTTTAATGAGAATTCTAAAAGCAGTGATATTAATATGAGTTATGGTATAGCTGGTTCTTATGTGGTTTCTAAGCGATTAAAAGTTCGTGCAGGTATTAACCGTGTTAATCTTAGTCAATCAACTTCAGATGTATTTGCTTTTACCGGTCCTTCAACAGCATCGTTAGTGTCTTCTACGACTTCAAGATCACCTTCGCCTAAATATGGTAATATAGATTTAAATAATAATGCTCAGAGTATATCCTTAATGAGTGCCAAAGCTATGGTAGCGGCTTCAGATTTTAGTAATCACAAAGCGGGTAATATAGATCAACGTATTGGGTTCATAGAAGTGCCTCTAGAATTAGAATATAGAGTCTTAGATAAGAAATTTGGAATCAACGTTATCGGTGGATTTAGCACATTCTTTTTAAATCAGAATGAAATCTACGCTGACGTTGAAGGAACTTCAACCTTAATTGGTGAAGCTAATAATATTAATAGTACAAGTTACAGTGCTAATTTTGGTTTAGGTATGGATTATAGCCTATCCAAACAATGGAATATCAATCTTGAACCTCAGTTCAAGTATCAGTTAAATACATTCAATAATACGTCAGGTAATTTTAGACCTTTCTTTATTGGTGTATATACTGGATTAAGTTTTAAGTTTTAGGTAAAATTTAAATTTAGGTTAGGTTGTTGCAACAACAATTAAGCAATGATGAATGCAATGATGACAAAAGCTACTCCTGGTTAGAGTGGCTTTTTTGTTGCTTAGAATTAGTGCTACTCAATTCTTCTAAAATAATAGTTCTGGCTTTTTTATTCAAAGATTTTGTGTCCTCAATGGTTAAACCTTCAGTACTTAAAAATTTATGAATCTTCGCTCTCATTCTTCCTGGTCCACCACTAAAGAAAGTATATGAAAAACGCTTTTTATTATCATAAAAAGTTATTGGTACAATTGGTATTTGGTGGTTAATAGCTAAACGAAATGCACCATCTTTAAAGGCATCTAGTAATATATGCTCTTCTGGTACACCACCTTCAGGAAAAATACAAATACTTAAACCTTGTTTTAGTCGTCTTTGTGCTCTCAAAAAAACAGCTTGCCTACTTTTAGCACTACTCCTATCTACTAAAATACATGTGCGTTTATAAAAGAAACCAAATAACGGAATCTTAGCTAATTCTTTTTTACCGATAAATACAAATGGGTTTTTTGAGGCTATTAACATTAACATAATATCTGCCATTGAAGTATGATTGGCAACAAACATATAGCTCTTTTTATACTCAGGTTTTTCTTCTTTTTTAATTGTATAAGCAAAACCCATTCCGATCAAAATAAATTTAGACCATATACGTGCCAATCTAAAGAAATAAGGATACCACTGTTCTCTAGAGATTGATATAATTAAAAAAGGAAACAAAACAATTATTGGAATTGCTACAAGAATATAGAACCAAATGCGATATAAAACCCAAAAAGGATATTTAATAATTGCCATCGCATCAAAACTAAGTAAATAGTTCTACTAAAAAAATTATCTTTGCGCATCGTTTAACTTTTAAAGAGATTCCTGCTGCGCAGGAAGTATACATGGCAAGAATACTCACAGGCATACAAAGTACAGGAACACCACATTTAGGAAATATTTTAGGTGCAATTTTACCAGCAATAGAACAATCACAAAATAGTGCTAATGATTCGTTTTTATTTATTGCAGATTTACACTCGTTAACGCAAATAAAAGATGCTGAAACACTTCGTGACAATACTTATTCCACAGCGGCAACTTGGTTAGCTTTTGGTTTAGATATTGACAAAACGGTCTTCTATAGACAAAGTGATGTACCTCAAGTAACTGAATTAGCTTGGTATTTAAACTGTTTCTTTCCTTTTAAACGCTTAGAATTAGCACATAGTTTCAAAGACAAAGCAGATCGTTTAGGTGATGTTAATGGTGGTTTGTTTACCTATCCAATGTTAATGGCTGCTGATATATTATTATATGATGCTGAGATTATTCCTGTTGGTAAAGATCAGGAGCAGCATATAGAGATGACACGTGATGTAGCTTCTCGTTTCCATGCTAAAATGGGTGGAGAAACTTTTGTTTTGCCAAAAGCCGATATACAAAAAGACACGATGCTTATTCCTGGTACTGATGGTGCTAAAATGAGTAAGAGTAAGGGAAACATTATCGACATCTTTTTACCTGAAAAGAAATTACGTAAACAAATTATGTCTATTGCAACCGATAGCACACCTCTTGAAGACCCTAAAGATTGGAAAACTTGTAACTGTTTTGCTTTATATAGTTTACTAGCTTCAGCTACTCAAATTACTAATATGAAAGTCAATTATGAAGGTGGCAACTATGGATATGGACATGCTAAACAAGCCTTATTTGAGTTAATATTAGAGCGTTTTGCTGAACCTAGAAAACGTTATGCTTATTATATGAATAATCTTAACGAAGTTGATATGGCTTTAGCTAAAGGTGCTTCAAAAGCTAAAGTTGTAGCAAATGATGTTTTAAAACGTGTAAGAGACAAGGTTGGGTATTAATTAAAATTATGATATAAAGTATTTACAGTTCGAAGCACCTATATCTTATATTGTGCATGAGACTCCCTCTAATTATTTAAAAGTTTTTCTACTTTCCATTACTCCTTTTTTTATTTCCACTTTATCAGCAATACTATTTTTAGTATTGGTTATTCTTTTGAATCTAATCGATTAATTTATCTATTTTTTTGTTGGTTAGGAATATCAATTGCAGCTCATGCTTTTCCAACCAAAGAAAATGCAAAATTACTTTGGGCTAGTAGTATTAATGAAGTTAAAAACAGCAACTATTTTGCTTTAATAGGATTTCCTTTTGTGCTTATAATCTACCTAGCTCAAATATTACATGTCGTCTGGCTCGATATTATATATGGCGTACTCTTATTATTCTTTGTGGTGGAGCCTTGGTTTAAATAACTTCAAACAACTTTCCTGGTAAAGGCCTAACTACTCCCTTTAATTCCATATTAAGTAGAAGTCCTGCTAATTTATAGGTTGGCATTTCACATTGTATTGCAATGACATCTAGTAGCTCTTTATTATTTTCCTTTAAGAAGGTGTATATGATTTTTTCATCGGGCTCAAGCTCTACAAACAACTGTTTTTGAACTATTGGTTTTTTATCAGATTCTAATTCCCAATTCAATAAATAAGGGATATCCAATGGATTAGATAATAAGTGTGCTTTTTGAAATTTTATTAAATTATTACAACCTACACTTTGGCTATCTGTTGTTCTACCTGGTACAGCAAATACATCTCGGTTATAAGAATTCGCAATATCTGCGGTTACTAAACTTCCACCTTTTTCAGCAGATTCAATAACTATCGTCGCCTCACTTAATCCTGCAATAATTCTATTTCGTTTTAAAAAGTTGTTTCTATCAAATGGATCAGTACTCCAAAAGTCAGTGTAAAAACCACCATGGTTTTCTATATCTGCCATATACTTTTTGTGCACTTTAGGATAGATTTGATTGAGGCCATGAGCTAAACACCCAATCGTCTGAAGGTTATGTTTCACAGCTGCTCTCTGCGCAGTAATATCTGTTCCGTAAGCAAATCCCGAAACAATTACTGGATTGTAAGGAGATAGAGTTTCAACTAGTTTTTCACAAAATGCAATGCCACTTGTAGTAATCTTTCGAGTACCAACAATACTTATAATACGATGCTTTTTAATATTAATATTTCCCGATTGAAATAAGACAATTGGACCGTCAATGCAGTGTTGTAGTTTTTCAGGATAGGTATCCTCAGTGAAATAATGAGTCACTATATTATTATCTTTGATAAAGCGTAATTCGTTCTCTGCATCTTCGAGATGAATCTTGTCAAAAAGGCCTTCAATAGTAATGGTGCCAATACCATCTATCTTTAAAAGTTTAGATTTTTTTTCTTTTAAAACCGCTTCAGGAGAACCACAATGATTTATCAATTTTTTAGCCGTTGTTGATCCTATTTTAGGAACATGTTGTAAGGCTAAGGCATAAATAAGTTGTTGATCTGTCATTTAAAACATTGATTTTAAACCTACAAGAAACTAAATTTTTCTGATGTTAATAACTAAATCCCACTAAACTTCTTTCAGAAATAAAAATTTTTAACTTTGTTCTATATGCAGTTAGAGACTTACATTAGCGATCTTTTATACCGTTACGATTGTGTTACTGTTCCTGGTTTTGGAGCGTTTTTAACGAATCGTGTTTCAGCGAAAGTGCATGAATCGACACATACATTTTATCCTCCTAAAAAAATATTGTCTTTTAATGAGCAATTACACAATAATGATGGCTTACTAGCAAACTATATTGCTGAAATTGAAAAAATACCATACGGAACAGCTACTGATAAGATTTCTAAACAAGTAAAATCTATAAAGTCATATTTAGTAGAAGGAGAAACAATTCAATTTGAAAATATTGGTGAGTTAATTTTAAACGCAGATGGAAAGATATTATTCGACCCAGCTAACCAAATTAATTATCTAACTGATGCCTTTGGATTGTCTCACTTTACTTCATCTAACGTTAAACGCGAGGTCTATAAAGAAACCGTCTCTGCTGTTGAGGCTACTACTCCAATCGCTTTTACACCAGAAAAACGTTCTAATAATAATTGGCTTAAGTATGCTGCTACAGCAGTAATATTATTAGGTTTAAGTGGTTTTGGTGCTGCATCTTATTACAACAATACGATTGAAAATCATAATCAATTAGCGCAAGAGCAAGCTAATGAGCAATTAGATGCTAAAGTACAAGAAGCAACGTTTGTTATTAGTAATCCATTACCTGCTGCAACATTATCTATCGATAAACAAAGTGGTAATTATCATATTGTTGCTGGTGCTTTTAGAGTTGAATCTAATTCCGATAAAAAAGTAAGTCAATTAAAGGCTAAAGGCTATAAGGCCAGAAAAATTGGCACTAACCGTTATGGTCTACACGAAGTGGTTTATGCAAGTTTTGAAAATAGGGCAGATGCGCAACGAGAACTTTACAAAATTCGTAGTGAGCATAATCGTGATGCTTGGCTTTTAATTAAGAAGCTAGATTAACCTTTTCTTATCCTTTTATTTCGTCAAAGCATCTTATCTTTGCGCATAATTTAAAGAATTTATGCAATCACGAACTGCTTTTCAGTCAAAAACCATAGTTACCGATTTAGTTTTACCAAGTGAAACTAATCCTATCAATAATTTATTTGGTGGTGAATTACTCGCTCGTATGGATCGTGCAGCAAGTATATCGGCAAGACGTCACTCAAGACGAATTGTTGTTACTGCTTCTGTTAATCATGTGGCATTTAACCGATCTGTACCTTTAGGTAGTGTTGTTATGATTGAAGCTAAAGTGTCGAGAGCATTCACCTCATCTATGGAGGTTTATATGGATGTTTGGATTGAAGACAGAGAGTCTGGTGAGTGTGTAAAAGCAAATGAGGCTATTTATACCTTTGTTGCGGTTGATGAAACCGGAAGACCCGTTAAAGTGCCTGAGCTTGTGCCTGAAACTGAATTAGAAAAACTTCGCTTTGATGCTGCGCTAAGACGTAAGCAACTAAGCTTACTTTTAGCAGGAAAGATGAAACCGGATGATGCTACTGAACTAAAAGCACTTTTTGAGTAGTAGATAACTTCCCTAAGCTCTGAATAACACTTTCGATTAAACCTTTCTAAAATTGTTAGGTCTTATCATAGAACCAAATTTATTTATGATGAGATATCTAGTTTATACCCTAGTTTTAGTTTTTGCTCTAAGTTTTACATCTTGTGCAAGTCGTGTTGTAGTGAAGGAACCCACTTCAGTAACAGTTGTTAAAAAATTACCAAGGCAATATAAAGTTGTTAGAGTAAAAGGTAAACGTTACTATTTCTTTAATGGGAAACATTATAGAAAGACAAGAAGAGGCTATGTTTTTGTTAGAGTTTAATCAATACTTAGCTATCCAATATTCAGGGTTAAGAACTTGGTCATTTTTATAAATTCTAAAACCAAGTAGAGTTTCACCTTTAATTTTATTTGTGAAGACTTTTCCAATAACTTGTCCTGTAGTTATTTTATCACCTTTCTTCACTCTTACTTCTGAAAGGTTCATGTAAACACTAAAATAATTACCATGTCTAACCAATATAGTTGGATTACCACGTTTCATGATGTGAATTTCGGATACCACACCATTAAAAACAGCTTTAACGTCAGAGTTCTTCTCTGTAGCAATGTAAATACTCTTATAATTTTGGGTTACTGACTTGTCTGTTAATGAACGTCGTTTCCCAAATTTTCCTTTAATAACACCTCGAGATACTGGCCAACCCAACTTTCCTTTATTAGCTTCAAAATTAGAGGCTAGCTTTTTAGCCTCTGGCGTTAATACAAACTTACCAGAAGATGATTTTTTACCTGCTTTTTTATTAGAGGCAGCAATTGCATTTCTAATCATTCGGTTAATTTCTTTATCTAAGCGATCAACCTCTTGCTTCTTCTTTTTAATTTGAGCAGAAAACTTCCTCATATCAGCCTTAATAGATGCCATTAGAACCTCACGATCTTTTAACTCTTTATCTAGCTTTCTTTTTTCAATTCGGTTTTCTTCGATCAACTTTTTCTTGGTTTCTTTTTGTTTTGAAAGCTGAATGTTTAAATCTTGTAATTCCTTCGTTTTCGTTTTTATCGCTTCACCTTGTTCCTTTTGGTAATTTGCATACTGCTTTATGTATTGTAGTCTTTTATAAGCTTGTGAAAAATTACTAGATGACAGCAGAAACATCATCTTACTTTGTTCGGATTTACTTTTGTATGATTTTACAAGCATGGCTGCGTAATCATCTTTTAATTCTTGAAGTTGAGTTCTGAGACTAGTAATCTCCTTTTGATTGGAATTAATTTCCCTTGTTAATAAATTAGCTTGCTTATTTGAGATTCTAATCAAATTTTTTCTAACACTGACCTTATAATTAATATCTTCAATAAGAGTAATTACCGATTTTTCTTCTTTCTTATTAGAGAATAATAAGGAATTAAGCTGTTTAAGCTCTTTACGTTTTTGTTGAAGTTCTGCCTCTAATGCCTTTTGCTTATCACTTTGCGCAATAAGTGTAGAGCAGGATATTATTAGTCCAAAAATAAGTGTCGTATAGAAACGTTTTGATCTCATTACTTTATAATAATTTCTTCATAACCTTTAGGAATCTTAAACGGAAAACGAACCTCATTATTTAGAGACACTGATTTAAATTCCATAGTAATTGCAACCTCATCACTATTATCTTGTGCGATTATTCTAATATTTTGCGGCAATACTTGGTTTTTTACTTCTTGATAAGACGCATAGTCTACTTGCAACATTCTTCTTTTTAACTGTTGGAACAACTGTAAGCTATCCATCTTAAAATGTGATGGATTAATCAAATAAAATAATTCTATAAGTGCCTTCTGATCTCTAGGTTGTAGCGCATAAGAATTTTCATTAACTGCAACTTTATGAGGCTCATCTTTAAGATCATAAATAGCTTGCCCTAAAAGGATATTCTGAACCTTAGTAAAGTCTAAATCTACACCAACAAAATCACTTAGCAACTCATAGTTACCATCAAAATACTGATTATCTTGTTTATTATAGAAACGAACCTTATCTGGTGTTATCATCATGCGTGCAAGACCTAAGGGAGCACTTAACCAAATTACTTTATTCTTTTCCATTCGAAAATTAAACGTAAGCCCTTGTTCTTTTTGACCTTGAATTAAATCAATTCTAACTTTAGCTTGCATAGTTTTGAAATCAGCACTGTTTTCTTGATGCTGTTTTATCACTTGTTTAGCAGATAACTGATTACTTGCCTCACCTGATGCTATTATACTTTTAGCGGATTTACAACCAAAAGCTATTGTGATTAAGCAAACCGTAAGGGTAAGTTTTAATAGTTTCTTTATTTGAGGTGATTTCATTTATTGTTGTGCTTTTAAATCTTGTGCCTTTTTAGCAAACGCTTCTGATTTACTAATATTATTTAAAGCTTTATATGCTAAGCTTAATTGAGAATAGAAATCGGCTTCCATATTAGGGTTGTCAATTAAATAATCTAAGCCCATTTCTAAATTGTCGATTGCTTTTTTATACTGCTCTGAGCTGTTATTAGCTACACCATTTACCAAATATAAAATAGGTTGTGCGGGATATAATTCTAAAGCACGCTCACTATCAGCTATAACAGCTTTATAATCCCTTATATCTAATTGTAATAACAATACATCTTTTATTAATTTAAAATCATTAGGGTCTTGCTTAAGCGCTTCTTTAAAATTTGAAAGCGCCTTAGCTTTATTACCAGCTTTAAGATAATATTGACCTAAATCACTGTGCGTTTGTGCGTCTTTGTTATTATCAATTAAAGATGTGATATCAATAAGGTCAGATTCATATTCAGGATTCCTAGCTACAAAAGCCACAAAGTCCTTCAATACTTTTGCTTTAGCGTCTGCATTAATCTGTGGGCTTGACAATGCAATTTTTACAGAATTAATAGCATCTTTCACCTTATTATCTTTAAGATAGAACTTATACAAAGCCAAATGTACATACTTAGAATCTGGCTTTATTTTTAACAAATTTCTGGCAGCCTTATATGCATTTTTTCGATCGCCAGTTTGACTATATCTATATATAAGTTTTAAGTGGTTATCCTCATTATTAGGGTTATTAGCTATGCGTTGTTCTAAATTTTCTATTCTATCATCAGCATTCCCAGTGATGCTGTATATATCATTACGCATAGCATCTCTAGATTCACTAATTCCTAATTCGGTATCTAGCTCATCTAACAACTCTAAGGCTTGCTTATACCTTTCCTCTCGCACATAAAGTGCTGCTAAATCTTCCTTATAATCTGGGTGATATTTTACGAGTTGCTTTATTGTTCTAATAGCATTATTAATATCATCTTGTTGAAAATAAACATCATACAACTCATCTAAAAACCATTCGTTATCTGGCTGCATACTAATTGCCTTTTTAAGGGCATCTTCTGCAGCACCATAATTTTTGAGTTTATTATAGTTTTTACCCAGTTCAAAATAAATGATAGGCTTTTTGCTATCTAAATTTAAACATTTTTGAAGTGCATCTACAGCACGATCATAGTTTTCAATTCCTTTTTGTTTTAAGGCTTCAAAAAAGTATTCTTGAAATTCATCTTCTAAATTTCCTAGATCGTCGTCTGGTGGTTTATCGAAATTAACTTGGCCAATAGCAAAAACTGGTACTATAAAAAGTACAAGTGCTAGTTTTACTATTTTTTTATTCAATTTCATTTTAGATGCTTCGTAATGCTATAAAAGATAATTATAAGTTCAAAAGTTATTCCAAAATAGAATAATCTCCTATACTAATTTTAGTAAAGCTACCATCATACTTTACATAATTCCCAATCATAGCGTCATCTAAATTAGCATTTTTGATAGTAGTTTGGTTTTGTATTAAGCTATTTTTAACGCTAGAGTATTCAATTACACAATCCTTGCCAATAGAAACGTTAGGTCCTACTGATGTATTGCGCAAAACGGTACCTGCTCCAATAAAACATGGCTCAATAATAGTTGAGTTTTCTAATACCACAGAATCATGAACTAATTGCTCTTCATTATCTGCTTTTAAAAAACCTAACATTTTAGCATTAGTTTCTAAGGTTACGTTTTTATTTCCGCAATCCATCCATTCATCTACAGTACCTGTTTTAAAAACTCTACCATCTGCCATCATTCGTTTAATACCATCATTAATTTGATATTCTCCCCCATTCATAATATTCTCATCAAGTACTTCTTGAAGTTTTTCTTTTAATACAGCTACATCTTTAAAGTAATAAATACCTATTACAGCCTGATTACTTACAAAGCTTTCTGGCTTTTCAACCAGCTCAATAATACTTTCGTTCTCGTCTAACTTAACAACACCATAAGCTTCAGGATTTGTAACACGTTTTGTCCAAATAACACTATCTGCCGTTGGATCTAAATCAAACTCAGCTCTAATTAAAGTATCTGCGTAAGCAATTACAGCAGGACCAGACAATGATGGTTTTGCGCTTATTATGGCATGACCTGTTCCCAAAGGTTGATCTTGTCTGTAAATGGATGCCTTAGCACCTAAACCTTCTGCAAGTTCGGTTAAACTTTCAACCACATCATCACCAAACCATGCTGGATCACCTAAAACAAAAGCAATTTCTTCAATAGGCTGCTTCAATACTTTAGCAATATCTTTTACTAAACGATGTACAATAGGTTGACCTGCAACTGGGATTAATGGTTTTGGTACTGTTAAACTGTGTGGTCTAAGGCGAGAACCTCTGCCTGCCATTGGGACTATAATTTTCATTTTTTAAGTTTATTCGTTAATCTTTTTATTCCGTTATTTAGTTCCTGTACTTCCGAAACCGCCTTCACCTCTCTCAGTTGAAGATAGTTCTTTTGTTTCTTCCCACTCAGCGCGTTCGTGTTTTGCTATAACTAGTTGAGCAATGCGCTCGCCATTATTAATAGTGAAATCTTCGGTAGATAGATTGACTAATATTACTCCTACCTCACCTCTATAATCGGCATCTATAGTTCCTGGTGCATTTAGTACGGTAATTCCTTTTTTTGCAGCAAGTCCACTTCTTGGTCTTACTTGTGCCTCAATTCCTACTGGCAATTCAATAAATAAACCAGTACTAACGATGGTGCGCTCTAAAGGTTTTAGAATTCTTGCTTCTGTTAAGCTTGCACGTAAATCCATACCAGCTGAAGCACTAGTTTCGTAATGCGGTAATTCGTGTCTTGATTTGTTTATGATTTTAATTTTCATGTTTTTCTATTTCTACGTCTAACAAACTAATTATGGATACTATTTCTTGTCTAAAAACATTGCCTTTCTTAAAAACAGATTCCAACCATGCTCTTAACATAGTCAAATGATTTTCATACTGATCAGACTCTATGAACTTAATAAATTTCTTTTTTATGCGTTGTTCTTCTTCATTAGATATTTCGGCGATATTTCTAAAAAATTGATAATTATCTAAAAGTCCTTCAGATAGCATATAGTTATGTAGATTTTGAGTAAGAAATCGTATTACTGCATCTTCACTTTCTCGATAATCTCTTAGTAAGTCTTGATAACCTGAAACACTTTCCTTTAAAGTGTCGATAGAAATTATTTCTATCTTTCCAGAACTAATTACAGAATTATAAATGCCTTGAAATGGGTCAAATGTTGGCGTATTATTTACGTGTCTCACTAAACTATATAAACTATCTACTGAAAACGCTCTAGGATTAATAGACATGACGGTTTCAATACTTTCCTTTTTAATAATATGGGATTGAAACTTCTTGTCAAACTTAACAAGGTTGGTGCTAAACTCTTTGTGAAGACTTTTCATTATTTTGAATTCTTCTTTTTTAAGCTCTCTATTATTATTCCAAGTATTGACTTGTAATGCCAACAAAATACCTATCATCACCAAAATAATCTCTCCAATAGCATATTTGAAATAGCGACCCATTTTATTTTCAATGAGCATTTGCTGTCTTATTTTGTTGAAGAACTTAATCATATCCTTAGCGCTTCAAAAGTAGTTTTAATTCTTTTCGTTCCAAAATAAACATAATAAAAGCAAATACAATTAGCAGAGACATCCCTACTATGTAATTCTCTCTAAATTTATAAAACGAAAGTAAAGAGAATACAATAGATATTGTGAGATATAACCCTATTTTCTTTAGGTTATAAGGTATTGGGTAATATTTTCTTCCGTAAAAATAAGACAATAACACCATGCTGCCGTAAGCTGCTAGTGTTGCTATTGCTGATCCTTTATAACCAATAATTGGTATTAACCAAAAATTAAGAGCTAGAGTTACTATTGCCCCAAATACCGAGATGTAAGCTCCAAACTTAGTGCGATCTGTAATTTTGTACCAAACAGATAAGTTGTGGTACATGCCCAAACAAAAGCTAGCAATAAGAATTATTGGTACAATCCACATGGCCTCCCAAAAGGCTTCATCTCTTATAACAAGAACTTTTATGACATCTGCAAATACAACAACAACCAATAAGATTATTGAGCCAAAAGCAACAAAATATTCTAATATTTTAGCATAGTTCTTTTGCGGATTGTCACTTTTTGCATGACTGAAAAAATAAGGCTCTATGCCCAATCTAAAGGCTGTGGCAAATAAAGTCATGAATAAGGCTAATTTATAGCAGGCCGAAAACATACCAACTTCTCGCTCTGGGTTTTCTGCAGTTGATAAACTACTGTCTAGGAGAATTCTATTAAAAGTTTCGATAATTGTATAGGCTAGACCAGCAATTAAGACCGGAAATGCATAACGTAACATACGCTTCCATAATTTCTTATCGAAACTAAATTTAAGCTTATTATAAAATGGAAACATTAAAATTAAGGTGACACCACTTGCTATTAAATTTGCAATTAAAACATAGTTAATTTCAAAGTTGGGTTTGTATATGGGTTGAAAAAAAAATACCTCCTTTGCTAAACCGCTAAGCCACAAAAGAAAAAACAAATTCAACGACATGTTAATAGTAACATTAGCTATTTTAATAGCTGCATATTTCATCGGTTTCTCATTAGCTCGAAGCCATGTAAAGGGTATAATAACTAAAGCGTCTAATAATAATATCCATATAACAAAACTGATATATTCTACTTTAATATCTGTAAGAGATGCTATTTGGTATTTAAACAAAAATGCAATGATAAAAATGCTAAACGATGTAAAAATTATAGAAAGTGTAGACGTATTAACAACTTTTTCTTTATCAGTTTCTTTATTAAAAAAACGAAAAAAGGCAGTTTCCATACCATAAGCTAAAATGACATTAAATATTGCGAACCATGAAAATATAATTGACACTTTTCCATAGACTCCAACTGCCATAACTTGAGTGTATAATGGCACTAATAAAAAAGTTAGCATCCTAGGTAAAACGGTTGCTAAGCCGTAAATGAAAGTTTGTTTAAAAAGAGATTTGAATCCGCTCAACCTAAATAGTTATAGTATCCTCAAAAGTATTAAATATAAATGGGTCTTTTGGTGAGATGAAATAAAAAAAGCCTTGCTTAAAAAGCAAGGCTATATAAAAGTATATTTATATTTCTAGTTGTCGTCCTCTTCTTCGTCATCAAGAGATGCCATACCTGCAGAAGTCACTATTGAATAAATAGATGGAGCTCCGTGCTCATAATACGTTCCAGCAACTTCATTAAGTGCTATAATTTTATGATATTTTGTTTGTCCATTTTCTGAATAACTTACAACACATTCGTCATCTTTCAATGTAAATGGATAATCAGCTGGTTTTTCAGCTTTCTTAAACGTATAATCGCTTGATGGATTTTTTAAGATGGCCTTGTATTTTCCGCCACTTTTAACAAGTTTACTTTTAAGATTTCTAAAATAAACATCTTGAATAAAGACATTATCTTTAACGTCAGTGATAGGTATAAACATGTTTATACCAGTTCCTCCAACTTTTATACCAGCATACCATTCTTGAAATGTAACTGGTTTTACTTTAAAAGGAGCTTCTTGCTCAAAAGTTGAAGCTATTTCTTTATTAGATGCACATTGAAAAGTAGATGCGCAGATTACTGCAAAAACTATGGCGTAAGTTGCCTTTTTAAATTTTTTCATTTTAAGTAGGTTATAAATTGGGATGGCAATATATAAAAAAAATTGAATTAAATCGTTAATATGTAATTTTTATCGATGAAATGCATATATTTTTAATTGGCATAAATAAAAAACTAGCTCAACAAGCTGGTTTCTAATATTTTAATAAATTATTTGTTTTAAATAAAATTAACTCTAAAATTTAGTTTCAAAACTAAGAATCATGATTTATTAATCTTCTTTACCAAGAATCTAATATCTTTTGGCTTTATATTCCATGAAGTTTCAGTAAAATCAATAAAAAAACCTAACTCGTTAAAGTTAGGTTTTTAATATTCTAGATGCTGAAACGAATTCAGCATAACAAATCTTAGTTATTCAATGCTTCAGCACCACCAACAATCTCAAGGATTTCATTCGTAATTGCCGCTTGTCTTGCTTTGTTATAAGTTAACTTTAACTGATCTCTTAATTCAGTCGCATTATCTGTTGCTTTATGCATTGCTGTCATACGCGCACCGTGCTCAGAAGCAAAAGAATCTCTAATGCCTTTAAATAATTGAGTTTTTAAAGCTTTAGGTATTAAGGCCTCTACAATCTCTTGTTTAGATGGCTCAAAAATATAATCTAAATTAGCATGAGCATCTTCACCTTCGATTGGTACAATTGGTAAATACTGCTCAGTCATTATAATCTGAGTTGCAGCATTTTTAAAGCTATTGTAAACTAATTCAACTTTGTCATACTCGCCTTCAACAAACTTCCCCATTATCATTTCGGCAATCTCTGCAACATTATCAAAAGTTAATGCATCAAATACATCGCTCTTATTTGATATGACTCTGTCTTGTTTAGAAAAAGCGTCATTTGATTTTTTACCAATAGCTAAAACAGAAACATTTTTATCAGCGTAAACATTATTAATCAAAGCATTTGTTTGTTTAATAATGTTAGAGTTAAATGCACCACACAGACCTCTATTAGAAGTAATAGCAACAATTAAAACATTGTTCACTTCTCTTTCAGTCGAATACTTACTACCAGAATCAGCATCTAATGTTGCGCTTAAACTCTGCAATAATTCTGTTAACTTATTAGAGTAAGGACGCATTGCAGTAATAGCATCTTGAGCTTTCTTCAATTTAGCAGCTGATACCATTTTCATGGCACTTGTAATCTGCATCGTTGAAGACACTGACGATATTCTGTTACGTATTTCTTTTAAGTTTGCCATTCTTTAGTTTATAAAGACTCTTTGCAAATGCTAAGAGTGACATTAGTTTAATTTATTAAGCTCTGTATTTCCCGGTAAGATCTTTAGCTACATTAGTTAATGTATCTATAACCTCATCAGTTAATTTACCTGACTTTAATGTGTCTAAAATTCCTCTATGCTTGGCATTTAAGAACTCTATGTAATCGCGTTCAAATTCCTTTACTTTTTCAACAGGAACATCTCTTAACAAGTTCTTAGAACCTGCATATATAATCGCTACCTGATCTTCTACTGTAAAAGGATCGTTTTGACCTTGTTTTAAGATCTCAACATTACGCTTACCTTTATTAATAACGTTTAATGTTGAAGCATCTAAATCAGAACCAAACTTAGCAAACGCTTCTAATTCACGGAACTGCGCTTGATCTAATTTTAACGTACCTGATACTTTCTTCATTGATTTAATCTGAGCATTACCACCAACACGAGATACAGAAATACCTACGTTAATTGCTGGTCGAACACCAGAGTTAAATAAATCACCATCTAAGAAAATCTGACCATCTGTAATAGAAATTACATTGGTTGGGATATATGCTGATACGTCACCTGCTTGCGTTTCAATAATTGGTAAAGCAGTTAAAGAACCACCACCTTTTACTAAAGGCTTAAGAGAATCTGGTAAATCATTCATCTCTTTAGCGATATTATCATCGTTAATTACTTTCGCAGAACGCTCTAATAATCTTGAGTGTAAATAAAATACATCACCAGGATACGCCTCACGTCCTGGAGGACGACGTAATAATAAAGATACCTCACGGTATGCTACCGCTTGCTTAGATAAATCATCATAAATGATTAATGCTGGGCGACCAGTATCTCTAAAATACTCTCCAATAGAAGCTCCTGTCATTGGTGCATATACTTGCATCGCTGCCGGATCTGATGCGTTAGCTGCAACAATTGTTGTATAAGCTAATGCTCCTCGTTCTTCTAATACTTTAGCAATGTTTGCTACAGTAGATGCTTTTTGCCCTACAGCAACATATATACAATATACAGGCTCACCTGCATCATAAAATTCTTTCTGATTTAAGATGGTATCAATACAAACTGTAGTTTTACCAGTCTGACGGTCACCAATTACCAACTCACGTTGTCCTCTACCAACTGGAATCATAGCATCAATTGCTTTAATGCCTGTTTGTAATGGTTCTGTTACTGGCTCTCTGTAGATAACACCAGGTGCTTTACGCTCAACTGGCATCTCATAAGTTTCGCCAGCGATTGGCCCTTTACCATCAATTGGGTTACCTAAAGTATCTACTACACGTCCTACAATACCTTCACCTACTTTCACAGATGCGATACGTTCCGTACGTTTTACTGTAGATCCTTCTTTTACTCCTACTGAAGTACCTAAAAGTACAATACCAACATTATCTTCTTCAAGGTTAAGTACAATTCCTTCTGCACCACCTTCGAATTCTACTAATTCACCATATTGTGCATTAGCTAATCCGTAAGCACGTACAATACCATCACCTACAGTTAGTACAGTTCCTACTTCGTCTAATGAAGCTCCTGCTTCAAAACCTGAAAGTTGTTGTTTTAAGATTGCTGATATTTCAGCTGGTTTTACTTCTGCCATCTTTATTTATATTAGATAGATATTATCTTAATTTAATGTAAATTCTCTTTTTAATTTATCGAGTTTATTTGATATACTAGCGTTATACTGAATATCACCTACTCGCAATATGAAACCACCTAAAATGCTTTCATCTATAATATTTTCAACCTCTGCCTCTTTACCAGTAAGCTCTTTTACTTTAGCTAATACTTTAGTTTTTAAATCTGCTGTTATGGGTACTGCCGTAGTTACAGTTGCAACTTGCGTTCCTCTCATCTGATCGTATAACTGAGTATAACTAGCAGCTACATCATTTAAAAGTGCTAGCCTCTTATTAGAGATTAAAGTATTAATAAGATTTGTTGTTGCAACATTAGCATTTTTAAATACTGATGTAAGCACAGCTTTCTTATCTGAAGATCTTACCACAGGACTTTGAAGCATCTGACTTAAATCTTCGCTCTGACTAATAGTAGTAGTGATTAATTTCATATCACTATTTACTGCCTCAGCAGATTTTTGATCTGTCGCTAAGCTTAAAACTGCTTTTGCATATCTAATGGCTGCTCTTGATCCTGACATTTATCTTAGTTTAAAGTTGCTTCACCTAACATATCTTCAACCAATTTTAATTGCTTGTCTTTGTTAGATAATTCATCACGTACTACTTTCTCAGCGATATCCAATGATAACCCTGCAACATGACTTTTTAATTCTGCCATAGCTGCTTTCTTTTCACTTTCTATTGCTGCTTGAGCCTGCTCAATCATTTTGCTTGCTTGTGCTTGTGCTTCTTCTTTTGCGTCTGAAACGATTTTATTCTTCATGTCACGAGCATCCTTTAACATCGCTTCGCGTTCAGCGCGCGCTTCTTGTAAAATACGTTCGTTATCGGCATGAAGATTTTCCATCTCTTTACGAGCCTTTTCAGCAGAAGCTAAAGCATCTTTAATACCATCTTCCCTATCGCTAACTGCACCAAGGATTGGTTTCCAAGCAAATTTTCTTAGAATAAAAAGTAAAATTAAAAATGTAATTAACGTCCAAAAGACAAGTCCAAATTCCGGTGTAATTAAATCCATTCTGTTTTGTTTTAAATAACTTAAATTTTAAAAATACAGAAGCAACCAACCGTTACTTCTGTATCTTAATGTCTTACCCTTGTAAGAAAGCAACAACAACACCAAATAGTGCTACCGCTTCTACGAAGGCTGCTAAGATTAATGCAGAAGATTGAATCTTTCCGTGCATTTCTGGTTGACGCGCCATAGCTTCCATAGCTGATCCACCAATCTTACCAATACCAACACCAGCTCCAATAGCTGCTAAACCAGCTCCAATAGCTGCAATTCCAGTAATAGTCATAATATAAAATTTAAATTAATTAATGATGTTCTTCTTCTGTTGCCATCCCAAAATAAAGAGCTGACAATATTGTAAATATATATGCTTGTATAGCCGTTACGATAACCTCAATAACTGTAATAAACAATGAGAATGCTACAGATACTGGTGCAATTGCATAAGACTTAAATACAAATATTAATGACATTAATGCTAAAATGATAACGTGACCTGCTGTAATGTTAGCAAACAAACGAATCATTAATGAGATAGGTTTTACAAACATTCCTATAATCTCAATTGGCATTAAAAATATTTTCATTGGTACAGGTACTCCTGGCATCCAAAAGATGTGTTTCCAGTAGTTTTTGTTACCACTAAATGTTGTAATGATAAATGTAATCGCTGCTAATGTAAATGTAAACGCAATGTTTCCACTTAAGTTAGCGCCATTAAGAATAGGAATTAATCCAAAGATGTTATTAATCCATATAAAGAAAAATATGGTTAATAAATAAGGCATGTATCTTTTGTACTTGTGCTCACCAATCATTGGCTTCCCAATTTCGTCTCTTACAAATACAATTAATGGCTCAACAAAACTAGCAATACCGGACGGCACATAATTTTCTGATTTCTTATAGCGACGGGCTGCAGATAAAAAGATCAATAGTAATACCGCTATTGAAATCCACATCATAAATACGTTTCTAGTAATAGACATATCAAACTTTGGTCTATGTGCGTTTGTTGGATGATGTTCAGCATCATAAGTGACAGCTGTTGCACCTTCATCTAATACGTACACTTTTTCGTGTACGTTTACAAAACGCTGGCCATTTTTCTCAACAATAACCTCACCATTATAATCGTGGTGAAATTTTGAAGACGAAAAAGTTGTAAAACCTTTGTCTGTGTATGTTATAACTGGAAGTGGAATTGAAACAGAATGGTCGTTCCAATCAAATAAATGCATTCCGTAGGCATCCTTAACGTGATGCAAAATCATCTCTTTAGGATCGAATTTTTCGTCGTCTCCTCCTTCTTTTGTTTCAGAGGCAAAACCAATATTAAAAACGGTAAGAAATAACGCTGATAATACTATGTTTTTAAAGGTGCTTATTCTCATTCTAATGGGCTTAAAAATACCTTGCTTTAAATTCGGTGCAAATGTACGAACATTAAATGAAATGACAAGCAATAATTTCGCTATAATTTTCAAGTGCTTTTTGCCGATAACAAGTAATGATTTATGGGTGTTTTTAAAACTATTTTTAAGACTTCTGAAGAAACTTAGTTAAGGAAAAAACCTCAAAGAATAAATACAAGAAATAAGGAATGAAAAAATTGAACACATCTGGTTGTTTATTCTCTAAATCTGAGAGAAATAAAGGAAGTAGAAATAAAATGGCTAATACCATTTTTAAAAATGTCAGCACCATAAACAGATTGAAGATGTCTTTTTTGCCTGAGGAAAATCTATAATTAATTATGGTATAGAAAATTGAAGTTACAAATACATGAAACGCATAAATCTGCCAAACTGGAAAAAAGAATATGGTCTCTTTTGCGAAATGGTGAAGTAAATAACTGTGAACGCCAAACAATACAACAGTAATACCTATTAACTGTAATAAAAATACAATCTGTCTTTTTTTAAACTCTTCCATCAACTATTTATTATCATTTTTTGAGACTGCAATAATACGTCTAATTACATAAACAATTGAAATAATTACTGAGCCTAATGTCAATATTAAGGTATAGAGATTATGTTGATTGGGGTAATTTTTGTCAAGTTTCAAACCAGCAAAAGTACCTACAGCAATAATCGCAAACATCTGTATTGCTATCCCAGAAAAGCGTGCGTAAGAATTAAGCTGGTCTTTCTGGTCTTTGGGTTGCTGACTGTGCTTTGACTGGCTCATTAGACAATGATTTAACTGTGCCTTTCATACTACACGTAGCATTAAATGTAGCTCCTGGCTCTACTGCTAATTTTGTTATATGAACTTCACCTTCGATATTGGCGGTAGACTTTAAAGATAAAGTACCAGATAAAATAAGTTTTCCGGAAAATTTACCTTCAAAATCGGCATTCTCACCTTGTAATGTTCCTTTAATAAAACCAGATTTTCCGACAACTATTTTTCCTGAAGTTTTAACATTACCTTCAACTGTTCCGTCTATTCTAAAAGGGCCTTGACTTGCTATATCGCCAACAATTTTAGTGCCTTTTGCTATAATATTTTGCTGTGTACTTGTTTCCATAATTTTTGATTGTTTGGGTTTTTTATTGTCTGAGGAAAACATAATTTTTGATTTAGGTTATTCTAATTTTAAAAATGCATTTAAGTTTTTATGTCGTTGAACAATAGCATAATTTGGTGAGGAAATCGCAAAATATTCTTTTGTGATTTTAGGTTTTACAGGACGCCCTTTTTCATCCCTATCTACTGTTTGAAGCAGTTGCGCAAATCCGCTAGCTCCCTGTATACTTTTAAGTCCATGAACAACAACAAATATAGTATTGTCATTATAAACATCTTTTGAAGTTGTTAAATCAAAATATTTGATTTTCTCCTCTATTTCTTCATTTAAAACCTTAATAAATTCATCAATATCTTCATCAGAATTTTTATCGAACTGATAAATTACATTAAAATATTGCGCCTTATCATCTGCAATAAACTCTTTTTTTGCCAAAGCAGGTACAGCATCTTTTAGTAGGTCTTGTGCCTTCTTCCCTTCTTCGGTGTTTGGATACGTTAAAGCAATATAATTGATGCCTTCTTTGTAGGCTTCAAAACCATAAAGTCTTCCTTTAGCCGATGCTTTCAAAATTTCAAATTTAGGAACAAAATCATCACCCTCTAATCGCTTAATTTGAGCCTCAGCAGTAGCTATAACCTCAGCGTATTCTTGTTTTTCAAACTGTTTGTATAAGTTGGTATAAATGACCTCAGGACTATTTTCGTCCTTAGACAATTCAGATTGTGGGTTTAGCAAAATTTCGGCATAACGTGAATCTGGATAATTTGCAACAATATCAGCTTTTATAGCTTCGGCTTTTCTATTAAGACCCAACTCTAAATAAATTCGATATAAATTATATTTTGAAGGTAATATTAATCGATCTTCAGGATTATTATCTAAAAGCGTTTCGAGTTTAGACTTTGCCAAAGCATACTCTTTAAACTTTTCTTTATAAATAATACCCAGTTGATAATAGGCAAAATTTCTTTCCTTAAATATACTATCAATCTCAACTTGATTCGTTGGAAGGGTTGCTAAATATGTCTGAGGATCAAAACGTTTATCCTCACTTGTGTCAGTGGCTACAACTTCTTTCTTATCATCACTTTTAACACTAATACTTTGGTCTGAAAGTCTCCAATTATCCTGAAGTTCACGATCTCCCCAAATTTTTAGAAATTCATTTTTTCCATAGGCAACAGTTGTTGGATTATAAAAATAAAAATTACTATTACCACCTATACCACCAGGTGTTGCTCTTGGGTTTCTATTAGATTTCTTTGCTGACTTATTAAAATCTAAATTATTTCCTTTAGTAGCAACAGCATTTTTTTTCTTTTCTGCTAGTTCTTCTTTAAGCTTTTCTTCTTCTAATATTTTTGCTCTTAATTGCTCAGCATATTCAGTATAAATTGCTAATTGTTCTTCCTTTGGAAGGCTAATTATATTTAAAATACTATCATTAGTTTGGGCAATACCTTCATAATAGATAACATCGTCTAAATTTTCACGCTTCTTTTTTATAACTCTATATGGTTTTGTGTTTTTAACCATTGTAGTCATAGTACTATCATAATAAGCTCCTGCTGTCTTATATATGTTGCGATCAAAATACATGTTACCTAAAGTTTCGTAGTTTAAAGATTTTAAGTATTTATCTGATGCTATTTTTCTTAATGATTTATTATAATAAGCTTCTGACATACTATCATTAGCATTACTACGATGAAATTCTGCAATACGGTAATAGATTTTATCTAAAAACGGTCTGTTTTCTCGATTCTCTTCTAAATCAGTAAGGTATTCTTCAAACTCAACTAAATCACCATTAGTTTCATCAAAATTATTTGATTTCTCTAGATGAGCATTAATGTAAAATGACCTAGGAATATGGCGATGCATGTCTATAATAGCATCAAACTCCATATTAGCACTGTCTTTTTCTTTAAATTCATTATATAATTGGCCTCTGATATAATGGTATCTTGCTCTTTCGTTTTTGTTTTTAGTATACTCTACCGCAATTGCTAATTGAGTAAGTGCACTGTCTTTATGCTTAAGGTTTACATATGCTTGTGCTAGTGCAGCTGTTGCGTCTGCTAAATCTTGGTCTTCTAGTTCTTCTTCTTTAAGTAAGCGTTTTAGTTTTTTTATAGCGACTTCATTATTATCTAATCGCATATTTGTTTTTTCTCTCCAGATTTTTACTTGATTGATTTTATCACTTGTGGGATATTTATTTAATATGTTATTAAGTGCTGCTAGAGCTGGCACAAAGCGTTGGTCAAAATATCGAGCTTTACCCAAAAGTAAATAGGCTTCATCTATTTGGTAATTTTTTTCTTTACCATCGATATTCATACCATGCTTTTGAATCGCCTTAATAGCTTTTTCTTGAGCTCTATCAAAATCTGCGTTTTTAGATTGTCCAGGCAGAAAAATATCGTCCTTTATTTCCATACGCTCTACTGGCAGTAGTGCCCAGAAATTTTCAGTAAACTCGTCATTAATTGCCAACTTACCTCGCTCTAAAGCTAATTCACCGTTATAAAGAATATTATACTTAGTGCCTAATGCATGAAAATTCCTGTTAATAAAAGTGTCTTTTTTTCGTGAGCAACCCTGAGCAATAAATGCGATACAAAAAAGAGATAGTATGATTTTTATAGAGGTCTTCAACGCTGGTTCTATTTGATTAATAGATAACTAAAATGTTAGGTTTTTAGTGTGTTACACGGTAAAAATAAACATCTTTTTCAATTTTTGATGTTATTTAAAGGTTTTTCGATGTGTCGTCTAACTTAAGGCTATAAAAAAAGCTCGAGATCATAGTTCTAATCACGAGCTTATATATAATTATTGATTGGATATTCATTCTTCTTCTTGAGAGATAACAGCTCCACTGGCAAAGTGTTCCTCTAGTTCTTTTAGTGTTGTTGGATTTGTTTCTAAATCTTTAACAACATCTCCTTTTTCTAAAACTACAATACGCTCACAAACGTCTGTAACATGCATTAAATCATGACTAGATACTAGTATAGTCACTCCTTGTTTTTCTGCTAAATTCTTTAAAATTTGCTTTAGCCGTATTTGAGTAGTTGGATCTAGGTTGGCAAAAGGTTCGTCTAATATGATAACTTCAGGGTTACCAATTAAAGCTGCTACAATGCCTGCTTTCTTTTGGTTTCCTTTACTTAAATCTCTCAAATATTTTTTCTTGCCTATAATTTCACCATTGAAGAAATCTTCAAACTTAGAAGTTAAGGCATCTACATCTGCTTTATTCTGTCCTCTTAAGTCACCAATAAAATAAAAATACTCTTCGGGTGTAAGATAACCGATTAAGAAGCTTTCGTCAATAAAGGATGACGTAAACGGCTTCCAGTCTTCACTTTGATCAACAACCACACTATTATTGGTAATACTCCCTGTTGAAGGCTTTATTAAATCTAGCAATAAACTGAAATAGGTCGTTTTACCAGCACCATTATTTCCCACCAAACCAAAACTTTGCCCTTTAGGAATAGTCAACTCTTCTACATTTAAAACTTTAGTTCCGTTATATGATTTTGAAAGATCTTTTGTATGTATCATCTGCTATTTGTATTATTAATTGTCTTGACTAAAAGCGTCAATCATTTTATATTTTGAATCTAGATATCTTTGAGTTATCAACTTCATTAATTTTTTATGGAATACAATTCCTATGACTCCAAGAATAATAAGGGTTGCCACTGCGACTTCAAAACCTACCAACCAATTGATAAGTGCAAATAATCCCATTGGAAAGGCCATCAATGGAATTCCAATGAGCCACTGTACAGCTCCAGTTCCTTGATAATTAAAGGCTGCCTTTTTATCTAAATCAATCTTTTTTCTGTTGAATGAGCCACCAAATAAGATGACATGAGAATTAACTCCAATATTATAGATTGCTGCGGCAAAATGTACAATTAAAATTTTCCAACCGAAGTAAACATATGGTATTCCTAAAACAAAAAGTATAACCACACTCATCACCATGAGTATAAATTTAGAGCGCAAATATTGCTCGTACTTAATATTTTGACTCATTAGCATTTTATAATAACCACTATCCCAAGCCGGAATAAATTGACCAAAATTGATTAGAAAAAATCCCGTAGAGAATATCCCAATAAATGCAAACATAAATTCCTTATCCCTATACATAGGTTGAGGATAGAAGAATAAGCCGTAAAGTAGACCTATAATTAAAAGCATTGCCATAGATTTTGTGCGCTTATTTCTCCAAATCAATTTAAGATCTAATTGCATAAATGGTGCAATATCTCCAAATCGCTTAGTCCAAGACAAATCTGCTGCCCTTACTTCAGTTACTTTAGATTTTAAAGAACTATCCAAAAAGAGCTTAGCTCTTAATATTTTATAATTATATCCATAAAGCAATACTAAAACGGCAATTGGTATCACTATTAATAATGGATTATTTGCTATACTCATTAACCCGTCGCCAATGATTGATTTCAGTGGTAGAAAATTAAAGTAATCTAATCCATACAATGCACCTGCAACAATAATAATTGGTAAAAACGATAATTCTTTTTCTGCTGAGAAAGCCTCAATAATAAAGTTTAAAAAATTGATGATGAGCACGAGAAGTATCATCGTAAACATCCATGTTAGCACCATTGATGTTTCATAACCATTAGATATTAAAGAAATACTAAATGGTATAATTGCAAATATAGGCAAAAAATTAAAAAATGATAATGCTGATTTACCTAAAACAAAATTTACTATTGTAGATCGTTTAATCGGTTGAATCAATAATGGCTTAACGCTCATTACTGGTAATTTTTGCAAAAAGAATCGCATTAATAAATCTCCAATAATCCAAAAGAATATGTAGCTGTTTACTACTGTAAATGGATCTTGATCTGGTACAAGTTTGCTTACTATTTTAAAAAGAAATGCTCCAAGAAAAAGAAACATTCCCACAAAATAAAGTGCAAAAAACACCATTAAGATGTTGATTACAATACTTTTTTGCCAATAAGATGATCGGAAATATTGTTTCCATTCTAGATTAAGAAAATGCTTTATCATTCTGGTTTGGTTAGTTTGTACGTTGAGTTAGTAACGTTTTATTGAGATTTGTTACACAAGTTAAGCAAATTTATATTCTGGATATTGGTTAGCCATTTCTTTTCTGAGTTTTGGAGAAACAATAAATATTGAAATATAAACCGCTAAACCAAACAATACGATAGTAATAGAAAATAAGAGTTTTACGTTGATACTCCATGCGCCATTTGGAAATAATAAACCTTGAACAACTACATTGATAATATAAACTAATCCACCTAGTTGCAATGCTACAGAATCAAATAACCATTTTTTCCCTGTTTTATCTTTTAGCTTATTAATTCGCTTTGTTTGTACGACCAAAAACCAAATAGGTGTAATCGTTATAAATAAAACTGTTGGTATTACCACAAATACTCTTTCATCAATAGTTTTGAGGGTAAAAAAGATAAGCCACATTAAAAACAAAGTCAACAAAATCTTAGGTAGCTTAAAAAAACCCTTATAGTATTTCCATACCAGTATTCTGTAACGTTTATTTAATGCTTTTGTTTTTTCTTCAATAACATCTGAAAATCCCATAACTCCAAATTTTTTGAATTCTGAATTTAAAGCGGAGTCAAATGTGGTGTTAGGGTTTTGCTTTAGATGATTTTCAATTCCATTTGCCAAATGATCTACAAGCTCAGTTTGTACATCATACCAATCCACATAATGCTTTTGAGTAAATGTATATAATTGCTGTATTTGGGCTTTGGTTAGTTTCATTTTTAACTTAAAAGTTCATAATATCTTTTCAGCACTTTTTTTCTGTCATTTTCAATAATGATTACCGCAGAAATTCCTAATAGAATAGAAAAAGAATAATAGAGTAGTAATAGTCCGAAATTGTCAAGTAAAAAACTCTTAGAAACAGAAAATGTGTAAAGAAACACTGATGGCAATGCTGTTACAGTAAATAAAGATTGCATGGATTGTACTTTTTTAACTGCTTTGCTATACTTTATCTGATAAAATAAGGGATAAAGAACTAATCCAACCAAAACAAAAAAGTAAATAAGGCTAAAATTCTCTAAAGATAAATACTGTAATAAAATATACCCTAAGACAATTAGACCAGAGAAAGTTAAAATGAATTTAGGCTTATAAAAAAACTTAGAAAATTGAACCAATAACTGCTTTTGATAACTCCAATGAATCATCTTCTGCTGCTTCTTAGCAAAACTCTTAATAAATTCAATTTTGCTTACTAAATAATCTTCTAGTAAACTATAGTTAGATTTCTCTTCAAATTCTGAGGCCAAATGATCCAAAAGCTCAGATCTAACATCTAAATACTTAATGCCTTTCTGTTCTAGAAAATTATCTATGAGTTTTATATCTCTTTTCTTCAATTTCATAATTATACAACATTTTTAAAACGAGTTTGAAATGTCTTTGTGAAACCAATAGTGATTTTAAAACGCAAAATCATCATTGTTAGACATAAGCTAACTATGACAATTATAATTAAAATACTATCAGCATGCACAAGTGGTTTCAAAATATTATTTAAGGATGTCAACACGTGGATAATAATTATAAAAGGAAAAGCTATTCGCTCTATTACAGAATACCTATCCAGTTTATAAACTTTTAAAGCAATGAAATAAGCAATCCCAAAACATATAGATGTAATTATTGGCACTGCAAAAAGGATTGTTTTAAAAAACTCATAATCACAGTAACTATATACCACATAAAAAGCACAAAATATAGCAGCGAAAAATACTAGGGCAGGAATCGATAATAAATTATTAAATAATAGTTTAGCAATCTTTCTATCAGCAGATTTTAGAAATTGTTTATTGTTATGTAGTAATCTAGCTTTGTTTTCAACCATATAGTCCTTAAAAATATAATAGAAATCACGATTATCTCCTTCAGATATTTTTGTTTCGATACCAGAAGCTACATGGTCTATCATTTCCATTCTAATATCCTTGTATCTAATGTCAGAATTTTCAAGATAGTTATTTATGAACAATATGTTTTCAAAAGTCAACTTCATTTTAGCTATGCTAATTTTGGGTTCATCAGTGCTTGCATTGTTTTAATATATTCTGCCAACTCTTCAAGTTTATTGATAGATTCTTTTGTTCCCGACTCTGTAAGTTTGTAATATTTACGCAACCGATTATCTACTTTAGCGACCTCAACATCTAAAAGCCCTTCCGCCTCAAGTTTGTGTAACGCAGGATACAATGCACCTTCAGTAATCTTAAGTTCACCCTTAGTTAAAGCCTTTACTTTTTGAGTAATTTCATAACCATACATTTTATCGTGCTCATTTAGCAACTTTAAAATAATGGTGTTTAAACTGCCTTTATATAATTTTGAATTGCTCATATAACAAATATACATAATTTTCTTATGTATAAGAATCTTAGGTATTATTTTAATCTTAATTTCTAGTTATAAAAAGACCGCTTTCTTATTTTTGCACAAAATTATTTTTAATGGCTCAATTTCATTCGCTTAATATAAAATCTGTTAATAAGGTTACTGACAAATCTATAGCTATAACTTTTGATATTCCTGAAGATTTAAAAGAGAATTTCAAATTTAAAGCTGGTCAATATATTACTTTAAAAACCACAATTAATGGTGAGGATATTAGAAGAGATTATTCTATTTGTTCTTCTAAAAATAGTGGTGAATTAATTGTTGCTGTTAAAGCTGTTGAAAACGGTACATTTTCTGTTTATGCTAATGAAAAACTTAAAACTGGGGATTCCATAGAAGTTGCAGAACCTAATGGCCGTTTTGTTTTTGAAGCTAATACTGCTAAAACTAGAACTATTGCCGCCTTTGCTGCTGGTAGCGGTATTACCCCTATTCTAAGTGTAGCTAAAACACTTTTAGAGGGTGAGCCGTTTAGTAATTTCATTTTAGTCTACGGAAATAAAACCCTGTCTGATGCTATGTTTGTTCAAGATTTACTTGAACTAAAAAACACTTATGGCAATCGTTTTCATGTCCATTTTATTTATAGTCAAACTAAAGAAGAAGATGCGCTTTTTGGTCGTATAGAAAAAAGTACAGTAAACCTTATCGTTAAGAATAAATACAAAGACGTTACAATCGAAAACTTCTACCTGTGCGGACCCGAAAAAATGATACACACAGTAAAAGAAGTTTTAGTTGAAAATGGCACGAAAGAAAAATCCATTCTATATGAATTGTTTACAGCTCCTATTGAAACTGAATCTAGTTCTGATACTGAAACACCCTCTGGGAGCTCAAAAATAAAAGTACTTGTTGATGATGAAGAATTTGAATTTGAAATGTCAAAAGAACAGACTATTCTCGAAGCGGCTTTAAAACAAGATATTGACGCTCCTTATTCTTGTCAAGGTGGAATTTGCAGCAGTTGTATTGCTAAAATAACTGAAGGTGGTGCTACAATGCGCCAAAACAATATTCTTACTGACGGAGAAGTTGCTGATGGTTTGGTTTTAACATGTCAAGCACATCCTACTTCTTCTTCAATTGTGGTGGATTATGATGATGTGTAGTATAAATCGTTAGTTAAGAATCCTATTTACATAGAGATTACGCCTTTTACTTCATCTATTACTTCTTCAGCAGAAATACTACCTGCTGCATTTTCATAACCCTCAGGATATTTATTTCCATAGATAGAGGTTGGTATTTGTGGAAACTTTTCTCTATCAGCTAAAAGTGCAAAATTGTGTGGTTGATTATAAGGGGCGAATCCAGCAAAAGGATGTGTAACTCCCCAAATTGTAACTACTTTTTTACCAAGCATTGCTGCCAAATGCGCATTGCCAGAATCCATAGCTAACATTAAATTTAAATTAGATATTAAGTCAAGCTCATCACCTAAAGTAAGTTTCCCTGCTATTGAAGAAACATTATTATAGCTTGCTTCAAACTGATTTAAAATATCAACCTCCTCTGGTCCTCCTCCAAATAAAATCACATTGTAATCCTTAGAAAGTTGTTTAATTACCATTTCTATTTTATCTAAAGGATACATCTTACTTTTATGCGCCGCAAAGGGGGCTATACCTATAGCTTTTAAATCTTTATTTATAAAGAAAGATTTTAGTGATTCCGATAATTGAGCTGGTTTTGGAAATTTTGGCTTAGATAAATCAACAGAAAAACCCAATGTTTCAAAAACATCAGCGTAGCGTTGGTGTGTGGTTCTTAGTTGTTGAAAAATCTTCCCAGATGTTAAGGCTCTCTTTTCGGTTCTACCTTTATCAAGTTGTACTACTTTTTTTCTTGTGAAAAAGAGTTTTAAAATTTTACTTCTAAGGACATTGTGTAAATCTGCAACAGCATCAAATTCTAATGCCTTTAATTCTTTAGATAATTTATACAAACCAAAAACACCTTTGTGTTTTCCTTTTAGATCTGCAGAATAAACATCAACGTTATTTAAATCTTGAAAAAAGGGCTTGAAAAATTCCCTCGTAAGTACTGTTATTTTTAATTCTGAGTGCTGTTCAGTCAAAGCTCTCAGAATAGGAACCGACATTGACACGTCTCCCATTGCAGAAAGCCTAATAACTAGTATGTGTTTTGGTTTAGCCACCTCAACTTTTAGATGAAATCCCTACCTTCGCAAGAATTTATTTTTGTCCTCTTAAAACAGGATTAAGCTCATCGTCATTGTACATCTTCATTTGCTTATACACTTTCATGTATTTATCTCCATTAGAAATATCTTCTAACAAGCCATCGATTGCAGTGCTTAAATCCACACGCTGTTCAAGTAATACATCAAGTTTCTTTTGGCAAGCTGCTTTGTGAGTTTCAGTAGCATCTTCTCTTATCGTTTCAACATGCATGTGATAAATTTTCAATGCTAAAATAGATAAGCGGTCTATTGCCCATGCAGGACTTTCGGAATTAATTTTAGCATCAGCCTTCACCTCAACACCTTTGTATTTGTCTAAAAAGTAGCTGTCAACAAATTCAACAGTATCAGTTCTATCCTGGTTAGAAGCATCAATCATTCGCTTTAACTTTAAAGCCGCAACAGGGTCGATATTAGGGTCTCTAATAATATCTTCATAAGCCCACTGAACAGTATCTATCCATGATTTTCTAAATAATAAATGTGCTATTAAATCAGTATTCTTATCATATTTGTTCGTAAATGACTGATCTACAGTATTTAAAACCTTATAGGTTTTTATTACATCTTGAAATATAGCGTTTGCTTTTTCTGAAAACATATTGAAATCGTTTTATAATATGCAAATATAGTCTGAATTATTAACTTAGCTGTTCATCTAAACATTGACTTATGCATATTCATAATCTTTCTGAAACACCATCAATATTAAACACATTTATTTCTGAAATTAGAGATAAAACCATCCAGAAAGATAGCATGCGTTTTAGGCGAAATATTGAGCGTATAGGTGAAATCCTAGGTTTAGAATTGAGTAAGTCTCTTCAATTTGAAACCCATAGCATTGAAACTCCGTTGGGTGTTTCTAATACTGTATTGCATAAGAATGATATCGTATTATGTTCAATTCTTAGGGCTGGTGTTCCACTTCATAATGGCTTATTGAATTATTTTGATGCCGCTGAAAACGCATTCATTTCTGCTTATAGACAACACAAACATAATCCTGAAAGTTTTGAAATTATTGTTGAGTATTTAGCTTGTCCGAGTCTAGAGGGTAAAACTTTGATTCTTGCTGACCCAATGTTAGCCACAGGTCAATCAATGGTCGCTACTTTTGAAGCTTTAAAACCATTTGGAACGCCAAAAGATGTTCATTTGGTTAGCGTTATTGGAGCGCAAAAAGGTGTGGATTTAGTAGCTAATGAATTTGAAACAAATACACATCTATGGATAGCCACAATAGATAATACGCTTAATGATAAAGGTTATATAATTCCTGGATTAGGTGATGCTGGGGATTTAGCTTTTGGAAATAAGTTACAGCAATAAAGTAATTATTGGTGTTATAATTAATAATACTACAAAGACCTCTTTAAACCATTGTTCTGAAATAACTTTAATATAGTTTGCCATGATTATAGAAAATGGTGCAAACAGAAACAAAAACTCACTCCCATTCTTTATAGGTGCAATCAAAGCAATTAAAATTGCTAAAATAGACGACCATGCTATTATGAAATAAGATGGTCTAAGCCTTTTATTTTTCTCTGGTAAGGTTTTAAAAAAATAGATTAGTATCCATATAAATGAGGTAAATAAGACGGTAAATCTGATAATGCTTTCTATACTATTATATGCTGTATAATCCAGGCTAGCATATGGCTGAAAATTCGATGGTTTTACATAAACATCGTATAGTAAAATATTATACACAATTAGCAACAAAATTACTGTCGCTGCACCTATGAATGGAATTACAATGTTTTTTATATCATTTTGTGAATAGTAAATTAATGCAACTATAACTAATGCAAAAAATAATATTGACCAAAAATAAAACAGCGTTGCTATAGTTATCCAAAAAGCGGCATCAAATAACTTCTTTTTTATATTGACTTTAGAATGTAAGCTTATTAAACGCCTTAAAGCAAATAGTGTAAAGAGGTTTGCTAGCAGTATATCTGAATATTTCATTGCCTCAGGAAACATCCCAAATATTAATGCAAAAGTCATTATTCCGTAGCTATTACCTTGGGTAAGGTTGTTTTTTGAAATAATAAAATCTAACAGGAATACTAAAAAAAGTGTGATTAACAATTTTGAACTTGTACTAATTACACCACTAAAATCATTAAACAGGAAATTGTAATTTGTAATAACAAAAAGTAAAGCAACAAAAACCGCAACTATTATAAAGTTTATCGGTTTAGATTTACTAAAAATACTTGTAATCATTAACTCTTTTTGTACTTTTGTGTTTTAATATCAAATCTGATATCTAGATTCGAATTGATATGTAAATTTATAAAGTTATGAAGGATTTCTTTTACGGAATACAAGATTTATTTGTTGATGTCTTATTTGCACCTTTTGATGCATTGAGAGCTTTAGAATTAGAAAACTGGTTTGGATCCAATATAATGTCTTGGATATTCATGGCCATAGGCTTTGTTGCATTCACATATTGGATGCTTCAACTAAAAAAGTATAACGATAATAACGAAGAAGATAAAAGTGTGACATCACACTCATATCTTTAATTTATAAATCGAAACCAATATCTTTACGGTAATTCATCTTATCAAAATGTAGATTTTCTATGCTTTGATAAGATTTTTTTATGGCCTCTTCGTAATTATTACCATAAGACGTAATTGCCATTACACGTCCACCAGAAGTTACTACTTTGCCGTTTTGAAATTTTGATCCTGCGTGAAACGCTATAGAGTTAGTTATTTTTTCTATCCCAGTGATTTCTTTCCCTTTCTCGTAATCTTCAGGATAACCTCCAGAGACTAACATAATGGTAGTTGCAGCGCGTTCATCTATATCAATAGTAACATCAGATAAAGTTTGATTTGCCATTGCTTGAAAAATTTCAACTAAATCTGTTTTTAATCTCGGTAAAACAACTTCTGTTTCGGGATCACCCATCCTCACGTTATACTCAATCACCTTAGGATCATCACCGACTTTAATTAACCCAATAAATATAAAACCTACGTAAGGTAAATTATCTTTCTTTAAACCATTAACTGTAGGTTTTACAACTTCATTTTCAATTCTATCTAAAAATGTTTTTGTTGCAAATGGTACTGGAGACACTGCTCCCATTCCACCTGTATTTAATCCTGTATCTCCTTCGCCAATACGCTTATAATCTTTAGCGGTAGGCAAAATTTTGTAATTCTTACCATCCGTTAAAACAAAACAGCTTAACTCAATACCATCTAAAAATTCTTCAATGACTACTTTAGTACTTGCTTTACCGAATTTAGCATCAACTAACATACTCTTAAGTTCAGCTTTAGCCTCTTCGATATCATTCAAAATTAAAACCCCTTTACCTGCAGCTAGGCCATCTGCTTTTAATACATAAGGTGCTTCTAGGTTTTCTAAAAACTTTAAGCCTTCTTCCACATTTTCTCTTGTAAAGCTTTTATAAGCAGCCGTTGGGATATTATGACGCATCATAAATTCTTTTGCAAACTCCTTACTGCCTTCTAATTCTGCAGCGGCTTTTTGAGGGCCAATAACTGAAACATATTTTAAGTCATCATCTTTTAAGAAAAAGTCATGAATACCTTGAACTAATGGGTCTTCTGGCCCAACAACTACAAGTTTAATATTATTTTGAATCACTGCGTTTTTTATAGCTTCAAAATTAGTAACAGAAATATCTAAATTGGTAGCAATAGCTTCTGTACCAGAATTTCCTGGCGCAACAAAAAGACCTGTGCAGTGGTTACTTTGTCTTACTTTCCATGCAAATGTATGCTCTCTTCCGCCAGACCCGAGTATTAAAATATTCATGATTCAAATTTGTTTGCGCAAAAATAATTGGTTTTGCGCTCAAAAAACAATTAATTTACGGAAACATTAAATGTGTAAAACACTTTGCGATTATTTGATTTTTCTCTAAAAACTAACGGCTTTGATATTGACAAAGCTAAAATCACTTTATCTGAAATTCACGCTCTAAATGATTCAGAATTTGTGGCTTACATATTAAATCAGAAAAAAGAAATTATCTCTTATCATTTAAGACACAATTCATTTTACAAAACATTCGGTAAATCTATTGATGTTGAAGATTGGAACTCCATTCCGATAATGACAAAGCGCCATCTTCAGCAACCTATTGAACAGCGCTTAAGCGACAACTATAACTCAAGAAATGTTTATTTAAACAAAACGTCTGGTAGCTCAGGAGATCCATTTATTTTTGCAAAAGATAAGTGGTGCCATGCTATGACTTGGGCAGAAATCATGAATCGTTTTGCTTGGTACGACATAGATTTTAATACATCTAAACAAGCCCGTTTTTATGGCATTCCTTTAGATAAAAAGGGATACTACAAAGAGCGCCTAAAAGATTGGTTTAGCAATCGTTTTCGGTTTTCAGTTTTTGATCTTAGTGACTCTGCTTTCAAAAAAGCACTTCTAAAATTTAAAAAAACTGAATTTGATTTTATTAATGGTTACGCAAGTCCTATTGTTCAATTCGCCAAATATTTGAAGCGAAAAGAAATTATTTTAACTACTATCTGCCCAAGCCTTAAGGTTTGTATTGTTACTTCTGAAATGCTTTTTGAAGACGATAGGTCTTTGATGGAATCTCAATTTGGTGTTCCCGTGGTAAATGAATATGGAGCTTCTGAATTAGACTTAATTGCATTTCAGAACACAAAAAATGAATGGCAAGTAAATAGTGAAACACTCTATGTTGAAATTCTAAATGAGGGGGGCAAAGTTTTACCAAATGGAGAAGAGGGCAGAGTTGTAATTACATCTTTCTATAACCACGCGCACCCTTTTATTCGTTATGATATTGGTGATATTGGTTCTTTATCTAAATTGAGTACTATTAGAAAACCAATCTTAAAACAATTAACTGGTCGAACAAATGATATTGCTGTTTTACCTAGTGGAAAAAAAGCAGCGGGATTAACCTTCTACTATGTTACAAAAAGCGTTATTGAAAACGATGGTAATGTTTCAGAGTTTATTATTGAGCAACTAGCTTTAGACCATTTTAAGATAAGTTTTGTGAGTAGAACAGTTATTCCAGCTGATAAAGAAGAGTTAATTACTAAAGAGATGGGGCGTTATTTAGAGCCAGGAATACGAGTAAGCTTTGAGCGTGTAGATAAATTAAAACGCACAAAAGCGGGTAAACTAAAACAATTTGTGTCTAATCTATAGTTTTAATTAAACTTCGCTTTACAAATAAATGCTCATAAAAGAATAGTACCATATAAAATGAGGATTTTATAAAAGAAAATTCTAAACCTTTACGATAAGCGTTAAAGTTATGCTTTATCAAATTAGATTTATTAGAGGACAAAGACCCTTCTGAAATACGATAATAAGCAATAGTTTCTGAAAGTCCTTTCGCTGGCTTTCCACTTCTTTTTAAAGCCTCTAGCCACAGCAACCAATCTTGACGTTTTTTTAAATCCTTAGTGTAAATTTTACCTAGTGATATACAGTTATATATTCCTGTTAAATTCCCTATATAATTTGCTTTGAGTAATTTTTTGTAAGTAAGTGTTTTTAGCGCTTGCACTTTCTTGTTTAAAGGTTTACTGGTAGAATTTATAAGCTCGTAACTCCCAAAGCATACGTCCGTTGTTGTATTCAAAACGTTAACCTGTAACTCTAATTTATTTTCATCCCAAAGGTCATCAGCATCTAAGAAAGCTATATAACTTCCTGTTGCCATTTTTGTTCCTAAATTTCTTGCTTCTGCAGCACCCTTATTCTCTTTATGACTATAGACTTTTATCCTATTATCCTTATTTCTTAATCCCTCTGCTTTTGCTATGGTTGAATCTGAGGAGCAATCATCTACGAGAATTAACTCCCAATTAGTATACGTCTGTTTTATAACACTATTAATGGTTTCTTCAATAACAGAATCATTATTATACATTGGCGTTATTATGGAAACAATAGGTTTCATTCTATAGGGATTAATACGCTTTTTCGTCTCCTTTAATTATGTTAATAAACGTTTGAAATATTATTTTTATATCTAAAAAAATAGACCAGTTTTCAATGTAGAAAATATCGTACTTAATTCTATTAATAATGTCTTTATCAAGTTTAATTTCACCTCTATATCCTTTGATTTGAGCTAATCCTGTTATTCCTGGTTTTACATTGTGTCTAAAAATAAAATTATACTTATCGATTTTTTTAGAGTAATCATCAGTATAGGATAACATGTGAGGTCTAGGCCCAACTACACTCATATCGCCTATTAAAACATTTATAAATTGCGGAAGTTCATCAATACTGGTTTTTCTAAGAAATTTACCAATAGTCGTTACACGTTCGTCATTCTGTTTTACATAGGTACCTTTAAGTTCTTTTGTTATTGTTAGTGATCTAAACTTATAACAATAAAACTCTTTGTAATTAATCCCTGTTCTTTTGTGTTTATAAAATAATGGACCTTTAGACTCTAATTTTATAAGAATAAATAGAATTATAGATAACCAAGATAATATGAAGATCAAAATAAAAAGTGAAAAAACCACATCAAAACTTCGCTTTAAAAACTTATTGACTTCATTATTGAGGGCGACACCTTGTATTGATAAGACAGGTACATAGTTATAATAGTCTGTTTTAAGTCGTTTTGTAAAAAGCTTCTTTGTGTTAGGTATAAACTTTATATTGCAATGATTCAAATTAGCATACCTCACATACTCATTTATTTCTTTTTCTGTTAACTCATCTATAGCACAATATATCTCATCGATGTTGTTATTCTGTTCTAAAAATTCGAAGCTGTCTTTTATAGAGCCATAATCACTATTATCATCATTTGATTTATTAAAAATAGCCCTAATGTTATAGCCTAATTCTTTCTTTTTTGTAAATATTCTTTTGAGTTCATTAACACTTTCCCCACTTCCTATTACAATAATATCCCTAAGGTTTCCTTTTAAATAAATCCTTATAGATTTTAATATATAGTAGCTCAATAATTTTACAATAGAGATTACGATAAAGCAATACAACAAGTAGAATAGTATTTCTGTTGCAGGAATGTTAATACTCCTAAAAACGCCTGCGAATGCATATATAATAATCCCATAAGCAAAAAATTGCTTAACAATTAAAGAGAGGACATTTATTAAAGATGTGTACCTGTATACTTTATAAAATTTTAGAAAATATGTAGATAAAAGCCAAAAAGCAATAGAGTATATTAAATATAATAAGTGCTTATTATTAAATATATCTGAAGAGAAAAAATATAGGTTTTGACTATTGAAATTTAATAAATTATACGCAAAGAAATTTATTATAAAAAGGTCAAATAAAATTAATAAAGGTCTTAAGGCCCAAGAATATCTTCCACGTTTAAACTCCATTATAAACCAATTTATTTAATATCTAGCTTGAAAGGACCTCCACGCAAAAACATAAATATTATTTCTAATTAATAGAATTTATTAATGTTTTAATCTAGTATGCCTTATCCTCACCTTTGAAAATATTCATTATAGTTCTTACAATAATATTGAAATCCAATAAAATTGACCAGTTTTCTATATAAAAAATATCATATTTCGTTCTATTAACAATATCATCTCTCGTTTCTATTTCTCCTCTATATCCTCGTACTTGTGCTAATCCAGTAATACCTGGCTTCACATAATGTCGAACCATATATTTAGAGATTTTGGTACCATACATTTCATTTTGTCGCCACAAATGTGGTCTTGGCCCTACTACAGACATTGAGCCAAACAGAACATTAAAAAATTGAGGGAGTTCATCAATACTGGTTCTCCGAATAAATTTACCCACCCTTGTTACCCGAGCATCATTTCTTGTAGCTGACTCTTCAGATCTTGAATTTAGACTCATAGACCTAAACTTATAACACAAAAACCCTTTTTCTTTTATTCCGGGTCGGTTCTGCTGAAAAAAAATAGGTCCTTTACTTTCTAAAACAATAATTAAGCCCAAGATTGGAATAAGCCAAGACAACACAAAACATATTATAATTAATGCAAAAGTAACATCGAAAAGTCTCTTTAATCCACTCTTTATAGGGTCTTCCAAAGGAATCTCTCTTAAAGATAAAACTGGTGTAATATCATAATAATTTATATATAGATTCTTTGCAAATAACCCTTTGTTATCTGGAATAAATTTTAATGTTTTTAGGTTAATATCGCAGAAATCAACAAATTTTTTAACTTCTGAATTCGACAACTCTTTTAAATCACAATAAACTTCATCAATATTATTGTTAAGAATGTAATCAAAACTTTCATTAATTGAACCCTTTCTATTTTTATCTTTTAAGTCAGTAAAAAAGCCTTCGAATCTATAGCCATATCCAGGCTCATTATTAAAAAAGTCCTTAAGTACTTTGGTTGATTTACCCGAGCCAATAATTGCTACTAATTTATAATTGCTTCCCGTTATTGCCCTATACCTTCTAAAGAGAAAAAAGAGGGAAACCCTCCAAAAGTTTAAAAGAAAAAAAACAACAAGAAAAAAATTAAGAATAGTACCTGATCCTAATGGGGATTTTATTAAAAATAAAAAGGAAAGAATAGCTAAACTAAATAAAACAATCTGCTTAAAAAGGAGCGAGACTATTTTTATCAATTTAGTAAATCTATATACTCGATAAAATGAAAATGATATTGATAGCAGAAACCAAAATGCAACAAAAAAAGCAATATAAATAAAGTTTATTGTTAAAAATAAGTAAGAAACTATAGAGATAATTAACAAATCCAATATATACAACATCGGTCTTATTAATTTCGAATACCCTTCGTTTCTTGCCATAAATAATCATTAAACTATCTAAAACAAATATAATTTAATATATAAAATATAGCTAATGACAAATGAGATTTAAATTACCGCTAAATAAGAGCTGTTTAAAAAATAATCACCTTATTTGGGTTGCTTTATGAATAAAACTCTTTGATATAAACAGTATAAAATAATAAATAGGAAAAGGCCTCTTTGACGCCATAAAACACTCTCGGTAAAGAAAATAGTTATTACTGTAAAAGAAAACATAATGAAACCATAATCCTTAGATTTAATTGCTCTTCTAATTAAAATAAATAGCATAATTAACAAAATACTCAACCCTATTATACCGGTTTCAGATAATATTTGAGCATACTGATTATGGTAATTATATTTATGAAATGTATAATATGTATCATAATATTTATGCTTTTCTTCCAGGCTCTTTTTTGAAGCAAATAAACCAAAGCCTTTAAAAAAAATAGATTCTTCAGTAATTTGTTCTTTTAAAATTCTTAACTGAAATAATCTAATAGAACTTCCCGTCCAATAGTAAACTTTTCCGAACTTTTCTTTATGAAATATTTCTGAGAACTCAGTTTTTTGCTCTACCTTAAACCTATTGTATAATGTTATTGAACTCATACTTATTCCAATGAAAACAGTAACGATACATATTATTATTGTTTTTTTATTTAGGTTAAATAACTGACGCTTTAATGAAAAAACAAGTATGCCTATTAGTAAAATTAGTAGTGCAATTTTAGTCGACAATAAGAAAATTAAGGTTAAGAAAAATATTAAAAGTACTTTTTCTATAGCTGTTTTTTTTTAAGTGATAACAAATAAAAAAAACTTATAGAAAAAATTAATGTTACATACACTGCGTTTAGATCTAAAACGCTCACCAACTCATGATAAGTAAAAACACTTATTGAGTGCTTTTGCATAAAATAGTAAAATGCCGAACACAAAAAGAAAATGCCTAGTAGAGCATTGCTCCAGGTGAAAACGCCTAAAACATAGCGATAATTTTTATATGAGACTTTTGGAATAATACTAAATGCTATAGGAACTAGTGCTAATACTATCATTCTTTCAAACCCTTTTAAAGTTTGTCCTTTGTCTACAGACCAAAAATATGTTTGCAAAAAATACAAGTACAATAGTAGAGGTACAATCAGAGCTAAATCAAACCTAAAGGTTATTTTTTCTCTATTTAAAATGAAATATCTTAAAGAAAAAACACAAAAAATACTAATGACAATACTACTTGCGGCAAAACCTATAAGAAGCAGGGATATAGATGCTCCAAGAAGACACATCAAAAACTCAAAAGAGTTTATTTTTATTTTAATCTTTTCTATTACATTCATGTAAAAAGTCTAAGTACTTTTTATTTATTAATTCCCATTTAAAACTTTCTTCTATCTTTTTATAATTATTATCAATTTTATTTAAATTGTTTTCTTTATTCAAATTATCGATATAACCTTTTACATCCTCCTTTGTAGAAAAGTAAAAAGCATCTTCTTCTAGAATTGATTTAGTAAATTCATTATTATGAGCAATCATTAATACTTTAGAAGCCATTGCCTCTAATAAAGAAGGGTTAGTACCACCGACAGAGTGCCCATGAAAGTAAAATTTAGAATAGTACCTTAAGTTATTGAGGTGTTCTAAATTATAAATACCCCCCATAAATCTTATATGTTCTACATTTTTAAATTTATTTTTTAGGTAGGTACCAAACTTATTGACATTATGTTTTCCAACAACTAAAAAAGGCGTTTTCTTATCTGATATTGCAACGCCATCAAGAATCACCTCTAAGTTATTCTCAGGTTCAAACCTAGCAATTAACATATTATAGTTACTCGCCTCAACATCGTATTCATTTAAAATTGCTGAATTCGGATTTTTAAATAATTCAGCTCCATATGCTATATATTCAGATTTAACTTTATATTCTTTTAGCAAGTAATTTTGTATACCTATTGAATCTGAAATAAGATAATCACTCGATTTAACTGCTAGTTTTTCAGCATACTTCAAGAATTTTTGAACCGCAGGTTTATATTTAGATCTTTTCCATTCTAAACCGTCCATATTACTTATAATAATAACGTTTTTTGGTAACAACCTGTGCCAAATTGTATTACTTGTATAACCTAATTGTAATAGGATATCAAAATCTCTTTTTCTTGAATCTATTATGCAATTAAAATCATAAATAAATTGACCAAAAGTTCCCACTCTATGTTCTGGGTCATAACAATGAATTAGTTTAACACCTTTAAATGTAGTTTCCTGATGTTTATGGTTACTGGAACTATATACGTAAATGTCATAGCCTTTTTCAGCAAGATAAACTGCAAAAAATTCTGTAAACTGTTCAAATCCACCATAATGATTTGGGATACCTCTAGTTCCTAAAATTCCTATTTTCATTAATATCTATTACTGGCTTATTATACACTGTCATATATTTCAATGAATTTTTCAACATGTCTCTTGATTGAAAAGTGGCTAGTTGCTCTATTAAATCCATTGATGCCAAAATAGTCTAAATTATCCTTATTTGCTATTAATTTTTCTATTGATGTACATAAAGCCTCACTGTTGTTGGGTGAGAAAAAATATCCTGTATGGTTGTCTAAAACAATTTCTTTTAGGCCTCCATGGCTTGCTGCAATGACTGGTATTTTTGCAAGCATTGCTTCTAAAGCAACTAAACCAAATGGTTCCGGTTCAGTAGATGGCACAACAGCAAAATCTATGCTGTCCCAAATACTCCAAATATTTTCTTGAAACGGAATTATCTTACAAGAATCATTTAAATTATAATTGTCTATTTGTGACTGAAGTTCATCAACAAGGTACTCTTGATTTGGTGGCGCGGAACCAACAAAAACAAGTTTAAGGTTGTTGTGTTTTTCTCGTAGTTCATTAAAGGAGTTCAATAGTAGTTTTTGCCCTTTCCATTTACTAATTCTTCCAACCAAAGCCATTACAATATCCGATTCTTTCGCATCGAAAAGCTGTTTTCTAATTTTATTCTGATTAGAAACTGATATAATAGGCTCAGTTCTGTCCATGCCGTTAAGGTTAATTACAGATTTCCCAATTAGTTTGTTATTATTTTTGCTCAGAAATTCCTTAGAGGCTCTAGAGTTATATACAACCTTATTAGAAAAATTTCCAACTAATAATGGATAAAAAACACTTACAATTTTTGGTTTCTTTATTATTTCATGAACATGCCATACATGTTTCAATTTATAGCGCTTAGAATAAAAAGCACCTAATAAAACAGCTAATGTATTAGAATGGATAATATCTATGTTTTCATCTTCTAATATCTTTCTGAGCTTTTTTGTTGTCTTTGCAATAAGAAATGGAAGAGTAATGATTTTCTTAAGCTTAAAAAAATTACGTGACACTTTAATTACCGGAAAAACAATGACTCTAATATTATTTTTTTCGAGTAAATTTTTTAGGGGTCCTTTTTCTGGCAGTATAACTATCGCATTAAAATCTGGGTTTAAATTAATTTTATTGACTAAGTAATACAAAGCCTTATCAGATCCATATAGCTCGGAGGACTGATGTATATAAAGAATTGTTTTAGGCATTTAAATGCTTAATTATTTTTGCTGGTACACCACCAATCAAAACATTCGAAGGAAAAATATCATTTACAACTGCTCCAGCTGCAACAACAGAATTATCTCCAACTTTGCAGCCATCTAAAAACGTAGCTTTAGATCCTACCCAAATATTGTTACCAATATCTATTCCGGAGGAAGATACTCCTTGCTCTCTTATTAAGAGTTTATTATTATTAAAACTGTGATTTTCAGAATGAAAACTAACGTATTGACCCATAATAACGTCATTACCAATTTTTACACCGCCAGAACAGCCAAAATAAGAATATTCCCCTATGGCTGAATTATTACCGATCTTTAGTCCAATTCCTGATTTAGATAAATGACTCGTGGTGCTAATCGTAGAAAAAGCTCCAATTTTCACAATATTTCCAAAAACTATTTTTTTATCAGAGTAACAATCTATTAAAACATTTCTCTCTAGTGTACAAGCTTTTCCAAATTGAAAATTATTACCATTTAAAATTTTTACTCGTTTATCAATAAATATTTTTCTACGGGTTTTAACCAATCCTCTTAACATCATAAATGCTCTTGTGTAAATAAAGGACAATACTAGTTTATTAGATATATTATTATCTATAGTATAAGACTTACCAAACTTAATAAGAAGGTTCTGTAATGTGCTTTTTAGCATATTTATAAATTCAAACTTAAGGTAGTTCTTTTAGACCGGTTTTAATTAATTTTTTATCCAATGTATTAAAATAATTTAGAAATAGTAAACCGCCAACAATAATGCCGCCAAAATCTCTAGGATTATAAATACCCGAAACTATAAGGGTTGTAAACATATAATAAATGGCTATTCCAGACAATAAATTATTTGTTATTATCACTTTTAGATTATTACTTTTAATATAAACCCTCATATATAAAATTAACAAAAACAATAAAAATGCCAGTAGTCCTAAAAATCCTGATTTAAAAGAAATATACGAATAACCATTGTGCAGTGTTGTTATATATTGCATTCCCTCTCCGTTTAATGGCGCCACAAACTCTAAATCAACTAAGGATCCAACTCCTTTTCCCACAAATAATCCAACTGCTAAAGGGGTGTCATATATTTGCTCAAAAGCTTTTTGTGCCTCATATGCCCTCCAATGATCCCATAGGTCCGTGTGATCCTTTATATTTATTTTAGAATCGAAAATTTCAGCAGGAGCAATTTTCAATTTATATAAAAACCCTTCTATACCTGGAGCACCTCTTTGAAGGTCTACCGAAAATAAATAGATGTAAAAAAGAGAAATTGCCATTAAAAAACCAAACATATATAATACCCCTTTCCTTGTTATGGCTAAGTAACCATTAATGGCTAAAAACAGAATTATTACCGAAACTGTAACTGTTCTAGAAAAATAGCATACAAAGGAAAATATCATAATAAATATGATAAGCTTCTTGTGTTTTGAGTCTAATTTAAATAATTCTCTCCCTTTTTTAGATAAAAATATTACAATCGCAAAGATCTCTAAAGCATTTCCTCGACCCGCATAATTTCTAAGTTTATTAACATTAAAATCTACATTATTAGAAATAAAATAAATGGTCAAGTAAATATGGAGAATGGCAAATAGTACACCTAGATAAATAATGATTTTGTATAAAAATTCTTTATCCTTTATTTTACTTATAAAAAAGTACCCTATTAGAATGTACAATATGGGTTTAGCAAGGAAGAAAAAATCTTTTATAACATTAAATAATTCGCTTGGGAAAAAAAAAGATGAAAAAATTGCGATTAAAAAAATTACTATTAATGGAAATATCAGCTTTATAAGTGCTTTAGAATATTTAAAATTTAGATTAAATAAAACCCAAACAGTAACAAGAGAAAGTAAAACTATATTAAACTCAATAGAAGAAATTAATGGGGGCACAATAAGCAAAATCCCAATTATACATTTATATAATGTGTCTTTTTTTAATAACATTAACCTGAGCTAATTTTATGGTCTTATTAGTTTTTCAATAAACCCTTAATTCTTAATTTAATGATTGAAAAATAATAATCATAATAACAAGTTGCTAAATTAACACCTCCAGTCTTATTTTTGGCTCTAAATGTCTCTTTAAATACTTCTTTTATCATTGAATTGCTTACACCACCACCACTCATAACAGCTGTCGTTTCATTAGACTTCAATGTTTTCAGCTTATTTTTAGGTCTTAATAATATTTCATAATCACCTGCAATCTTATAGGATTCGTCATATATACCATACTTCTTAAAAAATGATTTTTTGTGAAATGACCCAACATGCGCGGGTGTAATAGATGTGTTTCTCCTAAACTTATCCCAAGTCCATGTAGAATCTAACAGTCTTTTTTTGTTTATGTTTTCAACAAATAGAACATTTGAGTATATCCAATCATAATCATTACCATTCTCATTAAGTAGGGTTTTATAAATACTTAATGCATCCCTTAAGTAATAGTCATCGGACCCTAAAAAGGAAATCCAATCTCCTTTTGCAAGGTGAAGTCCTTTATTCCAAGCGTCATATATTCCGTTATCATTTTCAGAAATCCACGAATATGAAATACTTTTTTCTTTGAATTGCTTTTCATAAGCCTCTAAAACTTCAACCGTTCCGTCATTAGAATTGCCATCAACAACAATATACTCGAAATTTAAAAATGATTGATTAAGAATAGAGTCTAATGTCCGTTCAATCGTTTTTATGCTATTAAACGTAACTGTAATTATTGTAAAAGTCATTTAGTGCCTTCTATTTAATTAATAAGTATAATTATTTAATAGTTATGATATAAACTTTTTCTTTATCCAAATCATATCTTTTGATGTATAATTATACAAATTAAATCTTATGATTAGTTTATAAATAGAATAATGAATGATATCACTAAAAAAGCTATGCTCTTTTTTGTTTTTAAGAGTATTTACTTCCTTGATGATATCATTTTGATTATACCCTTGAAGTGATAAACTCTCTTCTGTTAAAGTTCTAGAAATATATCTTCTAAGGATTATTTTTCTGAACCTAGTGTTAAAAACATTTTTCCATTTATTTAAAGTTTCACTGTTTATCGATTTATATTTTTCGACTCCAGTGGGATCACCGAGAACTTTTTTGTTCCGTGTATCTATTTTAGAGGAAACAAAATTATGTGTAAGGTTTTCATCATATTCAATTTCTAAAAAATTTTGAATATCCTTTATTATCTTATCTGATTGGGACACTAAATCCTCGTACTTTAAAGAGATTGTGTTTTTGTTATCTCTATGTTTTTTATAAGCTTCACTTATTTTATTAAACCCATAAGTTAAGTCATTATGATTACCATAAAGCTTCAGAAATTTATTGTCACACCAAGTTGTTAAAATAGATGAGTAAATGTGTGTTGGGTTTCTAAATAAGAAAATAAATTTAGCTTCTGGATATATTTTATAAATGTCATCAATAATGTAATAATATCTTGGTGTCTTATCTAAAAAATAAATTTCATTATCCTCTAATGTTTTAGAGTATAATGAGTCAGTAAAATTTTTAATTTGAAAATTCAAAAAACTCTCTGCATTTGGCACCTCCTTTAAAACATCATTTATAGCTTTACTTGATAATCTACTGGAGTACTCAGATAACACCCCTTCTTCTTTATTGAGATAAACTAATGGTAATAATAACCATGGCTCTGCAGTACCACCAATACTTTTATGACTTAGTAATATCCTTTGTAACAAAGTAGAGCCAGCTCTAGGCATTGAGAAAATAAATATTGGCGACTTCATACTAAGCTCGTTTCATTTTAAAAGTAATAAATGTCCAAAACCCGAGTTGTCTTTTTATTATAATAACTAAGGTTAAATTCCAAAAAATCATAGCGATAGCACTTGCAAAAGCTGCGCCTGTATAACTATACTTTGGTATTAGAATAAAGTTTAAAATTACATTAATTAAGAAAGCTATAAAAATAACTCTCTGATACGTTTTTTGATTATCCGTCATTTGCATAATATAACCAACAGAACCGGAAATAGCATTAATAAATCTAGAAATACATAGGTATATTAAAGCTAAATAACCAATAGAAAAATCTTCACCAAAAAAACTAAGTATTTCCTTAGAAAAAATAATTAATATCAACAGTATTGGACTAGCAGTGAAAAATATTAATCGTGTTGATTTTTGAACCACGTCTTTTAAGCCTTCATAATCTTTTCTTGAATAAAATTCTACAAATTTCGGAGTAACAACAGCATTAATAGCAATAAGAGAAATACCTGAAAGAGTTGCTAGTCTTAAAGCGGAGTCATATATACCAATATCTGAGGTTGTTTTATACATAGATAGCATGATAATATCTGACCAACTCATAAAAAGTGCAAATGAACTAGAAATAAGCATTGGTGTTGATAAGTTTATTATGCGCTGATAATTATAACTTATCTCTTTACCAGTCTCAGTGTTAACGTTTTTTTCTTTGCTATACAGGTAAATAATTATAGCGATTAAAAAAGTTATAAAAACAGAAATAACATAAAGTTTAAAAACAACTATTTCTATATCCAACACATAAAAACTTAATAATAGTAGCAGAAAAATAATATTTATCAGTGCGGTCTGAAACAAAATAAATAAAGTTGTTCTTTTGAGCGCTTGGAAATATGCGCTCATAATAGCAATTAGCGTTAAAGGGATAATTGCATAACTAACAATAGGAATAAATGAAGATAATTCTGACTTTTTAAGTAATTGAAGTGCTATAAAGTCATTTAGGAAATTTATCAAGACTATAACTGTAAGAGAGACTATAACCGATATAATTATTGATTTTTTAAGAACCTTTTTTATCTCATTATTGTTATTGTAAAGTCTTAATTCTGTTATTATTCTGACTAATGAGTTATCAAAACCAAACTTTGGTAGTAAAACGGATATGCTTAAAACTGTAATACATAAAGAATACAAACCCCATTCGCTAGCTCCATAAACATTAGTTATGAATAACATTATTAAATACCCGAAAATCATACCCGTCAACTTAATAAGCAAAGTGATAGAACTTCCTTTAATTAGCTCAACAAAACCTCTATTTTCTTTAAATTTTTGCATGTAAATTTACTATAAACAAGAGTGGCATATTGTTTTAATGATTAACAAACTTCTAGGTAAATCTTTGTTTTTTATTAGTTAATCATCTTCTCTTATTCAAAACTCGAATTAAAAATATAATCTATCTTTTATTCAAGAACTTTTCTAGAGAAGAAAACTGGTTCATTTTTAATATTAATTATACACTTACATAATAGCCCCCCACCAGCTTTTAGACCTGCATTGATGGCTGTTTTTAAATTATTATTCATCATTTTTAAGATTAATAATTGCCGTTTCAAGGCTTTTTTTCCAATAAGGTATTTTAATACCAAAAGTAGACTTAATTTTCAATTTAGACAGCACACTATATATTGGTCTTTGGGCTAATGTTGGGAAGTCTTTTGCGAGTATCGGATTAATTTTTGTTTCCTTTTTTGACAAGTCTATGATTGAATGAGCAAAATCATACCAACTTGCTACTCCTTCATTTGAATAATGATATATTCCATATTTATCACTGTCAAGTTCTATAATTTTTATTATAGTTTTGGCTAAATCTACAGCATAAGTGGGTGTGCCAATTTGATCACTCACAATACCTAATTCATCTCTGCTTTCAGATAATTCAAGTATTTTTTTCATAAAATTATTGGCATACTCAGAATATAACCAAGATGTGCGGATGATAAAATAATTTGAAGTTTCTTCGATTATAAACAATTCACCATCTAATTTACTTTTACCATATGATCCTAAAGGGTTCGTTTTATCTTTTTCGGTATACGCAATATTACTATTTCCATTAAAAACAAAATCGGTGGAAATATGGATTAACTTAACATTATTATCCTTACACGCACGCGCGATGTACCCAGGAGCTAGTGCATTAACATTATATGCAATAACTCTTTCTTCTTCTGCCTTATCCACTTGAGTGTAGGCTGCACAATTGATGCACCAATCGATTGTATTATTAAAGAAAAAAGATTGAACACTTTCTTTGTTAGTAATATCTAAATCACTTGAAGAAAGAAAAATATAGTTATTTGTGCTATAACTTACTAATCCTCTAAGACATTGTCCCAATTGACCATTAGCACCAGTAACTAAAATTGTCTTCATAAAAGAATGTTATCAAATGATGGTAAAATTAAATCCTTGTCCGAAATAATATATTCTTCTTTTGGTAATTGCCAATCTATTGCAATTTGAGAGTCGTTATATAAAATACCTCCTTCAGATTCTTTATTGTAATAGTTGTCACATTTATAAGAAAAAGTTGCAATATCAGATAGCACAATAAATCCATGAGCAAACCCTCTTGGGACAAATAATTGCATTTTATTAGATGCAGATAGTTCAACAGAAATATATTGACCATATGTTTTTGAACTTTTTCTAAGATCTACAGCTATATCCAACACACTTCCTTGTATGACCCTAACTAATTTTGCTTGAGCAAATTCACCACGTTGATAATGTAGTCCCCTAAGAACACCCCTTTTCGATGATGATTCATTATCTTGTACAAAGTTAATGTCTAAACCAGTATTAGCTTTAAATGTATTTCGATTAAATGTTTCAACAAAGTAACCCCTTTGGTCTTCAAAAACCATTGGTTCTATTATAAAGCAACCATTAATGTTGGTGTTTTTTATCTTCATCTTTCACTTTCTAAAATACTTAACAGATGCTTGCCATATCCACTTTTTATTAATGGTTGTATTAGATCACTAAAGTTTTCTTTGGTAATATAACCCATTTTATAAGCCACCTCCTCAATTGCTCCAATTTTAAGACCCTGTCTCTCTTCTATCACTTGTACAAATTGTGAAGCTTGCATCAAGGATTTAAATGTGCCTGTATCTAGCCAAGCGGTTCCTTTATCCAGAACACTAACTTTAAGTTTTCCATTATCTAGATATGCTTTATTAACATCTGTAATTTCTAATTCTCCTCTGTCGCTCGGCTTTATATTTTTAGCAATTTGAACTACTGAATTGTCATAAAAATAAATACCAGGAACTGCAAAATTCGATTTAGGTTCTACTGGCTTCTCTTCAATAGATATAGCTACACCTTTTTCATCAAATTCTACAACTCCATAACGTTCAGGATCATGCACGTGATATGCATAAATTATACCACCATCTGGGTTATTGTTTTGTTGCAACAAATTAGATAATCCCGAACCATAAAATATATTATCCCCAAGAATTAAAGCTACTTTTTCTTCTCCAATAAATTGCTCCCCAATAATAAAAGCCTCGGCTAATCCGTTCGGATTTTTCTGAGTTGCATATTCAAAATTACAACCATACTTTTCACCATTACCCAATAATTTCTCAAAAAGTGGTAAGTCCTCTGGGGTTGAGATAATTAAAATATCTTTTATACCTGACCACATCAAAGTAGATAACGGATAGTAAATCATAGGCTTATCATAAATAGGCATTAACTGCTTACTTACCGCAATAGTTAGTGGATGTAATCTAGTACCTGAGCCACCTGCCAATACAATTCCCTTCATAATCTATTATATTTTTTCAAATACCACTTAATAGTTTTAACAATACCCGTTTCAAAATTTTCATTAGCCTCCCACCCCAATTTTTTTTCTATTTTATTGGCATCAATAGCATATCTGAAATCATGACCAGGTCGATCTTTTACAAAAGTAATTTGCTCTGAATAGGATTTCTTTTTGGGTACTATTCCATCTAAAATAGAACATATTGTATGGGCAATATATAAGTTATCTCTTTCGTTTTTTCCACCAATATTGTATGTTTCTCCCTCAAGCCCCTCATTAAAAACCAAGTCGATGCCTTTACAATGGTCTTCTACATAAAGCCAATCTCTAATATTTTTGCCATCTCCATAAATTGGAATAGATTCATTATTAATTGCTTTTCTAATAATAGTTGGAATTAATTTCTCTTCATGTTGTCTGGGCCCATAATTATTACTGCAATTAGTAGTAACTACATTCATACCATAGGTGTGGTAATAGCTCCTCACAATGAAGTCTGAAGATGCTTTTGACGCACTATAAGGACTATTAGGGGCATAAGAAGTTTCTTCAGTAAATAGACCTGTTTTTCCAAGTGTACCGTATACTTCGTCAGTAGAAATATGATGAAACCTATTATTATGACAATCTTCTTTGAAAGAAAATGGCGCGTCCATCCAAAAGTGTTTTGCTGTATTTAATAAATTAAAGGTTCCGTGAACATTAGTTTTAATAAAAACATCAGGATTTGTTATAGAATTATCTACATGAGACTCTGCCGCAAAGTGTATAACACCAGAAAAATTATACTTTTCGAATAAATTTCTTACTAAATTAGTATCACATATATCGCCTTCTATAAAGACATAGTTTTTATGATTTTTAATCGTGTTTAAGTTTGAACGCTCACCCGCGTAAGTTAGACTATCTAAATTAATAAGCCTGATATTACGGTATTTATTTAAAAAATGAATTATGAAATTGGACCCAATAAAACCAGCTCCTCCGGTAACTAATATTGATTTATTCATAATTTTTTATAAATCTGAATGCTCTGTTAGAAATAAAAAATAGAACTAAAAATAAAAATGCAATAATCGGATAAAGTATAACATGTTTCTTAAGAAGTCCTTCTTTAGTCCCTATAGCTTTAAAGCCAGAAATCACCTCATAATGGTCCGTTTTCTCTTCTATTTTTTCTTGCTCTAGGGTTCTAAGCTGATTACGAATCCTTACTTCTTCCCTAAATAATTCGTATTCTTTGGTCTCAGCCTTGTCCTCAGCCAAAGGAAATGTAGAACCATTAAATCCTAAAGTATTATTCGCCGCCTCTTTTCTCCGAACTTCAGCATATAATTTTTGGATACTATCTATACGCGCTAATTGTTGTTCAAAAGTACTCTTCTGCACATTATAAACCTCGTCGGATTTTTTCTTTAAAGAAACAGAGTGTTTGTTTTTAAGTATTTTTTCAAAGCCTTTTTGAAGGCTTGTAAAAACATCATTTTTAAGAGATAAAGCTCTAATCGAGAAAATATTACTGCTTAATAAATCTCTGTTTTTAACATAAATGTCATAAGGCAAGTAAGTAAGCATTGTGCTATCTACCTCTGTAGATTTAACATAGTCATCATACTGTTTTAATATTTCATCTTGAGTTTCAGGCCCAACCTCTATATCAAAGCCTTTAAGGCTTTTAGCACTTAATGAATCTATTTCGAATATATCAGATATCTTCTCTATATTTTTTGATCCAATTAATGAATTGAAATAATCTATACTATTTACTAATTGATACTTAGACTCAAAATATGGCTTAACCAGCATGGTTGATTGATAAATAGGCTTTCTTAATGATTTATCTGATGTAAAACCTAATATAGAGGCTATTATTACTACAGAACCTATAAGCTTAAAATTGTTTACAATAGGTTTTAATGCATAAATAAGTCCAGAAAAGATGCTTTTAAAAATATTACCAATAAACTGAAATAATCTTTCAAAAAGTTTACCAATAGCATTAAATAATTGCCCTAAGTCTACTTCATCATTTTGTGATTGTTGTGGTAATTTATCACTCATATATTAAGAATTAAAAAGTTGTTCTAATATTTTTTTCGTTATAACGTATGTTGGTTTAACACCAGACGTTCCTAAACCTCCAGACGCTAATGTGCTTCCTGTTTCTAATGGGTTATCACTTGCATAATATGCATATCTTACTTTGACGTCTTCATTAATGCTTCCTCTAACTTTAGAAGCTGCTTGAATCGCTTTTTGATAATGCGCCCCCTCCATTTCTAAACCTATAACATTCCAAGTAGAGTTTTTAAAGAATTTTAATATCTCCTTATTTTGTAATGAAGTCCCCAAAACAGTAACCATTGTGCCTTCAAAAACATCAACACCACAATCCAATAAATCGTTTTTACTTAGTTCGTTTTTAAATGGGTAATTATCTGCTGTGCCTTCAAAAATATGAGCTGATGGAATCATTACGTCCCCTTTTCCACCCTCTAAAATACCTGCCTTACCCATTATTGAAATAGACTTTACGTCTAAATGCACTTTTTTACCATTCACTTTAATTGGTTTTAAAAACTCATCTAAAGTTTCATAGGCCTGCTCACCAAAGGCGTAATCCATAACAAATATTACAGCCTTTTTTTCTTTATCCTCTTCTAAATATTGAAATCCAGATTTCGAAAAATCAATCTTATCTGTATCAAAAATTTGAACATCTATATTTGTTCCTGAAGCGTCTTTTATATAAAGCATTCCGTGTTGCAACGCTAGTTTTTCTACTTTATTGCGCAAGCTTTTATTTTTTGAGTCACTAAGCGCTTCATAGGTGTCAAAAATATCTTTCTTAGCATCAGCTCCTTTAAGTGCTCCTTGTGCAAAAAGAGAATTCATAACACTATGCATATTAGCACTAATAATGTGTATTGGTCGTTCTAATAATCCGTTTTTGTAAAGTACAGACTTTATCGTATCCGCCCAGACTTCACCGTGGATATGGTGGCCCAAACGCTCTCTCAAAACAGGGCTAAATGTAATAGTTCTTTTATTATTATTAACCGTTTCTTCTATAGCTAATTTTCCTAGCCAATAAACAATATGTAATAAACGCTCTGGTTGATTGTTGGTTGCAAACTTAGGATAAGCTTCGGTCAACTCATTAAATGTTCTTCCTAGTATGTTTGCCGTATGAGTAATCGCAATCTCTCGCTCTTTTTGTGTTAGTTTCTTAGTAGAAGTAACCGCTTTTTCTAGTTTCTGCCAATCTCTCACGGTTGATCCTTCTTCATCAATAAGAACCCGTTTACTTATTTTGTGCGATTCAACAAATAGAAATGTAAGGTGTGTAAGGATATCATATATTTCCGAACGCCCTCTGGTAATTTCAATATTCATCTGCTCATTATCTATGCGATAACAATTACGACGTCTTTTGGGTGGAATTATAGGTGTGAAATGAGAATTGGCGTACCCTTCGTCACTAGTTAGGTTTATAAACGTACATTCTTCTATACCTTGAGGTAATCTGTCTACAACATAGAGTAAACCCTCTAATTCAGCTTTCTCTTCTCCAATTGACCCATAAATTTCAGGTCTCAATAACAGTAATGCTTCGCGCAAGGTTTCGCCTGAAACTCCCATGGGTTTGTAAAATCCGCGATTAAAAAGGTGACGCATCGTAATATACATACGTTCTATAGCACTAGAGCTCTCTTGAGCTCTTGTTCTTTCGTGTTTTTTATTAGTTGTACTCATAAGCTTCTAAGCTGCAAATATAGAGTTATTTCGTTAAATTAAGTCGATACAATTGATCTGCAATTTTTCTGTCATTAGATAATCTCGGCACCTTGTTCTGTCCTCCTAATTTCCCAATGGATTTCATGTAAGATTGAAATCCATCTTTTTTAATTCTTGTAATTTTTAAAGTCTTCAATACCTTACCCTCAATTAAATCTAAATAATAACTGTTTTGTTTTTGTAATGATTGCTCTAATTCTTCAATTAAATCTTGTTCTTTTTCTGGTTCATTCTCAAACTCAATAAACCACTCGTGATACGGTAGACCTTGTTCTGGATTAATCTGAGGAGCAACCGTAAATTCATTTACAGAAATAGATGTGCTTTCAGTTGCTTCTTTCAAAGCTTGCTCCACCTCTTTTCCTATCACATGTTCACCAAAAGCAGAAATAAAATGTTTTATTCTTCCACTTACAATAACTCGATACGGTTTTAAAGATGTGAACTCTACAGTGTCACCAATATTATATGCCCAAAGTCCTGCTGTTGTAGAAATAATCATTACATAATTTACACCCGCTTTTACATCTCTTATGGTAATACGATCTGGATTTTTATCGAAAAAATGATTTACCTCTATAAATTCGTAAAATATACCTGAATTTAATTGAAGTAACATTCCTTTTTCATGTTGCTTGTCTTGAAAAGCAAAAAAACCCTTCACTTGCAGGATACAGTTCTATACTATCTACTTTCCTTCCAATTAAATTCTCAAACTTGGCGCTATAAGGCTCATAGTTGACACCTCCAAAAATGAATAAATTAAAATTCTTGAAAATATCCCCTACCTTTTTATCTGTTTTCTGAATCAGTTTTTCAAAATACATTTGTACCCAAGAAGGAATCCCGGAAATAATAGTCATATCCTCATTTACAGTTTCCTCAACAATTGCCTCAACCTTGGTTTCCCAATCATCAATACAATTGGTCTCTAAAGTTGGCATTCTATTTTTCTGTAGGTATTTAGGAACATAATGTGCAACTATACCCGACAATCTTCCGAGTTTTATACCATTATTTTCTTCTAAAATTGGACTCCCTTGAAGAAAAATCATTTTACCATCTACAAATTTTGAATTTCCTGTTTCGTTTATATATAACAAAATTGCATTTCTAGCAGCCTTAACATGTGTAGGCATGCTTTCCTTTGTTATTGGAATATATTTTGCTCCAGATGTGGTTCCTGAGGTCTTTGCAAAATAAATAGGCTTTCCTTTCCATAGTACATCTTTTTCACCAGCAACAACGCGTTCCACATAGTGCTTTAGTTCTTCATAATCCCTTACAGGAACATTAGCTTTAAATGCCTCATAAGAGTTTATAGCACTGAAATTATGATCTTTACCAAAAATAGTATTTGAGGCCTCGGTAATTAAGTCTTTAAAAACCTTTTGTTGAGTCTCAATGGGCTTAGAAGACCATTTTTCAATACGCTTTGCGATGAGTTTTGCAAATGGTTTTGAAAGTGCTGCTTTAATTGATGGCATTACTCAAAATTGATGAAATTAGTTGGATTTACAGGATAACCCTTACTCCAAAGTTCAAAATGTAGATGAGGCCCTGTAGTCAGCTCACCCGTATTGCCAGACATTGCAATAACCTCTCCCGTCTTTACCAAATCTCCTTGCATTTTAGTAATTGCTGAATTATGCTTATACACTGATATTAATTCTTGATTATGTTCTATGATGACCACATAACCTGCATCCACAGTCCATTCCGCAAATATTACCGTGCCATCTGCGGTTGCCTTTACAGGTGTATCAGATGCTACCACAACATCTACAGCAAAATGTTTTTCTTCAATATTATAATCTTCAGATATTGTTCCGTTTACAGGAGGGAACAATACATAATTAGATTTATCCCCTGAAGCCTCAAACAAATTATATTTATCTTCTTTTTCTACCTTTTCCCTAAGTAAAGAGTCTTCTTTATTTGTAGTTACCTTTAAAATATCAATATCATTCTGTGCTGCTTCAATTATAGAGTCTCTATTGAAATCAACAAAGGCAACATCTCCTGTTAATACTTTTCTTATTGAGGCATAATAACTCTTATTAAGTTCTAGTTCTCTAACTAACGAATCTGTTTTGTAGTTTAAAATAGTCGCCTCTTTCTTTAGTTTTGCCGAGGAATATCCTGGTATATACTCTCTTAGTGGTGTGTATGCAATTAGTAGAATCGTTAAAAGAACTAAACAAATTGCGGAAGCTGATGTAAGTATAAATACATTTAGTCTTGTTAGCTTTATTGCAAAACGCTCCTCAAAAGTATCTTCATTTAGTATTACTAAACGGTACTTGTAAAGTAGCTTTTTAGCAAACTTCTTTTCCTTTTTCTTCTCTTTAGCCATCAAAACAAAATTAGTTAAAATAGTGAAATACCATAGGGATAACCTCCTAAAGTTGACTTAACAACGCCATTATTAAACTATAATTACTAACTTTGTACCCTAAATTAAAAATTATGAGTTTAAGTATTGTCCCGTTAGCGATTGGTGCACCTCAAATAATTCTTATTGTGGTAGTGGTTCTACTACTTTTTGGTGGAAGAAAAATTCCTGAATTAATGAGAGGTTTAGGAAGTGGAATTAAAGAATTTAAAGACGCTAGTAAAGAAGAGCCTGATAGTAAAGAAAAAGAGTAAAACCTTTTAAGTGAAATAAAAAAAGCCAACTATAAAAGTTGGCTTTTTTCTTATTTTATAGTTATCGATTTAATTATAGATTCTAGCTCAAAAACATAATCTCGTTTTTCTAATGATGGTGCATAAACATAGCCATCGCCAACCAAATAACGATTGTTGATTTTATCTTCAATAAGATAGGTTATAAATGGTCCTGCCATTGTAAACCCATTCATTCTCCAGATTCCTCTTACTTCATAAGCGGGTTTATTATCTATTATTGTATTAAACAATGCTGGTGCATAATCCCCTTGGACCTCCATGAAAATACCATCTTCTCCTGGAATCTTTGTTTTAGTGACTCCATTTCTCATTTTAACAAAATCCACAATAGTACTATCACCTTTAGATATTGTTTCTAAAGGTATTTCATAGATCATTAGTTCTATAGTTTTAGAATTATCGAGGTTTTTTCTTAGCCAGAAAAAGTCTTCAGTTGCCTTACTAATTCTATATCCAAATGGAACATTGATAGTGAATCCCAATTTATTTTCCATAGCCTCATCCTCTAATAAGGATAGGTTAATTTGCCTCTGTCTTTCTTTTACTTCCTCTTTATTAAAAGCATCAATGATTTTATCCTTGGTTTGTTTAAGTTGGGCAATAATATCCTGATTTGTCTTTCCCCTTACAACAGCTACTGTTTGCGGTTTAGAAAAAACTTCGTTAGCAATTTTAGTCGTTGCTTCCGTACCTCCTTTTTCAATTTTGAGCACAATTCTACTTCGCGTAGCAAAACCATCAAAAACCTGAGGTGGAATCTGACGCATTATAAATATAGGCTCGTCAACTGGTAAGCCATTTAATGGTGCGGCAAAAATATTCCTAATATTTTCACCAACGCTTCCTTCCCATAGTTGGTTGTCTACCACAACGGAAATACTATTTAGTATTCCGTTTGATTCAGGAAGATATATACTGTTATCCTCTTTATTTTCGCCACAAGCTAATAGTAAGACACAAAATAATACTGAATATAAAGCTTTCATAAGTCTTTGTTTTTGTTGATTGATTTAATTAGACACCACAAGTGTCATTCCTATTTTGAGTTTGTTACTACTAATATCGTTCCAATCTTTAATATTTTGAACAGAAACTCCAGAAAAGTTTTGAGCAATAGTCCAAAGTGAGTCTCCGGATTGTACTTTATACGTTGTTTTACCAGCAGTGTTTACTACTTTTTTTACTGGTTTAGATGAGGTAGATGTACTTGGGTTTCTCGGGTAAATAGTTAAACGTTGACCTATTTTTAAGTTATTGCTCCTTAGGCCATTCCAACGTTTTATTTGACTCACCCTAACACCATATTTCCGAGCAATCTTACCTAAATAATCTCCATTTCTAACACGATATCTAACCTTAGTATCTGCATTAAAAAGCTGTGGGAGTGGTTTTTCACGCTTGTTGAATTCCGCTTTGGCAAAATCGTAAATTTTATCTTCATTTGCCACAAAAATGCCAACAGCTTCTCTTGGTAATCTTAGCACATATGTTTTTCCTTTGATTTTTGGTATAATATCTAATTTATATGACGGATTCAAAAACTGTAATTCTTCAATTTTCACTCCTGTTGTTTCAGCTACTTGATCTAAGGTAATCATTTGCTTAACATGTATAGTATCTGTTTGAATATGTTGAAATGTCGGTCGTTCTGGTTTAAAACCATGTTCTTCAGCAAATTCGAAAATATACATTGTAGCTAAAAATGCTGGTACATATCCAGCTGTTTCTCTTGGGAGGTTTTGACGAATATTCCAATAGTTTTTATAACCACCCGAACGCCTAATTGCTTTATTTACATTACCTGGTCCAGAATTATAAGCCGCTAATGCTAAATCCCAATCACCAAATATTCTATACAGACGAGATAAATATTGAGCAGCAGCAGTTGTCGATTTTATTGGATCTCTTCGCTCATCTACATAACTACTCACATCCAATTTATGCTCTTTTCCTGTGGCAAACATAAATTGCCAAAGTCCTGTGGCTCCAACTCGAGATCTAGCTCTAGGTTTTAAGGCTGATTCTACAATGGATAAGTACTTCATCTCTAGCGGGATATTGTAATTATCAAATTCTGTCTCAAACATTGGAAAATAGAAATGGCTCAATCCCATAAGACGTTCTAAAGATGTTCTTCTGTGTTTGAGATAACGCTTTATCACGCTTTCAAGTGAACGGTTATACTCTACATTAAAAGGTGTTCTGGCATTTAAGCGTTTTAATCTTGCCTTTAAAGTGTCTGTCGTAAGTTCTGGGTAATCTACGGGTTCGTATGTAAGTTCAGTAACTGACTTATAAATGGTGTCAAATAATGACATACTATAAAGTTCATCTAGCCATTTTTTATCTAATTCTAAAGCTTCTGGTATATCTTCTAGGCTTTTAATACCCAAAGAGTCAACTTCTGCACGAATAACCTTTTGAGATGCCATGAACTTCCCATCAATAAGTGAGTCGCTAACCTTAGCTACAGAATCCGTTTTAACTTGAGAAAACCCAAAAACCATAACCATACAAAAGCAAGCCGATAAAAATGTTTTAATGGTCATAATATAAGATATGGTGTGTTAAGTCTAAACGCTAAAGAGTCTAAAATAGTGTTTTTTTAGAATCTTAGTTTAAAATAGCCGCAATACCTGGTAGGGTTTTACCTTCTAAACTTTCTAGCATTGCACCACCACCTGTACTAACATAACTTACTTTGTTTTCAAAGCCAAATTGTTTTACAGCGGCTACCGAATCACCACCACCTACTAAAGAGAACGCGCCGTTTTTAGTAGAATTAGATATTGAGTCGCCTAAAGCAATTGTGCCTTTTGCAAAACTTTCCATTTCAAAAACTCCAAGAGGGCCGTTCCAAAGAATGGTCTTACACTCATTAACAACGGTGTCAAAATTTGCTAAAGATTTTGGTCCAGCATCTAAACCTTGCCAACCCTCAGGAATCTCTCTTACATCCGTAATTTGAGTGTTTGCATCATTGCTAAATGCGTCTGCCGCTATAACATCAACTGGTATATGGATTTTCACTCCTTTGGCTTCTGCTTGTTTTAAAATATCTAAAGCTAATTCCATTTTATCATCTTCACATATAGAATCTCCTATATTTCCACCTTGTGCTTTCACAAAGGTAAACGTCATTCCGCCTCCAACAATCAAGTGGTCAACTTTATCTAAGATGTTTTCAATTACTGTTATTTTTGAAGACACTTTTGCCCCACCAAGTACTGCTAATACAGGTTTTTCTCCGTCCTCCATTACCTTTTTAATACTTTCAATTTCTTGAGCAAGTAAATGACCAAAACACTTGTACTCAGGAAAAAACTCAGCCACAATTGTAGTTGATGCATGTGCTCTATGGGCAGTACCAAAAGCATCATTAACATAAATATCCCCCAACTTAGACAACTGTTCTGCAAAAGTTTTATCTCCCTTTTTCTCTTCTTCATGAAAACGTAAATTTTCAAGCAATAATATTTCGCCAGGTTGCAAAGTACCTGCTTTTTCCTCTGCTTCTTCACCAACGCAATTAGATGCAAATTTTACTTCTACACCTAAAATATCTTCAATTTTCTTAATAATGTGTTTTAAAGAAAACTCTTCTTGCACTCCTTTTGGACGACCTAGGTGTGACATTAAAACACAACTTCCACCATCCTCTAAAATTTTTATAATTGTTGGTTTTGCGGATAAAATTCTAGTAGCATCTGTAACTTCGAAAGCATCATTTAAAGGCACATTAAAATCAACTCTAATAAGTGCTTTTTTATTTTCGAAATTAAAATCATTAATCGTTTTCATCTGTGTTCTATTTTGAAGATTGAATCACAAATGTAGGTAATAAAAGTAACGAGTAAAAGCTGTTTTTTTACGAAAACGATTGATTTACTAATACTATAATTCAATTATATTTGTCACATGCAATTTTCTGAAGTTTTAGGTCAAAAACATATTAAAAATCATCTTACAACGAGTGTCGATGCTGGCAGAATTGCTCATGCTCAATTGTTTGTTGGACCCGAAGGTTCTGGAACACTACCAATGGCTTTAGCTTATGCGCAATACATATTGTGTAGTAATTCTGATGGTGAAAATACGGGCGGAAATGAATCTTGTAATTTAAAGTTTAAAACTGTTTCGCATCCAGATTTGCATTTTGCTTTTCCTGTAACAACAAGCGATAAAGTAAAAAGCAAGCCTGTCTCTAGTTTTTATCTTGAAGAATGGAGGCAACTTATAGATCAGCAGCCTTATGGAAACTTATTTGATTGGTATAAGCTTCTTGGTGTTGACAATAAACAAGGGCAAATAGGTGTAGATGAAGCATTACAAATTGTAAAATCATTAACCCTCAAATCTTATGAAGGTGGTTACAAGGTTATGCTCATTTGGATGGCTGAAAAAATGAATAATGCTGCAGCAAATAAGCTCCTTAAACTTATTGAAGAGCCGCCAGAGAAAACCATTTTCATTCTTATTGCTGAAGATGAAGAGCAAATTATTAATACAATTAGGTCGCGTTGTCAAATATTAAACTTTCCGCCTTTGGCTGAAGATGCCATTGCCAAGGCTTTGGTGGCAAACTATCATATTGAAACTGCTGTAGCTACAAAAATTGCACACCAGGCTAATGGGAATTTTAATAAAGCCTGTGATTTAATTTATCAAGATAGTGAGGATATTCAGTTTGAAGAATGGTTTGTTATTTGGGTGCGTTCTGCATTTAAGGCAAAAGGCAATAAAAATGCAATTCATGATTTAATTTCTTGGTCAGAAGAAATCTCTAAAACAGGACGCGAAACCCAAAAGAAATTTTTAGCGTTTTGTTTAAATTATTTTAGGCAAGCTTTACTACTAAATTATAAAGCAAATGACCTTGTGTATATAGAACCAAAATCTGAAAGTTTTAAGCTCGAGAAATTTGCTCCATTTGTTCATGATTATAATATTCTAGAAATTTCCCAACAAATACAAGATGCAATTTACCATATTGAGCGCAATGGTAACTCTAAGATTATTCTTACAGATTTATCGATAAGATTAACGCGTTTGTTGCATAAAAAAAGCCAGACATAAGCCTGGCTTCAATCTATTTTATATAAAAAATTATTCTTCTGTCTTAGCTTCTTCTTTTTTATTTAGTGCCGCTAAAATTGTTTCTGTAATATCTGTTGCTTCTGCTCCATATAATACGCTTCCAGCTTCATTTGAACCTAAAATAAAAGTATACCCGTTTGTTTTACCATAATCTTTTATAAAAGCCTTTACCTCTTTTACTAATGTGTCAATTTGTTTTTGACCTTCTGCCTGAAGAGCTTTTTCTTCATTACCTAATTGGTAATCTTGCATCTGTTTTTTCTGAAGTAAGCCCTGATACTCTTGCTCTTGTTTTGTTTGGCTCATTTTTACTGCTCTTGTTTGAAACATTTGAGCCTCCATTTGAATTGCTTGATTTAAACTATCTGCTTTTTTATTATAAGCTTCTATTTTAGTTTTAAACTTAGCTTCAAAATCTACTTTTTTCTTAAATTCATTTACAACCTTAGTGTTATCTACAAAGGCGATTTTTTGTTGCTCTTGACAAGATGAAAAAGTTACCAAAACAACTAATGCGATAATTATGTTTCTCATGATTATATTCTAAATTAATTTTTGCAAATGTATAAAAGTTAACTTGAGATTTAATCAATTTTTACACTATTAATAAAATCTATAGTAAATAAAATTTATTATTAATAATAGCTATCAAAAACAAACCCAAATAAAGCGTTTTAAGGCTTTTTCTTTTTTCTTCTTTGTGATTGGGTCTTTTTACACCTAACTAAGAAATAACAATTCTCATATTAAGAATTACTGCTTTTTAGAATGTAAATATGAGAAGAGTACTCTTTTGATTGCTTTGCTTTTTGATTCGATCTAAACCCAACCCAAAATGCTTTGAATGGATTCATAAATCCAGATTTATATTTTTCAGAAAGTAAGCTCACATAATAGGCATCAAAAATCATTGGTAACGTTTTTACCAATTCTAAATGTTCTCTTTTATATAATTTCGAAATCGAAGTTCTTGAAAAATGCCAAAGGTGTCTCGGCACATCATAAGCTGCCCAATAGTTTTTGTAATGCTCAGCATCGTAACTTTTAAAATTAGGAACTGCAATTACTAAAGTTCCGCTTGGTTTTAATAATGATTTAAATAATGCCAAGTGCATTTCTAAATTTGGCAAATGCTCTAAAACATGCCAAAGCGTAATGACATCAAAACTGTTTAACTCTTGCTTGTTTAAGTGCTCTATTTCGAAGACTGAGTTATTTGTTTTAGAATTTGCAATTTGCCTTGCTTGTGCGTTAGGTTCAACTCCTGTGATATTCCAATTAGACTTTAAAGCTGTTTCTAAAAAGTCACCTGTGCCACATCCAATATCTAATAAATTTTTAGACTCAGAATTAAACGAATTAATCAATTTTAATTTTCGTTTTAATGAAATTTTACGAATAGAATGATAAACATGCTCTAGTAAATTTCGTTTGGTATCTGTATGCGAAATGTAGTCTTCACTTTCATAATAATCGGAAAGTTTATCTACTTCTGGTTGTGGGAATGTTTCTAACATATCCAGTTCCAAATTATGTTTTAATTGGAACTCTTCACCTGAAACGGAATGATCTTTTAAGGTTAAATATGTCGGTTTTTTATTCATATAAACATTCTGAACCCAGTTCAGAATAAAGAGGATATTAAAGTAATTTCAATTGTTTCACGTGGAACATTATAATTTAACGCCCTAAATAAACTAATAAAACAGAAATATCATTTGGGGAAACACCACTAATTCTAGATGCCTGAGAGATCGTTACTGGTTGAATTTTATTCAGCTTTTGCCTAGCCTCTATACTCATAGACTTCAACTTTGAATAATCAAAATCAGATGGGATTTTTAAGTTCTCTAACCTATATAGTTTATCTGCATTATTCTTTTCTTTTTCTATATAGCCAGAATATTTCACCTGAATTTCGGTTTGCTCTAAAACCTCAGTATCTAATTCATTGGATTGAATATAACTTTCTACAGCCTCAAAATTACGAACATCATCTATCGTAATGTTTGGTCTAGCGAATAGCTTAAACATCTTGTCCTGTTGCTTTACAATTGCCGAGTTTTTTGATTCTAAAACTGGGTTGGCTTCTTCAGGTCTTACACTCGTATCTTTAAAAAATTGAACAAATGCATCAGATTTTGATTGCTTTTCCTCCATTCTTTCTAGACGTTTTTTAGAAGCCAATCCAAGATTATAGCCTTTTGGAGTAAGTCTAAAATCTGCATTATCTTGTCTTAATAGGGTTCTATATTCTGCTCTAGATGTAAACATACGATATGGCTCTTCTGTTCCTTTCGTGATTAAATCATCGATAAGAACTCCTATATAAGCTTCGTCTCTTTTTAGTGTAAACGCATCCTTTTCTTGGACTTTTAAACTTGCATTTATACCAGCCATTAATCCCTGAGATGCAGCTTCTTCATAACCTGTAGTTCCATTAATTTGACCCGCAAAATATAAACCTTCAACCAACTTAGTTTCTAAAGTGTGCTTAAGTTGTGTTGGTGGAAAATAATCATATTCGATTGCATAGCCAGGTCTAAAAAACTTTACATTTTCAAAACCAACAACAGAACGTAAAGCTTTAAACTGAACATCTTCAGGTAAAGATGTAGAGAATCCATTAATATAATATTCACAAGTATTCCACCCTTCTGGCTCAACAAACAATTGATGTCTATCCTTATCGGCGAAACGATTAATCTTGTCTTCTATAGAAGGACAATAACGTGGTCCTACACTTTTAATTCTTCCATTAAACATTGGTGAACGATCAAATCCTTCACGCAATAAATCGTGAACCAATTCACTTGTATATGACATATGACAAGAACGCTGCTCCTTTAGTACTTTAGTAGAATCTAAATATGAAAACTTTTGTGGTTCCTCATCACCAGGTTGTTCGATCATTTTAGAAAAATCTAACGAACGCCCATCAACTCTTGGTGGGGTTCCTGTTTTCATTCTACCCGATTCAAAACCTAGATTTACAAGTTGTTCGGTGATGCCAGTTGCCGCTCTTTCACCCGCTCTTCCTCCACCAAAATTTTTATCACCAATATGAATTAAGCCATTGAGAAATGTTCCGTTAGTAAGCACAACAGACCTAGCTTTAACCTCAACACCAAGAGAAGTTTTTACACCAACAACCTTATGGTTTTCTACAATTAAACCTGAAACCATTTCTTGATAAAAATCAAGATTATCGGTTCCCTCTAAAAGCATTCTCCAATCTTCTGCAAAACGCATTCGATCACTTTGTACTCTCGGACTCCACATTGCAGGTCCTTTAGATTTGTTTAACATCTTAAACTGAATCGCAGATGTGTCAGAAACAATACCACTATAACCTCCAAGCGCATCAATCTCTCTTACAATTTGCCCTTTGGCAATTCCACCCATTGCAGGATTACAAGACATTTGAGCAATGTTCTGAAGATTCATTGTAATTAACAATGTTTTGCTGCCCATATTTGCAGATGCTGCCGCTGCCTCACTACCTGCGTGACCAGCTCCAACTACAATAACATCATAAACATCGTTAAACATAATTCAATTCCGTTTTTTGTTCCACGTGGAACAATTATATTCTAAAAATTCAGCCTGCAAATATAAGGCGAATTCTTAATTCATTTACGCTTAGATAAGTAGTAATCTTCTTTTAATCGCATTATCCTTTTATCAACTTCCGACTTATCTTTATAACCACAATAATGAAGGACTCCATGAATCATCACTCGGGAGATTTCATCACTAAAGGAAACTCTAAAATCAGATGCATTTTCTTTTACGCGGTCAACAGAAATATAAATATCCCCATGTAGTTCTTTTCCTACTGAATAATCAAAACTAATAATATCTGTTAACGTGTCGTGATCTAAAAAATCCACATTTAATTTCAGCAAATAATCATCTGAACAAAAGATGTAATTAACATCTCCCTCTCTACACTTTTCTTCAGAAATGGCTTTTGATATCCATTCTGAAAACTGATCTGTATTATCTAAACTAAAATCGGTTTCGTAATTAAAACTAATCATTGGTGCTTTTAAAATACTCTTGAATCTTTTTCTTAAAATGATTCTGCAAAGGTAGTGCTTGGCGATTTAATATTTCTGTAGTATTAAAATATTGTTTCGCTGTTGGTATTTGGTTTTGATTACTTTGATTGAATTGTTTCTTGTTGGCTTCTGATTTACGCTTAGTGTCTTGTCCCTGCGAAAACGAAGCGTTCTCTAGTTTTAACAATTGATGTTGTACATCCATCATCTTTTGTAGTGTCTGATTTGTGAATCCAGTATTCAATAAATCAAGTTCAATTTCCTCCATCTGTTTAATTAATTGACCTGCAGATTGAATCGTTCCGTCTTTAACCATCCTATCCTCTAGTGCCTGTCGTAATTGTTGTTGTTGTTGATAGATTTTAAACAACTCTCCATTCTGTTCTTCACTTCCACCTTCTCCATAACCATCATTCTTTTTACTCTCATCATCTGATCCTTCTCCATTGTTCTTGCCATTCTTACCATTTTTACCTTCTTTACCCTCTTTTCCATTTTGGTTGCCTTCTCCCTGCTGGTTTCCATTCTCACCATTTTGTCCTCCTTCACCATCTTTTGCCTGTTGTTTACCACTCTTGCCATTCTCACCACTTTCGCCGCTTTCGCCTTCTTTACCATTCTTCCCTTTTTCACCAGGCTGCTCCCCTTCACCTTCTTTTCCATCTTTACCTTCAGATCCGGGTTTTTCTCCCTTGCCTTCCTTACCTTCTTCACCCCTCTTTACACCTTCTTCCATTTTCTTATTAAGCTCTTCTTGACTCATAATAATATCTGGAAGTTGTTCTCCTCCACCTCCACCAGAGCCTGGTGACGGATTCATAGACATTTCCATATTATCCAATACATCACTAAGAAAACTTGCTAATTCATTACTTGCTGTAATGGCGTACTGTTGTGATGACACTCCTTGATACAATCTGTTTTCTGTAAGTTGGCCAAGTGCTTTATCTAAATTAAAATAGACATCAGTAATTTGAGAGTTGACCTTCTCAGAAATCTTGGGCTGTCTTAATGATAACGAAAACAGACTGTCGTCGATATGTTCAAAATGCTCTCTTAAATTGCTTTGCTCAATAATGTATTTTCCATACTTGTTATTATTAACATCTAACTTGTTAAATGTGTTCATAAGTGACTCTTGGTTAAATGAATAGAGTAATAAATTTTCCAGTATCTGGCGAAGTGTGTCAATATCTTCAGATATCTGGTTTCCGCCTCCACCACCGCCACCAGCATTCTGCTTCATCATCTCACTCATCTGTTTCATCTTCTTAGCAGCTTTCTTTTGGTTCTTCTTCGCTTTTTGTTGTTGCTCCTGAGCCTCTTGTGCCTTCTGTTCTTCTTCGCTTTGTCCTTGCTTTTCTAACGCTTCTTTTGCTTCTTTTTGGTCAAATTTTATTTCATCTTCTAAAAATCTATCGCGCTCTAAATTCATTGGTTTCTGAAGCAACTTATCTTCTCTCCTTAAATCGTCCAAATCCTTTTGAAGCTTTTCAAAATCGTTGTTTAATTTCTCTTGAGCTTCTTTAGTGTTTTCTTTATCCTTTTCAGATTGCTTCTCTTGCTCTTCTGACAATTCATCTAATTGCTTTGAAATTTTTTCAGCTTTCTTCATCACATAGAAACGCTTGGTTAATTCCAAAAGCTGTTTCATGCTGCGCTTTTTATTCTTGTTTTGTTTCGCAAGTTCTTCGAGTTTTTGCGTAAACTCTTCTTTGTTAATCTTATCTTTTAATTCCTCGAGTTCTTTTAAAAGCTCCTCGTCTGTTTTAAGCTGTTCTTCGTTTTCTTTTAACCGCTCTTTTAAATCTTCTTTAAACTGGTCATCTTTCTTTTCATCTTTTTGAAACTCCTCTAAATTATCTTGAAGCTTTTTGTTGAAATTTTTCATCAACTGCTCTTGGTTCTTCTGACGCTTAAGGAAATCCTCAAACTTTTTCTTGTCGTTAAAATTTAGACTTTCCTTTTCCTTTTGAGTTTTAGATAATTCTTCGAGCTTTTTGTCTTGTTCTTCGAGTTTATCAAAGGTTTTACTAATATTCTTTATCGTTTCGTTTTGCTCATTGAGTTGTTTCTGTTCTTCCTCTTCTTTAGTGCGCTTTCTATAACTAAACAATGAGCTCTTGGTGCGCTTATAATTATGAAGTACATCATTGTCAAAAACCTCAAAATACAATTGATAACTTATGCCTTCTTCTAAATTTAACTGATTTGGAAAGGCGCTTACGAATTCGCTAAAATTAGATTTTGAAATTGTTATAGGCTCAACAACTTTCTTGGTTTCATCTTCAGAAGGATAATACACTAGTTGTAATTTACTTAAGCCATAATCGTCACTGGCTTGTCCATAAAAATATAAGCTCTGCTGATCTATAGAGTCTTTCTGAACTTTAATGCTTAACTCCGGGTAAACATCTATTACAACATTAATATTGTAAGCCAAGTTTTCGTAATCTTTTAGCTTATCATTGCTTGTTGTGATACTATAATTGTAGTTTTTGTACAAGTGTTTTGAAGCCTCAAAATCATCTATTTCATTACGCTTAAAACTTAACGTGTCTTCTGCATAAATCTGAACTCCTGTGGTGGATTTTGTTTTTACTCTCCAGGTCACTTTCGTGCCTTCAGGAATCACAGCAGATCCCGTACTTTTTAAAACTTCATCTCTTTTTTTGGTGTGAGACGGGTAATCTAAAACCATTTCGAAATTCACCAAGTTTGGTGTATTAACCACTTCTAAAACATACGACTTAGAAACCACATCATTAGCTGATAAACTAAATTCTACTGCTTCTTTTGGAAGATTGAATGTGTATTGAAATTCACCAGGCACTAACTGTTGTAAAAAATAAGACTGGCCATTGAATTTGATTTGTGCATTCTCAGGAATCACATCACCTACTGTCGACACCTTTAACTTAAAATCTTTGTTCTCTATAGCTTGAAGTGATTCGTTAATAACGAAAAACTGAAATGGTGCTGGTGGCTCATAAGCCGTTTGATAGTTTACGACGCGTTCATAACTATCACTAAACCAATTAATCTTACCTGTTAAGAGAGATAATAACAATATTGCAATCGGAATTGCCGCATACTTTAAATACTTGGTGTTAGATTTAAAGTTTATGGCAGATTTAAATGGAACAGGTTGTAACTCTTGAGATTTCTGTTCTATACTAGCTATTAGTAAATCCGATTGTGCTGGGCTTTGGTTTAATTGAAGCACGTTTAAAAGCTTGTCATTAACCTCTGGAAAGTGATTTCCAATGAGTTTTGATGCTGTTTTTAAATTTATGCCCTGTCTTAATTTAAAGAGTTTTAATAATGGAATTGCAATAAACTTTACGAATAGTCCAACCTCTACAATAATAAAAGTCCAAAATAGAATAGTTCTCGCGGTTGGATTTAGCCAAAGCATGTATTCTACAAAAAGCGTCACTATAAGATACAACAAGCCAATAGCAAAAAATAGAATTGCTCCTTTAAGTAGTTCGTTGGTATAATACCTTTTAATGAACTGCTCTAGCTTGTTTTTTATGGTTTTGAAATTGCTCATATATTATTCTAACTGACTAATCTACAATTTTATTTTAATAGCCAATTCGCTAAATTTGGTAAGATTCTGTTAATTTAGGGGTTTTGAGTGTTAAATTGGACTCAAAACAATGATATTCTTAACTTAAAATAGATTCCTGCCTTCGCAGGAATGACAAAAAGTATGAAAGACCTCAAATACTTAGCTGCATTTTCAATTCCCATAATGGCATTTTTAGGATTATACTTAAAAGGCTATTGGGTATGGGCCACACCTATTTTCGCATTTGTTTGTATTCCGGTTTTAGAGCTTATTTTTCCTGTAGATACAGAAAATTTAAAACCTGAAGACTCAGATAGTAAATTGAAACGCAATATTTTCGATTGGTTACTCTACCTAAATTTACCTTTAGTTTTTGGGCTTGTTTTTTATGTATTATTTATAGTGTCGAATGAGGTATTAGCCGCTTATGAATTTGTAGGTTTAATTTTTTCCATTGGAATTGTTCTTGGTGTTAACGGTATTAATGTCGCCCACGAGCTTGGTCATAGACAGGCAACAAACGAACGTTTCCTAGGTAAAGCATTACTTCTACCTTCATTTTATATGCACTTTTATATTGAACATAATTTTGGACATCATTTACATGCGGCAACTCCAGAAGATCCTGCTACAGCCAGATACAACCAAAGTGTTTATTCCTTTTGGTTCACCTCAACATTTCGTCAATATGTAAGTGCGTGGAAGATTCAGAATAAATTATTGAAAAACAGCAAAAATTCGTTCTTTTCAGTTAAAAATGACATGTTTTGGTACAAAATCATTCAATTTTGTTATTTAATTGGTGTTTTTTTGATGTTTGGAACCTCAGCTTTATTGTTTGCTATTTTTGCAGGAATTGTTGGTTTTGTTCTTCTCGAAACTGTCAATTATATTGAACATTACGGGTTACTACGTTTACCAACAAAATCTGGTCGTTACGAACGTGTTAAAGAAATGCACTCATGGAATTCTAACCATGTTATCGGTAGGATTGTATTGTATGAATTAACCCGACACAGTGATCACCATTTTAAATCTTCAAAAAAATACCAGATTTTAGATTGCCACGATGAAAGCCCTCAAATGCCTTATGGTTATCCGACCTCAATGGTTTTGGCCATGATTCCGCCTTTATGGTTTGGAATTATGAATAAGCGTGTGCCTAAGGAAATGATTATATCTTAAGGTTTCATTTTCTTTGTTCTCAAATCTTATCAAACTATCTTTGCGCTTTAATTTACAATTATGTCTAAAAACGTGCGCGTGCGCTTTGCGCCAAGTCCAACAGGACCTTTACATATTGGTGGTGTAAGAACCGCTTTATTTAATTATTTGTTTGCTAAAAAACATGGCGGTGACTTTGTTCTTAGAATTGAAGACACGGACCAAAACCGTTATGTTGAAGGGGCTGAAGACTATATTGTAAGAGCTTTAAATTGGTGTGCTATTCCTTTTAACGAAGGTCCAGGGAAAAACGAGAAGTTTGGTCCATATAGACAAAGCGAACGCAAACACTTATATAGGCAATATGCTGATCAACTTATTGCTAATGGTAAAGCCTATTATGCATTCGATACGTCTGAGCAATTAGATGCGCACAGAAAAGGTCATGAAGCTGAAGGGAAGACCTTTATCTATAATTGGCACAATCGTGAAAAAGGACGTTTAGTAAATTCTTTAGTTCTTACCGAAGCCGAAACACAAGCTAGAATTGAATCTGGAGACGATTTTGTGATTCGTTTTAAATCACCACAAGATGAAACTTTACATTTAAAAGATATTATTCGTGGTGATATTTCAATAGACACCAATGTACTAGATGACAAAATATTGTTTAAAAGTGATGGGATGCCAACCTATCATTTAGCAAATATTGTTGATGATCACTTAATGGCAATTACACACGTCATTCGTGGAGAAGAATGGTTACCCTCTTTAGCCTTGCACCAATTGTTATATAATGCTTTTGGTTGGGATGCTCCTGAATTTGCGCATTTACCACTGATCTTAAAACCAACTGGAAAAGGAAAATTAAGCAAGCGAGATGGTGATAAACTAGGCTTTCCTGTATTTCCATTAGAATATACAGCACCAGACGGAACGGTATCTAGAGGTTATAAAGAAGATGGTTATTTCTCAGAAGCGGTTATTAATTTCTTAGCGTTTTTAGGTTGGAATCCCGGCACAGAACAAGAAATATTTGACTTAGATCAGCTCGTTTCAGATTTTGATTTAGCTAGAGTTAATAAAGCTGGTGCACGATTTGATCCTGATAAAACTAAATGGTTTAATCACCACTATATGCAACAACAACTCGATTTAGATTTAGCCGAACAGTTTAAAACCTCTCAATCTGAATTAGCTGAAATTGATGTTAATTACATCGCATTGGTTGTTGGTCTAATTAAGGAACGCGCCACTTTTGTTGGTGATTTCTGGGATTTAAGCCACTTCTTTTTTACTTCGCCAACATCTTATGATGAAAAGGCATCTAAAAAAGCTTTAAAAGAAGGTACTTTTGGTGTTCTTAACAAAGTAATTGAACTTGTAAATAAAACTGATGATTTTACGGTTGAAAACCTTCAAACAAATATAAAAGGTTGGATTACAGACAATGAAATTGGTTTTGGGAAAGTAATGATGCCATTGCGTTTAGCACTAGTTGGTGCTTTACAAGGGCCTGATGTGTTTGATATAATGTATCTGATTGGTAAAGCAGAAACCGTTAAGCGAATTAACGCTTTAGCTGGAAGTATAAACTAATTGTTTGAGGTCTTAAAATAAATTCAATGTAACACAAATAATCAAGGTTAAAACGTTAGCATAGCTGTGAGGGCTATTAAGGATTGGTTCCCTTTAAATTTCCCCTTACTTCCTGTGTTTAAATCTTGTTCGTTTAGTTTTCCTAAGATATTTGTAAAACCATATACATATTGTGCTCTGAGTAAAAAACCTCGAAACCCAGCTGATAAGCCAACAGCACCATTAGCATTAAACTGAGATATGTCGGTGATATTTTCTGTGAATAGGTTTTCGTAACCCGTTATTAAATAACCTTCTTTACCTTCATCTTTCAACTCTAATTCACTATTATATTGTAGCATTGGTCCAACGTCTAAGGTTAGATTATTACTAATTAGCTTGATGTGAAATAGGAATGAAATATTCGCGGTAAACATTTTGTATTCAATATATTCTTCGAATCCAGTTGCTGGTGTAGCGGCATTAATATCAATATTGTTTTCAGACAGCTGAATGTTGTAACTCACATTAAACCAACGGTGTGGTAAATCTACAGAGGCAGTTAATCCACCTATAAAACCTGAATTTACTTTGGTTTCAAAATTGTCCGTCAAAATATCGAACTGTGTTATTCCACCCTGTAAACCAATACCGTTTTGAATCCTATAACTTTTCCGTTGCGCGTAACTAAGTGTAACAGAAGCAGTGCAGAGAGCTACTAATAAGAAGTGTTTTGTTTTTTTCATACGATTTTAGAGCTGATTAAGGCAAACCTATGTAAAATTATTTACATTTAGTATTTCGTAGTAACTAACCATTAAAAAAACTTGTTATGGGTCAATTTATTCTAATTCCAATTATATTTTTTGGATTAATCATTTTAGTGTCATCAATTTTTATTGTAAAACAACAAACCGCTGCAATTGTAGAGCGCTTTGGTAGATTTGAAGCCATCAGACAATCGGGTTTACGTTTCAAAATCCCCTTAGTGGATCGAATCGCTGGTAAACTAAGCCTTAAGATTCAACAATTAGATGTTATTATTGAAACCAAAACCTTAGACGATGTGTTTGTGCGCCTTAAAGTATCTGTCCAATATAAAGTTATTAAAGATAAAGTTTATGATGCATTTTATAAACTAGACTATCCACACGATCAAATTACTTCATACGTTTTTGATGTTGTTCGCGCTGAGGTTCCTAAAATGAAATTAGATGATGTTTTTGTCCGTAAAGATGATGTGGCAATAGCTGTAAAATCTGAACTGAATGACGCCATGATGGAATATGGTTATGATATCATAAAAACATTAGTAACCGATATTGATCCTGATGCTCAAGTAAAAGCGGCAATGAATAGAATTAATGCGGCGGATAGAGAAAAAACCGCAGCACAGTTTGAGGGTGATGCTGCTCGTATCTTAATTGTAGAAAAGGCAAAAGCAGAAGCAGAAAGCAAACGCCTACAGGGTCAAGGTATTGCGGATCAAAGACGTGAAATTGCACGTGGTTTAGAGGAATCTGTTGAGGTCTTAAATAAAGTTGGGATTAACTCACAAGAAGCGTCTGCGCTTATTGTTGTTACGCAACACTATGACACGCTTCAATCTATAGGTCAAGAAACTAATAGTAACTTAATTCTATTACCTAATTCCCCTCAAGCAGGAAGTCAGATGCTAAATGATATGGTAGCGAGTTTTACCGCTAGTAATCAAATAGGTGAAGCGATGAAAAATGCCAAAAAGAAGAAAGACGGAGATTTATAGACGTCTTCTTTATCTTAAATAAAAACCTCGAAGCTAATAACTTCGAGGTTTTTTATTATATTTAAATTAATCTTAGTGCCAAACACAAAGAATTCCTCCCATAATAGCCATAGTCACAATCCAATACCCTGAGTTGATAAAGATATACTTAGCACTTTTGCGCTCAAACAATGCAATTATACCAATAATTGGTAAAGCCCCAAACACTCCAAATATGCCGCCATGTAAGGCTCCGTGCTCAAACGAACGGTGTGCATTTCCGTAATCAGCCATAAAAGCCTCAAAAGATACTTTTGCATTTTCAAGGTCTCCGCCTATCATTCCCAAGGCTCCCCATTGGTGGTTTGTGAATTGCATTAACAGTACACTTAATATTGCAGAAAATAGCAAAGCTAAACCGAAAATAACAGCCATATTTCCACCTTTCATTTTCTCTTCCGTCATTCCAGATTCGCGCATCCATACATTTCCAAAACCAATTTTTGGATTGTACCATACTGCGCCAATAACTAATGCTGCAACTGCAGCTACCACTATAGCTAGTGGGTTGATTGGTAATTCCATAATTTATACGATTTTTACAGTTAGTATGATTTAAAAGTACAAAAATACCTCTAAGTGAAATTCTTTAAGGTTAGTGCTTATTATTATAATATGGCGTTTAAACCCTCTTCTTTTTAAAAACTGGCTTCGTTTTCTTTTGTGGTTCTTTACTTGCTTTAGCAGCTGGAAAGGTCAAAGACGTACTTGCAAACGTACTCCCAAAATTAATGTTAGCATAATACACTTGGCTTAAAGCGTCTCTAACCTGATCTTCTGATAATTCTTTTAAAAGATGTGTAAAAACAGATCATAAAACAGCATCTGTAATCGCATATTTTACATCTAAAGCTGTATGAAAATTAGCAACTAAAGCGGCTTTTAATAACTAATAGCTTTTGATTCTGCTATTGGAGAAATAATACGCATCCTATTATGCTTAGTATCCGTGAGCGAAATAATTTGGATATCATTAATATGTAACTCCCAAGCTCCAGAATTTCCTTGGATTGAATCACTCACTGAGGTGTAGATTTCTTGTAATTTATTATTATTCATCTGTTGTGAAAAACTGAATGACGATATTAACACTGTAAATAGAATAGCTAAATTTTTCATATCTATTCAGTCGAAAAATCTTGGAAAGTTTACAAAAACTATAGCGCTTTTGCTTCACTAACCAAAAGCTCGTTTTTGTCCTCTAACGCTTTATCAATAAATTCATTAATACTAGGATTACATTCCAAGCCACTCTTAAGTAATGTTTTTAATGTAATCATTACGACGATACGTGTTCCTGCTTTTTTTACAGCTGTACCAAATAATGGTTCTAATTCTTCATAAGACACCTTATTAGCAAGCTCTTGAATCTCCGCTTTGACTTTAACTCGCTTATCTTCTGGTAACTTAGTATATTTCTTTCCGAACTGCTGAATAATACTTATTGCTGGTCGCTCTTGTTGTTTTGGTTTTTGCTTTGCCCAACTATCTCTTAAACCAACTGTTTTATTAAACACCAATGCATCAGATTTAGAGTCATTATCCACATTGAAATATCCTAAACGCTGAAACTGAAACTGTTCACCTGTTTCAACCCCTTTAAGGCTGGGTTCTATATATCCTGTTTTTACATTTAAAGAATTCGGGTTTAAAAACTCCATAAAATCTTTATCCTTATCACTATCTGGCGCTTCGTGAATAAACAAGCGATCGTACTCTCTAATTTCTGCTTTAATAGCATGTTTTATAGATACCCAATGCAAGGTGCCTTTTACCCTTTTTGAGGTGTCGGCGTCATATGTACAGTGAATTTCGACAACCTCACCATTATCATCTTTTACAACGGAGTTCGCCTTTATGATATACGCGTTCTTTAATCGTACTTCCCCTCCTAATTTTAATCTAAAAAACTTGTTTCCAGCTTCTTCTTTAAAATCTTCTTTTTCAATATAGATTTCTCTAGAAAACGGTACTTTTCTATAACCAGCTGATTCATCTTCTTGATTGTTTTCAGCTTCTAACCATTCTTCTTTGTCTTCAAGATAATTAGTAACAACTACTTTTACCGGATTTAAAACAGCCATAACCCTATTTACTGTTTTGTTTAAATCTTCGCGAACACAAAACTCAAGAAGCGATACGTCAATTACGTTTTCGCGCTTAGCAACTCCAACTTTTTCTATAAAATTACGGATAGAATTTGGCGTATAACCTCGACGTCTTAAGCCTGAAATGGTTGGCATACGCGGATCATCCCAACCAGATACGACTCCTCCCTCAACCAAACGCAATAATTTACGCTTACTCATAATAGTGTAACTAAGGTTTAAACGTGCAAATTCTCTTTGTTTTGGTGGAAGCGGCAACTCCTCTTTAGAATATTCATAAACATGCTCTCTAAACCAGTTATAGAGCTTTCTGTGAGGTTTAAACTCTAATGAACATAATGAGTGCGAAATTTGTTCTAAGTAGTCACTCTCTCCGTGTGTCCAATCATACATTGGGTAAATACACCAATCATCACCTGTTCTATGGTGATGTGCATAGAGAATACGATACATTATCGGATCTCGCATTAGCATATTTGGATCTTCCATATCTATTTTAGCACGAAGCACATGAGTACCTGCTTTAAACTCACCGGCTTTCATGCGTTGAAATAAATCTAAGTTTTCTTCAATACTTCTATTTCTAAAAGGGCTATTTGTACCAACTTGAGCTGGTGTTCCTTTTTGATCTGCCATTGCCTCAGATGATTGGCTGTCTATATAGGCTCTTCCGTCTTTTATCATCTGAATAGCCCAATCGTATAGTTTATGAAAATAATCTGAAGAATACAGTTCATTTTCCCATTTGTAGCCCAACCATTCAATATCTCTTTTTATCGCATCTACGTATTCTTGCTCTTCCTTTGCTGGATTGGTATCGTCGAATCTTAAATTAACAGGTGCGTTATACTTCTCGCCAAGACCAAAACTTATACCTATAGCTTTAGTGTGGCCAATATGTAAATACCCATTGGGTTCTGGTGGAAAACGAAAGCGCAACTTGTCTTTTGATAAACCGTTGGCTAAATCTTCTTCTATAATATGCTCAATAAAATTGAGTGCTTTTACTTCTTCTGACATTGAAAAAAATTAAAACACAAAATTACACAAATTGTAACATTTATGCACTATACGATACGTATAGTATGAACCAAAACAAAAAAAGAAAATGAACTACAGATGTCCTAAATGCGACAATACGGCTTACCAAATTGGAGAAATGAGAGCCACAGGAAGTGCTTTATCTAAAATCTTTGATGTACAGAATAAAAAGTTTACTTCTGTTACCTGTGATAATTGTTCTTATACAGAATTTTTCAAGGCGAAAACAAGTGCTATTAGTAATATATTTGATTTGTTTACTAATTAAAATAGAATAGCTCAAGTTTAATTGAAAATGATAAATAAGAAATTTCTTTGAATAATTCATTAAAAGTGACATTTACTAATCTTATTTTTGCCTTATGGGAATTATAAAAGTTGAAAATATTAGGGTGTTTGCTCACCATGGTTGTTTAAACGAAGAGACAATTATTGGAAGTGATTACAGGGTGGATTTAGAGGTGAAATGTAATTTAAAAACCTCAGCAAAATCTGATAAGCTTTCTGACACTGTTGACTATGTGTTTTTAAACAAAGTGGTTATAGAAGAAATGAGTATTCCTTCAAAGCTATTAGAAACTGTAGCACAACGCATTTTAAATCGCTTTTTTAATGAAGATAAATTAATCTCCAAAGCAACTGTTTCTGTGAGTAAAATAAACCCGCCTATTGGTGGTGATGTTGAGATGGTAACTATAAAACTCACTGAAAAACGAAAAAACTGGGTCTATATAGGGTAAACCCCATATAATTTATATATTTGCCATCGCTAAAGGGTGTCGTGGCCGAGTGGCTAGGCAGTGGTCTGCAACACCATCTACAGCGGTTCGAATCCGCTCGACACCTCTAAAGATTAAAAGGCATTACTTTATGAAGTAGTGTCTTTTTTGTTTTATTTAAATTTTGAAAAAAATTATTTCGGTAACACTAACTTGAATTTGCTTGACAATTCTTATAGCCCTTCGATTTTCTTCAAGGTTATTTTAATCTGAAAGAACTACTGATTTAGTAGCCGCATCATGAATTGCTTGCTTCTTTTCACTACCTGTTGTTGTTAATAACGACAACCAGCCTAATGAAGCCTTTAAAGCAAATCTAATTAAGGCAATTGGGAAACTGACTTTCTTTTCCGGCTTATTGGCTTGCCTTACTTTTATATCACTGTAATAATGCCCGAGAGTATAACCAAAAATTGAAAACATTAAAGGCTCATATAGGATGAAAAAAAAAGATGAAAAGACTCATTCTCAACAACGAGGACACGTCCTCATAAGTATTTAGTAATTCTGAAACACAGTATAAAACCGTAATTAAAATAATACTACCTATAACAGCTGCTTTTATTCTGCTTTGGAGGGTTGCGTATTTTGTGTTCATGTGAAAATGTAATTACTTTTAAAACTCTCTTTTACAAAGCCTCAAGGTGTTCTATAAGTTTAAGTACTGTAGATGGTGTTTTAAAATCTATTTTATTTTTCTTTCGATAAGTTTTAAACTCCTTTTTATGGTCCTGATATAGTTTTTTAAATTGATTTACGGTGGTGATCTTTGTGAGAACCTCACCTTTGTCAATCCAATAATCCATATCTAAGCTTACATTATATCCTTCTGGAAGTTCTAAAGCATAAATGTTTCCGGTATTTTCTATTACAGATAATGATCTTCCTGATGTTGTTTGTGAAGTTCCTCCATAACCACTACTAGCTTCTGTTGAAGTTGATAATTTACATTTATATTCAACATAAAGCTCAATGTCTGACTTCAATAAAAATTCATAAAATTTACCGTCTTTCCTAAAGAACTTCCGATTAGCCACATAAACAGTATCTACACCACTTACTAAAGTTTCTGAGAGCGCTAATATCTCCGCTTCTTTCTTTAGAGCGAAATTTCCAGAAAGCGCATTGTAATTTAAAACCCCTATTTGTTTTGTTCCATCTTTCATTAAAATAGATCCTGAAACAAACTCGGGTAATACATAATGTTTCGATTTGTTTTGAGAATTCCCAAAACAAACAAACATAATCAAGACAATGCTGGTGATAAAAAGTTTCATACAAATATTAGTTTATCGGATTGACCTTATCAATCTGTTCTTTGCTTTTTTCATATAACTCAGGAAATAAACCTTGAGTTAGCAATAAAATTCCAAAGCCTAGAATAACTAGAGATACAATCTTTTTGGTTTTAAAAATAAGTCTTGGTGTTAATTTACTTTTTAAACGCTTTGCCATCGCAATCTTAAAAAGGTCTGTTAAAAAATAAGCAATTAGCATAGTGGTAATAAAGATAAATACACCATTCTTAGACGTTGTTATTGAGGTTCCGATAACGATAAAGCCTAACCAACCCAAAAGCACTCCAATATTAATAAAATTGAGTAAAAAGCCTTTAATAAATAGCTTTCCGTAGTCTTTTTTAGGAATTTCAATTCTGTGGTGTTCTCTAACTATTGATCGGAAGGATTTTGATGTTTTTATAAAGCTTATAAGTCCATAGATGACTAACAAAACACCGCCAAAAACTAATAATTTGGGGTCGTCTTTTATTTTATCTAAAAGCGTGTCTGTGCTTTTAAAAATAACTAGAATAAATACAATATCTGCTAGGATTACGCCAAGATCAAAAATAATAGCGCTAGTAAAGCCTTTCGTAACACTTGTTTCTAACAAAACAAAAAAAACAGGACCAATAGTAAAGGCTAAAATAATACCAAAGGGAATGGCTGTTAAGATATCATCAAACATGTAAATCTTGCGGTTTACACAAATGTAACAAATCTATTAAGAATTTACATACGTTTTATTCTACCTCCCAGAACACGACTTTCATCAACTTGTTTTGGTTTGCCATAAATATAAACATCACCACCCGCTTTAATCCTAACATCTACATATTCCGTGGCATTTACATGAGCTTCACCCGCAGCATTAACACTAACTTCTGTTTGCTTGGTAATAAAATCTTCTCCATTAAAAACTCCGCCTGTATAAACAGAAATATCTTGGTTTTTTGAAACTCCTATTGCATTAATAACACCACCTGTTACTGCTCTAAAATTGGCATACGTTGTCTTTAACTCTGCTGTAATTTCTGCGCCTTCTTGTGTTCTTAGATCAATTTCAAATTGCTCAATAGCTTCGTTTAAAGTCACTCTTGCTCCCTCATTAGCATCTATGACATCAACTGAAGTGTAATACAAAGTCACTATAGTATCATTTCCGTCATAACTCTCTTCTAGATTCATTCTTATTTTAAGCTTGCCATTTTTATTAACAACCTCAACATCATTTCTATTTTTTCCAGAAACTACAACTTTGTTTTCTTTAGATTTAATCATTTTAAGATTAATTAAATCATAAACTTTAACTGTTGTAAATTCTCCTACTGTTTTCTCTAAAACTTCTTGGGCGTTGATGGTGAAGCCAATAACTAAAACTAAAATGACAACAAATTTTTTCATGCTTATTTTATATTTTCATTAAATAGCGACTTTAACCGCTGTGCCTGTGACCGAAACTATAGGGTAATTACTTGTCGTAAACTCTACTTCTACTTTAATTCCTACAACAGCATTTGCTTTAAGTTTCGATGCATTGTTTTGTAAATTCTGAAACGCTTCTTCTTTAATAATTCCTATGCTATCTTGTATTTTAGCATAATATTTAGAAACACTAAATCCCATAGCTAAGGTTTCTTTATTAATAGCTACACCAGTTACAATACCTAGGTAATCTATTATTTTATAACCTTCTATTGAGTTTGTTGTTGTTAAGATCATATTTAAATCAATTAATTGAATTACAAATTTAATCTTCAGCTTCTGGTTTTCCAACCATAAAGAAATCTAAATGTTTTTTAACCAGATCTGTGTTCTTCACTTTTACAACGACCTCATCTCCTAATTGGTATACAATGCCTTCTTTTTTTCCAACCATTGCATATTGACCTTGATCGAATTGATAATGATCATCTTTCATATCTCTAACACTTACCATGCCTTCGCATTTGTTAGATATAATCTCTACATATATTCCCCAATCTGTAACTCCAGAAATTACTCCTAAAAATTCTTCGTCTTGGTGGTCTTGCATAAAACGAATTTGCATGTATTTTATTGAATCGCGTTCTGCTTTTGTCGCTAAATATTCCATATTACTGCTATGATTACATTTCTCTTCGTAAATGTCTTCATTAGCAGATTTTTCACCATCGAGATATTGTTGTAATAAACGATGTGCCATTACATCTGGATAACGTCTTATTGGTGAAGTAAAATGACTGTAATAATCGAAAGCCAAACCATAATGACCAATATTATGTGTGGTATATTCTGCTTTAGACATGGTCCGAATCGCTAAAGTATCTACTAAATTCTGTTCCTTTTTACCAACAACATCTTTTAATAAATTATTTAATGATGATGCAATGCTGCCTTTATCTCTAAAGTTAAGCTTGTGACCAAAACGACCAACTACGGTTTGTAGTTGAGCTAATTTAGATTCATCTGGTTCATCGTGTACACGATATACAAAGGTCTTTTTTGGTGATTTATTTCCAACAAACTCAGAGACTTTTCTATTCGCTAATAGCATAAATTCTTCAATAAGTTTATTAGCATCTTTACTTGTTTTAAAGAAGACTCCAACCGGATTTGCTTTCTCGTCTAAATTAAATTTCACCTCAACCTTATCAAAAGAGATAGCTCCAGAACTCATACGTTTAGAACGCATTTTTTTAGCGAGCTCATCCATTTTTAAAATCGCATCTGCTATAGCTTGGTCTGTTTTATAAGCTTTACTAGTTAATGAAACGTCTTGTGGAATTTCATTAGTCTTAGATTCTATAACTGCTTGCGCTTCTTCATAAGCAAAACGCGCATCTGAATAGGTAACTGTTCTACCGAACCAGTCGTTTTTAATTTCGCATTTATCATTCATCTGAAAGACAGCTGAGAAGGTGTATTTCTCTTCGTGTGGACGTAAAGAGCAGGCTCCATTAGATAAGCGCTCTGGTAACATTGGCACCACACGATCTACTAAATAAATAGACGTAGCACGCTCATAAGCTTCATCATCTAAAATAGTTCCTGGTTGTACGTAATGAGATACATCTGCAATATGAATACCGACTTCATATAAACCATTATCTAATACTGTAAAAGATAAGGCATCGTCAAAATCTTTAGCATCTTTAGGGTCTATAGTAAAGGTTAAATCCTTACGCATATCGCGTCGCTTAGCAATCTCTTCTGGTTTAATTGAAATATCTAAGTTATTAGCATAGGTTTCTACATCATGAGGAAATTCTAATGGTAAACCATATTCTGCCATAATAGAATTAATCTCAGTGCTATGCTCACCTGGTTTACCTAAAACTTCTATAACTTTTCCATAAGGAGAATCTGCCTTTTCTGGCCAATCAGTTAAGGATACTAAAACCTTATCTCCATCTTCTGCTTTTTTGATTTTACTAATAGGTACAAAAATGTCTTTATACATCTTTACACTATCTGTTACCACAAAAGCAAAATTCTTTTTCTCGTGGATTTGAATGGCACCAACATATTCTGTTTTAGCACGCTTAATAATATTGGTGATTTCACCTTCTTGCTTACCTCTTCGTTTGCGTCTGTAAGCATAGAATTCTACTTCATCACCATCTAATGCTTTGTTGATGTTATTGGATGCTATAAATATATCTTCCTCAAAATCATCGCTTATAATGTAACCGTTTCCTTTAGAAGCTAAATCTAAAATACCTATATGGTATTCTGTATTTACAATGGCTTTATATTTACCACGATCTACTTGTTCTATCTCTTTTTTAGCGGCTAATTTAGCTAGTGTTTTTATAATCTGATTTCTACTACTAGCATCGTTAACACCTAGTTTAGCAGCAATTTGTTTATAATTTAGGGCTTGGTTTCTTTCTTTTTTTAAAATACTTTGAATAGTATTTGTAAGGTTGGAAATCTTATTTTTTGATGATCTCCTTTTTTTCTTTTTTGTCATTTAATTTGTAATCATATTCTTTTCCTAAAAGTGTTAGGAATTCTTCATTTTAAACTTAATATAGGTGGAAGTGAAGTTATTAAGTTTAATGCAAAGCTACGCTTTAATTATTTAATAGTGTTTAGTGAAGGTTAAATAAATGAAAAAGCACTGTAAAATTCTAGTGTATTTCTAGATATATATTAAAGCAAATAAGCTATTCTATAATCAACTTTTTAGAGCTTTTCCCTAGATTCGTTTCTATTTCTACAACATATAAACCTGTTGATAATGTTGAAGAATTTATTATGGTTTCTTTAGAGGTTAACACTAACTGTCCTATATTATTATAGATCCTTATATTTTCTGAAACTCTGTTATTTTCTAATTGAATCTTAAATAGGTTCTGTGCGGGATTTGGGTAGAGATTAAAATTAAATTGCGCTTGTTCTTCTTTTAATAACATTTGGGTTAAATCTATTATTTTAACCTCACCACTAATAGGACTATTGGTATTATCTGATATCGCACCAATCGCAATACTATTTCCATCACCAGATAAGCTAATTGAAGATCCGAAACCTGGAAATTTTTGAGATGACTTATTAACTATATCTACTCCTATTTGTATCCAATTACCCGATTTGTTTTTATAAATACTTACATCTCCTTTGTTATTATTAAGGTTATATCGTCCTGTTGCAATATTATTTCCATCGTCTGATATACCCACAGAATAACCTGAATTATATAGTTCTGAATCCGCTTTAATTGCATTACCTATTTGTGTCCAACTTCCTGATTCATTTTTATAAACACTAACATAACTTTTTTGGTTTTCTTTTGCTATAACACCAATTACTATAATACTTCCGTCTTTAGATAAACATACCTCATTTATAGTTTCTTCTATGGATTCAATAGATATATTATTTCTTGTTTGTATCCAGTTTTCTGATCTATTCTCATAAACACTAACTTTACTTGCTTTAAATGCTATAGCAATTGTATTTCCATTTTTAGCTAAACTTACAGGTAGGTTAGAAGCCTTATTTTCTTTTGATTGACTAACTATATCATTTCCTATCTGATACCAATCACCTAGCCTATTTTTATAAACACTGACCTTACTCTGATTTTTCTCAGCACCATTTTCTTGATTTAATCCAATAGCAATTATATCTCCTTTTTCTGATAAGTTTACAGAAAGATTAAGTATTTGGTTTACGGAATTTACTTTTATATCACTTCCTATTTGAATCCATTCTTCTGATTCATTTTTATAAACACTAATATATCCATTGATTTTACCGTTTCTATCATTACCTATAAAACTAACAGCAACGCTATTTCCATCACCAGATAAACTTACAGAAACACCATAAACATCTTCTGTTATTTTACCTCTAATATCACTTCCTATTTGAGTCCAAATACCAGATGCTTGTTTATAAATACGAACATGTGCATTACCTTGATTAATTCCATTATTATCTGGCACTCCTATTGCAATAATGTTTCCCTTTTCTGAAAGGCTTAATACATGACCTGAACTATCATGTTTAGTCCTATCCTTAAAATCTGAAATAAATTGTATTTGGCTTAATCCTAAAAAAGGAAATAATAAAAACAAAAGAAGTAATTTTCTCACAATGAACTAATTAGTAGTATAATAACAATAAAATAATGCTATAAAGCATAAAAAAAACCTACTTTTGTCATCCTTTGAAATTTCTAAAAAAACTAGGTATTATTTAAGTGCGTAAAGTTAATTAAATAAAGGCATTTTATACAACCTAAAATGTGAATTATCAAAGTAAAATAGATAAAAAAAAATGAAAAAAATTGCATTATTACTAACTTTTACAATTAGCATATTTATCCATTCTCAAGAAGATAATACACATGTTGTTGTAACAACAGATACTTATACTTTTTTAGAGTCTGATTTAGCTGCTTGTAAACCACATATTTTTATAAAAACAAATGTCACTGCAACACTTCCTGAAACTTCTTTAAATTCGTTTGCTTTTTTACCTATTAAATTACTTAACAATAATAGTGTAATAACTATCATTCCTGGTGCTGGTGTTAAACAACTACAGTTTGTTTATGATAACTCTAATTTAGAAAACGGAGGAGATGCTATTAGTTTATACAGTTATATTAATGATGAATGGGGAGTTTGGAAAGGATCTGATAATGTTATAGTTAGTATATATACACCTGCTACAATTACCAACTACTATAATGTTAGTAATGCTTTAGCTGATAATACTTATGAAGCAAACTCAGCAACAACTGGTATTGTTGCAAACAGAACAACTGTCTCGGTAGAAACAACAAATGTTAGTAATGGTAATTATGCTTTAAAGGTGCAAAAAACGGTATCAGGTGGTGCAAAAATTGAAGTTGATATGCGTTTAGATAATACAACAGATTATACAATGACTTTACTAGTAAAAAGTGATGGATCTGCTTTGTTTACTCCTAACGCTTGGTCTGGTATTACAAACTTTGAAGTTTTAAGTGGTACAACCACAACAGAATATTCTACATATACTATAAGATTTACTACAACTTCTAATAGTCAAACAGCTAAATTTTATAATTATGGAGCTTTAAATTCTGTTTGGTATTTAGATCAATTAATAGTAAATAAAACTAGTGATTTATAAAATGAAATATATACTTTATATATTAACATTTGTAGTACTTCAATTAAATGCTCAGCAACTAGCTTTTCCTAGTGCTATTGGTGCAGGTGCCTACACTACTGGAGGTAGAGATGGTATTGTTTTACACGTTACAAAACTAGATGATATTCTAGATGTTAATAATCCTAATTATGTTGGTACTCTAAGATGGGCTTTATCACAAAATTATAATAGATATATAGTTTTTGATGTTAGTGGTATTATTGTGTTACAAGACCTTCTAGGTATATATAGTAATAATAGTAATGTTACTATTGCGGGACAAACAGCACCAGAAGGAGGAATTACAATTGATGGTGATCGTTTTTATTTAAATAATGTAGATAATATAATTGTACGATATATACGCTTTAAAGGTGGAGTAGATGCAGACAGAAACCCAAATTTAGATGATAATTTAGGAAACGATTCTGTATCCGCTGTTGAAAATATAACGAATCAAATTTGGGATCATTGTACTTTTGGATTTGGTGCTGATGAAGCAGCGAGTTGGTATACATCTATAGAAGATGCTTTTATAAATAATATAACTATTCAAAGATGTTTATTTATAGAAAGTCCAAGAGGTTCTATTTTAGGTAAAGAAGAAGGTAACTACAATGAATCTGGAAAAATATCTTTTATTTTTAATATGTTTTATAATTCTGGTTATAGATATCCTAACATAGCAGGAACTAACTATAACTTTGATATTATAAATAATGTGACTTGGGGTCAGTCTGGAAGATTAATAAGAGGAAATGGAGGTTTTAATTTAAATCATATAAATAATTACAATGATTTTGGAGATAACTTAGAATTTCCTGTAAAAGACCAAACACTTCAATTATTTGGCTATAATCAAATACCTAATATTTACACTAACGGAAATAAAATCGTTGCTTCTGTGGTTTCAAGTTTAACTAACTCAATTTCAGATATGAATGCTAATAATAAGTTAAGTTGGAAACGTTTTAATTTCGGTAGTTCTACTTATGGTGATCAACTTCCTAGTTATTATTTTACTAGTACACAACATATTATTTCAGGTCCTTCATTTACTATTTTATCTGCAGATGAAACTATAATAAATGTTAGAAAAGATGTTGGTTGTAATGCAAGATTAAACTCAGATGGAAGTGTAGGTACTAATTTAGATGTATTAGATTTAAATGCTTTAAATCAAGTAGCATCTGGTAATTATGTTACACCTTTAAATCTGAATACGGATTATAACGTAACTCCTATAAATTCTATATCTAGATCTAGATTTTTTTATAATAGTAGTGATCATATTCCTGAAATTTGGTTTATAGCAAATGTTCCTGAAGGTAAAAATTATAACGACATAGCACCAAGTGGTTATTCTTGGTTAGAGGAGTATTTAAACCAAATAGATATAGATTCTAATACAAATAATGATTCTTTTTGTAGACTTTGTAAAAATTTAATTTCTAATTAAGGTTATCAACATATATATACATATAATCATTTTTCTTTTAAATTTTAAAAAATAAAATGGTGGTTATTATAGCTTGTTAATAGGTAGTATAACTTTTAAAGGTTTTGTTTTGAGAAATGACTTATTAGATTTACTTAATATATAATTAACAATAATTTTTTAGTTAACTACTTCATTTTAAGCCTAAATTTAAAATCTATTCACAGTTGTTAATAACCGTTGTTAATAGAAATAAATGATATGTTTTTTATAAAACCCTGTTTATTTCCTCCCTATCTCTTATTAATAACTCTCTAAAAAAAAGCAGTTAACTAATTAGGTTTTAAAATTTCTAGCTTAGTTTGTAAAAATTAATGAATAAACCTAATTTTTGTTTTTAAGACTTGTAAACAGTTATTAACAAGTAATCCTTATTTTTAGTTACACTTATAAACAGTGATTATAAATACTTGTATTAAAAAAAGTTTGTAAACATAAAATTTATGGATAAGTAAGTAGTTATAAGTTATGCTTACTTATAAGCAATTATTAACTTTGAAGCTTAATAATAGATTTCTATTTTCAAAGAAACAATTAAAGACTTTAAATCAATGAACATCTCAATAGGAAACGATCATGCAGGTCCAGATTATAAAGAAGCTATTGTAAAACACCTAGAAAGTAAAGGATATAGTATTACCAATTATGGTACTGATACTATAGATAGTGTAGATTACCCAGATTTTGTACATCCTGTTTCAAATGATGTTGCTGATAATAAGGTAGATTTTGGAATTTTAATTTGTGGTAGTGCAAATGGTGTTGCAATGACAGCTAACAAGCATCAAAAAGTAAGAGCAGGTATTTGTTGGACTAAAGAGATTACCGAACTCACAAGACAACATAATAATGCAAATATTTGTTGTATTCCAGCACGTTTTACAGCATTACAACAAGCGATTCAAATTGTAGATACTTTTTTAGAAACTGAATTTGAAGGAGGTCGTCATCAAAACCGCGTTGATAAAATTCCATTACAGTGTTAAGTATATTTACTAAAACATTTAAAGAGTTAACCACAAAAGAACTTTACAACTTATTACAATTAAGAAGTGAAGTTTTTGTTGTAGAACAAGATTGTGTATATCAAGATGTTGACGGTAAGGATGAAAAGGCAATTCATGTTTTAGGTTATAAGAATGACAATTTAGTAGCTTACACACGTATTTTTAAACCAGGAGACTATTTTAAAGAAGCGAGTATTGGTAGAGTAGTGGTGAAAGAAAATGAAAGGGCTTATAAATATGGTTATACCATAATGAAAGATTCGATAGAAGCAATTAAAACACGTTATAATCAATCTAAAATAAGAATATCTGCTCAAACCTATCTAAAGCAATTTTATAATAATTTAGAATTTAAGGAAGTAGGAAAGGAGTACCTAGAAGACGGTATTCCACATATTAATATGATTAGAGTTTAATCAGCTTTTTTAATAATCCGAGTCACTAAAATTTCTACACGCCTATCTAACTCTGGCTCACCACCTAAAGGTTGTTTTCTTCGCATACCGACATATTTCATTCGGTATCGTTTTACACCATTTTTAGCAAGATAATCATAAACATATTTTGCCCTAGCTAAGGATAAATTACGTTTTTTTGTTTTACGATCTACAGCATCTCTATTACCTTGTGTGCAGCAAACATGGCCCACTATTGTAAAGTAAATATCCTCACGTTCTGACAATATTTTAGATATTTTATCTAATACAGGCTTAGAGTCTTTTACTAAATAACTATAACCAGTTCTAAATAATAAGTTTTCTAAAAGAATCTTATCACCTTCTTTAAGTTCACCTTTTAATATGTCCTCTAAATTTTCTTTCTCAGATACAATTTCTTTAGGTTTTGGAGGAAAGACAGGCTTTACAATTATCTCCACCTTTCTGTTAAGACCTCTTATTTTACTTAGATTTTCTTCGTGTACAATATTTACTAAAATTTCTCCCTTACCATCAACATTTGTAATTACAGATTCATCTATTTCGTTATTAGAAAAAACGGTTTTAATAGCATCTGCACGTTGCTGAGAAAGTACTAAATTATAGGTATTACTACCTCTATCATCGCAAAAGCCATATATAGATATTTTCTCTATATCCATGTTGTCTATTTCAGCTAAAAAGAGAAGTAATCTACTATGTTCTGTTTCAGGAATATTATACTTATCGGTTTCAAAATAAACCTCATGCTTCAATTCTTGCTGAGAAAATGCAAGTTGAAAACTTAAAAATATAAGGATAAGTAGGGATTTCATTTTATTATAATTTTCTTACAAATCAAAAAACTATATAATGCTAAATATAGAAAAAAATAAGTTCTATCTCAAAATACTTGCATATTGAGATGGATTATTGAGAATACTCAATGCTTTTTTTATCTCTGTATTATTAGCTGTATAGTATGTATACAGACCTTCGCTATAGAAATAACGTTTAATTATTTCATCAGTAATTAATGATTTTAATTGTGTTCTATTGTCCTCAACAGCATTAGATTTATAATCCTTTAAAGCGGAAGTTAAATTGTTATATTGTGAATTTATAACACCATCAAGCTCTTCTTCTTTTGCAACGTTTATAGCATCATTTAAAGCTTTTTCTGTCTTGGTTTCAAAATTAAAACCTTTCGTTTTTATATAATTCTTAAATTTTTTAAACTCAGAATCAGAAAACTTAAATTCAGTTATGTCATCAATACTGTTATTGTAATAGTAATTCGTTGCATAGTTAAAAATTAAGTTTTCGTTTAATATAGCTTTAGTGATTGGTGTTTGTTTCGAGAAGGTCACTTCAATATCTGGTTGTACACCACCACCATCAAAAACATCACGCCCATTTCTTGTTTTAAAAGCGTTGTAATTTTCTTTTTTAGTACGAGTAGCCTTACCATTTTCATCTCTATTCCAATAATCTAATGCTTGTATACAACGTCCTGAAGGTGTATAATATCTTGAGATGGTAATTTTCATCTGCGTACCATAAGTCAAAGGCTTTGGTCGTTGCACCAAACCTTTTCCAAAACTACGCGTACCGACTACAACAGCTCTATCCATATCTTGTAAAGCACCAGAAACAATTTCACTAGCAGAAGCACTACTTCCATCTACTAATACCACTAATGGAATTTCTGTATCTATAGCATCTCGTTTAGTGTAATAGGTTTTGTTATATTTTTTAACTTTAGATTTTGTGGTAACCACCAATTGATCTTTTGGTACAAAAATGTTAGTGACATTTACAGCTTCATTTAATAAACCACCAGGATTTCCTCTGAGATCTAAAACCAACTGACTTGCTCCTTGATTTTTTAAAGCTCTAATAGCACTAATCGTTTCAGAAGAGGCTTTATTATTAAATTTTCTTAGTACCACATAACCCGTTTTTCCATCTATCATAGAGTAATGCGGGACCGCCTTAATATCTAAAGACTCTCTTATGATTTTAACCATATTGGTTTTACCTTGGCGTCTGTAAGTGACACTCACTTCAGTACCAGCTGCACCTTGCAATAAATTAGCCGCATCGTCTTTAAAATCAGAAACGACAACATTATCTACTTTAATAATTTCATCACCAGCTTTTAATCCAGCTTTATCTGCCGCATAATTTTTATAAGGCTCAACAATAACCAACTTATCTTTTAAGGTTAAAACTTTTGCACCAATACCTGTATAATCACCAGCATTATTGATTCTTGAGGCTTCAATATCTTGTTCGTTATAGAATTGTGTATAAGGGTCTAGGTCATCTAACATACTATTTATTGCAGTATCCATTAAATCACCAGGATTGGTATCATCAACATAATTCATGTTGAGTTCTTTAAATAATGTTGTGAAAATTTCTATTTGCTTAGCGATTTCAAAAAAATCATTTTTAAAAGCAGTTGTGCTAAAAAATATGACCATAGCTAAAGCGGGAATAACTAGTTTTTTATGTAGAATTTTTTTCATGAGTCAATTACATTAGTCAGCGTTTTTATCTAAGAATTTCTTAAACAACATTTTCATACTATCATTTAATGTATCAAAAGTTGTTCCATCTTTACTAAGATACAAAATCATAAACGCATAAGATGTTGAACTATTGTTAAAGTATAAGGGTTTATTGAGTCTATAGGCTTCTCTTAATAATCGTTTAATACTATTTCTAGAAACCGCTGTTTTATGAAGGCGTTTACTTACAGAAACACCTGTTTTTAAAATACTTTTATCCTCAAATTCAGTTTTAAGGTATACTAACCGCAAAGGAAATACACTTAACGCCTTACCTTCTGTAAAAAGCTGTTCGATGAGTTTTTTGCTTTTCAGCTTGTCTTTTTTTGAATATTTGAAGTTCATTAACCTTAATAACAATTAAACAAAAATAGAAAACCGCATCAATTTGATGCGGTTTTCTAACATATATCTACTATAATAACTATTCTTTTGTAAACGTATTATTATCTCGCTTTACATCAGCCATCATCTGCGAACTGTCAATTTCAACAGATTTTACAGCTTTTTTAGTTTCAAAAGTATACGTTGGCATTGCCCAAGCCCAATCATTAACTATGGTTGCTGAGGTTGGTTTTTCACCACGCATCATTTGTAATGGGATATAGAACTCTTCTGTAGAACCATCAGCATAGGTCACTGAAAGATCTATAGGCATTGGTATTAAACCAATACGTTCTAAAGTAATCGATTTTCCTTCAACAGATTTAACGCCATAGTCTATCTTATTTGTAGTTTGCGCAAAATCAGTTAAGTACCAATTGAGTTCAAGATCAGAAACACGTTCAGCTGTTCTTATAATGTCTATCGGCTTAGGGTGCTTAAAAGCAAAATCTGTAAAGAACTTTTTAATTGTTGTTTTTAAGTTGTCCTCTCCAATCACATAACCCAATTGTGCTAGAAATACAGCGCCTTTAACATAAGTAGCTACGCTATACGAACTATTATATTCATATCTATCCGAATGCGTTGTCATTGGTCTTTCATAATCCGTTAAAGCAAAATTAGTATAACCTAAATAAAGCCTTGTTAGCGGATTATCTTTTGGATTATTGGATAGTTTATTCTCAGCAAGTGTAGAAATATAGGTGGTAAACCCTTCATCCATCCATCCATATTTTGCTTCATTAAAAGCCAACACAAATTGAAACCACGAGTGGGCAAGCTCATGGGCAGTAACACCAACAAGGCTTCCAAATTTACGTTCGCCAGTAATTAATGTACACATCGCATATTCCATACCTCCATCACCACCTTGAATTACCGTATATTGCTTATATGGATATGGCCCAATATGCTCATTAAAATACTCCATCAACGCCGCTGTTTTGGGCTGAAGTTTTTTCCAGTTATCTAAGTACTCTTTAGAAAGTGTTTTTTTGTAATAGAAATTAAGCGTTGGTCCATTAGGCATTTCATACACATCATGAATATAATCAGGATCAGCAGCCCAAGAAAAATCGTGAACGTCGGGAGCGATATAATGAAGTGTTTTTTTGCCATTTTTAGCTTTCGTTTCACTTTGTAAATAGCCAGAACCACCTACAATGTAATCCTTATCAATAGTTAATTTAATATCAAAATTTCCCCAAACACCATGAAACTCCCTACCTATGTATGGATCTGCGTGCCAGCCCTCATCATCAAATTCTGCTAACTTTGGATACCATTGGGTCATAGATAACGCCACACCTTCTTTATTGTTCCTGCCAGAACGACGAATTTGGATAGGAACCTGAGCGTCAAAATCCATATCAAAGGTTACTTTTTCTCCAGGTTGAATAGGTTGATCTAGTTTTACTTCCAAAACAGTACCAACAGTTTGATGCGATATAGTTTTACCGTTTTGTTTTAAGGAATTTACCTTGATGTAGCCAATCTCATTTGGTTGAAGCTTACTAATACGATCACCAACTCTTGGGTCTGGATCTTGAATTGTTCTTGAACGCACATCCATTTCACTCCCGGGTTGAAAGGCGTTAAAATATAAATGATAATAGACACGGTTTAATACGTCTGGTGAATTGTTAGTGTAAACTAATTTTTGTTTTCCTGCGTATTGATAGGTTTTAACATTCATATCAATCTCCATATCATAATCCACGTGTTGTTGCCAATGCGAATTTGAAGTAGGTTGAGGTGTTGTCGGAAGAGATGAGGTTTGTGCCACCACATCAGTTGATCCGCAAGAGAGGACAAGAGCCAAACAAATTAAACTTAAAAGAAATTTTTTCATGTTACTTTATTTTCGAAGCCATGATTAGAGCATTATATGCATTTGCTATTCTACCAGTTTTAGATAAATCCGCAAACGGTTTTACATTAGATGCGTCTCCCCCAACAACAACTTTAGTTGTTAATGGTAGGCCAGAATCTAAAATGACTTGTTTTACCTGAGCAGCACTTAAATTTGGGTACTGAGAACGGATAAGAGCAGCAATCCCAGCTACGCCAGGAGCCGCCATGGAAGTTCCGCCTTTAAAATCATATTCGTTTTCTGGAGTTGTAGAATATACAGCTGAACCAGGAGCAAAAACATCCACATTCTTTTTTCCATAATTAGAAAAACCAGACACCATTTTAGAACCATATTTTTGAGTTAAAGAACCTACTCTAATATAGGTGTCTGATACCTCAACAAAATTTACATTATCATCAGGAAAATTAGGTTTCACATCAATATTATTACTGTCGTTTCCTGCAGCGTGTACAAAAACAACATCATTATCTGAGGCATATTTAATAGCGTCTCTTACCCATTCAGAATGAGGAGAGAATGACTTACCAAAACTACCGTTAATCACCTTTGCGCCGTTATCAACAGCATAGCGAATTGATAAAGCGACATCTTTATCGTACTCATCGCCATTTGGGACAACCCTTAAAGCCATAATCTCAACATTATTAGCGACTCCATTTGCTCCTTTACCATTATTGCGTTCAGCGGCAATAATGCCCGCAACATGCGTACCATGAGATTCTGATTTTTTCACATGTTTTACATTGCCGTTTCCGTATCCTTTATCTGATATATCGCTAATATTGTCATTTGTTTTTCTCCCTGAGAAATCTGTATTTAAATGAAAGTTTAAGCGTTCATTAATTTGATCTTGAACACCTTTAATTTCTTCAACCGCATCAGGCATAGATAACCCGTTTGCGTTTACGTTTTGGGCTATTTGAACAGCCTGTTGAACCGCTGGATCATCTGATTTAATTCTGTTTACCTCTTCTATAGTATACTCAGATTTACCGATTTGCTTTTCTAAAGTTGTATGAGCATTATTAACAGCTTGTCCTATTTGGTCATACTGTGTTTTGCGACCCATCCATTTTTGACGCTCAGACTCTAGCAACTCTTGTGCCTCCTGATATCTTGGATTTGAAGTCTCTTTTGCAGATAACATTCGTGTATATTCTAATTGCTCATCATAAGCATCACCTAAGAAATTCCAACCATGAACATCATCAATATAACCATTGTTATCATCATCTTTTCCATTATTTGGAACCTCTTTTTTGTTGGTCCAGATGACGCCATCTAAATCTTCATGGTCAATATCAATACCCGAATCAATTACAGCAACAATAACTTTCGTACCTTTTTTTCCTTTAATTATTTCTGCATAAGCCCTATCTACGGCCATACCAGGAATCGTATCTCTTTCTAAATCTAAGTGTCCCCAGTTTTCTTTTTCAGCCTCAGTTAAATCTGTTACTTTAAGCGGTGATGTATCAATATTCTCAACAGGTGTTGTTAGAATATCAGCCGTGGAGCCACAACCCACAAACAGTGTTGCAACAAAGCTTAAAGAAGTTATAAATCTGTAAGTAAGTTTCATGTTTTTATAGTTTAATTAAATAGTGTTTCACAAGTAAAAGTTTCATTAAGTCTTACACCTTTTTCGGTGTGCTTAACTGTAATAATTTCGTTATGCGCATCATGCTCTAAAAATAAATAAAAATTTTGATCAGCAGCCATATTTAAAAATAATTCTTTTTCGTCTAAAGTCAATAAAGGCCTTGTGTCGTAGCCCATCACAAATGGTAATGGTAAATGACCAGCCGTAGGTAATAGGTCTGCCATAAAACAGATTGTTTTTCCTTTGTAATTTATCATAGGAATCATTTGCTTATCTGTATGACCATTTGCAAAAAAAATGTCAAAACCCAATTCTGAATTACTTAAAACCCTATTTCCAGGTAATGATGTGAATTTTAATTGCCCACTATCTTCCATTGGTAAAATATTTTCTTTCAAAAAAGATGCGACCTCTCTACGGTTTGGTTCCGTAGCCCATTTCCAGTGATCTCTATTGCTCCAAAAGTGTGCATTTTTAAAAGCAGGCTCATAAGCCGTTCTGTCTTTATTCCATTGAACACTTCCCCCACAATGATCAAAATGAAGATGTGTCATAAATACGTCAGTGATATCATCTTTATGAAAGCCATAGGCAGCAAGCGACTTATCAATACTGTCATTTCCCCAAAGATAATAGTAGCCATAAAACTTGTCACTTTGTTTATTACCCATACCTGTATCGATTAAAATCAAACGATTACCATCTTCAATTAACAAACAGCGTGCCGCAATATCAATCATATTATTATTATCTGAAGGGTTGGTTCTATTCCATAGCGATTTTGGCACCACACCAAACATAGCGCCACCATCTAGCTTAAAGTTTCCTGCATTAATAGGGTATAATTGCATAGTCACGCAATTTACCAAATTAGAAAAGAACATATAATATTCTTTAGAGTTTATTAAGATTTTTAGGGTTGTAAAAAAAAAGCTATTTTCGAAAGGATTAAAAAAATTAAACTATGGTAGAGTTAGCAGGCATTATAATTCTAGGAATATTAGCGCAATGGGTAGCCTGGAAGCTTAAAATACCAGCAATTTTACCATTAATTCTTATTGGATTATTGGTTGGTCCAATTGCTGCAGAGTTTTTAAATGATGGTGTAAAGTGGATTGAGCCTATTTGGAACGGCGAGGAAGGCTTATTTCCTGGGCAAAGTTTATTCTATTTTGTGTCTTTAGCGATTAGCATTATTCTTTTTGAAGGCGGATTAACTTTAAAAATGAATGAAGTAAAACACGTAGGACCTGTTATTACAAAGTTAATTTCGCTAGGTGCGGCCGTTACTTTTTTCGGTGGGGCGATTGCGGCGCATTTTATTTTTGATTTAAGTTGGGAGATTTCGTTTTTGTTTTCGGGATTAATTATAGTAACTGGGCCAACAGTGATAACCCCTATTTTACGCAATATTCCTTTAAAGAAAGATGTGTCTGCTGTTTTAAAATGGGAAGGGATTTTAATTGATCCTATTGGTGCTTTAGTCGCTGTTTTAGTCTTTGAATTTATTAGTGTCGACGGTGGTGGAGAATTTACAAAAACAGCTTTGATAGAGTTTGGGAAAATTGTGTTATTCGGTGCTACATTTGGTTTTACTTTTGCACATGCGATGAATTTTATTATAAATAAAAAGTATGTGCCGCACTACTTATTAAACGTATTTGCGTTAGCTGCTGTATTAGGTGTTTTTGTCCTTTCAGACACTTTTGCTCACGAGTCTGGATTGTTGGCCGTTGTGGTTATGGGGATGGTTTTAGGAAATGCGAATGCCCCGTATTTGAAAGAGCTTTTATATTTTAAGGAGTCGCTCAGTGTTTTACTAATTTCAATTTTGTTTATCCTCCTCTCTGCGAATATTAATATGAGCGATTTGTATTTAATTTACACATGGAAAACAGCTGTTGTATTCGCTGCAGTTGTATTTATTATTAGGCCTATTGGTGTCTTTTTAAGCACACAAGGTTCGACGTTAAAGCGCAATGAAAAACTATTTATTAGCTGGGTAGGTCCTCGCGGTATTGTGGCTGCCGGGATAGCGTCCCTATTTGGACTAAAATTAGCAAAAGCGGGAGTACCAGGAGCAGAATATATTACGCCTTTGGTGTTTATGATTGTATTAGGCACGGTATTGTTAAATGCCACTACAGCTAGGTATTTCGCAAAATTAGTGGGCGTATTCTTAACGAAGTCTGATGGGATTCTAATTGTTGGCGCTTCTAAGTTATCTCGATTAATAGGTGACTATTTAGAATCTAACGGTAGGCATGTAGTATTAATAGATAGCAACCAAAGTAATATTGAGAAAGCGAAGGAACTTGGTCTTGAGGCTTTAAACACAAATGTTTATTCAGAAACTTTATCTGATAATATTGAACTTAACGATGTAGGCTATTTAATGGCTATGACAGCAAATTCAGAGATTAACAAATATGCTATTAAAAAGTTTGGCAAACAATTTGGCGAAAACGGATCTTTTCGATTAGTAACAACACATGAAATGAATAGCCCTGAGAATAACCCAAAAGAAGGTTTGTTTTCACATACCGATGATTATATTACCCTTACTGAAGTCACTCGTAAATACCCTTCAATTTTAGAAATTGACATAGAAGATAAAGCTCATTATGAAAGTCTTATAGAGATTACAAATAAGGAAAAAGATATGATTCCTTTGTTTCTAAAAGATGATGAAGGGGAACTTCACATCATATCATCATATAATAAAGAAATTGACACCTTGGGTGAGGAAAGTAAATTAGTTTATTTAGGAAAGTCATTTTAAATACATTGCTTAATTCTTGATTAGCTTCTTGAATATTATTTTGTCATTAGTGTTCTGCGGTTATAGTTTTAAAGAAAATTACAAAAAAACTCGGTTGTTTAAAACCGAGCTTTCTCCACTAAATATGATTAGAATTAAACTAATCATAGATGCTATAGTTAGTGTTTAATAATTTTTCTATTTATTATTCGCCCAATGCTGTTTTTCGCTTTTATAAGGTAAATACCATTTTCTAAATGTTTTAGTGAAAAAACAGACTTGTCTGTTCTTAGAACTTCACGCCCATTAATGTCATAAACCATTACCCTATTAATTGATTCATCACCAATATTAACCATGCCTTTAGTTGGGTTTGGAAACACTAATACCTTATCACTATTAGAAGAAATTTCATTGTTGTTAAGTGTAAATTGAGATACACTAATACCAGATTTTATTAATAAACCATAGTTAGTAAATAAGGCCATTAATACTTCTGATGAAGTATATTGTATAATTTCAAATTTTTTCACAAAAAGGTCTTTGGGGAATGTGTTAAGACGAGCATCTAGAATATCATTATTTTCACTTAAAGAAGAAAAGTCTAACCTTTCTGCCTCATCATTAATTCCCCTAAACTGATTAACCCTAAGTTGACTTCTGTCACCAATGGCGACCAACAAAACATAAACTATATTAGTGGCTTCATCTACATTTAATTCAGTTCGAGTTGTTCGTATAATTTCATCTTCTATATTATCATTATCTAGATCTAATGTCACATCTGTTACATTAATTTCTGAAGAATTAATATTTTCAGTTCTTAATTGAATAGTATTCTCGTCATTAACATAACCAGATGATTCTTCTCCCAAAGCAACAGCCGCAGCAATAGTTATGACGTCTAATAATGGATAGATTGGGTGGTCTTCTTCCCAAATAGTTAAAGGAGTATTATTTAGTGATCTAACCCACGATTCTTTTGTGCGCTTAACCTCTCCTGAGCTATTAGTTTTTACTCCAACCGTCATAATTTGGTCGTTAGCAATATCTTCTACACAACCAAAATTAACATCTTGTGTAAAATCTCTATCATTTGTAAAAATTTCTTCAGAAGTGGAACACAGACCATTTTGGAAATCACATTGTGTTTTATAAACTCTATAATTAAAAGCGGCATCAAACCCTTTGTGAACCAGTGTTAGTATTCCATTATCAGAATTACCAACATTTGCTTTTTTAGTTATAATAGATAAGTAATCAGGTAAATTATGATTTACGGTGGTTATATCATCACTTTCATTATAAACTATCCAACCGGTATTTGTATCAATAATAAATTGATCATTATCACTAATTACATTTCCAATAAAATTTCCGGGAGACGGAGTAAGGGTTGTTGCGGTTGAAAAGGCACCATTAAAATTCAACGGATTTATTTCCGTGTAATGAAAATCAAATGTTCTAGTAAAACCAATATCTAAATTACCATTTTCTTTTTTTCGAATTGAAAAATCCCCCACCACATTTGAGTTTACTGCTACTGGCGCATTTAGATAGTTAATATTAGCATTTGTACACGTTTCTGTTGAGGGTGTAAATTCAACTAATTTCCCAATGTCTGGAATACTTGAAAAAATTGTAGGTGCTGCATATACTTTTCCGTCTCCTCCAAAAGCAGTTGCTGTATATAGATTTTCATTTAAACAATTCATGTCATCTTCTCTGTAGTTTACCCATGTATTAGTGCTTAAATCAACAATAGAAAGTCCATAAAAGTATGTGCTAGGCGCTGAGGTATTTACTACTAGATTGCCATTTGTTTCATTTATAGAAATATCATGGACTTGATAAGGAAAACCATTAATTGGATCAGGTGCCTGATAAGTATTCCAAGCCCCAGCACTACTTAGGGTGTTTAGCCCTTGAAATCCGCCTATATAAAGTAAATCATTAGCGTCTACCTGTAATGATATTGTAAAATCATTAGCAAGATCTGAATTAGAAGAAGTATAGTTGGTCCAAATATCTGTGGCTTTTTCTAATTCCCATAAGCCATTATTAGATCCAGCAAAATATACTTTTGTGCCAGCATTATTTTCAACGATATCTTTAGTTCTGAAGGCGGTCACTTCCTCTACTTCAAAAGAACCATTATTAAATTTCTGATATCCAAAAGCATCTTCTTTAAAGATATAAAGCGATCCGTCTTTAGCATATTCTAATTCTAAGATGAAAAAAGGGTTAGTAAATTCTCCAATGCTTAAGTTAGAATTTTCATAGTTGTAAACAGTAACACCACTCCCATCATAAACACCAATACCATCAGGTAATGCAAAGGCAATATCGTTACTAGTAGGATCTAATGCGACATCATGAACCCTTCCAATTGCTGGGTCTTGAGTTGTGAGATTTAAAAAATCGGTCACTGTACCTGCTGTCGTATTGTACTTTATATAACCAATGTCAGTAGCTAAATGCAATTCATCTGAGTTGACATCATCTGGTACAATTTTAATGATATTTGATGCTTTAGTATATAGATACCAACCATCTGTCTGAGCAAGAGCTGTAAATGAGTATAACAACCCTAATAATATAATACATTTTCTTTTCATAATTCTTATTTTAGTTGTTATAGATCTAATTTCCATATATCATTTAGAAATATTGTGTTCTTCTTTCCTCCAGAAACAAGAATCTCACCGCTATCGGTTAAAACAGCTTCGCTTTCTTTTCGCCCAGTAAATTCATCATCACCAGAGTCATCATCTATATGTGGCTTATATTCTTCCCAAAAAAGACCTTCTTCTGTGTACCAAATATCATTTAAGCTCGCTACAGTATTTCCTGTATTTGGATTAATACCATCACCACCTATTAACCAAATTTTTGGTACTACTCCGCTATTATCTACAATGCAGGAGTGTTCTGAGCGTTCTGAGAAAGGGCTGTCAACTATCTCCTGCCAATTACTTCCGTCCGAGCTCGCCCAAACATCATTTAACCTAGTATTACCAGTCGTCCCTCCTATTAAAAACAATTCACCTTCAAATGCTATCAGTTGATGGCCGTTTCTACCACTAAACGCTGAGTTGTCGTTTGGTTTATTTTGAACCCATGTGACTTCATTTTCAGAATTTAATGAGCCGTCAGTACTCCAAACATCACTTTTTCCAGAGCCTCCAACAATATATAGCCTTCCATTAAGTACTGCACATTGGTGCTGATTTCTTGGTAAGTAGTGTGTGTTATCAGCAACTGCTCCGGAAAATGAAACGAATTCCCAGGTTATACCGTCAGTACTTTTCCTAACAGTATTTCTGTTACCTTCTATGACCCAGATTTCATTATTAAAAACAACAGCCTGATGTTCATCAGATGCAACAAAACATTCTGTAGAACCAGGGCTATTTGGTTTTATGAGCTCCCAAGTTTCTCCATTATCATCGCTTGTCCATACCTCATTTGTTTCTCCATTTACATCTGGAGAAATCACGAGCCCTCCTAAAATCCATAGTTTACCATTGTAATTTACCATTTGATGCCCTGCAAATCCATCTCTATTTTGCATTACTTCACTAGATAATAAACTAATTGGACCGGGATTTCCATCGCAAGTAGTAAACGAAAATGTAGAACTACTCCTTACATTTCCTGCGATATCTTTTGCCAAAACATACCACAGATATTCTGTGTCTTCAGATAGTTGGTTTACTTGAAAACTTGTATTCTGCGTTTGTCCGATAAAATTGTCTGGTGAGCTTTCACCAAAGTAGATATCATAGAACACAGGATCATTATCTGGATCTGTAGCTGCTTGCCAGGATAATTGTGGATCTAAACTAACATTAGTAGCACCGAAACCTGGCGATAAAAGTGAAAACATGTTGGGTGGCAGGTTAGTCTGCGAACCTTCTTGAGCTGTTGTAAAGGAAAACACACTACTGCTTTTTCTACTACCCCCTCTTCCGTCGGTTGCTATAACACACCATTTATAGGCTGTACCAGCCATTAATGGACTGGTTAAAGTAACTGTGTTTGTGTTAATATTAGATTGCAATACAGTGCTAGGAGCTTCATTTCCACTCAAGTCATCAATTTTATCAATTAATAATTGATAACTCACAGTATCATCATCTGAATCTATGGCTGGCTGCCACGTAAGAATTGGGGTTAGAATAATATCTGTTGCATTATCGTTAATAAACAATAAATTAAAAGAATCTGGATTGTTGTTTGAATCAACTGAAGATTCACTGTCGCAACATATTGTTAAAGCCAGTAGCGATAACAACATAAATAATGGTTTTGTTTTCATAATGCATAGCTTTAAATTGATTAGTGTAAAACTAGGTTGATAACACCCTTTATGGCAATACCAGAGTTCAGGTATATTTGACCGTATAAAAAACGAAGAGGCCTTACATGTGCAAAACCTCTTCTCTCAAGATAATAGTGATCAATTTAAAACATACATCTTGATGTGTTATTCTAAATGAATCATTTAATTAATAGCAAGTACTTTTAAAAAGTAAAACTAAATCTAATAAGGTTTATATACAATACCAGAGTTCAGGTAGATTTTTAAGTCGGAATTGTTATTAGAATAGACGTTCCCTTATTTATTTTAGAATCAACCTCTAGTTTTCCTCCAATCTGCTCTATTCTTGAAGTAATGTTTTTTAAGCCCAATCCCTTTTTTTGAGCGTTAAGATTAAACCCCTTCCCGTCATCCTCAACAGTTATTGTGGTATAAGAATCATGACCTATTAATTGTACGTCTATGTGCTTTGCTTCAGCGTGTTTTAAAATGTTATTTAAAACCTCTTGTACAACTCTATATAACTGCACCTCTACATTTTCACTTAGATTCCCCGGGAAGTGATAACTGTTGAAATCAACACTTAAAGATGTCAGACCAGACAGGCTATTGGTTAAATCTGATATCGCACTTTCAAAGCCAACCAGCGTTAAGTCTGATGGCGATATTTCATGAGATAAATTTCTAACATCGTTACAAATATTGTCTATAGCATCATTAATTTCTTCGTCTTTAAACTTATCTGAGACAAAGCGTTTTAAATAACTTAGTTTGCTACCAATGTTATCATGGAGTTCTTTGCTTATTCTATTTCGCTCTTGGTCTTCCCCTTTTATAAACGCTGTTAGATTTTTCTTTTCTTCTATCACTATTTTTTCAGATAATATATTTCGTTCATCATAGATGTCCTTAACCATAAAAACCACTGTAAATGTTAGAAATAGTATTTCTAAAAAAGAGGAATAAAAAATCACTGGCAAGCCATAAAATGTTGTGTTTACCAAACCATAACTATGATATAAAATTGTTAAAAAGACACCAGTAATCATAAATAAATATGCAATTGCAAAGAACGAGGAACGCTTAGAATTGGTTTTAAAAAACACCACAATTTCAATAGAAATTAGCACTACTAAGACTAAAAATATAGCATACCAAAGGTTCATAAAAAGAGGAACAAAACGCTCAAATAACTCTGTAAGAAAAAAGTGAATGAAAACTCTAATCGATACAAGAACAATTAGTAAAACGTCCATAGTTCGTTTTAATTTAGGCGTATGTACCTTTGCTTCTAATATTTTTTGGGAAAAAACTACAAAAAGCAATAATGAAATTTCACTGAATAAAACGTAGTGTTTGTATTTATTAAACAGATCAGACTCATTTAAAAAAAGTTGAGAGAATAGACCAGTATATGAACTGATAAATAACCCAAGAAAAATTATATAAGCAGCGTAAATAAGATAACTGCTTTTTCTTAAATAATAAAAAACAAACAGGCTAAAAAACACCGATAGTAAGCTTATGCCATAGTACAAGCCAATTAAAACTTGCTGTATAGAACCCTGTTTATTAAATGTCGATTCACTTTTTATATAGGCAGAGGTTACTAGAGGTTTACCAACCTCTTTTTTAAGTGTTATTCTGTATGTTGAGGTTTCATTTGCTTCGAGTTTAATAGGAAAAGCAAAAAGCCGGTGTTCAAGAGGTTTTTGTGAAACAGTATAATCTATACCTGTTTTATAAAGGGGAATAGAAGTATTATTTTCAATTTTTGAAAGCGTTATTTCCTTTATTAATGCGTTAGAGAATTCAAGGATTAGATTCTTAACCTTATCACTATCATTTTTTACGGCAAACGAAATGGTATTATATTCATTTTCAAAACTAAAATAAAAGTAACTATACTCATCTTTAAGCTGTTTGTCATTTACTTTAGAATAGGATTTAATGTTTGTTTTTTTAAAATCAGAATCTATGAGAATTACACCGGCTTGTTGCGCTATCAATCTAGGGGCAAACCCAAATGCAAAAAGTGCAGAAATTAAAATATAGTTAAGAAAACAATTGTTTTTCATTCACAAGCTTTACCAAATCTATTGTATTATGAATATCTAATTTTTTAAAGATATTCTTTTTATGTGTTTCAACGGTATATGTACTAATAAAGAGGGCTTTTGCAATTTGAGGTACATTATTCCCCTTAACTAATTCTAAAATAATTTCTTTTTCTCGTCGTGTTATTTTTATTTTTTCGAGAAACCCATCGGTTTCAACAACATTGTTCTTAACGCCTTTCCCGCGATAAAATGCATTGCTTTCAAAAACACTGTCTAAAGCCCTTAACAAGTCATCTGAAGAGCAATTTTTTATTAAAAACCCATTACCGTTATATTGCTTTACTTTTTTTACAACACTCTCTTTATTGTACATGGTTAAGATGATAACCTTTATTTCAGAATTATATAGTTTTATTTCTTTAAGAATGTCTAAACCGTTTTTATTAGGAAGATTTAAATCTAACAACAGCACATCTGGTTTTGTTTCCTTAACCATTGGTAGAACATCCATTCCGTTTTTAACATAATCTAAAACCGTATAATCTGGTTGATTATTAAAAATAGAGACGAGACCATCAATGACTATTTGATGGTCTTCACAAATAAGTATTTTTTTAGGATGTACAAGCACTGTTTAATGATATTAAGTAAGATAATAAAAAAGAAGCAACTCTGAAATTTAGAAAAATGACGAACAAGGTTATTGTTTAATCAATTTCTTAGTAATTATGCTATTGCCTTCACCTAAAACCTTTACAATATATACACCATTTGACAAATGCTTAACAGAAAGGGTATTTGATTTTGAGGAGAGGACACTCCTGCCGTTAATGTCAAAAACCTCAACAGAAATCACATTTTCACCAGATACAGTAATTATATCAGTTGTAGGGTTTGGGTGTAGCTTAAGGTTATCATTAGCAACAACATCATTAACACTTAATACAATTGATGAATAATCTATTGCGGTATTAATTAGTATGCCATAATTTGTATTAATTACTGTAGCATAGTGCGTATCACTATAGGCAAATATATTAGTTCCTATAACGAATAAGTCAGGAGGCAAATCATCAATTAAAGCATTGGGAACAAATTCAAGGTTTAATATGCTTTGTGTATTTCTTGAACCAGATGATTCGCGCACTAAAAGCGCCTGTTGAAACCTTCTACGAATATTATCACTATCGCCACTAATGCTTTGAGATATCATTACCACTTTCATTAAATGAAGAAAACCATCAAAAACATCGTTAGGGGAAAAATCTTGAATTGTAGGGTCAAACACCTGCTCGACCACATCGGAAGTAGTACCGGTATTTAGAGCATATTCCGCATAAATTGACAGCCCAGTATTTTCGTCCGTTTCCCGAGATCTTATAGAGTTATTAGAATCTAAAAATGCTGGACTTATTTCTCCATCGTTATCAAAATCACCAAAAATAATATCTTGTAAAAAACCGGTAAATACACTAATATCTTCATCAAAACTAGATATTGGCTCACTATTATTTTGTACATCCCATTTTTGACCCGAAAAACGAATAATGGAATTTACATCAAACCTTGAAAGAGCACAACGAATGCTATCATTAGCAACCAAGCAACCAAGATTTGTGGCACCAAAACCAAGGCGTACAAAATTAAATTTTTCAGGTGTTGTTATTGTATTATCAGTAGTATTAACTTTAGTCTTATAGTTTTCATAATCTGAATTGTTTTTCCAACCACCTAATACAGCCATTATGTTTTGAGGACTACTATTATCCGAAACTATTTCCGTATTTACGGATCTATAATCATCTATTAAATGAGGTATTTGATTAATCACATTATTTTCATCAATAACCCAAACGCCATCATCATCTCCTGCCAATAAAGTAGTCTCACCACCTATTTTAACAGGGTTGATATTATTTAGCGGTACTGCAGATGTTAAAATAGTATTAGCGCTTGGAAAACCGCTAGCAAATATTGTGTTTAAAGGTAAATCCATACTATTCAGTTCTGTGTTATTGGTCCACAATAACTCCAAAGTATTTGCATCATTTTGGCTTTGCCTCATAGCTACGCCAGCCGTACCGTAAAAATCTAGATTGCCTACATTTAAATGATTAATGTTTTGCTCTTCGCAAGTATTAGTTGACACATCAAAGGACCAAAGTTTATAATCCTCAGAAGGGTTGCTAAATTTTCTAAAATGTGCATAAACCAAATCATTAGCAAGAACCATGTTTTGTACTTGGTCAGACCCATTGCAATAGACCGAACTGTCATAGTGCGTCCATGTATTGCTTGTAAAATCTACGATAGAAAATCCAAGCTCTTCAGAAGAATTAGGGTTTGAATTATTAACTAAAAAAGTACCATCACTAAACTTGTCAATACTAAAAACATCATAAAATACCGAGGGGTTAATAGGTAAAGGTTCTTGATAGTTCGCCCAATTACCCATATCGTCTAAAGTGCTAACACCACCATAACCACCAATATAAAGCAAATCGTTAGTATCTCTATAAAAACAAGTGGGACCATTAGTATGAATACCAGAATTTGAGATCGTATATTTGGTAAATGTGTCTGTAGCGATATTTAATTCATATAGACCATCAGATAAACCACTAGGAGTTAGCCCAGCAAAATAGGCAATATTGCCAGCTTCGTTTTCAATAATAGCTTGAGGTCTAAATGTTAAATTCTTTAGAACACCAAAAACTCCATTTTCAAAGGTTTGATACTTTGTGTCAGATTTGTCATAAATATACAGTAGCCCGCCTTCTGTATAATGGAGTTCAGGGCTGGAGAAATCTCCAATATCAGAGTTGTCTGGATGATAATCCGTATAGAAGGTACCATCATAGATTACTATACCTTGACCAGAAGGTAGACCCAACGCCACATTGTTGTTTGTTGGATTAACCTTTACAGACGTACACCAGCCAATGGGTTGACTTTGTGAGGTTAAATTGGCATAGTCTTCAACAATATCAGAGTTGGTGTTATACATAATGTAACCGCCATTTGTAGCGATATGAAGGTTTCCAGATGCATCAACATCAATATTAATTATTTGGGTTGGTTTATGGTATTGATACCAACAGTTGGTTTGTGAAAAGGAATAAAAAAAAAAAGGACAAGGCAAGGGTAAGTAATTTTGTTTTCATAACGTATGACTTTAAATTGATTGCTGTAAAACTACAGCTACACACATATTAAAGCAATACCAGAGTTCAGGTAGATTTTAAACTAGGCTCTTTTCAGGACTATGAAAAGCATAAAAAACCGAAGTTTAAACTTCGGTTTTTTTTATTAAATAGCATCATGGATTCAAAAATTTAATCATTAAGTTTCAAAACAGCCATAAATGCTTGTTGAGGTATTTCTACATTACCCACTTGGCGCATACGTTTTTTACCTTTTTTCTGCTTTTCTAAAAGCTTACGCTTACGAGAAATATCACCACCATAACATTTAGCGGTAACATCTTTACGCAATGCTTTAACGGTTTCACGCGAAATTATTTTTGCACCAATAGCAGCTTGTATAGGAATATCAAATTGTTGACGAGGAATTAATTCCTTTAACTTTTCACACATTTTTTTACCTATATTTTGTGCGTTATCTGCATGAATTAAAGCAGAAAGTGCATCAACCGGCTGAGCATTTAATAAGACATCTAGCCTTACTAATTTCGATACTTTCATTCCTATAGGGGAATAATCAAAAGAAGCATAACCTTTAGATACCGTTTTTAGTCTATCATAAAAATCGAAGACAATTTCAGCTAGTGGCATTTCAAAAATTAGTTCAACGCGCTCGGTAGTTAAATAGGTTTGATTTGTAATCATACCGCGTTTTTCTATACAAAGACCCATAACATTACCCACAAAATCAGATTTTGTAATTATGGTAGCTTTTATAAATGGTTCCTCAACACGATTAACTGTTGTTGGTTCTGGCAAATCACTTGGATTGTTAACTATAAATGGTACATCTGGTTCTTTATTTGTATAAGCATGATAAGATACGTTGGGCACAGTTGTAATAACCGTCATATCAAATTCACGCTCTAAACGTTCTTGTATAATTTCCATATGTAGCATACCCAAGAAACCACAACGGAAACCAAAACCTAAAGCCGCAGAACTTTCAGGCTGAAATACCAATGACGCATCATTAAGTTGTAGCTTTTCCATAGAGTTTCGAAGCTCTTCGTAATCTTCTGTATCAACAGGGTAAATACCAGCAAAAACCATTGGTTTTACATCTTCAAACCCCTCTACAATATTAGTCGTAGGATTTGCAAAATCTGTAATTGTATCACCAACCTTTACTTCTTTAGCGGTTTTTATACCTGTAATTAAATAGCCAACATCACCAGCTTTTACACTTTGTTTTGCAACTTGGTTGAGCTTTAAAGTCCCAACTTCATCAGCAAAATAATCTTTATCTGTAGCGACAAATTTAATTTTTTGCCCTTTTGTAATCTCACCATCAAAAACTCTAAAATAAGTTTCAATACCTCTAAATGTATTATAAACTGAATCAAAAATTAAAGCCTGTAAAGGAGCATTAATATCACCTTCTGGCGCTGGAATACGCTCAATAATGGCCTGTAGAATATTATCAACTCCAAAGCCTGTTTTTCCACTAGCATGAATCACTTCTTCTGGATCACAACCCAAAAGATCAACAATATCATCAGTAACCTCTTCTGGATTTGCACTTGGCAAGTCTACCTTATTAAGCACAGGAATAATTTCTAAATCATTTTCTAAAGCCAGGTATAGATTAGAAATAGTTTGCGCTTGAATACTTTGAGCCGCATCCACAATAAGAAGAGCTCCTTCACAGGCGGCAATCGATCTTGAAACTTCATAAGAGAAATCTACATGACCAGGAGTGTCTATTAAGTTTAAGACATATTCTTGACCTTCAAATGTATATTCCATTTGAATTGCATGAGACTTAATTGTAATACCACGCTCACGTTCCAAATCCATACTATCTAGAAGTTGGTCTTGTTTCTCACGAGCTGTAACTGAACCTGTATAATCTAATAAGCGATCAGCTAAGGTGCTCTTTCCGTGATCTATATGTGCAATAATGCAAAAATTACGAATGTTCTTCATCTATCTTCTATAGCAATAATTTGGGTGCAAATATAAGTGTTTTCTTGTGCTTTGTGCTATCAAAAACAGCAATAAAAGCTCGTTGAACTACTGAAAAACCACAACAAAAAGTAAAAAACAATCTTTATCTTGCAACACAAACCCAACTAATGATTGCTCGTCTGAGACTTAATCTTAGCGTAATTCTTATTGCGCTATCTTTTTTTGTATTTGCTCAAGAATTTTCCATCAAAGGAAAAGTTGTTGATTCGAACAATAATCCTATTGAATTTACCAACGTAATTCTTTACACAGAAAGCAATAACGTATTTTATAAAGGAACATCAACAGATGATAAGGGTGTTTTTGAATTCTCTAATTTAGATGCAGCCACATTCATTGTTAAAATCACCTATATTGGTTTTGAAACAATTGAGCAAAAAATAATTCTTCGAGGAGATTTAGATTTAAGAACGATTGAACTCAATGAGATACCAGAAAGTTTAAATGAGGTTACGGTTATTGGAAAAAAACCAACAAGAATACGTAAACCAGACCGACTGATATTCAATATAGAAAATACTGCGCTTACAGAAGGCTCAACGCTCGGTGTTTTAAAAAGCACACCAGGCATCATAGTTTCAGAAGGAAGTATAAATATTAAGAGCGCACCAGCAACTGTATATATTAATAATCGTAAAGTACAATTAACTAGTAGCGAACTAATTCAACTCTTAGAAAGTGCGCCAGCTAATAGTATAAAGTCAGTTGAAGTGATTACTAATCCGCCAGCAAGTTATGATGCAGATAGTGGTTCTGTGATTAATATAATAATGAGTAAAAATTTGATTACAGGTTATCGCGGAAGTGTACAAACCAATTACACCCGAGGCGTGTTTCCAAGATACAACGCCGGTACAAGCCATTTTTTTAAAAACGATAAAATCAATCTAAACCTAAATTATAGCTATACTAATCAAAAAATTAATAGAAATGAGAATTATACTTTTAATTTTTTTAATAACTCAGATGTTATTGATGAGACATGGAAATCTAAAACCAATAGAAACACTTGGTTAGAAACCCACAATGTCAATTTAAATTTTGATTACTTTATTGATGATAAGAACACATTAAGTCTTACAAGCACTGCTCTATATTTACCACAATTAAAATATCAACTAAAAAACAGCACAGATATTTTTGATAACAACCAGAATTTTTCTTCAGGTTTTACTGCAGATAATTTGTCTAGAGATAATAAATACAATGTAGGCACAGATTTAATATATAGACACGATTATGATAACAAAGCGAGTCTTGTTTTTAATGGACATTATACAGTGTATGATTATGGGAGAAACCAAAATGTGTTTCAAGATGAACCAGGAGTGGTAAATGATTCAGAATTTAACACCTTAGCTAATCAAGACACACAGATTATTACAGGTGGCGTAGATTATAGCCACCCAATTAATGACAATTCTAGTTTTGACACAGGAATGAAATATTCTATTATAAACACAGAAAGTGACATTAGAAGATTAGACATTATTGATGGTAATGAGGTTGTAAATTCAGCTAATACAGATGTGTTTAAATATGATGAAAAAATCTTTGCTGCTTATGTTAATTATGCTAAATCTTGGGATAAATGGGCTTTAAATATTGGTTTACGAGCTGAGCAAACAAATATTGAAGGAAAATCAATATCACTAAACGAAACCAACACGCAAGACTACATTAATTGGTTTCCAAACGCAAGTATAACAAATAAAATATCTAAAGATATTAGCCTTACGGGAAGCTATAAACGAAGTATTACTCGACCCGGTTACACAAACTTAAATCCGTTTACTTTTTTTCTAAATGAAAACACCCTAGTTGTTGGTAACCCTAATTTGATTCCTACTTATATAGATAATTATAAAATAGCAACAAATTTTTTAGAGTATTTTACAATTTCTGCGTATTATACGTATTACGATGGAGTGATTGAGGAATTACCACGTCAAGACAATCAGACTAATGTGATTACTTTTACGCCAGTTAATCTAGATAAACGTGTTGATTACGGCTTTGATATGGAATTTAATTATGGAGCAAATAGGTTTAGTGTTTATGCAGCTTCATCAACTTTTAACATTACCGAAGAGGTGGATTTTGGGGAAGGTTTTATCGAGTTAACCAGGTGGTCACAATTATTTATTTTAGCTCCAAACTTTTCATTATTAAAAGATAATAGCCTTAATGTTAATGCAACTTTCTATTGGTTTGGAAAAAACCTTCAAAGCTTGCAAACAGCTGAAGATAGATTGGTTTCAGAACTCAGTATTTCTAAGTCTATTTTAAATAAAAGAGCTGTAATTTCTTTATCAGTAGAAGATATTTTTAATATGCAAGATTATGACGTATCTATCAATTATTTAAATCAATCGAGCAGAAGATTTACGAATTTAGACAACCGGTTTATTAAATTAGGATTCCGATATAAATTTGGTAATACAAAGCTTAATACTAACGAGCGCGCGACAAATGCTGAAGAGCGCGATAGACTTAAAGACTTAAATTAATCTGTCCACTCAGCAATAAACAAATTTGTATCTCTAGCACCACCATTATTTCTATTAGAAGAAAACGCCAAATACTTTCCGTCATTTGAGAATACAGGGAAGGCATCAAAAGTTTCTCCATGGGTAACACGTTTTAAATTCTTACCATCAATATCAATTAAATATAAATTAAAAGGAAAGCCACGTTCAGCTTCAAAATTCGATGAGAATAATATTTTATTACCAGAAGGGTGAAAGAATGGGCTCCAATTAGCATTTCCTAATTCGGTGAGTTGTCTCAAACCAGAACCGTCAGCATTACAGATGTAAAGTTCCATTTCGGTTGGCTCTACCAATCCTTCGGCAAGTAAATCTTTGTAGTCTTTTATTTCCTTTTCAGTTTTAGGTCGGGATGATCTAACGATTAATTTAGTGCCATCTGGTGAAAAGAACGCACCACCATCGTAACCTAATTCGTTGGTAATTTGTTTTACATCAGAACCATCAATATTCATGATGTATAACTCTAAATCGCCGCTTCTTGTTGAGGTGAATACAATTTTATCACCTTTTTTGGGAAACTGTTGGTTCTGCATCATAACCAATTTCATTGGTTAATTGTTTAACGATATTACCTTCTAAATCTGCTACAAAAATGTCATAACTATCATAAATTGGCCAGATGTATTTTCCGTTTTTACGCAATGGTGTATCTAGACAATTTTCACCACCTAAATGTGTAGAAGCGTAAATGATATGTTTATTATCTGGCAAAAAGTAAGCACATGTTGTTCTACCTTTTCCCGTACTTAACATTGGAGGCGCAATACTGTCTGTAAAGGTTTCACTAGCATTCATTAAAAACATCTGGTCACAGCCAACATTCCATTTTGCATTATTAGATTGAAATATCAATTGCTTATCATCAAAGCTCCAATAGGCTTCAGCATTATCACCACCAAAAGTCACCTGTCTTATAGATTTAAAATGCGTTTCTTCGGGATAAACTAAAGAGTCTTTTACTTCATTAGTCTTTGTGGCTGTTTCAGTTGCCAATTCTGAAGTTTTTGAATCTTCATTTTTACAAGATGAAAATGTAATCAATAGAATTAAAATAACTGTTATTCTGTTCATGTTAAAGAATTATAATAAATGGCTTATAATGCCTAATTTTGGGCAAAAAAAAGATTTACTGGTGAAAAAATTGTTGTTTTTAATGCTTTTAGTGGGATTTCTATCATGTAAAAATGAGCCTAAAGTTGCTGAAAATAGAATAAAGGAAGATGTTACTTTTTTGGCAGATGATAAGCTCGAGGGTCGTCAAACAGGGACTCAAGGAGAGGTGCTTGCTGCAGGCTACATTTCAAAACGTTTTGAGGCTATTGGTTTGCAACCCAAAGGAACGGAAGAATTTTTACAATCCTTTTCATTTAAACCTAAAACAGACCCTCATAGCGAAGTAGAATTTACAACTAATGCTGATAGTACAATAACAGGAAATAATGTGATAGGTTTTATGGATAATAATGCGAAAACAACAATTGTTATTGGTGCGCATTACGATCACTTAGGCTATGGTGGTGAGGGCTCATTATATAGATAAAAAGACAAAGCTGTTCATAATGGAGCTGATGATAATGCAAGTGGAGTTGCTGTACTATTAAACTTAGCAAGCCGATTAAGTAAAAAACAATCAGGCCGATATTAAAGACAAAAACAATTACTTATTTATGGCGTTTTCAGGTGAAGAAATGGGGTTGTTAGGTTCTAATTACTTTTCCAAAAATCCAACTATTGAGTCTGAATCTATCAACTACATGATTAATATGGATATGGTAGGCCGAATGAAACCAGACAGCACATTAGCCGTTTATGGTACAGGAACATCACCAATATTTAAGCAAACCATAAAGTCTAACAATGATAAATTCAAAATTGTAGAAAACGAAAGTGTAGTGGGGCCAAGTGATCATACGTCTTTTTATCTGATTGATATTCCTGTATTGCACTTCTTTACGGGCCAACATGAAGATTACCATAAGCCTGGAGACGATTCGGATAAGTTAAATTACGAGGGCATGAACCTCATCTCAGACTACCTCTTGGATATTATTACAGATTTAGACGATAATGGGAAGCTTGCTTTTAGAAAAACGAAAAATGAAAGTGAAGAGACTCCGCGTTTTAAAGTAGGACTTGGTGTTGTGCCAGACTATTTGTATGACGGAAAAGGGATGCGTATTGATGGAACACGAGAAGAAACACCAGCGTTTAATGCGGGTTTGCAAAAGGGAGATGTGGTATTGAAATTAGGCGATAGTATTGTTACAGACATGATGAGCTACATGCGCGCGCTATCTGTTTTTGATAATGGCGATGAAGCTGATATTACAGTGAAACGTGGTAAAAAAACCATTGAAACGAAAGTTAAATTTTAATGCTAAAAACAAAACATGACTTCATCACTAAAGTACACGTAATCATTTCTGTACTAATTGTAATTCCTGTTGCATTTGTTTATGGATTTAACCCAAGTTCTGAGTTCGATATTCAACTTAATACCACAGATGAATACAGTCAGTTTAAAGCTATAATGGGATTGTATTTAGGTTTTTCAATAGTTTGGATTCTAGGGATTGTTAAAGCTAAATTTTTAAAAATTGCATTAGTAACCAATACAGTATTTATGCTGGGTTTAGGTTCAGGAAGATTGTTAAGTTTATTCCTTGATGGCACACCTACTTTTAATTATAAATTTGGTGTTTTTGCAGAATTGTTTTTAGGTTTTTATGGACTTTGGGTTTTGAATAGTAAATATTTGAAAAAGCCGTAGCTTTGCGTTAAAATTTAAGACTTGGTTAAAATAGGAGACATAGAATTACCAGACTTTCCATTGCTATTAGCACCCATGGAAGATGTAAGCGACCCACCTTTTCGTGCTTTATGTAAAGAGCAAGGTGCAGATGTGGTTTACACGGAGTTTGTCTCTAGCGAAGGCTTAATTCGTAATGCGGCAAAGAGTGTTATGAAATTAGATATCTATGAAAAAGAAAGACCTGTTGGTATTCAAATTTTTGGCGCCAATATGGACAGTATGTTACAAACCATTGATATCGTAGAAAAGTCGAATCCAGACATTATAGATATTAACTTTGGTTGTCCTGTTAAGAAAGTTGTTTCTAAAGGAGCAGGTGCTGGAATCTTAAAAGATATTTGTTTAATGGAAAAGCTCACAGCAGAAATGGTAAAGCGTACTAATTTGCCAGTAACTGTAAAAACAAGACTAGGTTGGGATGATAGTTCTATAAGAATTGTTGAGGTTGCCGAACGTTTACAAGATGTGGGTTGTAAAGCAATTGCCATACACGGAAGAACAAGAGCTCAAATGTATAAAGGTGATGCGGACTGGAAACCAATTGCTGAAGTAAAAAACAACCCAAGAATGCATATTCCTGTATTTGGAAATGGTGACATTAACACGCCAGAACGTGCTGCTGAAATGCGAGACAGTTACGGACTAGATGGAGCGATGATTGGTCGAGCAACCATAGGTAACCCATGGTTTTTTAAGCAAGTAAAACATTTTTTTGAAACCGGAGAGCATTTAGCTCCAATCACTTTATCAGAACGCGTTGAAGCAGCTAGACGTCATCTACAAATGGCTATAGATTGGAAAGGGGAAGTTCTTGGTGTTTTTGAAACCAGAAGACATTACACCAATTATTTTAAAGGTATTCCACACTTTAAAGAATACCGAATGAAAATGGTAACAAGTGATGATTCTAAAGATGTATTTGCGGCTTTTGATGAAGTTTTAGAGAAATTTGGAGATCACCAATTCACTAACTAAGACTGTATTAACTTTCTTGTAATACGTTGAGATGCTATTCTAGACGCAATAATTCCTAAGGCTAATATGGTTGTTAAAACAATGAGTACATTAAAGACGTTTAGGCGTACAGGATAAGACAAATCTGGGGTTAACATTACCAAGTCAAAAGATTGCTGCAAAAATACAATTAGTAAACCAATTACAACACCAATAATTCCACTAACAATGGTCATTAGACTACCTTGCCAAAAAAAGATGGATTTAATTGTTTTTGATTCTGTACCTAAATTAAACAAGGTATTCAATGATTTCTTTTTATCTAAAATCATCATCATAATGGCTCCTATAACATTAAATAAAGCGATGATAATAACTAAAGTAAATATCAAATAAATAGCAAGGTTTTCTGTATTCAACATTTTAAATAGCGCATCATTTAACTGCTCTCTATTTTTAATAACAAACCGATTAGGGAAGACGCTCTCTAATTGCTTTCTTGTTTTAGATTCATCAACATCTGGTTTGAGTTTTAATTCAAGCGCACTAACTTGATTATCTTTATAATTTAGCAATGATTTTGCTAAATGGATATCAGCAAAAACATATTCATTATTTAATTGCTCATTAATATCAAAAAGACCAACATTATTTACATATTCAGAATTATAATAGCCTTCTACAGAACTGGCCTGGCCTCTTCCTGGTTTAGGAACGTAAAGCGATAAAGGTTTTAAATAATTTAAGATACCAAAAGAGAGATTATTAGAAATTCCCCATCCAGAAACCACATCATTACTTTCGGGAGAAATCCAATTTCCTTTGGTAACCATAGAGTCTATATTGGTAACTTCTAAATAATTTGAATCAACTCCCTTTAGAGTTGCCAGGAGATTCTTGTCTTCAGACTTAATAATAATACGTTCTTCTATAATTTTTGAATAGGAGGCAATTCCCTCTATAGTATTTAATTTAGAATTATCACCCTCAGTAAACAAAAACGATTTACCCTCAGCTGGTATTATTTTTAAATCAGGATCCACAATAGAGGAAAACATTAAACTATAATCCTTTAATCCCGCAAAAACAGATAAAACAATAAATAAAGCTGCAGAAGCAATAATAACTCCACCCGAAGCAATTAGAGTCATTATATTAATAGCATTATTACTGCTTTTAGAAAACAGATAACGTTTTGCTATGTATAAAGGAAAATTCAATTAAGATTTTTTTCGATTATCCAATAAATCAGGATTGTCAAGAGGATTATCCTCTCCTTTAAGTGAACGCTCAATACCATCAATATATTCTAAGGAATCATCAATAAAAAACTCGAGTTGTGGCATTCGTCTTAATTGATGACGTGTACGTTGGGCCAACTCATGTCTAATTAAAGGCTTGTTAGATTTAATTCCTTCAAGTAAAGGTTCAGCCTCTTTATTTGGAAATATGCTTAAGTAAACTTTAGCCATGGACAAATCTACAGTGACACTAACTTTAGAGACTGAAATTATTACGCCTTTAAGCCCACCTTCAGAAGCGGCACGTTGTAAAACATCCACTAAATCTTGCTGAATTATTCCTGCGATTTTTTTCTGTCTATTACTTTCCATTTTGCAAAAGTAGAGGTTATTTAAGGATTATAGTATTTTTACACTACAAAATTGAAGCCACGATGAGAAAAATTGAGCACATAGGCATAGCGGTTATAGACATAGAGAATTCTAACCACCTTTTTAAGTCTTTATTTGGAAAAGCACATTATAAGACTGAAGACGTGGAAAGTGAAGGTGTAAAAACCTCTTTTTTTAAGTGTGGCCCAAATAAAATAGAATTACTTCAAGCCACGAATAAAGATAGCCCAATAGCTAAGTTTATAGAAAAGAAAGGAGAAGGCATTCATCACATTGCTTTTGCAGTAGATAATATTGAAAAAGAAATTAAACGTCTTACAAAGGAAGGTTTTAAAATGATACATGAAAAACCCAAAAAAGGAGCTGATAATAAACTAATCGCATTCTTACACCCTAAATCAACAAATGGTGTTTTGGTTGAATTGTGTCAAGAGATTAAAGACTAAAACGATTTGTTTTTCTTGTAGAGTTTTAAAATATGTAGTAATATTGCACTCGCTTTAGAAATAAAGCAAATTGACACTAGTCAATAGGTCCTATAGCTCAGTTGGTTAGAGCACCTGACTCATAATCAGGTGGTCCATGGTTCGAGTCCATGTGGGACCACTTTTAAACCTTGATAATCCCAGAGATTGTTGAGGTTTTTTTATTGAGTATATTATTTTAATTTTACAACTTCAACACAGCCTCTATCTGCAATTGTGATATAACACTTCTTATAATCATTACTAAAAGTAATATTTGTTGGCTTCATACCTTTTAGTCGTATTTCTTTCAGAAATACTCCGGTTGGGGATAGTATTGCAATTGTTCCCTTACCATACCTACAGACATAAATATTTCCTTTTTCATCGCAGCGCATACCGTCTAAACCAAAATCATTAAAAGAGGCAAAAAGCCTTTTGTTTTTAACTGAGCCATCTAAACTTATGTCATAGATCCAGACTTTTTTTTGAACAGATTCATTAACATACAGCCTTCTCCCATCTGGACTTACCTCAATGCCATTAGTTGTTCCCATGTTTTTTTCTAATAGGTGAAGTTTTTGGTCTTTCGCCATCCATAATTTTCCGGTCTCATTCTTCCAATTTGGATCACTCGCATATAAAATTCCGTTAGGTGATATTGCCAAATCATTAGGCTGATTCATAGTAGAGTCATGTGCGTAAACTAGAGCCTTAGTCGTTCCCTTTTTTATAAGTAAGATGTTGTGGCTGGTATAATCCGCAACATACATATTGTCATTTTCATCAAATCTAATTCCATTACCGATACTCCCTTTTGGAAGTTTGGTAAATAAAGAAGCTTTGCCTTTGCTATTTACAACACCAATTGTACCCTCTTCTTTATAATTTACGGCATATAGGTTTCCCTTGCTGTCTACCGCTGGCCCTTCAATACCTTTTGTGAAAATGAATTCTTTGGTAAAGTCAATTCTATTGCCGATAAACATATCTTTTTTGCACGAAAGAAAAAGATTAAATGTAATTATTAAAATCGATAGATATTTCTGTGTTTTTAAATCGTCACTTTTCAAAATTCACTTTAAACTTTTATAAATATTTTCTTTTTGTAAAGCACATATCCAAGTCCTAGGTAAAAAAATACAACCGTAAGGGCATACAACATTGAGGATAATTTTTCTGGAAGAAATGATTGAACAAAAATAGTTTCATATATGTAAGAATGAATATTACTGTTTTCATTAATTCGTATAAGATACATTGATTTAGAAATAAAACTAGATAAGAAATATATAGTAATTGCGTTCATGCCAACATATTTAAATACTGTACCGAATTTTTGCTTTTTAAAGTCTTTCAGGTAGTATATAACACCTAATACTAATGTTGCCCAGCCACTCGTTGCTAAAACAAAACTACTACTCCAAATTGCTTTATTAATTGGAAACCAAATATTTAAAATATAACCAGAAATTAGAAAACCTAGAGCCACAAGAAATATATGTTTAATATGAGTAAGACCTTCTAAAAGTTTACCAATTAAGATTCCCGAAATACAGGTTGCAATAGAAGGAATAGTACTAATTAAGCCTTCTGGATCGTAATCTATCTTCCACATATGCTTTCCTAAGACATTTAAATCAATATAATTAGCCCAATTGTTAGAGCCTCTGTTAAAAGTTGGTGGACTTCCATCTGGAAAAGGAATATAGCCAAGACACAACCAATAACCGATTATAATTATAACTCCAATTACAATTAAACTTCTCCAATTACAATTGAGATATAGTAAAGATGAAAATAAAAACACAATTCCAATACGCTGAAGCACTCCAGGAACTCTAAGAGTTTCAAAGTCATTAAAGAAAGGAAAGTAAGGTAAAAACAAATTTAAAAACAACCCTAAACCTATAAGTTTTAGGCTTCTAATTATTATCTTTTTGTAGGTGGACAAAGTGTTGGGTTTATTCTTGTAAGAAAAGTAAATAGAGATACCGACAATAAATAAAAAGAAAGGAAATATTAAATCTGTTGGTGTTAGCCCATGCCATTCCGCATGACGTAAGGGAGTGTAAATATGACTCCACGTACCAGGTGTATTTACCAATATCATTGCTAAAATTGTAAACCCTCGTAAAATATCCACAGATTCGATTCTATCATTCATAGATAAATGGATTTAATTCTTTTTAAGCCCCACTTTATGACCAGAAAAAGCATAATATAGAATAATGATGTAACATGGTAATAGAATCCAATACCCATGTGAAGCGGCTTCTGCCATTGCTGGAGCAGCTTCTATTCCGCTAGCAAGAAGTTCTATTTTTTTATTGTCTACCAAAGCACCATAAAGCGGGGGAAGAATTGCTCCGCCAGAAATAGCCATTATTAATAAAGCTGATGCCGTTTTAGTAAATTTCCCTAAGCCTGTTAACGCTAGTGGCCATATCGCTGGCCAAACTAAAGCATTGGCTATACCTAATGCAGCGACAAAAAGAACCGAAGTAAATCCACTGGTAAATACGATACAAAACGAAAGTGTAATCCCTAAAACAGCACTAGCTTTTAAAGCTACAGCTTGACTAATATATTTTGGGATTAAAAACACCCCCAAGGCATAAGTTGCAACCATAGCCATTAAAGTAAATAGAGTAAAGAACTTTGCTCTATCTGCTGGAATATCTAAAGCGATTCCATAAGATATAATTGTATCTCCCGCAATGACCTCTACACCAACGTAGACAAATAAGGCTAAAACACCCAACCATAAATGTGGGAATTGGAATATACTAGTTTTAGATTTTCCCTCAGTTTTTGAGTCTTCAATTGGCCCTACCTCAACCTGCGGTAAAGGCGCTTTTTTTATTAAGATACCTAATGAAAATAGTACAATTGCCATTATAATGTAAGGCATTACCACACTATCAGCCATAGTATTTAATATACTCGCTTTTTCTGCAGCACCAACAGTACTTAATTTATCTTTCATGCCATCAATACCAGACAATAAAATTGCTCCAAAAATGACAGAACCCAGTGCTCCTGCAACTTTATTAGCGATACCCATAATTGCAATACGCTTAGCGGCACTTTCTATTGGACCTAATATAGTTATGTAAGGGTTAGATGCTGTTTGTAATAATGTCATTCCTGCTCCTTGAATAAAAACACCTAGTAAAAACACCCAATATGTTCTTGCGTTTGCAGCAGGAATAAACACCAAAGCGCCTAAAGCCATTATAATTAAACCTAGAGCCATTCCTTTTTTAAACCCTATTTTGTTTATAATGTAAGATGCGGGTAATGCCATAGCAACAAATGAAATATAAGATGCTGAAGCCACTAGATAAGATTGAGCGTCTGTTAACTCATTAATGGTTTTCATAAAGGGAATTAAAGCACCATTAATCCATGTAACAAAGCCAAAAACAAAGAATAAACCTGCAATAATTGCAATAGGAATGAGCGTGTTGTTTTTAGATTGTGAAATAGATTTTTTCATTTTTTTGCTAAGGTTTATGAGTTAATTGTTGTCGTTATTGAAAATACGTTCCTTTGTTTTTTTAAGATAATTTCTACCAATTGGAATTTTTTTATTCGAAATTTCAATTGTATTACCTTCTAAGGCAATAATTTTATTAATAGAAATCGTATAAGAACGGTGTATTCTTATAAAACTAGACTGAGGTAATTCCTCAGTAATAGACGTAAGCGACTTATGCACTACATAGTCTCCTACAGTGGTAATTACTTTTATGTAATCTTTTAAGCTTTCAATAAAAAGAATATCATTAAGGTTTATTTTAATAAGTTTTTTATTGACCTTTAAAAAAATATGTGGTTCTTGTTGTAAATTAGTATCACCACCAACACTATTTACATACATTTGTTGGTAGACTTTATTCATTGTTTTTAAAAACCTATTAAAAGGAATAGGCTTTACTAAATAATCTAACACACTTAACTCAAAACTTTTTACCGCATATTCTCTGTAAGCGGTTGTAATTACAATTAAAGGTTTATGACTGAGATTTTCAATAAAAGAAAAGCCAGTCATTTGTGGCATGTTAATATCTAAGAAAATAACGTCAATTTTTTCTTGTTCTAAAAGAGGGTATGCTTTTAAAGGATTATTAAATGAAGCGACAACCTCTACATGATCAAAATTTTTTAAATGATTTTCTATAACTTCTATTGCAAGCCGTTCGTCATCTATTATGATACATTTAATTTTCATAGAATAGGGATTTTTAAAAATAAGATGTAGGTATCATCCTCTATTTTTGATTCCATATTGAAGTTTTTAGAAAACAAAAGGTTTAATCTTCGTTTAGCATTGCTTAGACCAATTCCTTGCTTATCATTTTGACCCGCATTAGGGTTGAAATTATTTTTCAAAATAAATTCTAAATACTTTTCATCAATAACTTTAAAACTCATATTGATGAAAATATTGTCATTTTCTTTCAAACCATGTTTAAAACAATTCTCAACAAAAGAAAGGAATAACAAAGGCGGGACTTGTACATCGTCAATTTCTCCTGTAATATTCATTTCAGATTCAATTCTATCATTGAATCGCATTTTTTCAATATCTATATAATTATCAATATGTTTTATTTCTTGTAACAAAGTTACCTTTGGGCTATTGACCTCATACAATATGTATTGCATCATATCTGACAACTTTAAGATTACTCTTGGAGCATCATCAGATTTACTTATTGCTAGTGCATATAGGTTGTTTAATGTGTTAAAAAAGAAGTGAGGCTGAATTTGAGACTTTAAAAGGTTTAATTCGGTCCTCAATTGAGCCTTTTGTAGTTCTTCAATTCTTTTCCTTTCAATAATCCAATCAGCAGTTAATTTAATAGTAGACACTAAAGCAACATCATAAATACCAATTAAGAAAACAACTAAAATATGATTGAAAGAATATGCATTTTGGGGCGTTTCTGATTCTGGCCAAACATTTTCATTTATTAACTGATATATGAGTTCAGTTCTAATTACATAGAATATGCAAAGCGCAATAATAAAGTAGAAAATATAACTCGCATATTTTTTTCTCAAAATAAATCTAGGGAATAAATAATAGATATTAACATAAACCAATGCCATGCCAATAGTAACGGTAACAAGATTAGATTTGAATGAGTACCAGTAATCCTGGTAATAACTGCCCCATCGTATTAAATTAAACACAAAGAAGCTTACCCAAAAAATAACATGATATTTTATAGGTATAGTATTGTATTGATTTTTATTGAATATTGAGATAACGACTTCTTTTTGGTTAAAAGTAAAGCAAAAACATTTTTTGCTAAAACCTTAATAATACCCAACAATTTTAATGATATAATAATTAATTAACAATAAAATCACTAATTGTTTATTTTCTAAAATCACTAATGTGCGTTTCTAAGTTGTCTATAGGTAAAATCATGTCGTTTAGATATTTTTTTTCTTATAGAATTTATGTTTAAATACTTTGTGGCTAATTAAATGACAAAACAATCAAATATTATGAAACAAAATTTACGAAGATTCTTATTGTTTTCTTTATTTCTGTTCATTTCGCAATTAACTTTTGCGCAAGAAAAAGATGTAAAAGGAACTGTAACTTCAAAAACTGATGGCTCCCCAATTCCTGGTGCAAGTATATTGGTGAAAGGAACTACTAATGGTACTCAAACAGATTTTGATGGTAATTATTCATTAACGGCTTCGGTTGGTGATATTCTAACAGTCTCTTATATTGGAATGACAACTGTTGAAATTACTATTGGAGATTCTAACACAATCAATGTACAATTGGAAGAAGACGCTACCGCATTAAGTGAGGTAGTAGTAACAGCTCTTGGGATTAAAAAGAGTCGTAAGTCTCTGACCTATTCCGCACAAGATATTGATGCAGATGAACTAAGTAAAGCAAAACAAACCAACCCAGTTAGTAGCTTGTCAGGAAAGGTTGCAGGTTTATCTATTAATCGAAGTGCATCCGGTGCTGGAGGATCTGTGAAAGTTACTTTAAGAGGAAATTCATCAATTGGAAACAACCAACCTTTATATGTTGTAGACGGTATTCCTTTATCAAACCCATCTTCTAGTCAACCGGGAGATACTTTTGGTGATATTAACGGAGGTAATAGAGATGGTGGTGATGCTTTATCATTAATAAATCCTGATGACATTGAATCGCTAACCGTACTAAAAGGTGCTTCTGCCTCTGCATTATATGGTAGTGCAGGTTTAAATGGTGTAATTTTAATTACCACTAAAAAAGGACGTGCAGGAGGATTTAAGGTTGATTTTTCTTCTAACCTAACTGTTGACACTGCCGCTTATGCTATGGACTTTAATGACGAAACACAAAGTAATGTAGATGATTTTTTAGACACAGGGATTACTAATATTAACTCGGTATCTATATCTGGTGGGACTGAGAACGCGCAAACGTATTTTTCATATAGTAACACTTTTGCTAGCGGTGTATTACCTACAAATAGTTTAAAGCAACACACTATTAATATAAGAGAAACAGCAAGGCTTTTTGATGATAAATTGAGATTAAATGCAAGTGTTATGTCATCTACTCAAAACATTAAAAACAGACCAATTTCTGGCCTATATTTTAACCCATTAGTTGGGGCTTATGCTTTTCAATCAGATTCAGAACAGTTGTCTGATTATTCTAATTTTGAATCTTTAGATCCTGCAAGAAATATTATGGCTCAAAGATGGTTTAGAGGCACGAGCGATATTGAGCAAAACCCTTATTGGATAATCAATAGAAATGCTTCAGAAGATAGTAACAAAAAATTAGTAGCATCTTTAAGTTTAGATTTTAAAATTAATGATTGGTTATCTCTTCAAACCAGAGGAACTTATGACAGGTCAGTATTAAATTTTGAAAGGAAAACACATGCTACCACCGAAGCTACTTTAGCTCCATTAAATGGTCGCTATATTGTATTTGAAAATGATTACACTCAGTACTATGGTGATCTTATTGCTAATATTAATACACAAATTAAAGATGGTATTACGGTTAATGCTATTGTAGGAGCAAGTACAACGCGCTCCACAACAGAATCGTTTAATGCTGATTCTGGAACCAATGGTGATTTACAATTCGCAAACGTATTTTCGTTTCAAAACTTTAACGGAGGCCCAACTACAAATTTCAGACAGGACTCATTTGAGACTCGCGTAAATTCTTTATTTGCAAGTGCAACAATTGGATTTAATGATAAGATATTTGTTGATTTAACTGCAAGAAATGATTGGTCTTCTACATTACCACCGGAAAACAATTCATTCTTTTACCCATCAATTGGTGTAACAGGTATATTAAGTGAATTATTTGAATTACCAGAAAATGTGTCTTTTGCTAAATTTAGAGCATCTTATGCTGAGGTAGGAAGTGGTTTTGGTGCAGATCAAATTAATCCTAACGGACAAATACAGTTTGATGGTTCGCCAATAGTTACTCAAGTAAGGCCTTTTCCGGGTTCAACACCAAAGCCGGAAAGACAAAAATCATTTGAAATTGGTACCGAATGGAAGTTTTATAATAATAGATTAGGAATAGATTTAGGCTATTACAATACTAAAACAGTAGATCAATACTATGAATTTGCTACATCGGTAGCTGTAATTGGAGCACCTTCTGCCAGATTAAATTCTGGTGAAATTTCAAATAAAGGTATTGAGGCTTCTATTTTTGCCATACCTATTCAAAATGATGATTTTGCATGGACAACTAGAGTAAACTTTGCCTCTAATAAAAATAGAGTTGAAAAGATATATAATGGTCAAGTATTAGAGGGTTTAATTGAACCTGAATTCTTTACACTTTCTGGCAAAGGCGTAAACACTTTTGGATCTTACCTTGTTGAAGGTGGTTCGTTTGGTGATATTTACGCTCAAGTAGTTAGAAGAGATGCAAATGGTTTGCCAATTGTTGATGTAGATAACACGGACCCAAGTAATCCCGTTTATTCAATACAACAGAATGACGATAATACCGTAGACGGCTTAACTAAAGTTGGTAATGCGAATCCAGATTTCACACTAGGTTGGAACAATTCATTTACATATAAAAACTTTACAATAGATTTCTTAATCGATGGAAAGTTCGGAGGTGAAACTATGAGCATGACCGAAGCTATTGTGGAAGGTTTTAGTAATAACTCAGCTAGAGAGACAGCTAACGGCAATGTTAATGTTGTGGATCAAGGTGGAAATCCATTTACATTATCAGCACAACAATATTATGGTCTTGCAGGTGGTAGAAATGGTTTTACAGGAGAATATATTTATAGCGCAACAAACGTTAGGTTGGCAGAATTTGCTTTAGGCTATAACTTTAATCTAGGAGAAAATTCATTCTTCAACAGAATTAAAGCTTCATTAATAGGCAGCAATTTATTTTTCTTCTATAAAGACGCACCACACGACCCTAATGTATCATTAAGTACAGGTAATGCATTACAAGGAGTTGATGTCTTAGGACTTCCTTCATCTAGAAGCATTGGGCTCAACGTTAATTTAACATTCTAAAAAAATTAAAGAAATGAAAAATATAAATAAAATATTAGCATGTTTTGTTGCATTGGGATTAGTTACTGCATCGTGCAGTGATATAGAACAATTTAATGAAAATGACAGAAATATTACACAAGAACAATTGGAGGTAGATTTTCAGCATGTTGGTTCTTTATATCAACCAATATTTGAGAGTATCTATCAATATTCGCCAGCTTGGTCCTACCAACTTCAGCAAAATTTGAATGCAGATGTATACTCAGGATATCTTACTAACCCTAGACCATTCGTGTCTGGAGCAAACAATACAACATACAGTTTGGTAAGCGGTTGGAACAATTTTATTTGGTCAGTTCCTTACGATAACGTAATGGATAATGCAAAACAAATAAGTGATTTAACTGAAACGGAATTCCCAACATTAAATGCAGTAGCTCTAATATTAAAAGTAGAGGCAATGCATCGTGTGTCTGATGTTTTTGGACCAATTGTATATACTAGTTTCGGTGATTTAGCCAATGCGGGTGTTTATGATTCACAACAAGAAGCATATAATGCATTTTTTGTAGACTTAGATACAGCCGTTGCAGATCTTATGGCGGATATTGATAATGTGAGATTTACAGCATTTGATTTGTCTTATGCTGGAAATAATACTAATTGGGTGAAATTAGCTAATTCATTACGATTAAGGTTGGCAATTAGAATTTCAAAAGTAGACCCGGTAAAAGCTAAAATGGAAGGTGAAAAAGCTTTATCTCAATCTTTAGGATTGATGGAATCTAATGCAGATGGCTTTTTTGTAAATAGCACTTTAGATCATCCATTAGCAACTATTGATAATTCTTGGGGAGATATTAGAATGAATGCTTCAATGGAGTCAATTTTAGTTGGATATGATGATAGTAGGAGTGGTAGTTATTTTGACGCACCAACTAGTGTGGCTGGTGATGTAAAGGGTGTGCGTGGAGGATTACCATTATTACCAGGATATTCAGATGAACTTGCCCAAAAGGCAGATTACATTGGTTTTTCTAGCATTAACGATCAAATACACACATCTAGAGTACAATTAATGACAACTGCCGAAGTATATTTCTTAAAAGCTGAAGCAGCTTTAAGGGCATGGGCTGGAGCGGGTGATGCTAGAACAAATTATGAAACTGGAATTATGACTTCATTTGAGCAACATGGAGCTAGTGGCGCAGCGGCTTATATGGCTGATAATGTTTCTACACCAGCTGATTATGTAGACCCTGTTAATCCTTCAAATAACATTACTGCTTTAAGTAATATTACGATAGCTTGGAATGACGCAGGAACAAATGAGGAAAACCTTGAACGAATTATTACACAAAAATGGATTGCTATGTTCCCTGAAGGGCAAGAAGCGTGGAGTGAATTTAGACGAACAGGATATCCGAAAATATTTCCTGTAGTAAGCAACCAAAGTGGTGGTGTAGTAGACACAGATATTCAAATTAGGAGAATTCCATTTGTGGATAGTGAATTATCAACGAATCCTAATGGTGTCGCTAATGCTGTGACTCTTTTAGGAGGCGCGGACAATGCGGGCACAAGAATTTGGTGGGATACAGGTGGACCAAACTTTTAACAATTTTAGTGTTTTTTTTATAAATATTTATTTGAGTAAGTTGATTGATTAGAAGATATGCGGGAAATTAAATTTTCCCGCTTATTTATCAAAAATTAAAAGAAAAAGTTATTCTAGAATGAAAATAAAAATTAAAGATTATAATAGTATCGCTTTTGCTAAAGCAGGTAAGTTTGAAGAATCTCGATATGAAAAAATTCACAATGTTGTTTTTGATTCTTCATCAGAAGCCTCAATATTAGTAGCGCAAGAAATAGCGGCTTTAATTAGAGAAAAAGAAGCCCTAAACAAGCCTTGTGTTTTAGGATTAGCTACTGGTTCTTCACCGATAAAAGTATATGAAGAATTAGTGAGAATGCACAAAGAACAAGGGCTAAGTTTTGCTAATGTCGTTACATTCAATTTAGATGAATATTATCCAATGGATAAAAGTAATATTCAGAGCTACTATTATTTTATGCATGAACATCTTTTTAATCATGTTGATATATTATCCGAAAACATTAATATCCCTAATGGTTTAGTAAACAGTGAAGATATTTATCAGTATTGCATTGATTATGAATTAAAAATAAAAGAAGCTGGTGGTTTAGACTTTCAACTATTAGGAATAGGTAGAACAGGCCATATTGGTTTTAATGAACCGGGTTCTCATTTAAATTCAGCTACTAGAATTATAACATTAGATCATATTACAAGGATTGACGCTGCACCTACATTTTTAGGAATTGACAATGTTCCTAGAAAAGCAATTACAATGGGAATTGGCACTGTTTTAAGCGCAAAGAGAATTGTGCTTTTAGCTTGGGGAGCAAATAAAGGAAGTATCGTTAAAGAAACAATAGAGGGAGGGGTAAGTTCATATGTACCCGCTACTTATTTGCAAAATCACAACAATACTACATTTGTATTAGACCAAGAAGCATCTGCGGAATTAACACGAGTAAAAACACCTTGGCTGGTGACCTCTTGTGTATGGGACGAATCATTGAAATTAAAAGCTGTGGTTTGGTTGAGTGAATTGCTTAACAAACCCTTTTTAAAACTCACAGACAAAGATTATAATGACAATGGAATGTCTGGCTTACTTACAGAAGAAGGAACGGCTTATGATTTAAATATCAAAATGTTCAATAAGTTACAACACACTATTACTGGGTGGCCTGGTGGAAAACCTAATGCAGATGATACTAATCGTCCTGAGCGTGCAAACCCCAAAAAAAAGAGAGTAATTATATTTAGTCCACATCCTGATGATGATGTTATTTCAATGGGTGGGACTTTTGATAGACTCGTTGAGCAAGGACATGAGGTACATATTGCATATCAAACTTCTGGTAACATTGCGGTTTCTGACGAAGAAGCACTAAAGTTTGCCGAAATATCTAAAGAAATTAATCCAGACTCAGAAGTCATTAACAATATTATAAATTCTATAAAAACTAAACAAGGAAACGACGCTATAGATTCTCTAGATGTTAGAAAATTAAAAGGCTCTATTCGTAGAAGTGAATCGTTGGCCGCAACTAGGTATTTAGGCCTTCCAGACGATAGAGTTCATTTTTTAGACTTACCATTCTATGAGACTGGGACAATTAAAAAGGGTAAGATTTCGCAAGTAGATATTGGTATTATGCACAATTTTATAGATGATATAAAACCGCATCAAATTTATGCAGCTGGTGATTTAGCTGATCCGCATGGTACACATAAAGTATGTTTAGATGCTTTGTTTATGGCTCTAGATGATCTTAAAGTTAAATCTTATATGGATGATTGTTGGGTTTGGCTATATCGTGGAGCTTGGCATGAGTGGGAATCGTATGAAATAGAAATGGCAGTTCCGATGAGTCCTGATCAAGTACTAAAAAAGAGACATGCTATTTTTTATCACCAATCACAAAAGGATGGAGTGATGTTTCAAGGTGGTGATTCTAGAGAGTTTTGGGTTAGAGTAGAAGATAGAAATAGATTGACTGCCAAAAAGTATAACGATCTAGGTCTCGCAGATTATGCAGCAATTGAAGCCTTTAAACGTTACTATTTTTAGTAAGCTTATGAGGCAAGTTTATGTCATATTGGCTTTTATGTTCTGTTTTTCATGTAAAAATGAGAAAACTAAAAGCGATATTGAAGGGACATGGAAAATGATTTATGCAGAAACTAAACAAGGTGACTCAGTAGACATAAAAGATCTTTCAAGTACTGATTTTATTAAAATCATAAATGCATCTCATTTTGCTTTTATTAACCAAGATTACAACAGTGTTGAAAATTTTTATAGTGGAGGTGGAACATATAAATATCAAGACGGTCAGTATGTTGAAACTTTAAACTTCACATCAGTTGAACCGATAAGAAACCATGAATTTCCTTTTACTATAAAAATTATTAGAGATACTTTAATTCAAAAGGGACTAGAAGAGGTTAAAGCTGCAGATATTAAAAGAGAAATAATAGAGAAATACATTAAAGTAAACGAGAACTAATATGAACTATTAAAATGAAGAAAAGATTAATTCTAATAATATTGTGTTGTAGTTTCTTTATCCAAAATATTTGGTCACAAGAGGAAACATTAGAGAAATACAATCTAATGCCGTGGCCTAAACATATTGAAAGTAATTCTGCTAAGTTTATGATTGATAGCAACGTTACGATCTCAATAAAGGGTGAAACCTGCCCTAGAGTTCGTAATGCTGCTATCAATTTTTTAAGACGTTTAGCAAACAAAACAGGAGTATTTATAGATGTTGGGTTTCCTTTAAAAGATACGTCCGCATCAATCGAAATCAGTTTTGATAGTGTTTCAAATCTAACCGTAAATGATGATGAGTCATACAGATTAATTGTAAAGAAAGATAAGGTAACTATTCATGCCATCTCAGATGTGGGAGCTTTGAGAGGTCTAGAAACATTATTGCAATTAGTCAGTCATAATCAAAACAATTATTTTTTTCAAGGAGCAACTATAGCAGACGCTCCACGTTTTGTATGGAGAGGATTAATGATTGATGTCGCCAGACATTTTCAGCCAATAGATGTATTAAAACGAAATTTAGACGCAATGGCCTCTGTTAAGCTTAATGTGTTTCATTGGCATTTAACAGATGATCAGGGATTTAGAGTAGAATCTAAAGTGTATCCGAGATTACAAGAAGTTGCTGCTGATGGATTGTTTTACACTCAAGAACAAATAAAAGACATTGTTGCCTATGCATCTAACTTAGGTATTAGAGTTATTCCAGAGTTCGATATTCCAGGTCATGCATCTGCAATATTAGCTGCCTATCCTGAATTAGGGAGTAAAGATGACTATGATTACAAAGTGGAACGATTTTCGGGTGTTTTTGATCCAACCTTAGACCCATCAAAAAAAGTTACTTACCTTTTTCTAGAAACTTTATTTAGAGAAATCGCTCCATTATTTCCTTATGAATATTTTCATATCGGAGGAGATGAAAATGAAGGAAAACATTGGGATGAAAGTGAAGAAATTCAAGAATTTAAGAAGAAACACAACTTAGAAACCAATCACGATTTACAAACCTATTTTAATATAAAAGTAGAAGAGATTTTAAAAAAATTAGGCAAAAAACTAATGGGATGGGATGAAATTCTAACCCCTTCAATACCAACAACTGCCGTAATACATTCTTGGAGAGGAGAACACGAAGGCTTAGAACAAAGTACACTCATAGAAGCAGCTCAAAAAGGATATCAAGCAGTACTATCTGCAGGATACTATATAGACAGAATGTTGTCTATAGAACATCATTATTTAGTAGATCCTATAGGTGATGCGGCACTTACTAAAGAAGAGCGAAAAAGAATATTAGGAGCAGAAACCACGATGTGGAGTGAGTTAGTTACACCATTGACAATAGATTCTAGAATTTGGCCAAGAACTGCAGCCATAGCTGAGCGCTATTGGTCTCCTAAAAATATAAATGATTTGGTTAGTATGTATAAAAGGTTGAAAGTTATCAATTATCAACTTGAAGAATTAGGCATTAATCATATTAGAAACAAAGATGTAATTCTTAGAAATATTAGTAAAAATGAAGATATTAAATCCCTAAGGGTATTATCTAAAATTTGTGAACCTTTAAAAATATATTCAAGAAATAAAGGTGGTACAGAATATAAAACGTTTTCTCCTTTTACCTTGTTTGCAGATGTTTGCACTGCTGATGCAGAAGATGCGGTTGAATTTAACAATACAGTTTCGTTATTTATTAAAGAAGAAAAGAAAAAAAGTTTACCTAAAATAAATAATTATCTGACACTTTGGATAGAGAACCATGAAGATTTTATTGAGATAAATAAAAATCCAAATACAACACCCTTAGAGCCATTATCTAGAAACTTGTCAGAAACATCGGAATTATTATTAAAAGTTATTTCTAATAAAAAAATCACAAAATTAGAGCATGATAAAATAAGTGCATTGTTAATTGTTCTTGATGAGCCATTTGCAGATACTGAATTAGCAATAGTTGCGTCCCTCAAAAGCCTTTTAACTTATTGCAAAACAAATTATTTAATGCAGTAGTAATTTATGAGAACAAATAGTATTACATTAAAAAATATAGCTTCAATTTTAAACCTGTCTATTTCTACTGTATCTAAAGCTCTAAGAAATAGTTCGGAAATAAGTACTAGGACCAAAAACAAGGTTATAAAAATGGCTAATGCGTTAAATTATAAGCCAAATATTCATGCCTCTGCTTTAAAAAATAAAAGGAGTTACATTTTAGGTATTATACTGCCAGATTTAAAGGATAATTTTTTTCTAGAGTCTTTAAACGGAATCACTGAAGAATCTTCAAGAAATGATTACAAAATTATGGTGTATCAATCGTGTAATGACTATAATAAAGAAGTTAAGTATTCTAACCTTTTATCAAAAAGTAATATTATAGACGGCTTAATTTTTTCTTCCACAAGAAGAAAATTCCGCCCAAAGGAATGTGGTCATTTAGAGAGCTTTATAAGTGGCGGTATCCCTATTATTTATATTAACAAACAAAAAAGAGTAAGTGTAAATAGTTGTCATTACGAAAGAGGGTTTGAAATAGGAAAGAACTCTGTTAAAGAACTTCTTTCTAAAATAAAAGACAATCAATTAAACTTAAGCGCCTAAAGAATAAAAAGTATGTTATTAATAGCCGATAGTGGATCCACAAAGTGCGACTGGATTTTATATAAAAATGAAAATGAGAATCCAATAAGAATTCGAACCAAAGGCTTAAACCCTGCAATTCTTTCTAAAAAAGCACTTAAGACAATTATCAATAATGATATTGAACTTATAAAATATAAAGAGCTAGTAACCTCAATACATTTTTTCGGAGCAGGCTGCGGAACTAAAAAAAATCAAAAGAAAGTAGATAAAGTGTTAACCTCATTTTTTGAGAAAGCAAATGCCACAACAAGTGAAGATATTATGGCCGCTGTGTATGCAACTACTAACGAGCCTGCTGTGGTTTGTATTTTAGGTACTGGTTCAAATTGTTGTTTTTATGATGGTAATTCTGTTCACGTAAAGACCCCGTCATTAGGATATATTGTAATGGATGAAGGAAGTGGTAATTATTTTGGAAAAGAACTTTTAAGGACCTATTTCTATAAGGAAATGCCAGACGAATTAAAGCTTTCTTTTGAAAAACAGTTTAATTTAAACATAAAGAATGTTGTTGAAAAACTATATCAATCTTCTACTCCTAATAAATATTTAGCTGAATTTGCGAGATTTTTATTTGAAAATTTAGATCATCCTTTTATTGAAAAAATACTAATCGAGGGGATGGATCTCTTTGTAGAAAAACATATTATGAAATACGCAGAAGAACTAAAAACGGTTCCGTTATATTTTGTTGGCTCTATAGCATTTCATGGGAAAAAACAAATAGAAATAGTATTAAAAAGAAGGGGCTTAAAGGGCTCTAATTATATTAGAAGGCCAATAGATAATTTATTAAATCACATAAAAACACAAAAATTGCATTAAATTATTATCATAATTATTTTATGAAACTCATACACAAATATGCATTACGCTAAACATCTTTGTTTATTGCTTATTATTATTCTTAGCAGCTGTACTAAAGTTGATAATGAAATCACTATGGCCAAGTTATTTGAAAGAGTGGATAACAATCATACTAATATTCACTTTGCAAATAATGTAACCGAGAATCTTTATTTCAATTTTTTAAACTATTCCTATATCTATAATGGTGCTGGTCTAGCGGTTGGTGATATTAATAATGATGGTTTAGATGATTTATATTTTTCTTCAAATCAAGAAACCAATAAACTATATATAAATAAAGGAGGTCTAGAGTTTAAAGACATAACCGCAAATTCCAATACTGAAGATGATAATGGTTGGACTACTGGAGTTTCTATGATAGATATTAATAACGACGGGTGGTTAGATATTTATGTGTGTAAATCGGGATCCTTAAACAACCATGAGCTTAGAAAAAACAGACTTTACATTAATCAAAAAGACGAAACGTTTATAGAAAGTGCTTCAGAATATGGCTTAGATCATTTTGGGTTTTCTACTCAAGCCTATTTTTTTGATTATGATAACGATAATGATTTAGACATGTATTTGGTAAATCATCGTCAAGATTTTAGAAATAACACACATATTGATCCACGACTACAAGAAACTAAGGAACCTTATAGTTCAGATCAATTATTTAGAAATGATGGCAATCATTTTTCCAACATTACAAAAGAGGCTGGTATAGAAAATAAAGCTTGGGGACTTAGTGCTTCTATAGGAGACTTTAACAATGACAATTTCTTAGACATTTATGTAGCTAACGATTTTTTAGAGCCTGATTTTCTTTATATCAATCAAGGAAACGGTAAATTTAAAGATGAGATACTAAGCTATTTTAAACATATTTCTACTAATAGTATGGGGTCAGATTTTGCAGACATCAATAACGACTTAAAACCTGATTTAATTGTTTTAGATATGTTGGCAGAAGATCATATTCGTAGTAAGGAGAATATGGCAGCAATGAGCACAGAAAACTTTAATTTATTAGTCAGTGCTGGGTATCACCATCAGTACATGTCTAACATTTTACAGCTTAATAATGATAATAGTACTTTTAGTGAGATAGGGCAATTGGCTGGAATCGCTAAAACCGATTGGAGTTGGGCTCCTTTAATTGCAGATTTTGATAACGATGGTTTTAATGACTTATTTATCACTAATGGTATTGAAAATGACCTTTCGAATCAAGATTTTAGAAATCAGATGAAAGCTAATATTCAAAACCGTAAAAAAGTATCCTTAGATGAAGCCATTAATATGATGCCGTCTACGAAACTGAGCAACTATGCGTTTAGAAATAACAAAGACTTAACCTTTACCAACAACTCAAAAAAATGGGGATTAGACGCTGAGATTAATTCTTGTGGAGCAGTATATGCCGATTTAGATAATGATGGCGATTTAGACCTAATTATTAACAATCAATCTGAGGAAGCCTCTATTTACAGAAACAATACAAACAATAATTATATCACATTTTCTTTTAAAGGTCCAGATAACAATCCTTATGGAATAGGGACAACAGTTAACATTTACTCAGGGGGGCTACAACAATCTAAGACACTTTTTGTTGGTAGAGGTTATCAATCATCAGTAACCAATAAGTTACATTTTGGGTTAGAGGAAAGAACAAAAATTGATAGTGTAAAGGTAACCTGGCCAAATAGAAAGCAACAACTAATCACCGTTGTTGAGGCTAACAGAAGTCTAAGTCTAAACTATAAGAATGCAATAACCTCTAAGAATCAAAAAATAAAATCGAACACCCTGTTTGAAGCAATAGACCCAATCACAATCGGAATAGACTATGAACAAGTAGAAAATAAGTTTGACGATTTTAATTTGCAACTATTACTGCCTCAAAAGCAATCAGAAGTTAGCAGCCCTATGACTGTTGCCGATATTAATAATGATGGTTTAGATGATTTTTTTGTAGGGAATTCTAAAAATGAAAAAGCATCTCTTTTTATTCAAAAAAATGACGGACAATTTGAAGGCAGTAATGAAGCTTTGTTTGAATCTGATAAAATATATGAAGACACTAATGCTAGATTTATTGACATTGATAATGATAACGACCTTGACCTTTATGTTACATCTGGCGGTTATGAAATAGAGCAAAACAGCCCGTTATTACAAGATAGACTTTACATAAATGACGGGAAAGGAAGATTTAAAAAATCAAATAAATTACCGAACATTTTCTCTAACACTAAAGGTATTACTAGTGCAGATTACGATAATGATGGAGATATGGACATTTTCGTTGGGGGTAGAGTGAAACATGGAATGTATCCACTATCAGACAAATCATATTTACTTGAAAACCAAAATGGCAAATTTATAGATGTTACCTCTGACCGTATTAGTGAGATATCAGAATTAGAAATGGTAAATGAGGCTGTTTTTACTGATTATGATAACGATGGTGATGCAGACCTTATAATCGTTGGGGAATGGATGTCCATTACCATATTTCAAAATGATAATTCTAATTTCCAAAAGCGAGAACTACAAGAATTAAAAGATTTAAACGGTTGGTATCAAACCATCAAAGAAGTAGATTTAAATAAAGATGGGCTTAAGGACTACGTTATAGGAAATTGGGGTGAAAACAATAAGTTTCATCCAGGCAAAGAAAAACCACTTCATGTCTATGCAGATGATTTTGACGATAACACATCTATAGATATAATTCTTAGTAAAGTGTCAAAAACCGGAGAGTTAATTCCCGTCAGGGGTAAGCAATGTTCTTCAGAACAAAATGCATTCATAAATTACAAAATCAAGACTTATAAAGAATTCGCAGCTTCAAGTATTATTGATATTTATGGTGAAAACGAATTGAGCAAGGCAACACATCTAACAGCTTTTCATTTCCAATCAATTATTTTAAGAAACAAAGGAGATGGTCATTTTGAGATTGAAAATCTACCCAAGCACGCTCAATTTAGCCCTACTTTAAGTATAGAAACACATGACCTTAATAATGACGGTCATATAGACATTTTTGGTGTGGGTAATGTGTTTGATGCTGAGGTAGAAACTATTCGTTATGATGCTTCAAAGAACTATGTCTTGCTAGGGGGGGATGATGATGATTTCAAGTTTATAAATGATGCTAGTTATTTTAATAATAGTGAAGCAAAAACTATTAAAAAGATTGTAATCAATGATCAAGTACATTTTATAATTATGAATAAAAATGATTCATTAAAAATACTAAGACTAAAAAATCAGACATAAAAGACACACTGTATTATTATGACGAAAGAAATGAATACTTCATTTAAAAATTCTTATCACCACTGGACTCAAAGAGAATCTATTATAGATAAGCAATTATATAGTAAACTTTTAAATTGGACTAGCGGAGAGTTTGATTTATATCTTCAAGATGAAGCGAACGGTTTAGAAGTGTTTTTCCCAAAAGGTAAGCTTAGTATTAAAACGATTAAAGAAAGAAAAAAAGATATTTTAATAGAAATCAATATTAAAAGTAAAGACTTAAGCATAATGAATACTATTGGTAATCAAATAATTTCAATATACAATCAAATAGAAAGAATCTATTTTAAACCAATTGTGAAATTATGAATCTACCTAAGATAAGTACGCAAAAAGATTACGAAAAGGCATATTTATATAGTTTAGAAAATCCTGAATCTTTTTGGGCTTCTATTGCAGAGCATTTTGTTTGGAAAAGAAAATGGGATTCGGTTTTAGAGTATAATTGGTTAAAACCAGAAACAAAATGGTTTGAAGGAGGAAAGCTAAATATTACCGAGAATTGTTTGGATAGGCATTTAAAAACCAAAGGAGATCAAGTTGCAATAATTTGGGAACCCAATGACCCTAAAGATGAAGCACTACATATAACTTATAAAGAGCTACATAGAAGAGTATCCAAATTTGCTAATGTTTTAAAGTCTTATAATGTTGAAAAAGGAGATCGCGTTTGTATTTATATGCCTATGATATTGGAGTTAACAGTTGCTGTGTTAGCTTGCGCGAGAATAGGCGCTGTTCATTCAGTTGTTTTTGCAGGGTTTTCTTCAAAAGCATTAGCCGCAAGAATAAATGATGCTTCTTGTAAATTACTACTAACTACAGACGGGAGTTATAGAGGAAATAAAATTACACCTTTAAAAGATATTGCAGATGAAGCTTTAAAATTCTGCCCAACAATAGAGAAAACCATTGTCTATAAAAGAACGGGGCAAGATGTTAATTGGGGAGGAAATGATGTTTGGTGGCATGAGGCAATTAAAAATGCAGATGACTTCTGTAAGGCCGAGGTTATGGAGGCAGAAGACATGCTTTTTATATTATATACTTCGGGTTCTACAGGAAAACCAAAAGGAATGGTGCATACTTGTGGCGGATATATGGTTTATACAGCATATACATTTCAAAATGTATTTCAATATGAAGAAGGAGATGTATATTGGTGTTCTGCAGATATTGGGTGGATTACAGGTCATAGTTATATTGTCTATGGTCCATTGAGTTCAGGCGCAACAACTGTAATGTTTGAAGGTGTTCCAAGTTATCCAGATTACGGACGCTTTTGGGGTATTTGTGAAAAGCATAAAGTAAATCAATTTTATACAGCTCCTACTGCAATTAGAGCGCTCGCAAAGCACCCTATAGACCTTGTAAATAAGCACGACCTATCCCAACTAAAAACGCTAGGAACGGTTGGAGAGCCTATTAACGAAGAAGCATGGCGCTGGTATAACAAGCATGTTGGAAAAGGGAATTGTCCAATAGTAGATACTTGGTGGCAAACAGAAACAGGAGGTATATTAATTTCTTCTTTAGCAGGCGTAACGCGTCAAAAAAAAACCTATGCTACTTTGCCAATGATTGGTGTTTCGCCAATATTACTAGATAACAAAGGTGGTGAAATTAAAACTAAAGAAGCCGAGGGCATTTTAGCAATTAAACAGCCATGGCCTTCAATCGCAAGAACTATTTATGGTAATCATAAGCGTTATAAAGACGTATATTTTACTGCATACGAGGGTTTGTATTTTCCTGGAGATGGGGCATTGCGCGATGAAAATGGAAATTATCGAATTACAGGAAGAGTTGATGACGTTGTCATTGTTTCTGGTCATAATCTAGGAACTGCTCCAATAGAAAATGCAATTAATGAACATGAAGCTGTAGTAGAAAGCGCTGTTGTTGGATTTCAACATGATGTTAAGGGGAATGCACTTTATGCTTATGTTATATTATATGACCGCTTTGATGCTTCTGAAAATTTATTGCAAACAATTAGAAATAAGGTTACCGAAACTATTGGGCCAATTGCAAAGCCAGATAAAATTCAATTTGTAAGCAGTTTACCAAAAACAAGAAGTGGTAAAATTATGAGGCGTATTTTACGTAAGATTGCAACGAATGAAATTTCAAATTTAGGAGACACATCTACTTTGTTAAACCCTGATGTTGTGCAAGAAATTATAGATAAGAGATTATAGTCTTCTTTCTTTAATCTATCCCATGCATTTTTAAAATTTCTTTAAAATGCTCATTCTCTTGAAGATAATTAAAATAGGTGTCGTGTTCTTGTACAAGTCTGCGAGTCAGTTTGTTTCTTAATGTATCTAAATAAAACAACACACTATCTGTTTTCTTTAAATATGGAATGGTCTTTTTATACTTTTTTTGATCCATGTATAATCTAAAGTATGACCTGTTAATCACAAATTGATTATTACCGTCGTTTCGGGCTTGAATTTTATCTATAAGGTTTTGTGCCCTGTCAAACTCTTTGTTAGTTAGTAATGCGTTAAAATAACTATTAGCAATAGGAAATGAAAGTGGGTCTAAGCGATAAGCAATCTCGGCTTGCTCTATCTGCTTCTCTGTTTGACCTGTATAAAAGAAAAATGTTGAATATTGGTATCTAGCCGTAAGATCATTAGGGGAAAGCTCAATGGCTCTTTCAAAAGCCTTTACAGCACCTTCATGATTACCTTGGTAATTATTTATAACACCTCTTACAGAGTATATTCTAGAGGTTTTATCATTTATTTTCTCAGCCTTTACTAAGTATTCATTTGCTAATTTTGAGGCCTCATCAGCATGGCGATTAGAATAATACGCTTCAAGATATATAGAATTAGCAATTTCTGCATAGGCTTCAGCATAATTAGGGTCTAATGCAATAGTCTCTTTATAAAGTAGGATACTGTTTGCTATACTTTCTTTATTTCTCTTATCAGCTTCATCTCGCCCTTTTAGAAACAATTTAAAAGCTTCAATATTTTTAGTTGGTACAACTGCCAATTGCTGTTGTTCTTCAAAAGAAAGATTAATCTCTAAAGCTTTAACAATTTCGTTTGACACTTCGGTCTGTAGATTGAAGATGTCTGTAAGTGTTTTATCATAATTTTCAGCCCATAAATGCTCATCTGCAGAAGCATCAATCGATTGAGCGGTTATTCTTAGGTCGTTACCATATTTACGAATACTTCCCTCTAAAACATAAGAAACTCCTAATTCTTCAGCAATCTCCGGGATAGTCTTTTCTGTGTCCTTGTATTGCATTACAGAAGTTCTGGAAATAACGCGCAACTCTTTCAACTTAGACAGTTGAGTTAGTATATCCTCTGTAATGCCATCTCTAAAAATTTCAGCATCATCATCAGTGCTTAGGTTATCAAAAGGTAAAACAGCTATAGAAAGTTCTTTTGAAATGTCGTTCTGCTTATTGAAATATTGGTAGGAGAAAAAGGCAGAACATAAAAACACAAGCGCAAAGATTCCTAAAAATAAAGCCTTCTTTTTTGATATAGTCTTACTATTGGTCTTGTTTAGTTTTTCTTTTAGTTTACCCTTAACATCTTCTGGTTTTGGGACCACTAAATTATCATTTGCAATAGTAAACATTAGCATGGCTTCATCAACGTTTTTTAGTTCGTAAGCGTCTAAAAATTGAACTTTAATGTCTTGATGACTTCGAATTTGATCATGTACTTTGTCTGAAACCAGAACACTTCCAGATACAGCGCATGCTTCTATTCGTGAAGCCACATTTACAGCATCGCCAATAATATCTTCTTCTGTATACAAAATGTCACCAACATGAATACCGATTCTAACAGGGATTTTTGGGGCTTCAAGAAAGGCGCGTTGCAATTCTATAGCGCATTTTACAGCCTCAACACTACTAGTAAAGATACTTAAGGTGCCATCACCAAAATACTGAACGACTTTACCATTGTAGGCCTCTGTGGTTATCTCAAATGCTCTGCAATGACGTTTCCTAATTGCAATAGCTTGTTTTTCATCACGCTGCATTAAAGCTGTGTAGTCTTCAATATCTGTAAACATTATTGCGGCTAAAAGCTTTGCTGTGACATTTTGGATTAACTATGTTAGGTGATATTAAATTAATTAAAATTGTTTTGTGGTAAAATTGTTTATTAATTCCGGAATAATAATTAATATCTTTATCTCTGTATTCGCATTACTATGTCTAAATCCAAACAGGAAGATTTTATTAACTTTTTATCTAAAGTCCCCTTTTTTACTGAGGTAAAAGAAGCTTCATTAAAACACTTGTGTATAGGGCTTAAGGAGGAAAGTTTTGGGAAAAATGAAAATATTTTTAAAAAAGGAGATGAAGGTGACTCAATGTATGTAATTGTTGAAGGAAGCGTGAAAATTCATGAAAACAATTACATTTTCAGTACGATGCAAAAGGGAGAATGTTTCGGTGAGTATGCTTTAATTGATGACGAAAAACGCTCAGCGGCAGTTTCAACTTTAGAAAGGTCGACGCTTTTAAAAATTGAACGAGATAGTTTTTTAAAGGTCATTGCTAATGACAGCGGTTTTTCCTTGGGTATTTTAACCGTACTTATTAAACGTCATAGAGATATTGATGCTATTTAAGAAAATCTATCCAATTCTAAACAAGCATTGGAATTGGCCAATTCAAAAATGGCCGGACTTATACAAGGCGCAATGGATGCCATAATTATGTTTGATAGTAATTATAAAATTGTATTAACCAATCTTTCTGCCAATATTTTACTTGAAAATGATGATGCTTTACAACGCAATGTGTTGTATTTCTTAGCTGAAGAAAGTGCAAGTCTAATTGAATCAATAGTTGATAAAGGTTTAGAAAACACTAATAAAGGTATTGATAACTATATTCCAAATATTATAAAGGTAATTGGTTCTAACGAAAAAGAGACTTTAAATGAAGGCACCATAAGTAAGTATGGAAATGAAAAAGAAACCTTTTACACTTTAATACTTAGAGATATAGAAGAACGACTTAGCGCCGAAAATGAGATTAGTTTTTTAACCAAACAGACAGAATATCTAGAAGAGGAAATAAAAGAACTAACGGGTAGTTACGGTATTATTGCTGAAGACATAAAAATGCAAAACGTTTTAGATCTTGTTAAGCATGTTGCCCCAACGGATGCTACAGTATTAATAAACGGAGAAACAGGTACAGGAAAAGAATTAGTTTCCAGAGCCATACATGACGCAAGTAATCGAAGCGACAAACCTTTAATCAGAATTAATTTTAGTGCTATTCCAGCAAACTTAATCGAAAGCGAATTATTTGGACATAAAAAGGGAGCGTTTATTGGCGCTTCAGCAGATAGAAAAGGCCGTTTTTTATTAGCAGATAAGGGCACAATTTTTTTAGATGAAATCGGTGAAATGCCAATTGATCTTCAGCCAAAGTTGTTAAGGGTTATTCAAGAAGGTGAATTTGACCCTGTTGGAAGCTCAGAAACAATTAAAGTCGATGTTCGTATTATAGCAGCAACTCATAGAAACTTATTACAACATTCAGCAGAAGGGAAATTTAGAGAGGATTTATATTATAGATTAAATGTCTTTCCTATAGACGTCCCAGCCTTAAGGGATAGAGGTAATGATGTTTGTTTAATCGCAGAAGAAATGATTCGTCATTTTTCAAAAAAACTCAGCAAACCAATTGAGAGTTTATCTAAAAGTGATAAAGCACTTCTGCTATCTTATGAATGGCCTGGAAACGTTAGAGAACTTCAAAATTTATTAGAACGTGCCATTATTGTCTCTCAAGACGGCTCAATTAACTTAAAAACCATAGTACCTAATTCTTCTATAAATTCTAAGTCTTCAGAAGAACTCCCGCTTAATAAAATTTATACAACCAGAGCATTACAGGATATAGAGAAAGAGAACATATTAAAAGCACTTAAGGAGACACGTTGGAAGATATCTGGGAAAAATGGCGCCGCAGAACTACTTCAACTGCCACCAACCACATTAGCTTCAAAAATTAAGGCTTTTAGTATAGAGAGACCTGTTTAAATCACGAAATATCGTGAATTTATCAACGAATAATCGTTTATTTATGAAATATCGTTATACTAAATTATCACCTAACACGATTTAATTTACTGAATATTAATTGTTTAAAATGTTTGGAATGCGTTTGGCTTAATACCAGTCAAAAAAAATGTTTAACAAATAAATTTTAAAACAATGATTACAACAGCAAACATTAAAAACGGAGTAAATGTAGACCAATTAGTAGATACTATTGATGCAGTACAAACAAACCCTGAATTAGTGAAATTCCAATTCAGAGCAAAAAACAATTGGATTGATGGAGAACATTGTGTGTCTAGCATCAAAGGATTTTATGGAGTTGGTGCAGAAGACGAATCTCGTCAAGACACATTCACAATGGAATGTAGCCACCCAAATGTATTATTAGGGCAAGATGAAGCTGCAACACCACCAGAAGTATTACTTCACTCTTTAGGTTCTTGTTTAACAGGAGCGATGGTTTATCATGCAGCAGCTAATGGAGTTAATATCGAAAGCACATCTTCCTCTTTAGAAGGAAATGCTGACTTACATGGTTTTTTAGGATTAGACCCAGAAGTTCGTATGGGATTTGATGGCATTAAGTTTACCTTAAAAGTAAAGTCTGATGCATCTGTACTAGAATTAGAAAATTTTGCGAAATTTTCACCTGTATTTGATATGATCAGTAATCTAACACCAATTTCAATAGAAATTGTAAAGGAGTAATGTCAGAATGCTAAAAAAGGCTATTACCTCAAAGGTATAGCCTTTTTTAATTCATAAATCAAAAGATGAAAAATCAATCACACCTCAATTAATTATGAAAACTAAAACATATAAGGTTTTAAATGCAAACCAAGCTGTAGCTTATATCGCTTATAAAACTAATGAGGTGTTTCCAATTTACCCAATTACACCTTCTTCAGAAATGTCTGAGCTAGTAGAAGAGTGGAATGCAAAAGAGCAAGCAAATATATTCGGTTCTGAGACATCTGTCATAGAAATGCAAAGTGAAGCTGGTGTAGCCGGCGCTATGCATGGAGCGCTTAGTACAGGTTCTTTATCAACAACATTTACAGCATCTCAAGGCTTATTATTAATGCTACCAAACATGTATAAAATTGCAGGTGAGTTAACACCAAACGTGATACATGTAGCTACTAGAAGTATTGCAACTCACTCCTTATCTATTTTTGTAGACCACAGTGATATTATGGCTGTAAGAAGTTCTGGTTATGCTATGCTTTGCTCAGCATCTGTGCAAGAAGCACATGATTTTGCGTTAATTTCTCAAGCTTCAACATAAGCGTCTAGAATACCTTTTGTGCACTTTTTTGATGGATTTAGAACATCACACGAAATAACTAAAATTGAAATGATTTCTGATAAAGTGATTTCTAAAATGATGGAAAAGAATAAGATTGATGCACATCGGAACAGGGCCTTAAACCCTAATAACCCTTCAATAAAAGGCACGTCACAAGGTTCCGATGTGTTTTTTCAAAGTCGTGAAGCCATAAACTCATTTTACGATTCGTGCCCAGAAATCGTTCAAACACAAATGGATATATTTTCAATTTTAACAGGAAGACGTTATCGTCTTTTTGATTATGTTGGTCATCCAGAAGCTGAACACATTATAATTACAATGGCATCTTCTTCTGAAACAGTTGAAGAAACAATAAATTACCTAAATGCAAAAGGCGAAAAATACGGGCTAATAAAAGTTAGATTGTTTAGACCATTTAGCACAAAATATCTTTTAAAAGCCTTACCATCTTCTTGTAAATCTATTGCAGTTTTAGATAGAACCAAAGAGCCCGGATCGACAGCAGAACCTTTATGTTTAGATGTTGCTCAATCTTTGTTTAACGCTTATCAAAACAATAAAATTGAAACATTACCAAGAATTATTGGAGGACGCTATGGATTGTCTTCAAAAGATTTTACACCAGCCATGGTGAATGCCATTTTTAATAATCTAAAACAAGAACAGTCTAAGAATAATTTTACAATAGGAATAATTGACGATGTAACACACCTCAGTTTACCCTATGATAAAAGGTTTGAAATAAACAAATCTGCTTTTCAAGCTCTATTTTTTGAAGAAGATTCTCATCTGGATCAATCACTTTCTAGTTTAGAGAAAACCCTTGGGAATTCTAAGTTTAATTATGTTCAGTCATTTAAAGAAATCGATTATAAAAAATCAGAGTCAAAACAAGTAAAGCATATGCGGATTGATTCTAAACCTATAAAAGCACCCTATTTAATTACGAATGCTGATTTTATTGCTTGCCAAAATGTGCTCTTCGCTGATATGGACAACGCACTAAATAATATACAGTCAAAAGGAACACTTTTGATTAACTCTTCGCTTACGTCTAAAATATTTTGGCAATCACTTTCAGCAAACGTTCAAGGGGCTATAATTGAGAAGAAAGTTAAATTATATATAGTTAATCTTAAAAATTTAAAGACGCACTATAGAATCGGTGAGGCTTCCATTTCAGCTTTTGATACTTGCTTTTTATACCTTAACAATGGTTATGTTTACTCGAATAATTTAGCTCAATTATGCACTAAAATTATTTCTGTAAACACATCTAAACAGACCAACTTTAATACAATAAGTATTGAAAACAAAAGTGATTTTGAATCAACGCTTTTAGGTAAGTTATTGAGAGGTAATGAAGAGATATTGGTTGGTGATTTACCCATTGATGGTTCATATCAAACGAATACTTCTATATTCAATACAACTAGAACTTTAAAAGAAAAACCAGATTGGAATTCAGAATCGTGTATTCAATTTGGCGCATTTAGTATGGCTTGTCCACAAGGAGCATTACGAATTAAAGTTTATGAAAATGAGTATTTAGACACTAAGTCAATTGGTTTTAAGTCTATCGCCTCAAAAGATTTTGATTTAATGAATTATACGATTCAAATTAACGAAGATCAATGTAATGCATGTAATAATTGTATTGAAGCATGCGATGTTAAGACTATAAAATTAAAGCCTCATTTCAACATGGAAAATTCAGATTGGAAATATTTTAAATCAATTCCTGAATTTGACAGAACTAAAATTGATATTACCAAAATAAGTCAGCAACAACTCCAAGAGCCATTATTTAAATATTCAACTGGAGACGATGGCTGTGGTGAAGCACCTTATTTAAAATTATTGTCGCAGTTATTTGGCGATAGGCTACTTGTTGCAAATGCAACAGGAGCAAGTTCTATTTTTTTTTGGGACTTTACCAACGACTCCTTGGTCGAAAAACCAAGACGGAAAAGGTCCTGCATGGTCAAACTCGTTATTTGAGGATAATGCAGAATTTGGTTTAGGCTTTCGATTATCCATAGATCAACAAGAATCTGAAGCTAAAAGACTACTTAAAATGATGATGAATACATTAGACTTCGATTTGGTTCATGATATTATTTCAGTAAGGCAAAAAACAGAGAATGAAATTTTAGAGCAAAGAAAACGTGTTGATACGTTAAAAGATTTTTTAAAAACAATGCAATCAAATGAAGGAAAAGCGCTTTTAAAAATTGCTGATAGTTTAGTAAAACAAAGTATTTGGTGCGTTGGTGGAGATGGATGGGCTTACGATATTGGCTTTGGGGGTTTAGACCATGTTATAGCTTCAGGTAAAAATGTAAATATCCTCATCTTAGATAATGAAGTCTATTCTAATACTGGAGGGCAAATGTCTAAAGCAACACCTTATGGTGCCGCAGCTAAATTTGGGTTTAATGGAAAACTAAAACAGAAAAAAGATTTAGGGTTAATGGCAATGACTTATGATGATGTTTATGTTGCTTCGGTGGCAATTGGAGCAGACCAAGAACAAACCTTAAAAGCGTTTATTGAAGCTGAAAATTATGATGGCCCATCAATTATTATTGCATACAGTCACAGTAAATCTCATGGAATAGACATGAAAAACCCAAGCAGGTATCATAAAGCCGCAGTAAATTCTGGACAATGGTTATTATACAGAAATGACCCTAGGAGACAAGATAGCAACTTAAACACATTACAATTAGATTCTAATATTCCCTCGATAAAAGTTGAAGACTATTTGAAATTAGAAGATCGTTTTTCAAGCTTATTTCATACTAATAAACAGGACTTTGAATTATTAATGCGACAAATTCAAAAGCAAGTTGATAGAAGATTTAACAATTATCATGCAAAAGCTTCAACAACACTAATTGTGAATAACAAGGAAAAAAAAATTGAAATAAGTTAACCAATTTTTATAGTTAAAACTAATTTCACATTTCAAAATTAAATAAAAAAAGACATTAAATAATTATTTAATGTCTTCAACGTTTTTAGTAAAGGTAATTAATATTATATTTGCGTTAAATGTTAAAGATAAATGTGAGTATCTTCCCTAGTTTTAGCACATTTTCAGTATTTCATCGACAATATTTACCGTTTAAAGACGTTTTTTAATTAGATTAATTTTGTTAGCCCGGTTTTTTTTATACTTTTACACCTTTAATATTAGCATGCAGAACAAAAATATGTTGGCCTCAATCTTATTTTTTTTCGTTGGGTTTTTATCTATGGCCCAAGGTAGTACGCCGCCGCCGCCAATGCCGCCTCCACCTCCAGGACTTCCTATTGACAACAGTATCGTTATTTTATTTCTAGTAGCTTTATCTTACGGAGCTTATAGAGCGTATAAAATAAATAAGCAGTCAATGCTAGATTCTTAAGTCATTAAGACGTTTCACATATTTTCCAATAACATCAAATTCTAGATTAACAATATCTCCAATTTTTAAATTATTAAAAGTAGTGTGATTATAGGTGTATGGAATAATAGCGACAGAAAACTTGTCAATTTCAGAATTTAAAACAGTTAAACTCACACCATTTATAGTTATTGAACCTTTTTCTATAGTTACATTATTAAGACTCTTATCGTATTTAAATGTAAAAACCCAACTACCATCTTCCTCAGTAATATTTATGCATGACGCGGTTTGGTCTACATGACCCTGTACAATATGTCCATCTAAACGATCCCCAAGTTTCATGGCACGTTCAATATTTACAGTACTTTGTTTTGTAAGATGACTTAAATTTGTTTTATCAAGTGTTTCTTTTATTGCAGTTACAGTGTAGGAGCTACCATCAATAGCAATAACAGTTAGACAAACACCATTATGAGCAACACTTTGATCAATTTTAAGCTCATTAGTAATAGAGGTTTTTACTGTAATATGTAGATTACCTTCATCTTTATCAAGTTTTTCAATCTTTCCTAGATCTTCTATAATTCCCGTAAACATAGATTGTTCTTTATTTGGTTAAATTTGCACTTGCAAAGTTAAATACATATTGCATGGAAATGATCAATTATAATAAAAAAATAGGCTAAACGTTTATAAATGACAAAAGAAGAAAAGATAATTGTTGGTATTTCGGTTGGTGATCTTAATGGAATAGGGCCAGAAATTATCATCAAAACCTATGAAGACCCAAGGTCATTAGAATTAAGTACACCTGTTATTTTTGCATCGGGAAAAATTATGCAGTTTTTTAAAAATCATTTTAAGAGTAAAATTAACTTTTTTAATATTGACACACCAGAAAAATTGTCTCATGGCAAAGTGAATGTTGTTGATGTTTGGAAAGAACCAGTAAAAATTGAATTCGGAAAAGCAGATAATAAAATAGGTGAATATTCAATAAAGTCATTAGAAGCCGCAACTAATTCATTAAAAGAAGGAACTATTGATGTATTGGTAACTGCACCTATTAATAAACACAATATTCAGTCTGATAAATTTAATTTTCCAGGGCATACAGACTATTTAGCAAAAGCACTAAACGGTAAAAGTTTAATGTTTATGGTATCTGAGAATTTAAGAATTGGCCTTTTAACTGATCATGTACCCTTAAAAGATGCCAGTAATGCCATAACAGAAGATCTTATCATCGAAAAGATAGCGACAGTAACAAAATCATTAAGACAAGATTTTGGTATTAGAAAGCCTAAAGTAGCAGTTTTAGCTATAAATCCACATGCAGGAGATAATGGAGTTATAGGTAATGAAGATGATACGGTTTTAAAACCAACATTAGAGAAAATAAAAACTACAGGTCATTTAGTATTTGGACCATATTCAGCAGATAGTTTTTTCGGATCTAATACCTATAAGAATTTTGATGCCATCATTGCATCATACCACGATCAAGGTTTAATTCCATTTAAAACAATCGCTTTTGGACAAGGAGTTAATTACACAGCAGGTTTAGAAAAGGTAAGAACATCACCAGACCACGGTACAGCTTATGAAATAGCTGGCAAAGGCGTGGCTGACGAAAGCTCTATGAAGCAAGCTATTTACACTGCAATTAAAATATTTAGAAATAGAAATGACTACAATCATTACGGTAAAAACCCATTAAAAAAAGCGTCTAGATAGTTATAAACAAAAATTGTTAATATCAGGTCGCTAAATACATAAAATTTTATATATTTGCAGGCTCAAAATGAGTGTGGTAATGAAGGCATTAAAAGATTGTATAATTCCTTTTGTAGGGTTAAAAGTCGGAGAGCATCATTTTGATTATCAAATTGATAATACGTTCTTTCAGAATTTTGAATATGAAGAGTTTAATGCAGTTGATGTAAAAATTGCTCTTAAGTTTGAAAAGAAAACAACTTTTATGGAGTTATATTTTTCAGCTTCAGGAGTTGTAAATGTGAATTGCGATATTACTAATGAACCTTATAATCAAACCATTAATGACCAATTTAAACTGGTTGTTAAGTTTGGAAATGAGTATAATGACGAAAATGATGAGATATTAATTATACCTCATGGTGAGTATGAAATTAATGTGTCTCAGTACATATACGAACTCATAGTACTTTCGGTTCCAATAAAACGAATTCATCCTGGTATAGAAGATGGCACGTTGCAATCTGATATACTTTCAAAATTAGAAGAATTAAGTCCTAATAAGGATAATAAGACTAAATCAGCAGAGGATATTGACCCTCGTTGGAATAATTTAAAAAAACTATTAACGGATAAATAACATTTAAAATGGCACATCCAAAGCGTAAAATATCAAAAACAAGAAGAGATAAAAGAAGAACTCATTATAAAGCTATAGTTCCTCAAATAGCAACTTGCCCAACAACTGGTGAGCCACACTTATACCATAGAGCTCATTGGCACGAAGGAAAATTGTATTACAGAGGTCAAATATTAATTGACAATTCTGTTGAAGAAGAAAACATAGCATAATTATTATGCACGCATACAAGAAAACGCTCACTAGTGAGCGTTTTTTTTTGTTTTAATTTCCTCAATCGAGTAAAAACTACTTAATTTGCACAATTATTTGCCAAAAAACGACGAAAATTGACTAAAAATCGTTCGTTTTTACCAATTTTATATACTTTTAATTAATCTAAAAGCTAATAATGAGTAAAATCACAGCGGCAATTACAGCTGTCGGAGGCTACGTTCCGGACTTTGTTTTATCAAACAAAGTATTAGAGACTATGGTTGAGACTAATGACGAATGGATTACCACTCGTACAGGAATTAAAGAAAGAAGAATTCTTAAAGAAGAAGGAAAAGGTACATCGTTTTTAGCAATAAAAGCAGCTGAAGATTTAATTCAAAAAAAAGGTTTAGATCCCAAAGAAATAGATTTAGTTATTGTCTGCACTGCAACTCCAGATATGAAGGCAGCTGCAACAGCTGCGTATACTGCAACTCAAATAGGAGCAGTAAACGCTTTTTCATACGATTTAGAAGCTGCTTGTTCTAGCTTTCTTTTTGGAATGTCTACTGCAGCAGCATACATAGAATCAGGTCGATATAAAAAAATCCTTTTAATTGGTGCTGATAAAAATTCATCATTTATTAATTATAAAGATAGGGCGACATGTATCATTTTTGGTGATGGTGCAGGTGCTGTTTTATTTGAGCCTAATGAAGAAGGTTTAGGTTTGCAAGATGAATTATTAAGAAGCAATGGAGAAGGAAGAGAGTTTCTACAAGCCACTTATGGCGGATCTTCTTATCCAATTACTGCAGATACTTTTAATGAAGGTAAGCACTATGTTTTTCAAGACGGTAAGACGGTATTCAAAAACGCTGTTTTTAATATGGCAGACGTTGCTGAGAAGATTTTAAAGAGAAACAATCTAACTAATGATGACCTATCTTGGTTAGCTGCTCATCAAGCGAATAAGCGCATCATTGATGCAACTGCTAATAGAATTAATTTAGAAGAAGATAAAGTAATGATGAACATACAGAAGTATGGAAACACAACTTCTGCCACGTTGCCATTATTACTATTTGATTACGAATCACAGCTTAAAAAAGGTGATAATATAGTATTTGCTGCCTTTGGTGGTGGATTTACTTGGGGCTCAATTTATTTTAAATGGGCCTACAATTCCTAACAATAAACTAACAAACAAACACTAAATATTATGGATTTAAAAGAAATTCAGAACTTAATAAAATTTGTAGCCAAGTCTGGCGCAAGTGAAGTTAAGTTAGAAATGGATGACGTTAAAATTACCATTAGAACAGGCTCCGAAAGCGATACAACTATCGTTCAGCAAATGCCAATGCAAGCTGCACCAATTGTACAACAGCAAATACCAGTACAAGCCGCTGCGCCTGCTGCTGAGGCTCCGACTCCAGTTGTACCTGCAAGCGAAGATTCAAAATATATTACCATAAAATCACCTATTATTGGAACGTTTTATCGCAAACCTTCGCCAGACAAACCTGTTTTTGTTGAAGTAGGAACAGAAATTAAAGAAGGCGATGTACTTTGTGTTATTGAAGCAATGAAATTATTCAATGAGATTGAATCAGAGGTTTCTGGTAAAATTGTGAAAGTGCTAGTTGATGATTCATCACCAGTAGAGTTCGATCAACCCTTGTTCTTGGTAGATCCATCATAACCCAATTTAAAATTCCAAAGTATAATTCCCAACGTGTTGGAATTTGGAATTTGAAATTTTAAATACCTAAAAGTTATGTTTAAAAAAGTACTTATTGCTAATAGAGGTGAAATAGCATTACGTGTTATTAGAACCTGTAAGGAGATGGGCATTAAAACTGTTGCTGTTTACTCAACGGCAGATGCAGATAGTCTTCATGTAAAATTTGCAGATGAAGCTGTGTGTATTGGGCCTCCCGCAAGTAGCGAATCGTATCTAAAAGTGGCTAATATAATAGCTGCAGCAGAAATTACAAATGCTGATGCAATTCATCCAGGTTATGGATTCTTATCAGAAAACGCTAAGTTTTCTAAAATATGTGAGGAACATGGAATTAAATTTATTGGTGCATCTGAAGAGATGATAGACCGAATGGGTGATAAAGCTAATGCTAAAGCGACTATGAAAGCCGCAGGAGTTCCATGTGTTCCTGGAAGCGAAGGTGTTATTGAAGATTATGAAGATTGTAAAAAATTAGCTAAGGAAACTGGCTATCCTGTAATGTTGAAAGCTTCGGCAGGTGGAGGTGGAAAGGGTATGCGCGCCGTATGGAAACCAGAAGATTTGCAAGGTGCTTGGGAATCAGCTCGAGCTGAATCTAAAGCAGCATTCGGAAATGATGATATGTATATGGAGAAGCTTATTGAAGAGCCTCGTCATATTGAAATACAAGTTGTTGGGGATTCTCGAGGTAAAGCATGTCATTTATCAGAGAGAGATTGTTCAGTACAACGTCGTCATCAAAAATTAACGGAAGAAGTACCTTCTCCGTTTATGACTGATAAATTGAGAGCTAAAATGGGTAAAGCCGCAGTTAAAGCTGCAGAGTATATTAAATATGAAGGCGCAGGTACTGTAGAGTTCTTAGTAGACAAGCATAGGAATTTCTACTTTATGGAGATGAATACACGTATTCAAGTAGAGCATCCAATAACTGAACAAGTTATAGATTTCGATTTAATCCGAGAGCAAATATTGGTGGCCGCAGGTGTGCCAATTTCAGGAAAGAACTATACACCAAATTTACATTCAATAGAGTGTAGAATTAATGCAGAAGATCCTTTTAATGACTTTAGACCATCTCCGGGTAAAATCACAACGCTACATGCTCCAGGAGGACATGGTGTGCGTTTAGACACCCATGTTTATGCTGGTTATAGTATTCCGCCTAATTACGACTCTATGATTGCTAAGTTGATTACAACTGCGCAAACTAGAGAAGAGGCAATTAATAAAATGAAACGAGCTTTAGATGAGTTTGTAATAGAGGGAATTAAAACAACTATCCCTTTTCACAGACAATTAATGGAACATCCAGATTATTTAGCGGGTAACTACACGACTAAATTTATGGAAGATTTTGAAATACAAAATGAAGTTGAAGATTAAATAAGTAATTTATTCAACAAAATAAAAAAAGTCATCTATATTAACTAGACGACTTTTTTTATGGACAGTTTAATGATCTAATTAATCACTAATTTTTTGTTTATAATACTTGTACCACTTTTAATTTTCACCATATAAACTCCAGTTGAAAGGTGATTTAAATTTAACTCTTCATTAAATGGATTAACTGAGTGCTTAAATGTATTAGAATATACAGATCTACCACTAATATCAAATATATTTATATTGACATCATTTAAAGATTCAAATTTCACAGTAACTAAACCATTTGAAGGATTTGGATACATCGCAAAACTATTTTCTAATGTATTTTCATCAACAGAGAGTAATGTTTCAACTTGTTCACATATCGTCAATGTCCAAGAGTTTAATGTACCTGTATCTTGGTTAGCTGTATCTACAACAGCTAAGACCCATTGCCCATTTACGGATTCACCATCATAAGCTGAAAATGGATTTGCTGTTTTTGCATCACCAGTAGTAGGAGTTCCACAAACAATATTTGGTGCTGTATCAAACAGTTCAATATCCATATTGTCATTGTTTCCACATGTACCGGCCGTCAATGCAATAACTTGAGTTTGGTTAGGTGTTGGTGACTGTAATAAGAATTGCAAATCACCTATGTATGTATGTGTTACATCGAGTCCTAATTTTAAAAACGTATCACCACCTAGAACGCTTGTTGAACTTGCGGTTAATCCAACAGCTGTATAACTCGACCCATTATCTGGTATGGCAAGATTAGTAGTTGAAGAATAGACTTCAGTACAATCTGTACTTATCATATAGTCAATTGAAAAATCAATCGTATTAAGTGCAAAGAACGCCGCATTAGTTGGCTGTACTCTAATTCTACAATAAGGCGCAGGATTATTTGGAACGGTAATAGAAGCAGTACCATTATTTGCTATATTAGAAGCTAGTGTAATAGGATAAGTTAAGCCACCATCGATAGATAATAAAATATTGACATTGGATGCTCCAGTCATTGTGTTAGTGCTATTTACATTCCATGTTATATTTTCAGTACTACCTTGATTCCATATAATACCCTCAGTATTTTGAGATGTTACTTCTAAAGGCCCCTTAGTAGCATCCCAAGTCACTACCATATCATCAAAATTATTACCTCCCCCATTTGCAGCATTATCTCTTACCGTTAGTCTAAAGTCTGCCGAACGTGCAACTGTTGGTACTTTTTCCCAAACATTTCCGTTTACACCATTAGCAAGAAGGTCTTCTAATTTTGGAAATATTCTTGATGTTCCACCAGATGGGCTATAAGATCTAAACAAAGGATTATTACTGTTTGTATCACTTGCATTTGGATACGCTTGAGCCGCATTATTTTCGTCGTATTGCTCCCAACAGTAAGTGAGAATATCACCGGCATTTCCATCTGTTGCAGAACCTGTTAACTCAAACGCCGTTCCTATTGGAAGTGTTATATTACTTCCTGCATTAACAACTGGAATTGCATTACCTGTGCCAGACTCAACATCACATGTTCTAGATTTAGCATGCGCAGTAATTTGCTGAATACTAATAGCATGAAAATAAGGATCAGAAACTTGCTGTACATCTGTAGCACCAGTAATACCAGCATAACCCATAATAGTGGTACCAGAACCTGGTTCCATTTGTGCTATTCCACCACCTTCACTTTGGTGAGTAAAAGTATGTCTACCACCAAATTGGTGACCCATTTCATGCGCCACATAATCGATATCCCATCGGTCTCCAACAGGCACACTGCTTGACGTATAACCACTCCCTTTGTGATTATTAGAAAAAACATTTCCGTTTACACAGACACAACCTATACAACCTGCATTACCACCATCGCCGCTACCTGCATATAAATGTCCTATATCATAATCACTATCATTTAAATTAGCGTCTAAAGTATTTGCTAACTCTGAATTATAAGAACCGCTTCCACTATATGGATCAGTAGATGCGTTTAAATAAACATTAACATCATTCCCAGCAATTAACACCAATCTAACAGCAAAATCAATTTCAAAAACTGAATTAACTCTTGCAATCGAAGTAGCCATTGCCGCATTAACAGAAGCCAACGTACCGCCATGGTATGATGAATATTCACCTGTTGTTGAGACTGCTAGTTTGAATGTTCTTAAAATACTGTCATCAGCAGCTCTATTGAAGTTAGTATTTACTGTAGTATTTTGATTTTCAAAACTTTCTATGGTAGAGCATTCAAAATCACTACCAAACTTAGAGCTATTTCTTTTGTAAATAGCAGATTTGTTAGTACCAGAAATATTCTGAATGATGATTGAGTTTGAACGATCAACAGTTAAGATAATCCCATTAACACCATTATGAGGTGAAACAGTAAGTCTAATATATTCACCGTTTTCTCCAAAACCAGAATAAGCTTTATTTTCTGGATATTTGGCTTGTAATTCATCTTCCATTACAGAAGATTCTTTGATATTAAAGTTCACTAATTTGCCTTCAGCATTAGGTAAACTAAATTTAGTTTTTGATGTGCTATTAAATTTAGATTGTATAGTATTTACATTGAAATCATAAATATTAGCTGTTAGGGGCACATTAATTTCTAACATTTTAGAAACATCATCTTTAATCAGTTTAACCTCTTGAAAGGAGCTTTGAGCAAATACAAACCCCATAAAAAATAGGGAAAGTAAAAGTGATGTTTTGATGGTAATATTTTTCATAAAGCAATTTTTGTATTTAGGAAGAATTCTTTCAGAATTATTTTTTGCGAAATTCTCTTTAGAATGGGCACTAATATAAATATAATTTAAGAAACAGTACAAAAACAGATAGTCTTCATGAAACATCCTTATTTTTATACCAATGATTTTATCCTATTGGGAAATAAAGACTTGGTTATCTAATATTGATTATACCATTGTGGGCAGTGGTATTGTTGGCTTAAGTTGCGCACTTCATCTAAAAAGGAGGTTTCCTAAGGCTAAAATTATTGTATTAGAAAAAGGAGTCTTACCACAAGGGGCAAGTACTAAGAATGCAGGTTTTGCATGTTTTGGAAGTCTTGGCGAAATAATAGATGACTTAAAGCACCATTCTGAGGATGAAGTTTTAGAGCTCATAAAAAAAAGAGTTAATGGCTTACAATTACTTCGCAAAACATTAGGCGATAAGTCTATTTCTTATAAAAACTTAGGAGGTTATGAATTGTTTTTAGAAACTGACAAGGAACTTTATGATGTGTGTTTAAGGAAGAGAAATGAGATCAATACGCTTTTAAAATCGATATTTAAAGATGAGGTCTTTTCATTAAATGAGAATAAATTTAAGTTTAAAAATATAAAACCACATTGTAGTTTTAACCAATTTGAAGGTCAAATTGATACTGGTAAAATGATGGAAGCTTTATTAAATAAAGTACAGCAAGAAGACATTAAAATACTAAACAATTGTGTTGTGCAAGAATTTGAAGACGATACTAATGGAGTAAAAATTAAAACAAACAAATTTGAGCTTTCAACACAAAACCTTTTAATTGCCACGAATGGATTTGCTTCAAAACTCATTAAAGAAACGGTTAAGCCAGCAAGAGCACAAGTCATAATTACAAAGCCAATTAGGGATCTTCATATTGAAGGTACATTTCATCTAGATAAAGGGTATTATTATTTTAGGAATATTGATAATAGAATTTTGTTAGGAGGAGGACGAAACCTAGATTTTAAAACCGAAGAAACTTCAGAGTTTGGTAAAACTGAAATTGTTCAAAACAAACTAAAAGAACTTTTAAGAACCACTATTTTACCTAGTATAGATTTTGAAATTGAGCATAGTTGGTCAGGTATAATGGGAATTGGAAAACAAAAGAATGCGATTGTAAAACAATTGAGTAATAATATATATTGTGGAGTTCGATTAGGCGGAATGGGAGTTGCAATTGGTACTTTAGTGGGAAAAGAACTTGCAGATATAGTGTAATGAATACGAAGCAACAACTTTATACAAAATGTCAAGACTTTTTAAATGGTCGCTTAGAAGTTATACAATCTAAAATTTTAGATATTCAAAACTCATTGCAATCTGAAACTAAGAGCAGTGCTGGCGATAAGCACGAAACAGGACGAGCGATGCTGCAATTAGAACGTGAAAAGACAGGTCATCAATTAGCTGAAATTCAAAAACAGAAAGGGATACTTGCTAAAATTAACCTAGAAATTAAGCACAATAATGTTGCACTTGGCAGTGTAGTATATTCGTCTCAAGCTAATTATTTTATTGCTATTAGTGCTGGCGAAATAGAAATAGAAATAGATAAATTTTATGCAATTTCTCCGTCAACACCCATCGCAAAACTATTATTATCTAAAACTGTTGGTGATCAAATTCAGTTTAGAAATAGTACCTTTGTTATCTCAAAAATTGATTAATAATTGAGATATATATGACCATGAAAAAGATTGAAAATCTTATCAGAGGTATTATAAGGTTCAGAGTACTCATTATTGTTGTTTTGGGAATTCTCATGTCATTTTCAGGTTATCAAACGCTAAAGAAATTAAGTGTTGATAATTCACTGTCAATATGGTTTTTAGAGGATGACCCAAGCTATAAGGCCTATATAGATTTCCAAGAAAACTTTGGTTCTGATGAGATTTTCATTGCCATGTTTCCTGTTGAAAATGCTATAGGCGAAGCGGAAATGCAAAGCCTTAAACAACTACATCTAAGCATTGAAGCACTTCATTACGTAAAAACATCATTCAGCTTAGCCAAGGCTAAATATCCTATCTATGCGAATAACAAAATCAATTTTGGTGATTTATATAATGTAAAACGAAGCGAAAAAGGTCTTAAAAGCTTGTTTTCAAAATTGCCTAATATTACGTCTCAACTAGTCACCAACGATTATAAAAATCAGTTCTTTTATATTCAATTAAACCCAACCCCAACAATTGAAGAAAAACGAAAAGATATTGCTGGTGAAATACGAACCATAATAGAAAAAGAATATTATAATTACTATTTAACAGGTCCACCAGTTTTAAATGAGGCTTATAGTAAAGGAATTTATAAAGAGAGCCTAACCTTTGGCGTATTAACTGTTCTTGTCATTACGCTAATGCTTTTGTTTTTACTACCAAGCAAACGCTATCTTATTATATCTCTATTATCTGTTGCGATACCAGTGAGTTTATTGTTTGGACTTATAACGTCATTCGGATTTGCTCTGAATATGATTTCTATGCTAATCCCAACCATTCTTATGGTTTACAGTGTTAGTGATGCAGTCCATATTATCAATGTTTACCATAAAGAGGGGATTTTAAACACATCATTATCTAAAGTTGAATTGTTGGCAATTGCTGTTAGAAAAAGCTTTACACCATGTTTCTATACAACATTAACAACCTTTGTGGGTTACTTTGCATTATACTTATCTCCGTTGCCAGCATTTAAAAACATGGGAGTCTTCACCTGTGTCGGATTGTTATTGAGTTTTATTTTGGTCTATATAATTACCATTATTGGCTTTAGTTTTATGACGCTCAACTTTAAAGCCGCGAAACCACTTTTGAGTATTAAAACCGTGAGTCAATCGGGTTTTATAAATTGGTTAAACGGATTTACATCACAATACAAAACGAGCATCATTGTTGGTTTTACATTAGTATTACTTTTTGGATTTTATTCAATTTTTCAAGTTAAGATAGATACAGATTCTTCAAACTTACTTGCGGAAGGAAAAGCAAAGCAAGACTTAAGATTAGTAGAAAGTAAATTGCAAGGAAGCTCTAGATTACAACTCAATGTGTCAATGGCTAATGGTGAATCTATTCTGAACAAAGGCGCTATGAAACAATTAGAGGTCTTTCAAAGTAAACTTGAAGCGAACCCTCTAATTTCAGCACCAGTATCTGTAATCAATATTAAATCTTTTTTAGAAAAGCGGAATCCTGTTTTATTTCAAACCAATGTATCAGATGATAAGATTAAGAACACTTTATCTTTAGCCGATACTAATGATAATAGCTTTTTTAAGCTGTTTTCTAAAGATCTAACCACAGCAGGTTTCACATTGAGTTTAAGAGAAATGAAAACTTCTGAATTAGAACAAGTGTTAGAGGATGTAAAGCGAGATTTCGAATCTTCATTTGACACTAAAAATTATAACTTAAAAATCAACGGTTTTGCTGTTGTATTTGCGCAGCTCAACAATTTTATATTAGAAACACAGTTTAAGTCTTTCTTCGCAGCATTTTTTGTAGCTTTTTTATGCCTTTTAGTTTTTATTAGAAGTTTAAGAACAACACTTTTAGTATTGATTCCTAATTTATTACCACTTACGGTTTTAGCTATTTTTATGAGCCTATTAGATATTCCTTTAGATGTCACTACAGCTATGATTACTCCTATAATGTTGGGTATTGCAATGGATGATACTATACATTTAGTCTATAAATATAGACGAAGTAAAACTATCACAGGAACTCCAAAAGTAAGAATGGATAATGCGATGCATTATACTGGTAGCGCTTTGTTTTCTACTACAATTGCATTAGTTGGCGGCTTTTTAATCATTGCCTCTAGCGCAACACCATCTGTTAAAGATTTCGGGCTGCTGTGTTCCGTTACTGTGGCTATTGCTTTGATTACGGATATCTTTTATTTGCCAGCTTTATTGAAGAAGTTTGATAATTAGATTTAGACCAGAACTTCGAACTTTATAATAGATGATGTTTCGATGTTAACCTTGTGCTCAATAAACATAGATTCAGAATTATACTCAGCCTCAATTAACCAAGTATTTCCATTAAAATAAGACTGCTTTACTACAGCTTTTAAATCTGAATTCTCTACTATTTTAAGTTGATGGGCATAGACAATTCCAAAAGGTTCTATGACATTAAACTCACCAAAGAAAGATGCCACTAATGGTAATTTGGGATTACTATATAGGTTTTGAGGTGTATCTTGAGCTACGATTTTCGCCTTATGAAGCACTAACATTGCGTCTGAAAACCCTAGCACATCATTTTTGTCGTGAGTAGCAACAATGCATGTAATGTTGTTTTCTTTTAGATATTTAAATACACTTCTCCTTAGCGATTGCTTTTTAAAATTATCTATATGGCTAAAAGGCTCGTCTAGTAATAAGATTTCTGGCTGTTTTGCCAAGGCTCTAGCAATAGCAACACGTTGTTTTTGTCCTCCGCTGAGATTCTTAACTTTGGTTTTAGCGAAGGCCTCGAGTTCCACAACTTTTATAAGTTCATTAATACGTTTTTGCTTTTCTACAGGAAAGAAATTAGAGAGGTGTTTACCTATGTTGTTTTCAACAGAGGTGAAAGGCATCAAATCAAATTCTTGGGTGACATATTTTATAAAGCCATAACCTATCACCAAGTTAAATTTGGGGCCAAGAATTTCTTTCTCATTCCAATAAATATGTCCATGTTCTAAATCAAATTCACCATAAATGAGTTTGAGAAGTGTACTTTTTCCCGATCCACTTTCACCAATAATGGCTAAATTTTCTCCCGTTTTTACATTAAAGTCTATAGCTTTTAAAATTGTAGTTTTGGAGTATCCGAAAGAAACATGTTTTACTCGAAGCATAGTACAAAAGTAGCACAAAAAAACCGCTTGATTTTCTCAAACGGTTCTTATTATTGTAATTTATAGGAAGGTGAAAAGCTATTTTTTTATAAACTTTCGTTTTATACTTTTTCCTTCAGATTCAAGTCTTAAAAAGTAAATCCCACTTCCTAAACTAGAAACCTTTAAGGTATTTGTAATCAATTTTTGGTTGAGTACTATTTTTCCGTTAATATCAAAAACAGTAGCAATCTTATTTATAAGACTTGTTGAGGTTTCAATATTTAAAATATCTTCAACTGGGTTTGGGTATATAACTACATCTCTAAGTGTTTCGTCTTCTAAACTTAAAAAAGAGCCTTCAATAATATTGACCGTTGTATTTATAGTAGGATTAGGAATATAATCTATAATACCAGATGGCCAATAAACAGTAATGCTTTCAATAGAAGTTTCAGTGCCTATCCCAAAATGTGTATTTAGAGAACTCATAAACTCAAAACCTTCACCACTTCTTACATCTCTTATTTGTTTTCCAGCAGTTGTCATTATTTCAACCCTAGCTCCAATACCATTAATATTACTGTCGGTCCCAACGGTATTAATTTTAATCCAATTATTTGAATTGGTATTATTTACATAGATATTTCCAAATCTAAAGACATCTAAAAACCCATCACTATTAGTGTCTCCAATAGCTCCGTTTGGGGGCATATTACTAGAATAATTTGTAAATGTAAAATCACCATTATTAAATAAAACATCGCCATTTGATATAATATCTACATACCCATCATTATCAAAATCTGCAGGTGCATTTTCTATTCCTAAACTAGCTGATAAGACACCAGATCCAGAAGTTATATCTGTAAAAGTGCCATCTCCATTGTTACGCATTAATTTTGAATCTCCATTAGTAGTGTTACTTGCACCTACATATACATCCATATCTCCATCGTTATCAAAATCAGCCCAAGCAGAAGACCAAGTCTGTACATTATCTCCTAAGTTAGAATCATTATTATGACCAGCTCCTGGGTAAGTAGAATTGTACCAACCATTACTATCAGCAACATTTACAAACATACCATTGCCATCATTTCTCCATAATTCGTTAGTGCTAATTGTGGTTGAGCCACCCCTACATTTGGCAATAAACATATCCATATCTCTATCGTTATCATAATCAATCCAAACAGTTGCATAGTTACCACCACCAGGAACTGTACCAATACCATTTGGAGCTTCAGAACTAGGTCCTTGATAGAATGTTAGGTTTCCAGAACCATCATTGATATAATAAACATTGGCCTGTACATCATGGCATACAAATGCATCAAGATGACCGTCATTATTAATATCTATAAAATTTGATCGTTGTGAGAATACATAATCAGACCCAGATATCTCTGTATATGCTGTACCGGTTGCATTTGCTTTCATAAATGTAACACCAGAACCACCACCATACAAAAGATCATTATAGCCATTACGATCAAAATCGCCAGCAGCTAAACTCCAGTTAGGTGAAAAATCTGCAGATGTAGTGCCTATATTTACCATATTAAACCCACCACTAGCAAGCTGATAATGAACATTAACATTAGTTGAGCTTACTGAAACAATATCATCTAAAAAGTCGCCATTTAAATCTACTAGAGCAATATCGTAAGTTCCGTTTGTAGCTATTGGATTTGTTGTGAATGTAACAGGATAACCAGATGTATCAATACCTGTTAAGAAATCTGTACATTCCCAAGTGCTGAAGCCATCTATATTACAATCAGCTCTAACACAAACAGTATAATTAGTTGATGGAGTAAGGCCATTTAAACTAACAACACTATTTGAAGTAAAGTCTCCAGAAGAAGGTGTGGCTGACCCTGTTAGTATTACAGCAACTTCCCATCCCGTTTCAGTACCTCCTGCAATCCAACTAACATCGGCAGTTGTAGAAGTGACACTAGTTGTCATTACTGAACTCACGTTAGGACATGCTGGTGGAGCAGTAGAGCTAATAACTACTGAGTTAACACAAAAACCCCATCCAAATGAGCTGTTGTCATCATATAAAATGCGATATTTAAACCCTTCTAATTGGTTAGTTGCAAAAGAAGATATATTCAAAGCTTCACTAGTGTAGTCTGTAGTACCTCCATTACAAAAATTAACTGTAGCAGATGAATTTTCAGATAAAGCAGTTCCCCAATTTACCCATTGAACAGCACTAGCATCCCAGAATTGAAGTCGTAAAGATTCTTGCAGGTAAATATTAAGAGCATAATCAAAAGCTACAATCAATTCAGTTTCATTTGCGTTATAAGCAGCAGTTAAATCAATGATTGGTGATTCTACAGCGACATTATTTATAGATGATCCACCTGCTAAATTATCATCAAAGGAGAATGAGCTAGAACCAGAAGCAATTGTCGGATTATGATCTAGATGGTCAACATCATAAGACCCAGAAATGGACCATTGATCATTAGGCCAGTTTGCTGCTTCGTTTAATACTTGGGCATAAATACCTCCACCAAAAAGGCCAAGTATAAGAGCGATGTGTAATATTTTTTTCATAGTCGTAAATTTAGTTGCAATCGTTATTTAAGGAGTTAATCCAATCTTCAATAAGATCAGCCCCTTCTATATGTATTAAAGAACGTCCAAGCAAAGGCATTCGGTCTGAGGGTTCTGTAGAACTTAATCTATAGTATAATACAGAGTTTCTGGCATCACCAGGTTCTACAATATGCTCATGACCTAATCCAAGATCAGTGTCGGGATCTACACAGAGACCAATATTGGTAAAATCTTCAGTGTCTGAAAAACTAAAGCGCATAGGGCGATAGGCACAATGTGTTTCTTCAGAGTGACAATGTGCACAATTGATGTCTAAGTAAGCCCTAGCTCTTAGTCCGAGGCTAAGACTAGTGTCGTCATAATTAGGCAGTGTTTCAATATTAGAAGGTAAAGAATTTTCTAAATAGCCTATATCTCTAAGCTTTTCCAATTGATTTATAGACTCTCCCTCATAGTTATATACTAAGTTAAGGTTTCTTGGTTTCGGCCCAATGGGCTGAGATACTTCAATCACCTTATGGCATGTATGACATTCTGCACCTGCAGGAATTCTATACTGTACGCTTTTAATCTCATTTTCATCTTGCCACTCAAGATTAACAAAACTTCCATTTAAATCTAATGTAGCTTCTGTTTGGTCAGAATTCCATACATAATTTGCAAAAACCCAGCCTTCATTTTTTCTAATCATTAAGCGTGTTTCGATATTTTGAGTGTCATTATTCGGTAAAACATTATTATAATAAAACCCTTTAATTAATATAGTGCCAACAGGAAAATTAAGAGGCGCATCGTCGCTTATATAGGAAGCTTTTGTATTATTTGGCATCCAAATGAAACGCTTTTTTTTAGCATAATTTGTAAATAGTGTAGAGTTTAATGTATAAGGAAGAACACCAAATTCTGGGTTTAGGTTTTTTAATGGGCTTTGAAATAATTGATATTCGGAAAGTGTTTGAAAAGGCATACCTTCTAAATTAGAAGGTACATCAGTACCGCTTGTAATAGTAACCGATATCACTTCTGTTTTACAGTTTCCTGAGTTGTTACATATAGTATATTCAAAAGAGTCCTCACCAGTCTCGTTAGGATTTGCCGTATACTTTACACTATCATCACTAGGATTATTTGGTGTCGCATTAACATCTATAATTATAGCACTCCCTTTTGAAGGATTGCTTATAGATAGCTGCCCGTTTGATGGAATATTTGAATCATTTGAAAACATAAAAATTTCAATTTCAGAATTTTGAGTCAATACCACTAAGTCTGATTCTGTCTCTATATTTAAGGGCGTCAAATTATCATCTGTGCCACAAGAATGCAGAAACAAAGTGATTAAAAAAAGTAGAAAGTAATTTTTTACCATATGCAATTACACTGCATTATTAATAAGACAGTTAAATATTAGAAAACCCTACCTAATACTAAAAATCAGAGCTAAATCTAAGAATTTTTTGCTAGAACATTAATTATCGTAATGCAAACCAAGAATTCTTATTGATATATAAAGCTACTTTAACTTGTTAAAAGCATTGTGTTTTAAGAGAAAGAAACGTTCTAAAATGTTAAATCGTATATATTTATTAAATCGTATGTAGCAATAAATTAAATACATTGGCACCAATAAGGTTATGAGCTTGCTCTTTTTGTATAAAACAGGTCTTACTTTTACGAGATACCTAAAATACTTTTCTGGTGTCATTAAAAACTTAATCAACTCTTTTATAGGGCTATCAATTTTAGGTGGTTCGTAAGAAATACCAACTTGGTTATTACCTACATTTTGAAAGAATCCGTTACTTAATGTATCTAAGAATTTTAGTTTTTTAGAACCTTGAAATAGACCAACTTTTAATGCAATTTTAGAAATTATATTTTGCATCATATCTTGAGAATAGCATTGCGACTCTAATTTTTGTAGAAGTACTTTGTGAGATGCCAACATTTCTTCTTGATGTAATTTAATATAATTGTCATATAGCCATTTTTCTTCTTCGTTACGTGTTTCTAAAACATAATCTTCAGTTTCCAAACTATAGTCTAAAGCACTTCCATGGTCTGCACCAGAAAATTGTTCGTATAGTTGTTGATTGGCCATTAAAATATGGTCGTTATAATCTACATAAGGCATTATAGACGATATTAATCCATAACGTTTTGTTTCTGGTTGAATATTGTAGATGTTACCTAAACCTAAATAGTAACCTGTTACTGGGATTTCACAATCGTAAAAATTATAAATAGCTTCTTGCATAGTGCCGCCCCAACCAATATCTATAACGGTAATGCCATCTTTCTCTATATCTACATTAAACGATTTAATATATGTTCTAAAAGCTAGGTTACTTGCTTTTCTGTGTGTTTCCCAGTAGTTTCTTAGAGTTTCGTTTTGTTTTAGGTTCTCAAATGTTTCTGATTTAAAAAAGCCTTCAATTACTGATTGCCCATCTATATGAAGTTCTGAAATAATTTGAGCCCTTAAATCATCAGGACAATTCACCGCAATTAAAAAATCGTCAGTTGAAAGGTTCTTATATTTTAATTGAAGAAAAGAAAAGGGTTCTATCTCAATTGCTTTTAATGACATCTGAAGTGCTGCGTGCCTTGAAATTTTTAAATAATGAGTTTTTATTCTTCTACTTTCATCAATCTGAGCAAAGTCTTGGTAAGAGTCGAATAGTTTTTTAAGAAATTTTCCTTCACGAGATAAAAAGAACAAATCTTTGAGTTTATTTCGTTTGGCTTTTTCATATACACGTTCGGCAAATACGTGATAAAATATAACGTATTCAGTATATGGAATGGAGGAACGTTTACGGCAAGTCTTGTAAACGGAATTCATAACGCGTTTTAGATCTTTGTTGTCATTTCCAAAGTTGTTGCGTTTATTTTTTCTTAAATACTTTTTATGAGGTAATTGATAGGCGTTTAATCCATTTTTTATGGCATTGGTATAATCACTTCTTTGATTATCACCAATCATCATTACATCTTTTGGGTCAACAGCTAATTCTTCTAAAATAGGCGCATAAATAGTACCACTATGTTTGCTTTTTTCTAGTGCTGCAGAACTATAAATACCTTCAAAAACATCTAAAATACCATGGTGTTTTAGTAATTTTTCAAATAAAGATTTAGAGCCATAGAAATCCGAAACCAGATACACTTTACCGCCATTAGACTTAAAGTATTTTAAAGTGTCTAAAACACTTTGGTTTATGTATTGTACACTTGCTTCTGCTTTAACATCGATAGCTTCAAAAAGATTAATGAAAACATTTTTTTCTTCAACAGGAATGATATCAGCATTAATCATTCGTTTAGATATATCAGCTTTTAGAGCGTCATAAGAAATCTCAACACTATTCTTTTCTAAGGTCTCGATGAGGTGCCTTGTTGATTCTTGTCTGATATTATATAGTTCATCAATAGAATTGGTTAATCCCATTTCTAAAATCATAAGCTTTGCCCAAATTCTTTGTACATAATTAGGGTGCACATGTCTATGAACTATAGTATCATAATAGTCTGTAAAAAGAAATTTTATATTCTTTTCTTTAAGTTGTTTGTGTAGTTGGTTAAGTGACAAATGATTTGGTTTAGTTAATATCTAATTATCCTTTTATCTTTTCATTAGCTTTACTTGGTAACACATCAAAGCCCATATTATATAGTGTAAATCCAAAAATATCTGCGTATTGCTCAATAGTCTTACTTACTGGTGTACCAGCACCATGTCCTGCATCTGTCTCAATTCTTATTATAGTAGGGTTGTTGCCAGCTTGTTTACTTTGCAGTTCGGCAGCAAATTTAAAACTATGTGCAGGTACAACACGATCATCATGATCTCCTGTAGTTACCATGGTAGCAGGATATTCGACACCTTCTTTTACATTATGAACAGGCGAATACCCTTTTAAGTATTCAAACATTTCTTTATCATCCTCTGTGGTTCCGTAATCGTAAGCCCAACCAGCACCAGCAGTAAACGTATGATATCGTAACATGTCTAAAACACCAACAGCTGGTAAGGCTACTTTCATTAAATCTGGTCGTTGTGTCATAGTAGCACCAACTAATAATCCACCATTAGAGCCTCCTCTAATCGCCAAGTAACCTGATGAAGTGTATTTATTAGAAATAAGATATTCTCCTGCAGAAATAAAATCGTCAAAGACATTTTGCTTCTTGAGTTTTGTACCAGCATTGTGCCAAGCCTTACCATATTCACCGCCACCTCTAAGGTTGGCAACAGCATATATACCACCTTGTTCCATCCAAACAGCATTTGCAATACTAAAACTTGGTGTTAAAGAAATATTGAAACCACCATAACCATAGAGAATAGTCGGGTTTTTACCATTAAGTTCTAAACCCTTTTTATGTGTAATAATCATAGGAACTTTGGTACCATCTTTAGACTTGTAAAAGACTTGTTTGCTTTCATAGTCTTCAGGATTAAAGTCAATACTTGGTTTTCTAAATAATTCTGAAGTACCATTTTTAATATCGTACTTATATATACTTCCAGGAGTTACATAATTGGTAAAAGAATAATACAATTCATTATCTTTTTTCTTTGCACCAAAACCACGAGAACTCCCAACACCTGGCAACTCAACCTCTCTAACTAATTTGCCATTGTAATCATACTGTAACACTTTTGAAACAGCATCAACCATATAATTGGCAAAAAAGTAGCCTCCACCTGTGGATGGGCTTAATACATTTTCAGTCTCAGGAATAAAATCAACCCAATTTTCTGGTTTAGGATTTGAAGCATCAACAGTAACAATTTTTTGATTAGGCGCACCAAGATTGGTCATAATGTAAAGTTTAGAGCCTACATTTTCAATAATGTTAGAATCTGAATCTGTGTGACCTAATATTTCAACAAGTGGTGAATTAGGGATAGTTAAATCTTTGATATATAATTTATTGCCCGAAGTAGAAACTCTAGGCGAAATAATTAAATAACGATCATCCTCAGTAACTCCGCCATAAATATAACGATGCTTTTCTTTAGCAGTTCCACCATAAATTAATGGGTCTGAAGATTGTTTAGTTCCTAGCTTATGATAATATACTTTATGCTGATCTGTTTTTGCAGATAATTCACTTCCTTTAGGTTTGTCATAGCTTGAATAATAAAAACCTTCATTTTTATACCAAGACATACCGCTGAATTTTATATCAACTAAAGTATCCTCAACAATTTCTTTAGTTTCAGTATTCATTACTAGAATCTTTCTCCAGTCACTTCCACCCTCTGAAATAGAATAAGCAAGGATTTTACCATCTTTAGAAAAGCTTGTGCCGCCCAAAGAAATTGTACCATCCTCTGTAAACGTATTAGGATCTAAAAAGACTTCAGCTGTTTTAGGGTTTGCACCTGTTTTATACCTATAAATTACATATTGATTTTGTAAACCATCATTTTTGTAGAAATAGGTGTAATCCCCTTCTTTAAATGGTGAGCCAATTTTTTCGTAGTTCCATAATTTAGTAAGTCGTTCTTTGAGCTCTTTACGATAAGGAATATTGTCTAAATAACCATAAGTGGCATCATTTTGAGATTTCACCCAAGCCTCAGTTTCTTCACTACGATCATCTTCTAACCATCTGTATGGATCAGCAACAGCTTCGTCAAAATAAGTATCTACAGTATCAACTTTTTTTGTTTCAGGATAATTTATGGTAATAGCTTTCACAGATTCTGTTTCGTTTTTGCAAGAAACAAAAATACTAAGAGCAACAATAATTAGAAGTAATTTTTTCATAATTAGGTTTTTTGAAATTAGTGGTCGTTAAATTCAAATATAAGTATTTAACAAAACTGATAATATCAAAAATTTCTTAAAACTTAAGGTAAATCGGGACAGCAATATAACAAGAAACCTAACTAAAAATTTAATTAATTAGTTGAAATACAAAAATTTACTGCTATTCTGAAATAGTTATTTAAACCATTTAGCCCTTAATTCACCTCATAATATTTTTTAATTTATGAGTAATTTTTCTGAGGCGTAAAAACTTGATAATGCTTTCAGTATTGCCCACACCCAAGAGTTGAATAAGTTTTAAGCGTAGCCTAGAGATATATGGTAGCCATGAATTATCGTAATGGTGGATAGTATAAGAAGCTTTGCTGTTTGAAATTTTACCTGTTTGATGAATTTTTAGGGCTAAAAGTTTTTGAGGGAAGTAAAACAAAGGATTTTTTATCAAGAGTTAATTTTTCTATTTCCTCAATTTGAAAATATTCGGTTTTAGCTATTTCTCGATCTTTCTCAATTTGCGACTGCATTATAATCGGTAAAATAAGAAGATCTTTGCTTCCATCTTCTTTTATAAAAAATCTATTTTCATAGTGCTTTAGGGAGTTTAGAACCCAGTCTGAATTTTTTCTGCACCAAAAATAGCAGCTTCAATTAAATCGTCGTGTTGTCTCCCTATGAAATAGGGTAAATGAAGAAGATCATTGAAGCTTTTTAAGACCTCAACATCTAAATCTAAATAAATTCCACCATAATTGTAAACAGCGTAGAGCCTTATATAATCTGAAGCAAAGGCATACTTTTTTGCTTCAAAGGCTTGTTTAGTCCATAGTGTTGAATCAATGTCAAATTTACTTCTATCCCATAGTATAAATTCATAGTCTGGATTTAATCTTCCATGACTCTAAACACTTTTTAGAAATTGACGGATATGGTTCGTCACTTAACTAACAAAAGTGAATTATTTTTGAAATCATTATTGCCCCTTTTATATAATCAATATTTTGGTAGATAAAAGTAACAAAAAAACTCCTGTATAAAATGATACAGGAGTTTTGTGTAATTATTTAAAAATAGTTTTAAACTAAATTATTTTCAATTAAATATTCACCTATTTGGACAGTATTAGTTGCGGCACCTTTTCTAAGGTTATCACTTACAACCCATAGATTTAGTGTGTTTGGTTGAGAACCATCACGTCTTATACGACCAACAAAAACATCATCCTTCCCATTAGCGTACATTGGCATAGGATATACATTAACATCAAGATTATCTTGAACAGTCACACCATCTGTCTCATTAAGTAGTTGCCTAACCTCAGTTAAATCAAAGTCATTTTCAAATTCAACATTTATAGCTTCACTATGTCCGCCTGCAGTTGGTATTCTAACTGCCGTTGCAGTAACAGCAATTGTTCTATCGTCAAGAATTTTTTGAGTCTCTCTTACCAACTTCATTTCTTCCTTAGTATATCCATTTTCTTCGAAAATATCACAATGAGGAATAGCGTTTTTATGAATAGGGTAAGGATAAGCCATTTCACCTTTTTTACCAGCAATTTCATTTTCCATCTGTTCAACGGCTTTTACACCAGTACCTGATACGGATTGGTATGTAGAAACCACAATACGTTTAATTTTGTATTGTTTGTGAAGTGGTGCTAATGCCATAACCATTTGTATAGTAGAACAATTTGGGTTGGCTATAATCTTATCGTCTTTAGATAGTGCATTTGCATTGATTTCTGGGACAACTAATTTTTTTGATAAATCCATTCTCCAGGCAGATGAGTTATCAATTACTGTTGTGCCAACTTGCGCAAATTTTGGCGCCCATTCTAAAGAGGTGCTACCACCAGCAGAGAATAACGCAATATCTGGACGTTTTTCAATAGCTGTCGGAATACCAATTACCTCAATATCTTTTCCTTTAAACTTTATTTTTTTGCCAACAGAACGCTCTGAAGCCACTAATAATAATTCGTCAACGGGGAAATTGCGCTCTTCTAATATATTAAGCATTACATTTCCCACTAAACCTGTTGCACCTACAACTGCTACTTTCATTTTGTTATTTTAAATAAATCTTCGACAAAGCTACATAAAAAAACCCCTAGCTTTCAATTAAAATAAGTGATATAACAACAAAAAAACAAAATGTTAATTATTTAACATTCAGCATAAAAAAACCTAAACTTAATTGTTTAGGTTTGGTTAATAATATGTAATGTAGTGGTGTCGCTAGATCTTAATTATTTTTTTAGAGCGTCTCTAATTTCAGTTAATAAATCAACTTCAGATGGTCCAGCAGGTGCTGGCTCTTCAGCAGGTGCTTTAGTTTTGTTGTATGCTTTTACAATCATAAACATTACTAAACCAACAATTAATAAGTTAATTATAGTGTTAATCCATGCTCCATATGCGATTACGGCTCCACCAGCTTCTTGCGCAGCAGCGAGAGTATTATACTCTTTACCATCCATAGCATGATGCAGATCACCAAAGTTCATACCTCCAGCAAAATAACCTGCAAATGGCATAGCAATGTTATTTACAAAGCCATTCATTACTCCACCAAGAGCACCAGCCATAATTACAGCAACAGCGAAATCAATCACGTTACCTGTCATAATAAAATCCTTAAATTCTTTTAACATAATTTCAATAGTTATTAGTTAGTGTTAGAATACGAAAATACAGAAAATTCTTTAATGTTAAAATTTTAACATTATATAACACTAAATAAAGATGCGTTTAACTCGTTGAGAAACAGAGGTTATGATTTCATAGGATATGGTTTCTGCTGATTCAGCAAGATCTGCGGCCTTGTGTTTTGGGTCAAATATGATGACTTCATCACCTTCATTACAATCAATATTTGTAATATTAACCATTATCATATCCATACAAACGTTACCTATAATTGATGCTTTTTTACCATTTATAACCACAAACCCTTTTTCATTTCCGTAAATACGGTTAATACCATCTGCATGACCAATAGGGATAGTTGCTGTTTTTTCATACCCTTTTGATGTATAAGCTCTATTATAGCCAACAGTCTCATTGGGCTCTATTTTATGTATTTGTGAGATTATGGATTTTAAACTAGCTATGGGTTTTAAATTTTGGTCTTCTTTTGCAGAATTCCCAAAACCATATAGACCTATACCACAGCGTACCATACTAAGATGAGCTTCAGGATAATTTATAACACCAGATGTATTACATATATGGAGCCAAGGTTTATAACCTATTTTGCTTTCAAATTCCTGCGCTATAGTCTTAAAGTTGTCTATTTGTCTCTTTGTAAATTTTTTTTCATCAGCATCCTCACTAGCTGCTAAATGAGAAAATAAAGACTTAACAACAATACTATTTGTTAGATTTAATTTTGAAACAATATAATCTACATCGTTTTCCCAAAAGCCCAAACGGTTAAGTCCGGTATTAAATTTAATATGTACAGGATAATTGGTTTGAGATTGTAACTCAGCAACTCTAATAAATTCTTTTAAAACATGAGGACTATAAAGGCTAGGCTCTAAACATCTGTCAATTAATGTTTTAAAGTTTATTGATTGAGGATGAAGGACTAAAATAGGAGTAGTGATTCCGGCATCTCTTAGCGCAACACCTTCTTTTGTATAAGCTACAGCAAAATAATCTACATCTAGTGTTTGAAAATGTTTAGCAACTTCTACAGAATCGCTTCCATAAGCAAAAGCTTTAACAACAGCTAAAAATTTAGTTTCGGGTTGTAATTTAGATTTTAAATAATTGAAGTTATGCGTTAAAGCACCTAAATCAATTTCGAGAATAGTTTCTAAAGCTTTAGGCATCAGATTTCTTTTGTTTAGAATCAATTTCTTCTGCATCATTCACTTTCATTTGCCTTACTTTATCTCGTAGCATACTTTTATAATAAGCAGCTCTACTCAAAGGTTCGTATTCTTCTACTTCTCCTAACAAAACTAAATCATCACTTGCAGCTTTTCTATAACTGTATTGCGCTAAGTTGCCTGTTTTTGTACAAATCGCATGGACTTTGGTGACATATTCTGCAGTAGCCATAAGATAGGGCATAGGGCCAAAAGGATTACCCTTAAAATCCATATCAAGTCCTGCAACAATAACCCGAATGCCTTTATTAGCCAAGTCGTTACATACTCGTATAATCTCATCATCAAAAAATTGTGCTTCGTCTATACCAACAACATCACAATCGTCTGCTAAAATCGGAATATTTGCAGCTGCAGGTACAGGAGTAGAGCGAATTTCGTTAGAGTCGTGAGACACAACCATGTCTTCATCATAGCGCACATCTACAGCAGGTTTAAAAATTTCAACCTTTTGTCTAGCAAATTTGGCGCGTTTTAATCTACGAATCAATTCTTCAGTCTTACCAGAGAACATCGACCCACAAATCACTTCAATCCACCCAAATTGTTCTTTATGATTTACCGTATTTTCAAGAAACATTTCGTAATTTTAGCACTAAAACGGAGTATATTTTCGTTTGTATAAAGGTCAATCAAATTTATCAAAAATCAAAAGTAAAATTCATGAAAAAGAAATTAGAATCAGAATTAGTTAGCATAGCACATAGGATTCTAAAGCTAAAAGGTAGAGAGGACGTAGATAGAATGCACGAAGAAGTTTCTAAACTCTACGAAAAATTGACAGTTTTAAAATTTGCACAAGAGAATTTTGAAGATGATATGCCAACTATAGGCAATGATTCTTCATTTTTTGACATGCTAGATACAGCATTCAATAATAAGATTAGTGATAATATTGAAGTTGGAAATAAAACCTATGTGAATTTAGATGAGGTCGAAGATGATGGTATTATGGAACCGGTAATGGAGAAGATTAAAGACATGGTTGCTCAAATGCCAGAAGAAGCCCAAAAAGTTGATGTTATTGTTGAGGAAGCTATTTCTAAAGAAGTGCCTACCACAATTGAATTTGAAACCATAACTTCTGATTTTGCAGAAATACCGGAATTTGAACCTATAGAAGAGGCACAAAAACGTGAAGCGGAAAACACTAAAAAATCTTTAAATGATAAATTGAAAGGTCAGAGTTTACAAATTGGACTCAACGATAAGTTAGCTTTTATAAAGCATTTATTTGAAGGTAAAAACGAAGACTACGATCGTGTTATTTCTCAAATCAATACTACTGACACCTTGCCAGAAGCACAAAAACTCATCTTGGAAATGGTAAAGCCAGACTATAATAACTGGGAAGGAAAATCAGAGTATGAAGAGCGTTTTATAGAAATTGTAGAAGGTAAATTCAATTAAATAGATGCGAAACAAGCAAATTGTGTATTGGATTAGTACTGCCGTTTTGTGTGGAATCTTCCTGAAATCGGCTTTTATGTATTTCACTAAAACGGATATGGTTAAAGACTTTTTTGAGAGTTTTAATTATCCAACATATATTGTTATTCCTTTAGCAATCGTAAAAGTCTTAGGAGTTGCTATGATACTTTGGAGACCAAATACTTGGCTAACAGAATGGGCTTATGCTGGTTTTTTCTTTGATTTGGTTTTAGCAACAGTAGCGCATCATTATGCTGGTCATGGGATTATAGGTTTTTCACTTTATGGCTTAATTGTAATTTTCCCTTCTTACTTTTTAGGTAAATATATTAGAGATTAATGAGTAAACTTTACCTTGTACCAACTCCAATAGGAAATCTCAAAGACATCACCTTTAGAGCTATTGGGATTTTAAAGGAAGTAGATTTAATTTTAGCAGAAGACACCCGAACTTCTGGAAAGCTTTTAAAGTACTTTGAAATTGCTACTCAGATGCAAAGTCATCATATGCATAACGAGCATAAAACGGTGAATGGATTGGTTGAAAAACTGAAATCCGGATTATCTATCGCAGTGATTAGCGATGCTGGTACTCCAGCAATTTCTGATCCAGGGTTTTTGTTAGTGAGAGCCTGTGTAGAAAACAATATTGAAGTAGATTGCTTACCAGGAGCCACAGCTTTTGTACCCGCTTTAGTTAATAGTGGATTACCAAATGACAAGTTTGTGTTTGAAGGGTTTTTACCTGTAAAGAAAGGTCGTCAAACTCGACTTTTATTACTAGCCGAAGAAACTAGAACCATGATTTTTTATGAAAGTCCACATAAGTTAGTAAAGACTTTAGGGCATTTCTGTGACTATTTTGGAGAAGATAGATTGGTGTCTGTTTCTAGAGAGTTAACCAAACTCTATGAAGAGACTGTTAGAGGAACTGCTAAAGAAGTAATAAAACATTACACCAATAAGCCACCAAAAGGAGAGATTGTTATTATTGTCGGTGGGAAAAAATAATGAAAGAATTATTTCACAACATCAGCCAATGCACAATTTGTAAAGCACATTTACCATTAGGTCCAAGACCAGTAGTCACAGCTCATATTAATTCTAAAATTATAATAATAGGGCAAGCGCCAGGAACTAAAGTACATGAATCAGGAATTCCTTGGGATGATCAAAGCGGAAAGAAACTAAGACAATGGCTCAATGTTACTGATGAGCAATTTTACAATACCCAAAACTTTGCTATTATGCCAATGGGATTTTGTTATCCAGGAAAAGCAAAAACAGGCGATTTACCACCAAGACCAGAATGTGCACCACAATGGCATGATCAATTGTTAGATAAAATGCCTAAAGTAGAGTTGATAATTTTAATTGGAGCTCATGCGCAGAAGTATTATTTAAAGGATAAAGCAAAACGAACATTAACTGAAACCGTTGGTGATTATAAAGGTTATTTACCAAAATATTTCCCTATTCCACATCCATCACCGACTAATCGTTTTTGGAGGAGTAAGAATCCTTGGTTTGAGGAATTGGTGGTTTCTGAGTTGCAGAAGAAGGTTAAAGAATTGATTTTAAAAGTGGTTTAATTTTCTTCAATTGATTTTTCATTTAAAGGTTTCAATTAAGCGTTTTTTGATTTCTCTTCATAATCACTCATTTATTAAATGCAAAAGAGAGATTTTTGTAAGAAATTCAATTAAACTTTTAAAAAAAACCTCACCATTTCTGGCAAGGCTTACTTAATTTATTTAAAAGTCTAGCAATCTAGTATTGGCTTCCATCATGTTTCCCAACCTCATAACCATGTTTTCCTAAATATTTGTTTCCACTTTCAACGGCACCATCTTCAATATCTGTTCCCATAGAATCATTCCAGCGGTTGAGGTAACCAAACAAAGAAATCACACCTAGCATTTCTACAATTTCACCTTCATCCCAATACTTGTATAAACGTTCTTTAATTTCTGCATCAACAGCATTTGGTACCATAGACGCTTGTAGGGAGAAATCTAAAGCCGCACGTTCTGCATCAGAAAAAGCAGGATGTGTTCTGTATTCCCAGATATTATCTAGTTGCTCTTGTTCCGCACCATAACGTTCGGCTGCTCTTATAGCATGCGCTTGGCAATAACGACAACCTGTTGAGTTGCTACTTACCCAAGCAATCATACGTTTAAGTGCTGAAGTGACACGGCCCTCATTTGCCATCACGGCTTTATTTAAATTAATAAATGCTTTAGATATTGCAGGTCTGCGTTGCATCGTTAAGACTGAATTTGGACAAAACCCAAGGGTTTCATTAAAGAATTCTGCTAATTCTTTAGTTTCTAAATCATGCTCAGCAGATAAGGGTGTTACTAATGCCATATTTGTTTTTTTTAAGTCGTATTTTTGAATGTACAAGATAGGAGTTCTAATAATTAAATTAAAAGAAATTGTCTCATAAAATAACAACACATTGGAAAGGTGGATTAACCTTTGAATCGGATAACCCAAGCGGAAAATCTGTCATAATGGATACTGATATTGAGGGTCAAAATGAGCGCTTTGGATTATCTCCTAAAGCTATGATGTTATCTTCTTTAGCAGGTTGCTCTGGCTTAGATGTCATTTCTACTTTAGACAAAATGAAAGAGGAGATAGACGACTTTAAAATTGAAGTTTCAGGTGAGTTAACCGATGAACACCCAAAATATTATCATTCTGTAGTTGTTGACTATCATTTTTATGGATCGGATTTAAACAAAAAAAAATGTGAACGCGCAGTAAATTTGTCTGTTGATAAATACTGTGGAGTTATGGAAATGTTTAGACGTTTTGCAGAAATAAAAACGAATATAATTTACCATATAGCAACTAAAAGATAATGTAGTTTCACTTTAAGCACATTTGAAGGGTTGATAAATTTTAAAATAAGTAATTATAGACACCAATACATCATTAAAATCAAATTAATCTAGTAGTCAGATAGACCGTAATTCCTTTATTTCGAAAATAAAAAGCCATGAATCTAAATAAAGTACTAGGGATTAAATTAAGTTATGTATTCGCATATAGTCTTTTATTTTTTGTTATTGTAAGTTGTTCATCGGAGGATAATTCATCTCAAAATGAAGAAATGCAAGAAGATGACGATGACGATGACGACGATGATGATCCTAATGGATTAGCGACACGTTTTGTGTTTAACTCAAATTTAGTCATAGAACATAGTTGGAATACAGGTGGTTGCGATAGTCTACCATGTGATACAGATCAAGATGCGCTAACGGATGTTTTTGCTAATTCATTACCTAATGACCCCTATTTTTATATGAATGCTGACGAGGTTGAACTAAACCTAGCCTGTCAACCACAAAAAGGGAGACGCGCTGAGTTTAAGCAAATTTCTGAAGGACCTTTAACATCCTATTCAAAAATTGAATTTGAAGCCTTATATTATGATATTCCAGATGGCGGTTTTACTATTGCTCAGTTGCACAATAGAGGTGGTAGTTCTAATAAACCATTCTTTAGATTAGAAATCCATGACGATAAATTAGAAACAGTAATACGAAAAGACCCAGAAGTAAGTTCAAGTCAGACAACCTTCAGTAAAACTGATTTTTCGTTCTTAAATGGACAAGATTATAGCTTATTCCCATTGAAGGTTATCTTAGTGAAAGATAATGGCTCTGTGAATATCACAGTACTACAAGATGACACTGTAATTCTGGATGAATCATTTCAACCAGAGACTTCAACCAATTGGGTTACCGACAATGGTATTGCTAATGGATACTACCTCAAAGCGGGTGTATATAACGCAGCAACAACTCATAGCGAAAATGTTATTGTAGGATATAGAACATTTAAGTTTGAAACTAATGACTTAAACTAGTCGTATATTATTATCATTTTAAAGTTCACGATTAAAGATTTTTCACTTTAAAGCGAGTTATAAAAATAACTATCGCTATTTTTCTAAAATCAATTAATCCATTTTTTCATTTTATATATGCACTGGACGTTAAAGCCAAAACCAGACCCTTTAAAAGTTGAAGCACTAAAAAAAGAACTTCAAGTTGATGATATTGTTGCGACTTTATTGTTGCAACGTGGTATAACAACTTACGAATCTGCTAAAACATTTTTTAGACCGAGTTTTGACGATTTGCACGACCCATTCTTAATGAAAGATATGGATAAGGCTGTTGTCCGAATTGAAAAGGCGATTGTTAACGGTGAAAATGTTTTGGTTTATGGAGATTATGATGTGGACGGTACAACTTCTGTAGCTTTGATGTCTTCGTATTTAAAAACGAGACTCGAGTCTATCGCAACTTATATTCCAGATCGTTATGATGAAGGTTATGGAATTTCTTATAAAGGTATTGACTTTGCAAATGACAATGATTTTACATTAATTATAGCTTTAGATTGTGGTGTTAAGGCTATTGATAAAATAGCTTATGCCCAGGAAAAAGGGATTGATTTTATTATTTGTGATCATCATAGACCAGGAGATCAACTTCCGGATGCAGTTGCTGTTTTAGACCCAAAACGAGGAGATTGCGAATATCCATTTAAAGAATTATGTGGTTGTGGAGTTGGTTTTAAACTCATTACTGCTTTAGCTTCTAACCAAGGACAATCGGTTGAGGATTTGACCGAGTACCTAGATTTAGTTGCTACTGCAATTGGCGCTGATATTGTTCCTATTGTAGAGGAAAATAGGGCTTTAGCTTATTTTGGTCTTCAGGTGATTAATACTAAACCGAGACCTGGAATGAAAGCTATTATAGCTGAGGTAAAAAAAGATGAGCTCACTATTACTGATGTAGTATTCATTATCGCTCCAAGAATAAATGCAGCCGGTAGAATGAAGCATGGAAATCATGCCGTGACATTGCTTACAGAAACCGATTTTAATTTAGCTGCAGCCTATGCTGTAGATATTGATCAGTTTAATACAGACCGTCGCGAAACTGATAAGCGAATTACTGAAGAAGCTTTAATTCAAATAGAAGAAAACAACGAACAGAAAGGCTTTACAACAGTTGTTTACAGAGAAGATTGGCACAAAGGTGTTATTGGAATTGTAGCATCACGATTAACAGAAACTTACTTTAGACCAACTTTAGTATTCACTAAAAGTGGAGATAAACTTGCAGCTTCAGCGAGATCAGTTAAGGGTTTTGATGTCTATAATGCCTTGGAGGCATGCTCAGAATATATTGAACAATTCGGTGGACACAAATATGCCGCAGGATTAACATTACTTCCAGAAAATTATGACGCTTTTAAAGCAAAGTTTGAAAATATTGTCAAAAAAAGTATAGACCAAAAATTATTAATACCAGAAATAAAAGTTGATTTAAAAATTGAATTAGGTCAAATCAATGATAAACTAATGCGAATCTTAAAACAGTTTGCACCATTTGGACCAGGTAATATGTCTCCAACTTTTATGTCTCAAGGGGTAAAAGATACAGGTTGGGGAAAATGTGTTGGTGAAGATGATAAACATATACGACTTACAGCGACACAATCCTTTAATGATAAAATTGCTTGCATTGGTTTTGGATTGGGTGATAAAATAGATGTTATCAAAAGTAAAAGGCCTTTCAGTATTACCTATTCGATTGATGAAAACCATTGGAACGGTAAAATAAGTTTACAACTAAAATTGAAAGACATCAAAGAATAAAAATATAATCGTGTCGTTGACTAAACATGAAACAACTAACCACTATTTATTTTCTTATTATAAACTGTTTTTTATTTGCACAAAACTTAGTGCTTAATCCAAGTTTTGAAGCTAATAACGAATGTCCTTGGCAGATAGGCATGTTTGCTAACAGTGTTTCGGATTGGTCAATACCAAATATGGGTTCGACAGACTTTTTTAGCTAATGTATTGAAAATGAGAAAACTGGCATCAAAAATTATAATGGATATCAAAAGCCAAAATCAGGAAATAATTATGCAGGTATTTATGTTTACACTGATAAAAACTACAGAGAATATGTTCAAGGAAAGTTATCTAAAACTTTAATTAAAGGTAAAAGATATAGGATGGTATTTTATTTGAGTTTGGCAGACAAATCTTCGTATGCTTTAAAAGATATTCAGGTTTTAATTACTGAAGAACGCTTAAAACCTTGTTATAAATCTAATAGTTGCGAAAAGGCAATAAAACCTACAAAAGCAACTAAGGAAAAGTTTAAAATGTATTCTAATTCGGAAGACGTTTACTTTTCTGATAAAAAAACTTGGAAAGAATATTCATTTGAATTTACAGCTGAAGGCTATGAAAGTTATTTTTCAATAGGTAATTTTTATAGAAATCCTAAAACTAAAAAGCAACAGGTATTGTCAATTAGCACACTTTTCTTTTCATACTATTATATAGATGATGTTTCAATTGAAGTTCTAGAAAAAGAAGAAACGGATGTTATAGAGGATGAAGTTGAAGAATCAGAAATAAAATCCAATAAAATTTATACTTTCAAAAATGTATTATTCGATTTTGATAAAGCCCAATTATTAGCTGTTTCAATTAATGAGCTAAATCAATTATATAGGCATCTTAAAGACAATCAAACTTTAAATATTGAAATTTACGGGCATACTGATAATGTCGGTTTAGATACTAGAAATAAAGAATTATCAGAACAACGTGCTAAAGCTGTATCAGATTATTTAATTTCGCAAGGTCTTAATTCGTCAAGAGTACAATTTATTGGGTTTGGGAGTTCTAAACCCATTTCGGGAAATGATACTGAACAAGGAAGACAATTAAATAGACGTGTTGAGTTTAAATTAATAGAGAGCTAGCCTTTGACCAGAAACGATCCATATGCAGCGCTTAGAATTAAAGAGTTTAACATCTTTTTATTGGTGCGCTTTGCATTAATATTTGGTTGGTCTATGCAATTCGTTGTTATAGAGTGGCAGGTTTATGCGTTAACAAAAGATCCATTATCGTTGGGTATAATTGGAGCATGTGAATTTTTTCCGGCGTTTTTTATGGCACCTTTTGCTGGCCATATCGTTGACCAACGAGAAAAAAGGAATTTATTTATTAAGACAATAGCCGCATTTTCTCTAATTAGTTTTGGACTGTTTTGGTTAACGACTTCTACTATTGAAGCCAGTTGGTCAAAAAGGACAATTTTGTACTCTATCTATTTATTAGTGTTTTTTGGTGGATTATTACGCGCTTTTTTTGGCCCAACCATATTTTCATTAGTGGCCTTGATTGTGCCTAAAAAGCTTTATCCTAATGCAGCAACATGGAGTAGCTCTACATGGCAAATTTCGCGTGTGCTTGGTGTTGCATTTGCTGGGTTTTCTATCGGTTGGATTGGTGTACACTGGTCATTATGCATTGTTTTTGGTTTGGTAATGTTCGCCTTATTGGTTGTATTTAGAATAAAAAAGAAACCGATTCTTAATCCTAAAATAGGTGAACCGATCCTACAAAGTTTAACAGAAGGAGTTCGATTTGTATTTAAAACCAAAGCAATTTTAGGGGCGTTGACTTTAGATATGATTTCAGTATTATTTGGTGGTGCAGTTGCATTGTTAGCTGTTTTTGCACAAGATATTCTAAAAGTTGGCCCACAAGGCTTTGGCATTTTAGTTGCCGCACCATCGGTTGGTGCTTTTTTAACGATGCTGATTACAGCTTATATTCCTATCAGTAAAAATGCCGGGATGAAATTATTAATTGCCATTTTTGGTTTTGGAATCTGTATTATCATTTTTGGTTTATCAACGTCTTTTTGGCTTTCAGTAATAGCCTTATTCTTTAGTGGAGTAACAGATGGAGTATCTATGGTGATTAGACAAACTATTCTTCAGCTAAAAACACCAGACAATATGCGTGGTCGTGTAGCATCTGTAAATTCAATGTTTGTTGGTTCCTCTAACGAATTAGGTGCTTTAGAAAGTGGTGTAACTGCAAAACTAATGGGAACTGCCAGAGCTGTTGTTTTTGGGGGAGCAATGACTCTAATAACAGTTATTACCACAGGAATTGCTTTACCATCTTTTAGAAAATTAGATTTAGTTAAAGATATAGAAGAACACGAAAAAGAATCTTAGTTCCTAATGGCGTTCAATTCTGCAATGAGCTCGTCTTTTATTGTGCTATTTTCAGCAATTAAAGGCAATTGATTTGCGTTTAATAAGTTTGGACCTTCAAGAGGATTATTACTTAAATTAAATAGAGCCTCATTACCATTACTAAAACTAATATATTTATGTGTTGCATTTCTAATCGTATAATTGGAGGTGCCATCATCAGTCCCGATTTCAGTATAGGTGTAATCTCTTGTATCTACATTAGAACTCATTAAAAGATCTTTAAAACTCTTGCTGTCATTTATTTCTGGTAATGAGTTTCCTGCTAATTCAGAAATAGTAGCAAATAGGTCAGCGGTACTAATTAAAGCGTCTTCATTATCGTTAATTCGCATAACATCTTTCCCTGAAATAATAATAGGAACATTGACTCCACCTTGATAAACACTCCCTTTAGCTCTTTGTGATGCATACTCTTGTACTACCTGGCCAGGTGTTCCATTATCACCAATAAAAATGATGACTGTATTATCTTTTTCTTCTTCTGACATAGAATTAATTAATCTCCCTATTTCAGTATCCATAGCTTCTAACATTGCCATATAATATGGTAATGGATTTGCATCTATACTAGCTTGGTCAATTGGTAAATTTCCTTGACTATGTAAATCAGTTGGTGGCAAATGAAATGGTGTGTGTGGCGCATTATAGGCTAACCATAAAAACCAAGGTTGGTTTTGTTGTTCAACCCAATCTATAGCTAAATCTGTAAATTTTGAAGTGGTATATTCATTAGAATTTGAAGTTGTTCCGTTTTCTGTTAGATTCCAATTGGTATATGATTGTACTCCACCATTTAAAATACCTGCATAGTAACCAACACCCATGTTTGTTGGGTGGTTTGTATCATTTGATAGGTGCCATTTCCCTATTACGGCATGACTATAGCCGGTATTAGTATTGTCTAAATGTCTTTGTAGCGATATTTCTGAAGTTGACATGTCATCATCAACTTGTAGCACATTAGTTCTAAATCCATATTTCCCAGTAAGAATTGTACCTCGAGTAGGTGTACAAACAGGGTTTGACCATAAATTATCAAATCTTAATCCAGAATTCATCATGCCTTGTAAAGTTGGCATATTTGGTTTTGTAAACCCTACGTTATAGCCAGGCGTCGCGTCTAAACCCATATCATCAGCTATTATCAGTAATATATTTGGTTTACTACTTTCCGGACTATCTTGAGGCGTACCAGATTCATCATCATTACTACTACATGAATAAATTATAGCAAAAGCAATGATAATTAGATTAAGTTGTTGGAGTTTCATAAAGTTGATTTTATATAAGACTAAGGATATTAATGAAGGTTTAATTCCACTATGTAATATCACATTTAGTCTTTTTGAAATGTTTTTAATTGAAAGCTTTCACCATCAAAAACACCATAAGTATAATATTGAATCCAATCCCCTAAGTTGATGTATTTTGAAGACTCATTCAGTTGAATTTCTAGAGGTAAATGTCGATGACCAAACACAAAATAATCGCGATGTTTTTCTTCAAGTTTGCGTTTACTGTAAACCGCTAACCACTCATTGTCTTCTCCTAAAAATTTGGCGTCATCATCTCCCGAAATCATTTTATTTTTAACTGAAAAGTATTGAGCAATACGCATACCAATATCTGGATGTCCCCATTTAAATAGCCATTTAAAAAAAGGACTAATAAATACTTTTTTCATGCGCTTGTAACCTTTGTCACCAGGACCTAGACCATCACCATGACCAATAAAAAATTCTGAATTTTGAATTTTGAATTCTTGAGGCTTATGATATACAGGAATGCCGAGTTCTTCTTCAAAATAACCATTCATCCAAAGGTCGTGGTTGCCAACGAAATAATGAATTGGAATACCAGAATCTGCTATTTCGGCCAACTTACCTAAAGTTCTAGCAAATCCTTTAGGCACAACGGTTTTATATTCAAACCAAAAATCAAATAAATCCCCAAGTAAAAAAATAGCTGCTGCATCTTGTTTTATTTCATCTAACCAAGCTACGAATTTTTTTTCGCGAGGACGAGAAGCTTCCATTGTTGGAGCGCCTAGATGATTGTCTGAAGCAAAGTAGATTTTTTTTCCGTTAGGAATGGTTATGTGGTTATTATTATTCATTATCAGAAGCATACCATTGAGCAAAGCTGGTAGCCGTTTCTTGCAATTTTAAAGAATGAAGTTTAATATTTTTTGGGAGACGTTGTTTTATTTTTTCAGCAAAATCTATAATCATCATTTCTGTAGTAGGCTGATAGTCTACCAAGATTATATTGTGTCCATTATTTTTTAAGTCATTTGCTAATTCTAGGTGAGGTGTATTTTGGTTAAAAATCATAGTATGGTCAAAGACATCAACTATTTCATTATTAACTATTCTTTTTAAATCACCAAAATCTATCACCATTCCATATTTTGAATTTGTATTATCATTAATTGGAGTGCCAATTACAGTTACAAATAAGTGATAGCTATGACCATGTAAGTTTTTACATTTACCATCATAACCATGAAGTGCATGACCCGCTTCAAAAGAAAATTGTTTTGTAATACGTATGTTGCTCATTAACGTCTTTTATTTCGGTTTACAAAATATACGATAATAAGCACAAGTCCTAGGATTAAGAATAATCCATTTCCACCTAAAAAATTGAGAATATCCATATTTATAATTTAGTGTAAATCTATGGGTCAAATTTACGAGTTTTGAGCAAGGGGTTTAAATGTTTTTCTGAATTTTATAATTAATGGTAATCCGCGTGCTATTATCCAAAGCGTAAAAGCGAAGAAAACACCATAAAGTTTATAGTCTAAGGCATCTGCCAAAAAAACAACAGGTATAAAGACAAATAGGGTTGAAAATAATAAGACATTTCTAAGGTATTTCATTTTACCTAGACCTTTAAAAACACCATCAAAAATAAACGCTAAAGCACATAATGGTTGCATTATAAGTATAATCCAGAAGATATTATAAAACTCATTTAAAACCTTTTCATCATTACTAAACAGTTTCCCTAAGGGATAATATAAGATAGCACCAATAATACCTAAAACCACACCTATAATTACACCGTATTTAATCAGTTTTGTACTTAAATCTACTAAGTTTTTGTAGTCTTTTGCACCTAGAAGTTTTCCTGATAAAATATTACCAGCACTGGCATAACCATCAATTAGGAATGCACCCAAGAACCACAGGTTAATCGCTATTGTATAGGCTGCGATATAATTTGTTCCGTATTTTGTAGCAAAGCTTGTACCGAAATATAAAGCCACATTTAAGAATATAGTCCTAACGAATAAATTAAGGATCATTATTGTAAAACGTTTAATCTCTGGATTAAAGGGGAACTTAACCCATAGCGGAATATCTGTTTTCTTTAGTAAGTAATATGCCGAAAGACCAGCCATAATAACTTGCGCAATAACACTAGCATAAGCCGCACCTTTAATATGCATTGCAGGGATTAGACCTTCAATACCATACACAAAAACAATATCTAAAACAATATTTGAAGCCGCGCCAGCAATAGCAATTAGCATTGGATAGTAGGTGTTTTGAAGACCTCTAAAAGTTCCAAAAACAGCAATAGTGAATAGTGTAAATGGAAAGCCGAACACTCTTATTTGGTAATAATCAACACTATAGTTTAGAATAGTATCTGAAGCGTTGTAAAATTGGAAAATCTGCGAAGCAAATGGATATGTTGTTAGGATAATTAGAATGCTTAACGATGTGATTAAGAATATAGCTTGAGCAGGTAAGTTTTTTACAGCGTTGAGATTATCTGCTCCAACATATTGAGATACTATTGATGATATAGAACTACGAGTTTGACCTAAAACCCAAATCAACATAGACATAAATGTGCCTACAATACCAACAGCAGCTAAAGATTCGGTAGCATTAAAATCCATATTACCAATAATTGCTGAATCTGATAAAGATAAAATAGGTTCAGATACACCAGAAATTAATGCTGGTATTGCGAGTTTATTGATTTGTTTTAATGTTATTGATGTATTCAAAAGACTAGTTCATAACAATGAAAAGGGTATTCGCTTTGCTTCGGGAAATAAATATCACCTAATTGTTTATAGCCACGAAGTTCGTAAAATTTTTGATTTCTTTTGTTCTGAGAAAAGGTATCTAAACGAATAGATCTATAGTTGTTTTCTATGGCAAATTGTTCTGCGAAGTCCATTAATTGTTGCGCAAAACCTTTCCCTTGTAATTCAGGATGAATGGCTAAGCGATGAATATAGATATTGTTTTCATTTTCAGTAAGCCATTTAATAGGAACATATTCTTCATCCATAAGAGTAGAAATTACGATAGTGCCTTTAACCTGCCCATCAATCTCTAGCACATAAAGTTCATCTCGTTTAATGTCATTTTCAAAAGCAGCAGGATTTGGATAATGCGTATTCCATTGATAAATTCCATTGGCTATCATGGTTTTAGCACAAGCTTTTGTTATGTGCATTATTGTTTCTATATCTGCTGAGTTGGCCTTCCGAATCATTAATAATGTTTACTTTTGCATTAAATTCACACGTGATGAAAACAATACTAGTTCCTGTTGGGTCTTCAAAAAACGCAAAATCACATTTACAATATGCTGTTGATTTTGCTAAAGCATTTGGTGCAAAGTTATATGTCGTTCAAATATATAATGTTTATACCAAAGCAGGAACCATGATCAATGTAGATTCTATTATTGAAAAAGAATCCAAAGATTTTTTAGATGGTCATGTTGCTTCGATAGACACAAAAGATGTTCAAGTCTACACTAGAACGTTTAAGGGAAAATTGGTAGATACGTTAGAGAAAGTTTGTGATGCTTTAGAAGTAGATTTAATCATTTTAGAACCTCGTACAAATTCTATTAAGGATGAGGTCTATTTAGGGAAAACCTCAGGAAAAATTATAAAGCGTACACAAATACCAGCGTTAATAGTACCAGAAGATTATGTTTATAAACCTATAGTTAAAATATTAGTTGCTGTTAAATCTGCTTTAGTAAAAAAAGAAGGTGTTTTAAAGCCTTTATTATCTATTAAAAACCAATTTAAGGCTGTTGTTAATATACTTTTAGTGAAAACAAAGCATCATAAAGACGAAGACTTTATTCTTAACGAAGAATTGGGAGGTATAATTACAAATAAGACTATTGCTGAGCGCCCAACTACATTTCAAGCTGTGTTAGAACATTATAAATCTAATTCTCCAGATTTATTATGTGTTGTTAGGCGTAAAAGAGGTTTCTTTAAGAAACTTTGGGAAGATGATACAGTTTTAAAAGAAGATTTTCATAGCACAGAATTACCTGTTTTAGTGCTTAGTGGTTTGAAATAAAATTTATTATCAAACGATTTGCTTCATCTAATTGAGGCGACAAGTTATTGGTGCTCCATGGATGTTTAGTATTAAACACATGATCAGCTTCTCCTATAACTTCAAGTTGGCTATTAGGATTCCATTTATTTAATTCTTTTGCTTCATTTATTGATATTGATGTATCATTATCACCATGAATAATGAGGATTGGAATTTGTAATCTTTTTATTGCAGATTCAATATGTAAGCGTTCTTCATTAGCTTTAAAGTCTTTATAAAATTGATAAAAATGAGGCATTTGTTGTTTCGTTCTACCATTTAGAACATATTTCACCCCTTTTTCTTCCCACTCTTTAAGATTACCAATAGTGTAAGTCCTTGTTCCAAAATCACTAATGCTTGCCAACGTAATGAGTTTTGTAATTCTGTTATCCTCAGAAGCTTTTAATATAGCTATTCCACCGCCACGACTATGACCCATCAAACATATTTGATTCACAACGACCTTAGTATTATTAGTGAAATGGCTTACAATCCAATCTAACACATCATTTAAATCATCTAACTCTTTTGTATAGTTGTTATTTCCGAAAGCCTCTAAGTCCGGAAAATCAATTGGGTTTTCAACGGTGCCACCATTATGAGAAAAATTAAACTTAATGAAGCAAAAACCAGCTTCGGCTATAGCTTCTGCCATAAGATTCCAAGCTCCCCAATCTTTAAACCCTTTGTAACCATGACAAAAAACAACAATGGGTTGATCGGTTTTACTTTCAGAGTAAAAGGTGTCTATGAGTAAAGGCTTTTTATCCGTTCTATTTAAAATGATATTCTTTTCAATTCTCATTAGTCGAGTTCTTTTTCAACGAAATCAAGATCTGGATTACAGATGTCTATAATTAGTTTTTTCAGTTCAATTTCGAAGTTATTCAATGTTTCTTCTGTAATAAGTTGATCTTTAGTTCTGCTGTAAGTTGATTCTTTTTTACCAAATTTAAGAAACCCTCCATTAAGATTTTTAAAAGAAATGATACCAGCTTCAATAGGTAATGTTATTAAGCTGTTTTGATGCATCATATAAGCATAACATAATACCTGAAATGACTTACTGTATTTGTTGTAATCCGAAGTTAAATCTTCCCAATTTGTAATTTCAACTTTGTTTTGTTCAACCTTACCAGACTTATAGTCTATAATGCGCGTTACACCATTAAATTGGTCGATTCTATCAACTTTTCCAGTAAGTCTTATAGGAAAGTCTAGGCTTTCAACTGGAAATTCTATTTTTTCATCAGCTTCAATTGCTAGAATTTTTATTTTATGTCCGGCTTTAAGACTTTCAATTTCGGTATTGATAAAATTGGAAATATAACGTTGTGCAATTTCGAAAATTATGAGGTTTTTACCTTTGGTAAAGTCACCGTCTTTATATAATTCCTTAAAGTGTTTTGTAACGGTATTTAGTATTTTAGCTTTAAAACTCACGAGATGGTCCAAAGTGAGAAAAGAGTCTTCTAACGGCTTATAAAAGTCTTCTAGTGTGTTATGAATGACAGAACCTAAAGTATTTGCTGCAATATTTTCCTCTACCTCTTTAAATTCTCTTATACGAAGAATTTTGTCATAATAAAAATCCATAGGATTTCTCATATAGTTGGTCAAGGATGATGGTGAAAATCCTTTAAGAGAGAGCACCTTTAGTTTTTCTATTACCAAAGGTGTTTTAGAAATTTTCTTTAATTGTTTTTCAATAATTGGTACTTCTGGGGAAATAATGGAGTGTTTGATTTTATGCTTATTTTCAATTTCTAATTGTGTAATAAATCTACTTTTCTCTCCGCCTTTTAAGGCGTCAACCTCAGTATTATATAGAATATAAACGTTTTTAGCGCGTTGTAAAAGCCTGTAGAAGTGATACGTATAAACAGCATCTTTTTCCTTATAGGTCGGTAAGTTGTTTTCGACTTTCACATCGAAAGGAATAAACGAATTATTTGTTTTTCCTGAGGGAAGGATACCTTCATTTACTGAACTTATAATTACTGTTTCAAAGTCTAAGACTCGAGATTCTAACATGCCCATAATTTGCAAGCCCTCAAGAGGTTCCCCTTTAAAATCTAGGGTTTCTAGACTTAATAGCTCTTTATATATAGTATGTAAAGTGGTTACTGAATTAAGATGTTTGTAGGAGGTGTCTAGTTGTGAAAGCTGATTAAATAATGTATGAAAGCGATATAAATACTCTAACTCCAGACTATTACTTTGTTTACTATCTCCAAAATTTGTCTTCATTCTTAAAATAAGAGTGGAGCAATTTTTTAGAGCGATTTCAGATTTATCTCCCCAAGGTTTAAATAATAAATTAATGAGTTCTGTATGAGAAGCTGCATGTTTTAATAAGTCGTCAGCTGTAATATAGACTAAGTTGTTTTTTTGAATATGCGTTACTAATTTACTAGATATATTACCAGCGTCAACTTTAAATAATGGATAGACAGAAGGATGAGAAAGAATACTTACGACATCTTTAAAGTAAAAGGATTTAGTATTGTTTTTGTGAATAGAGAATAAGTAGTCAAAAAACGAAGCTAATGGCACATATTTTAGTGGCAAACCCATTGTGACATTGAGTTTAGTTATGGTCTTGGGAATAGAATTTAGCACAGGAATTAAAAGGTTTTCCTCTCCTAAAACGACAGCTACATTAGATAGGGTTTTATTGGTCTGGTTAATTTCCTCTAATAACTGGCCGATATACTTTGCTTGCCCAACAAGTTTGGGGATTCCAACGACTTGTATATTTTTAGACTCTTTGTAATGAGAGGTAATCCAATCGAAAGTGTGGTTTTTAAAGTAGTTCCAATGCTCTTTATGGGCTCTTGTAAATAAACCAGCATCATGTAATCTGTCATTAATAAATGCTGTATCAGTATCCCAATATATTTCAGCTAAATCATTTTGTAATAAACCTTGAATAATTCGTGATTCTGATTCATTAAGAGCGTTGAATCCAAGGAAGATATGTTTTGTAGTGCTATTGTTTTCGATATAAGCCTCAAGGTTTTCCGAGGCCTCTCTGTAAATTAAACCTTGATAACCCTGTTTAGTTCGAAGTAGATCTTCAGTAAAAGCTACGTAGTATTCTTTAAGACGTTTCCAAAATTTTAAGTGATTTTTTATTAAATCGGTTTGCTCAGACTCGAGTGACCAGTGATTAAGTTCTTTTATAGCATTTAGGTAATCGAATATGTGCTCTTGTGGTATAAGATAACGATCAATCTCATTAAAGTCTTGTAGTAAAATTTGTGCCCATTTAGAAAATGAATCAAAAGACTCTTGCTCAGACGTTTTAGTAAGACTTTTATAAGTTTCATAAAGTCTAAAAAGAAGTTCTGTATTTGGCACACTTTGCAAACCAGATAGTTCTTCTACAAACTCTTCAATACTTAGAATTCGTGGTGAAAAAATAGGTTGCTCTAATAAAGTTGAAAGTTGGTGTTTAAGAAATACACCAGCACGTTTGCTCGGAAGTATAAAGTGTAAATCTTCTAGGTTTTGCTTTTTTTCTTTAAGATCTATTAATACCGTTTTTATAAAACTCACCATTTTATAAAAATAAAAAACGCCTCGGATTTCCGAGGCGTTTTTATTAATATCTGTTGAAGTTTCTTTTAGTTCCTTGGTATAAGAACAACTTCTACACGTCTGTTATTTTTTCTACCTGATCTCGTATTGTTGTTGTCGATAGGATTGTCTTCACCAAATCCTCTAGAATTTAATCTATCCGCAGCAATACCATTAACAATTAAGTAATCTCTTACTGAATTCGCTCTTCTTTCAGATAATAACTGATTAGATTTCGCATTACCTGTACTATCTGTATAACCATCAATATGGAATCTAGAATCAGGATATTCTTTCAATATCGCTGTGATATTTACAAGAACAGCTTCTGATGCATCCTTTATAGAGGCTTTACCTGTATCAAATAATATTGTTTTAGCGTAATCATTTAAGGTTTTCATAACCGCTGGACTTGGTGCCTGTATTGGACAACCATCATTTGCTGCTTCACCAGCTTCATTAGGACATTTATCGTCTTTATCTAAGATACCATCACCATCAGTGTCAGGCCATGGGCATCCACCGTTAGCAGCAGGACCAGCAACTGTAGGACAGTTGTCATCACCATCAGCAACACCATCGCTATCACCATCAGGACATCCCATTAAAGAGCTTAAACCAGCAACTGTAGGACATTTATCATCTTTATCCATTACACCATCACCATCACCATCAGGACAACCATTAAATTCAGCTAAACCTGCTGTGTTAGGACAATCGTCTTTAGAATCTTGGATACCATCGTTATCAGAATCAGGACATCCGTTGAAAATTTCTAAACCAGCTTCTTCTGGACAAGCATCATCTTGATCGTAGATACCATCGTTATCAGTATCAACACCACCGAATTTGAAAGTAACGCCAACTGAATGTTGGAAATGCTTAGGTAAGTAATCTTCAAACGAGTGCTTGTAAGTAGATTGTACATCTACACCTAATTTCTCAGTAATCCAATATTTAAGACCTAAAGTTCCGTTTAAAGTACCAGAACCCACTTCGTCAACCCAAGTGTAACCACCTCCAACACCTAAATAAGGATCAAATTTGTTAGAGTTAATTACTTTCATGAAACTGTAAGAAACAGCACCATCTAAGGCTAAGTATGTTAAATCATCAGCAGTAGCTAAGATTGTTTCACCTGCGACATCGACAGAACCAAGTTTGTCAATTTTATTTATTGTTCCTGTAGCAGTAAAAGTGAAACCATCACTTAAATATCTAGATACAGCGATTTTAGATAAAGAAGGGAATACATTCCAGTGATCTTCTACGTTAAAGAATTCTTCAAAATAATCTCCCTGAGGTGCGTCTCCTCCAGTAGGATATAAATCAACGGCGTTTGCTCCAATTGTAATAGCCCATGGATTGTTCTTGTCTTGAGCGTTTGAAGTGCTAAAACTCATAAGAAGCACTACGACAAAAAATAATCTGCTAAGATTTTTCATATTCTAATTAATTTTAATTTTTTTAAGTGTTAATTTGTTGGTAAAAGTAAGTTGTTAAATGTTATTAACAAAGACAAATATATAAAAATATTGTTACATCGCCCTAAAATAGTGAGTTTGTAACCAATTTAAATAACATTGAGACTTTTCCCCACTTTAACAAAAGCAGTTATTGCCTTATCCAATTGCTCTATGCTATGCGCCGCGGATAATTGTACTCTTATTCTGGCTTTATCTTTAGGAACAACAGGATAGAAGAACCCTGTAACATAAACCCCTTCTTTTAACAACATATTAGCCATGGTTTGAGAAAGCTTAGCATCATATAGCATAACTGGTACAATTGCTGAATCTCCATCTACAATATCAAAACCTGCTTCTTTCATACCTTTTTTAAAATATTTTGTGTTCCAATCGACTTTATCTCTAAGTGAAGTGTTGTTTTTTAGCATATCAAACACTTTAATAGAAGCTCCAACAATTGCTGGTGCTAACGAGTTCGAAAACAAATATGGTCTTGAACGTTGACGTAAAATTTCAATAATTTCTTTTTTAGCTGAAGTATAACCACCCATAGCACCACCCATAGCTTTACCTAAGGTCCCAGTGATAATATCTATTCGACCAAGAACGCCTTTTTCTTCTAATGTACCTATACCTGTTTCTCCTATAAACCCAGTTGCATGGCACTCATCAATCATTACCATAGCATCATATTTATCTGCTAAATCACAGATTTCATCTAAAGGGGCAACTAAGCCGTCCATAGAAAACACACCATCTGTAACGATAATTTTAAATCGTGCTCCATTATCATTAGCTGAAATCAGCTGTTTTTCTAAATCCGCCATATCATTATTTTGATAGCGATACCTTGCGGCTTTACACAATCTAACTCCGTCAATAATAGAGGCGTGATTTAGTGAATCTGATATAATAGCATCTTCCTTAGTAAGTAAAGGCTCAAAAACACCACCATTTGCATCAAAAGCAGCTGCGTATAGTATAGTATCTTCAGTACCATAAAAATCGGCAATCTTTTGCTCAAGTGTTTTATGAATATCTTGTGTGCCACAAATGAATCGTACGGAAGACATACCAAAACCATGTGTGTCCATAGTATCTTTAGCTGCTTGCACAACCTCTGGATGTGATGAGAGACCTAAATAATTATTAGCACAAAAATTTAAAACCTTTTGTCCTGTATTAAGTGTTATTTCTGCACCTTGAGGCGAAGTAATTATTCGCTCTTCTTTGAAAAGACCAGCATCTTTTATAGACTCAATTTCGTTTTTTAAATGTGATTTTATATCTCCGTACATAGATTTTAGTATTAGTTCTCAACAAAGATACTATGTATTGATTAGACTTCAATGACATCAATTGTCTCATTTATATAAACTAATACCTTATTTGTAACAACCAAATTCATTTTTTTTAAAACAGACTCATAATCATTAAGTTGTGAGTTGTAGTGTGCTCTTTTATCACCCGTTTTATAATCGATAATAGTGACTTCGTTTTTAGAATTTATATTTAAACGATCAGGTCTTAGAAGTTGACCAGAACTTGTTATTATATCTCGTTCATTGTATATATTGAAATCATCCTGAAAGTAAATATTTAATTTAGGGTGTTTTATAACCCTTAATACTATTGACTTCAGTTCTTGGGTGTTTCCTTTATTAAGATCTCCGGATACTAGTAAATCTGCAAAAGCAAAATCAACATCTTGAATGGTTTTTATTTTAGATAAAATTAAGTGGACTAAATTTCCGCGCTCAATAGCTTGTTCTTGTTTTGTATCCCATAATAAACCTGCTTTAGTAATAATACTTAGATTATGATCTTCTTTAGGTGTGGATATAAATTCCAAAGGTAGAGCAGATTCTTCTTTTTCTATATGCTTTTTAATCTCCGACTGAACTCCAAACGTATAACTCAATTGATTATCCATCCATTTGCCAAAGCTCTGAAGATATGAGATAAACATACCTGCATACGTATTCTCATTAATTACACCTTTAGAACTCATATCCTTTTTAGATATGATGAATAATTGACTTATAGCTCTAGTTAAAACCACATAGAGTAAATTTACATTATCAAGTTCTAATTGTGATTGATGTGTGTTATAAATTTCATTTCCCACATCTCCAAAATGTTCAACATCCATATTGTAGTTGAGAAGCAAGGTTTTAAAATTAGAATAGTTACCCTCCTCGATAGGAAACCAAACCTTTGGTTCTAACTCTTTATATATATTAAGATCTGCAAATGGAAATATAACTATCGGAAATTCTAAACCTTTAGATTTATGAATAGTCATAATTTTGACGGCATTCATGTATTCTGGGGATACAACACTTAAGGTATCTTGTTTCTTTTCGAAATAACGTATAAAACTAGATAAATCTGAATTTTGTTTTTGAGTAAATTCTAATACAATATCTAAATAAAATTGTAGATAGGCATCAGAGGATTTATTAAGATTAAATACTCTTATCAAATGCTCAACCATTTCATAAAGTGGTAGTTGAAGGAGGTTATCTTTATCAATAAAGATTTTTAATTCCTTGAGACAATCTAACATGGTATCTAAATTTGTGTTGAGATAGTTTAAAAAAAACTGATGCCTATCTTTAATTTGATATTGGTTTGCTAAAAAAGATAAAACATCAACCTTAAGAGAATCATTAGTAGGTTGTACCAATAATTTTATAAGTGCATTTATAAAAGTTACTTTATTAGAATTTTTTAGAAGTAGTGTTTCAGAAGATGTAATTTTAATTCCATTTTCACTTAAGTAATTAGCTATAATCACTCCTTCTTTTCGTTTACGTACTAAAACACAGATGTCACTTAGAGAAGAACCATTATCTATACATTGATTAATTTTTTCTAAAACTTGTGAAGCATAAAATTCATTTGCATTATTCTCTTTATTAAGATCTAAAAAGTTAATACTAATAAAACCTTCCTCATCATTAAACGTGTTTTGTTTTGCGTTTTTAAATAAGTTGGCATAATCACTATTACTAAAGTAGTTATTGCCTAAATATTCAAAAAATGAATTATTAAAGTTTACAATTTCCTTAGCACTTCTATAGTTAGTATCTAATTCTAAAACTTCTGCTTCAACTTGAAAAGGGTTTTCTACTTTATTATAGAGGTGAATAAATTGCTCTGCTTCACCACCACGCCATCTGTAAATTGCTTGTTTAGCATCACCAACTAACATCGCAGAACCGTTTGAAGCAGAAAGTGCATTTTCTAATAAAGGCATCAGGTTCTCCCATTGCATCTTAGATGTATCTTGAAACTCATCAATAAAATAATGCTTAAATTTTTCACCTAAACGCTCATAAATAAAAGGAGTAGGTTGATTTTTTATTTCTTTACTTATGATTTTATTGAATTCTGAAATCAACATTTTATTCTGCTCCTCTTTTATTGTATTGAGCTCTTTCTGAATCGCATTTAAAACTGAAAGCGGAGTAATGTTTTTATAAAATCCTTTTTTAATTTTCAATTCATATACTAGTGCCTTAGTTTTTATAAAATCGTCGGATAAATTAGGCTGAATACTTTCAACAGTTGAAGCAATATTAGGTGTAACACGTTTTGGGTAAAGTGTATTGCCTTCAATCAAGTCGTTTTGCCAATTCGAATTAAAATTAATGTTGAATTTCTTAGCTTTTAAGTTTTCAAAGTGTTTTGGAAGTGAGCTCCTATTAAAATCATCATATTCCAAACCGCATTCCTCTATGTGGTTTAATATTGATTCAGAGACATTTATAATATCACTTTCAAGCTGTAAAATTTGTTTAGCTAAATGTTTTTTGAGTGATTTAAAATCATCGAAAGATTTATCTTTTAGAGTATGTATTGCAGAGAAATCATTTTCGTTAACTAAAAGCTTAGAGATTTTATCAAAGTCGTAACTAATATCCCAGCTCTTATCATCGTCTGCTTTTTCTATAGCAAAGTCTATTAATACACTTGTCAGCTCATTGTCAGTCCCTGCTTTGGCAATAAGACTATCTACCGCTTCATTTAATAATCGTTCTTGGTCTAATTCTACTTCAAAATTAACAGGTAAATTTAAGTCGTGAGCAAAAGTTCTAATAACGCGATGGGTAAAACCATCAATTGTAGAAATATCAAAAGCACCATAATTATGAATAATATGTTTTAATAAATGTTTGGATTTATATTGGAGTTGCTCTTTTGATATAGGTAACTCATCACATATCATAGTAAACATTGGATGAGGTTTTTTAAGGGCTATTTCTGAAGAAAATAATTTAAGCATATTAATAATACGCTCCTTCATCTGGCCAACTGCTTTATTAGTAAATGTAATTGCTAAAATAGATTTAAACTGGTCGTAGTTTTTAGCTTTAACAAGAATTTTTATATACGATTTTGCTAGCGTAAATGTTTTTCCACTACCAGCAGAGGCATTATAGATTTTAAAAGCAGAATTGTGCAAAAGAAAAATTTTATACCAAAATAGCGAATCTTAATAATTAATTTAGACTTTCTTGTTTTCAATATTGTAAATTTGTTAAAATTAAAATATTAACATTAAAACTTAAGACTATGGCTTTTGAATTACCAAAATTAAAATATGCTTATGATGCTTTAGAACCAAATATAGATGCTCGTACTATGGAGATTCATCATTCTAAGCACCATAATGGTTATACCACAAAACTTAATGCGGCAATTGAAGGAACAGATTTAGCAGGAAAGTCGATAGAAGACATCCTTACAAATTTGGATATGAATAACAAAGGAGTAAGAAATAATGGAGGTGGATTTTACAACCACTCATTATTTTGGGACGTTATGAACCCTGAAGATAGGGGTTATCTTTCAGGAGATTTAAAAGATGCTATTGATGCTGAATTTGGATCTAAAGATGCTTTTATAGAAGCTTTTAGTAAAGCTGCTGCAACACGATTTGGTTCAGGATGGGCTTGGTTATGTGTACATAAAGGAGGAAAGGTTGAAGTTTGTTCTACACCAAATCAAGATAATCCGTTAATGCCTGGTGTAACTTGTGGGGGAACTCCAATTTTAGGATTAGATGTATGGGAACATGCTTATTATTTAAATTATCAAAACAGAAGACCAGATTATATTAATGCATTCTTTAATGTAATTAACTGGAATGAAGTTGAACGTCGTTACGCTGAAGCAAAGTAGGTAATAGTAATATCATAAATTGAAAAATCCGAGTCTATTTAGACTCGGATTTTTTATGCTTTAAATATAAGTAATTATAAAAATGAGATAGGGTAAAAAAATGAAAAAGGATGAACAGACGTTCATCCTTTTTGCCCCAAATCTACCATAAACTTAACCTACTTATGTTATGGTGAGTCAAATATAAGTGCACATTATTTTAATCAATCAATTTTTTGGACAAACGACCTATATATTAGTCTAAGCGTGGAAACTCCTTTGTTTCTGAACTTGTAAGTATAAAACAAATACTGATTATAAAAATTAAGACTTAAAGTGATACTTTAATAAAGGGTATAAAAAAAGGTGAACATTGTTCACCTTTTTTTGCCCCAAATCTACCATGAACTTAACCTACTTATGTTATGGTGAGACCAATGTAGTTTAATTTGTTAAAGCACTTGCATATATTGGACAAAATGCACTATTCTTCGATAAAATACGTATTTTATCGGATTAAAAGCTGTTTTGAGGTGTTATCTAGTAGGCACGCTCTTTATTTCCTTCGTAGAAATTAATAAAAGCTCTGTTTACAACTCTATTCCCACCAGCAGTAGGGTAATTACCCGTGAAATACCAATCACCTAGGTTTTTAGGACAAGCTTTGTGTAAGTTTTCAACGGGTTGAAAAATGATCTTCACTTCTGCATTTACATCATCGTCACTTAATAATTCTGAAATTTTATCTGAAAGTTGTTCGTCTGTAAATTTATTATAGATTTCTTTTACATAGTTAACCACCTTATTATCATTGAGATCTACTTGAGTTAAGCATTTATTATAAACGTCTTCAACGATATGATATTGATTATTGTCTTTTAATAAGGCTAAAGCTGCTCTAAATGCCACAAGACCTTCTAGGTTTGCCATATCTATACCATAACAATCTGGATATCTTATTTGAGGAGCAGAGGATACTACAACTATTTTCTTCGGATTTAATCGATCCATCATTTTAATGATACTCTTCTTAAGTGTTGTTCCACGTACAATACTATCATCAATAATAACTAGGTTGTCAGTAGGTTTTATAACTCCATAGGTGACATCATAAACATGAGCAACTAAATCGTCTCTACTACTATCCTCAGTAATAAAGGTTCTTAGTTTTACATCTTTTATGGCTATCTTCTCAATACGAGGACGTTCAGATAAAATTTCTGTAACGCGTTCTGCAGAAAGTTTTCCACCACCACTTAGTATAGATTTTGTTTTCTTTTTGTTAAGGTGTTCTTCAACTGTATCAATCATTCCGAAGAAGGATGTTTCAGCAGTATTGGGTATAAAGGAAAAAACACTATTTTCTGTATCATTATCAATCGCTTCAAGCACTTTTGGCATTAGTAACCGACCTAGTTCCTTTCGTTCTTGATAAATCTCAGCATCACTACCTCGAGAAAAATAAATACGCTCAAAAGAGCAAGCTTTACGCTCTAAAGGTTCTAATATTTTTTTAATTGCAGTAGAGCCTGATTTTTTAGTTATAATAGCATGTCCTGGATCTAATTCTTTAACCGCTTCAAAAGGCACGTTAAAAACTGTTTGAATTACAGGTCGTTCTGAGGCAACAACAACAACTTCATCATCTTTATAATAGTAAGCAGGACGGATACCTGCAGGATCTCTTAAAACAAAAGAATCTCCGTGACCTAATAAGCCTGCCATAGCATAACCACCATCCCAATTTTTTGCAGCACGTTTTAATATTTTACCAAGTTTTAGGCGTTTTGCAATTAGAGGTGAACTTTCATTTTTATTATAACCTTCTTTTTTGAGGTCTTTATAGATTTTTGCAACAGCATCATCTAAAAAATGACCAATTTTTTCCATTACTGTAATGGTATCAGCTTTTTCTTTTGGATGTTGCCCTAAGTCAATTAAATTATCAAATAGTTCGTTGACATTAGTCATATTGAAGTTACCAGCAACAATAAGGTTTCTATGTTGCCAATTATTCTGTCTTAAAAATGGATGAACACTTTCTACACTGTTTTTCCCAAATGTACCATAACGTACATGACCCAATAATAATTCACCTATATAGGGAATGTTCTTTTTTTGTAAATCAACGTTATCTTGGTATTGGGGATTTTGAGTTATCTCTTCATTAATACGTTCATTGATTTGACCAAAAATATCTTGAATAGGTTGCTGAGCAATAGAGCGTACACGACTAATATAACGTTCACCAGGTCGGGTGTCTAATTTAATACTAGCAAAACCAGCTCCGTCTTGTCCACGGTTGTGCTGTTTCTCCATCATTAAATACATTTTATTGACACCATAAAATGCACTTCCGTATTTTTCTTTGTAGTATTCTAATGGTTTTAAAAGTCTAATAAGTGCTATACCGCACTCATGTTTTAAAGCATCACTCATGTTGTCTTATCAGCTATTAATTATCTATAATAAAAAACGCACTCAATTTTGAGCGCGTTAGTTTACGTTAGTTGTATGTCAAATTGTGTTAGACTCTTAAATTGGTCTAAGCGTTTATAAATCTCTTTATCTGTTAGGTTTTGCATACGTTCAGTGCCAAATTTTTCTACACAGAATGATGCTAGAGTTGAACCGTATATCACAGCATTTTTCATATTCTCAAAAGTGAAATCACCTGTTTTTGTTAAATAACCTGCAAAGCCACCAGCAAAAGTGTCACCAGCACCTGTAGGATCAAATACTTCTTCTAAAGGTAACGCAGGAGCATAGAAGACATTATCATCATGAAATAGTAAAGCCCCATGTTCACCTTTTTTAATAACTACATATTTAGGACCCATTTCATGAATTTTCCTTGCAGCTACTACTAGTGAATATTCACCCGTTAATTGTCTAGCTTCTTCGTCATTTATGGTAATAACATCTACATTTTTAATTACTGAAAGTAAATCGTCTAAAGCGACATCCATCCAGAAATTCATAGTGTCTAAAATAGCTAATTTAGGCTTTTCAGTCATTTGGTTTAAAACACCTTGTTGTACTAGCGGATGTAAATTACCTAACATTACAACTTCAGCATCTTTATAGCGATCAGGGACGATAGGATTAAAATGTTCTAATACATTTAATTCAGTAACTAAAGTATCTCGAGAATTCATATCATTATGGTATTTCCCACTCCAAAAGAAAGTTTTTCCGTCTTTAACAATCTCTATACCCTCTATATTAATGTTTCTATTTTCTAAAAGATCTAAATATTCTTGAGGAAAGTCACCACCAACAACAGAAACAGCGGCAGAGTTTACATTAAAATTGGAAGCTGACAAACCTATATATGTTGCAGCACCACCAAGAATTTTGTCAGTTTTACCAAAAGGGGTTTCTATAGCATCAAAAGCTACTGTGCCGACAATTACCAATTTACCCATTACCTATGTTTGAATTAAGGTGCAAATTTACATAAAATATATTCCTTGTGAAATAGGAATTTCACCTTTAAATAGATATTATTTTCTACCAAAATCTGCAGGAATTTCCCCCCAAGCTTTGGTTTCCCATTTTACAATTGTTGTAGAATAATCATTTGTTTTTAACCATTTTACAGCGCGATCTACCAAATCATAAACAGGTTCGTTTTTTTTATTACGTTCTAATTTAGAATTACACGTTTTTTTTCTAACCCAACTCATAGCTGTTCTTGAATCTGTATACATAATACGATCGCTTTTATTTTGCTTTAAAAAAGCTAACCCATGCACTAATGCTAAAAATTCACCAATATTATTTGTCCCTTCTTTAAAAGGCCCTTGAATAAAAAGTTGTTTTTTGGTTTTAGTATCTACGCCTCTATATTCCATTATACCAGGATTACCACTAGAAGCCGCATCAACTGATATAGAATTGTAATTAGGTTGACCAATCTTTTTAAGTTGTGCTTCAGAAAGTTCGCTTTTAAAAGATTTAGATTTAACTATATAATCTTTGTAATTGCCTATTAAAGCTTTATAAGCAGCCGCAAAAGTTGAAAATGATTTATACTGCGCGCCTTTAAAGTCTTTAATTTGGGCTTTGCAGTCTTGCCAAGATTCAAAGACACCTGTGTGATGCCCTTTCCAAACAGTATAATATTTTTTTTCTTTTTACTCATTTAATATCCTATCAACCACCTTAGGGAAATGCTCCATCTCTAACAAATGTATCTTTTCAGCTACATCATTAGCAGAATCCGTGGGTAAAACATTACATTTTGCCTGAAAAATAATAGCTCCTTCATCATAATTTTCATTTACATAATGAATTGTAATACCAGTTTCAGTTTCTTTATTTTCTACTACTGCCTTATGAACATGCATACCATACATACCTTTTCCTCCATAGTTTGGTAGAAGTGCAGGATGAATATTAATGACTTTATTTTCAAATTCTTTCAAGATGAATTCAGGAAATTTCCAAAGAAATCCAGCAAGTACAATTAGATCTGGCTGTGTTACTTTTAATATATTTAATACATCTTCTGTCTTTGAGAAAGCAATTCTGTTAAAAGACAATGCGCTAACATTCAGTTTTTTACAACGGTCTAACACTTTGGCATAAGGATTGTTAGTTAGTACCTGAATAACAGACACATTATCTCTGTTGTGAAAAAACTTAATTAAATTTTCAGCATTACTTCCAGATCCGGACGCAAAGATTACAATACGTTTCATTTACAGACAATCAATGTTATATTATTCAGACAAAAAAAAGAATAATAATTAACAATTAAGGCAAAACAAAAATACTTCTATCGATTTTTTGCAATTAAAAGCACATTTTATCGGTAAAGGTGATTTTTAAAATAAAGTTTTTTATTTTTGCCATCTAATTAAAACTTAAAATTAAAAGATTATGTCAGACATTGCATCAAGAGTAAAAGCGATTATCGTAGATAAATTGGGCGTTGATGAAAACGAAGTTGTAACTGAAGCTAGCTTCACTAACGATTTAGGAGCGGATTCACTAGATACTGTTGAATTAATAATGGAATTTGAAAAAGAATTTGATATTCAAATCCCAGATGATCAAGCTGAAAACATCGCAACAGTTGGTCAAGCTATTTCTTATATAGAAGAAGCAAAATAAGAACTCTATTTTTATGGAATTAAAGCGAGTTGTAGTTACTGGTTTAGGTGCACTTACACCAATAGGCAATACCAAAGATGAATATTGGGATGCGCTTATAAATGGCAAAAGTGGTGCAGCGCCTATAACGCATTTTGATGCTGAAAAGTTCAAAACCAAATTCGCTTGTGAAATAAAAAACTTTGAAGTTACTGACTTTATTGATAGAAAATTAGCGCGTCAAATGGATAAGTTTTCGCAGTATGCAATGGTGGCTTCGGATGAAGCAATTGCAGACTCAAAACTAGATCTAGATGCAATAAACAAATTAAGAGTAGGAGTAATTTGGGGAGCAGGTATTGGTGGTTTAGAAACATTTCAAGAAGAGGTGTTAAACTTCGCTGCTGGTGACGGAACCCCTCGATTTAATCCACGGTTCATTCCTAAAATGATTGCTGATATAGCACCAGGAAACATATCTATAAAATATGGTTTCATGGGACCTAACTACACAACAGTTTCTGCTTGTGCCTCTTCTGCCAATTCAATAATCGATGCTTTAAACACTATACGTTTAGGACATTGTGATGTTGTAATTACTGGTGGAAGTGAAGCCGCAGTTACTATTGCAGGTATGGGAGGTTTTAATGCTATGCACGCAATGAGTACTCGAAATGATGATCCTCAAACAGCTTCTAGGCCTTTTGATGCAAACCGAGATGGTTTTGTATTAGGAGAAGGAGCGGGTTCTATAGTCTTAGAAGAGTACGAACACGCGAAATCAAGAGGAGCTAAAATCTATGCAGAAGTTGTAGGTGGTGGTTTATCTTCTGATGCGTATCATATGACGGCACCACATCCTGAAGGAATAGGTGTTATTGCGGTAATGAAAAATTGTTTAGAAAATGCAGGTTTAAATCCTGAAGATGTAGATCATATTAATACACACGGTACCTCGACACCTTTAGGTGATGTTGCCGAATTAAAAGCTATATCGACAGTATTTGGCAGTCACGCTAAAAACATAAGTATTAATTCTACAAAATCTATGACAGGTCATTTGTTGGGTGCTGCTGGAGCTATTGAAGCAATTGCTTCTATCATGGCAATGAAGCATGGTATTGTCCCACCGACAATTAACCACGAAACGGTTGACGAAAATATAGACCCAGAATTAAACTTAACACTCAATAGAGCTCAGAAACGAGATGTTAAAGTCGCAATGAGTAATACATTTGGATTTGGCGGACACAACGCTTGTGTATTATTTAAAAAATTAGATTAAATCTCGAATGAGTTTCATTCGTAACATATTAAATTCCCGTTCACAAGAAGACGGGAATTTTTTTTTACAACTCAAAGAAATCTTAGACTTTAAACCGAAATCAAAACCATTATATATAAAAGCATTTACCCATCGTTCTATGAATATTAAGGACAAAAAAGGTAATGCTTTAAACTACGAACGTTTAGAATTTGTTGGCGATGCTATGCTCAGTTCAGTTATAGCAGCTTATTTATTTGAGAAAGTGCCACATGGTGATGAAGGATACTTGACTAAAATGCGTTCTAAAGTTGTGAGTAGAGAACACCTTAATGAACTAGGTAAAGATTTAGGACTTATTGAATTAGTACAAAGTAGAATTCCAAAATCCAACTTTGGAAATAATATACATGGTAATCTTTTTGAAGCATTAGTAGGAGCTATTTATCTCGATAGAGGTTATAAGGTATGTGAAAAATTCATATACAAGCGTGTTATAAACCCTTATGTAGATATAGAAACTTTAGAAGGAAAAGTTATAAGTTATAAGAGTCTACTCATAGAATGGTGTCAAAAAGAGAAAAATACGTTCGATTATAATGTTTATGAAGATACAGGGAATGATGAATTAAAACACTTCTCTGTGAAACTAAGTGTTAATGATAAAGTGGTTTCTAAAGCAAGAGCAACTTCTAAGAAAAAGGCTGAAGAGAAAGCATCAAAACGTGCTTTTTTCGCATTTCAAAAGCAAATCACCAAACTAATTTAGTTGGTTGTATAAATTTCCGTTCTACTATAACGTTTTCGTAGATTTTATGGATTAAGAATAACCAAAAGTTAATATTTTAAAGCTATTATTATTCTATATTTACCATTCAAAGTTATTACTGTATGGCTTTACACAAACTTCTGGTAGATGATTTTTATGACGACACCTATAAGCTCATTGCTATTCATTGTAGGCTAGAAGATTATCGTTTGGCGTATTTACTCAATCAGAATTTAAACCTTAGTTTAGAAAGAAAATTAGAGGATTTAGATTTTAAGTATTTAGAATCATCGTACAGTATTTTTGAGTGGAATAATAAAGCTCAATATGTTACTTGGAACTTAGTTTCTAATGTGTGTAAGAGAGAAGAAGATAGTTTATACAGTTCAGGAACATTGTTTGAAACGAGTGAGAAAGTGCTTAAGACCTTCAATTTAATATCAGAGTTGAATAAGGTGGATTATTTCATTAAGATTTCTGACGAAATACAGAATGTAAATGAAAAGCTAATCTTAAATCGATTACAAGCTATTCCTCAAATTATAACAAGTTACACGGTAGATCCGTTAAAAATAAAATCTAAAGATCATTTAATTTTTTGAATTGATGTCGAACAAGAAAACAAAAATAGTAGCCACATTAGGCCCAGCAACTAGCAAGAAAGAAGTTTTAAAAGCTATGTTAGATGAAGGAGCTAATGTATTTAGAGTTAACTTTTCTCATGCAGATTATAAAGACGTTGAAGAACGTGTAAAATTGATTAGAGAGCTTAATGATGAGTTTGGATACAACGCGTCTATCCTAGGAGATTTACAAGGTCCTAAATTACGTGTTGGAATGATGAAAGGAGAAGTTGTGGTTAATCCTGGAGATGAAATTATTTTTGCAACAGGAGAACGTTTTGAAGGCACGAAAGAACGTGTCTATATGACATATGATAAGTTTCCTCAAGATGCAAAACCTGGAGAACGCATTCTTTTAGATGACGGGAAATTACATTTTGAAGTGGTGTCAACAGATGGAAAGTCTGAAGTTAAAGCTAAAGTTATACAAGGTGGTCCACTTAAATCTAAGAAAGGTGTAAACCTTCCTAATACTAACATATCGCAACCAGCACTAACAGAAAAAGATGTTGAAGATGCTATTTTTGCTTGTAAATTAGGAGTAGATTGGATTGCACTATCCTTTGTGCGTCATGCAGAAGATTTAATGCAACTCGAAAAATTAATTTCTGAACATAGTGATCATAAAATACCTATTATAGCAAAGATTGAAAAACCTGAAGCTGTTGAGAATATAGATAAAATTGTTGCGTATTGTGATGGTTTAATGGTAGCTCGTGGTGATTTAGGTGTGGAAATTCCAGCTGAGGAAGTACCATTAGTACAAAAGCAATTAGTTTTAAGAGCTAAACGCGCTAGAATTCCTGTAATTATCGCCACCCAAATGATGGAGACAATGATTACAAGTTTAACTCCAACACGTGCTGAGGTAAATGACGTAGCAAATTCTGTTATGGATGGAGCTGATGCTGTGATGTTGTCTGGTGAAACTTCAGTTGGGCAATATCCTGTACAAGTGATTAGACAAATGGCAAATATTATACGTAGTGTTGAAGATTCACCACTAATAGAAGTGCCACAATCACCACCACATATCCGAACTAAAAGATATATAACTAAGGCGATATGTTACCATGCAGCTAATATGGCAAATGAGATTAATGCTAAGGCTATTTCTACTTTAACGAATAGTGGTTATACAGCATTTCAGATTTCGGCTTGGAGACCACAAGCTCATATTTTAGTGTTTACATCAAATAAACGTATTCTAACACAACTCAATTTACTTTGGGGTGTTACAGCATTTTTTTACGACAAGTTTGTAAGTACAGATGAAACTGTTAGAGATACCAATAGAATAGCTAAGAAAAGTGGCTATTTGGATAAAGGAGATATGGTTATAAGTTTAGCTTCAATGCCAATAGCAGAGAAAGGTATGGTAAATACCTTACGCGTTCGAGAAATTTCTAATGAGTAATAATCAATATTGTTTTTGTGATTATTATTGATTCAAAGTTTTACTTAAATTAACTTGATAAATCCTACTAGCACCATTATCATAACGATTTATTTCAGAGAATAATTCTTTGGCATTGGCATATCCTGTTTCTTTTTGTATTACATTACTTCTTCGACTTGTAAAATAAAGTATTCTATCATTTACAAAAGGGCAAAATTCCATATGCTTAGAATTAACACCTTCTCCAAGGTTTTTAGCTTTAGTCCATTCACCATTTAAATTTTTACTAATGTACAAATCGCCAGAACCTAAAGCATCTGGTCGTCTCCAACCACAAAAAATAATATAGGATTCGTCTGGTGCAATAAAGGCATTATATTCTGCACCTTTGGTATTGACTCCTTCTCCAAGAAGCGTGGGCTCGGAATAAACGTTATTTTCCCATTTGCTAACAAAGATATCGTCTGCAGATTCGAGTTTTTTTTTAATAGTTGTGAAGTATAAATTACCATTACTAGTAACTGCTGGATAAAATTCATCTCCATCTGTATTTATTGGAGCACCAATATTTTTAGGTGTTGACCAAGTAGATGTTTTAGTTTCACGTTCCACATACCAAATATCCATGTCTTTGGTATTTGTGCTGTCTTTTGAAACAGGCCTATTAGACACAAAATATAGCTTTAAATTATCTGGAGACAAGAAAGGTTCTAAATCGATATATTGTCCAGAAAAATGGCTAATTTTAGGTTCTTGCCATTTATTATCTACTTTTTTAATTCTCATTATCACGGATAATTCTCTTGCGGGACTTTGTAATGTGAAGTAAGCTTCATTTTCATCAGTATTAATCGTAAAATCCCTAACATTAGTAAATTGAGAAAAGATGTGTTTTGCAAAAGGTTGCACACCTTCTTTTTGCTGATTTTGCCTATCAGATTTAACGGATTCTTTTTTTGTTTCTTCTTTTTCTTTACAGGATGTAAGCGTAACAAATAAAAGTACAACTAGAATTTTAGTGTAGAATTTCATTTTTTGATCGTTTGCATTAGTCTTATAAACTTAATAAATTCAAAAGACTAAAAATCGAACTTTAACTGTACGCTAACAGACTTCTTTTCTTTTTCTACAGCTTTAGATTTTTTAGGATCAGTATTTAAATTAGACAATGAAATTCCTAAAAGTCTAACCGAGTTATCCAATTTGTCCTGATATAATAAATCCTTAGCAGTTTCAAGAATAATAGCTTTTTCATAGATATAATATGGCAATGTTTTACTTCGCGTTTGTAGCGTAAAGTCACTATACTTTATTTTTAGGGTTACGGTTTTACCAGCAACCTTACTTTTAACTAACCGCCTTGAAACTTCCTCTGCAATATGCTCAAGTTTTTCGAGCATAAAAATCTCAGATGATAAGTTCTCACTGAATGTACGTTCAGCAGCTAAAGATTTACGAATGCGATTTGGTTTCACTTCACTATTATGAATACCACGAACTACATGATAATAATAACGACCAGACTTTCCAAAATTTTGATCTAGATAATCTAACGTTTTAGACTTTAGATCTTTTCCTGTAAAAATCCCTTTTTGATACATTTTTTCAGCAGTTACTTTACCAACACCATAAAACTTTCTAATATCTAAATCTTCCAAAAATTGTAGCACATCTTCTGGATTGACGGTTTTCTGGCCATTAGGCTTATTGTAATCACTAGCAACCTTTGCAATAAATTTATTTATAGAGATACCTGCTGAAGCCGTTAAGCCAATTTCATCATAAACCCTTGCTCTTATCTTTTGCGCAATTAAAGTGGCACTAGGAAGGTCTATTTTGTTTTCTGTAACGTCTAGATAAGCTTCATCAAGAGATAAGGGCTCTACTAAATCTGTGTAGTCATAAAAAATAGATTTAACACGTTTTGATATTTCAGAATATCTAGCAAAATCAGTTCTTATAAAAATAAGCTGAGGGCAAAGTTTCTCAGCTAAACGGCCAGACATTGCGCTTTTTACGCCAAACTTACGAGCTTCGTAGCTTGCAGCACTAATAACTCCACGTTTTCCACCTCCTCCAACTGCAATGGGTTTACCTCTTAATTCAGGATTGTCCATTTGAGCTACAGAGGCATAAAATGCATCCATATCTACATGAATTATCTTTCTTATTGGTAAATTGTTAAGCATAATGTAAATTTAGACATTAAATGTCTTTTAGAGTTTTGATGATAGAAATAGAACGTAAATTTTTAGTGAAGACAAATACTTATAGATCTGAATCGCACAATAATTATTCTATTAAGCAAGGTTTTTTAAATAGTCATGCTGAGCGCACTGTGAGAATTAGAATTAAAAAGGATATAGGCTATATAACAGTAAAAGGGAAATCATCTCAAAACGGTCTATCTCGATTTGAATGGGAAAAAGAAATTTCTAAAACCGATGCAGAATCGCTTTTACAACTTTGCGAGGATGGAATCATAGACAAAATCCGTTACGAAGTAAATGTTGGGAATCACACTTTTGAAGTTGATGAATTTTTTGGTGATAGTGAGGGGTTAATTATTGCAGAGGTAGAATTGAATACTGAAAATGAGATTTTTGAAAAGCCGACTTGGCTAGGAAAAGAGGTTACAGGAGATGTGAGGTATTATAATACTCAGTTAAGTAAAATACCATTTAAATTATGGAATAGATAAACACTCTGAATTGTCAGAGCGTTTATCTATTTAATTTTGAGAAGTAAAAATATCATCTGAGTTTATAAAACCCGTTGTTGATTGTGAAGCCCAAGTCCCTGTTAAAGGAGAATAAGCGTAAACAATATTATTATTATTATCGTCGTTAATTAAAAATGTACCATCTGAACTAAATATATCACTAGCGTTTATAAACCCAGTTGTTGATTGGGCGTCCCAATTACTAGAAGAACTTGTATAAGCATAAACGACATTGTTATTATCATCGTTGATTAAAAATGTACCATTAGAACCATAAACATCATCAGAATTAATAAACCCTGTAGTAGATTGAGAAGACCAAGTTTCTGTTGAGCTTGAGTAAGCATAAACAATATTGTTGTTATCATCATTAACTAGAAAGCTACCTTCGAATTCTGTTATATCACTAGCATTTATAAATCCAGTTGTTGCTTGAGATGACCAAACACCAGTTACAGGAGAATAAGCATAAACGATGTTATTATTATCATCATTAATTAAAATGTATCTATTAGAAATTATATTTTTTGCAGGAACATTTATATCACTAACTCCATTTTCATCTGCAGCAACTACTTCAGTGCTCTTGGCATAGAGCGCATAAGGAACACTCAATAACTGACTAGTTCCAGCAATAGTGTAGTTAGCTCCTCCAGTAGGATCAGTTTCGGACTTTATGTAATAAGTTCCATTTCCCCAATCTATAGAGGAAAAATCATTAGATGTTGTGCCTGATCCAATCTCTAAAGTAACTAAGCCATTATCATTGGTGGTGGTTGTATGTGTTTCAGTATAAACTTCAGTACCAGTATCAGAGTTTTGTAAAATACTAATTCTAATACCTACTGATGCATTTCGAATAAGGTCATCACTTGCATTTCTGACTATTGCCTGATAACTCATTATTTCTGGTGCTTGGGCAAAAGAAATAAGTGAAAACAAAAATATAAAGAGCGTTGTGTAGAGATTTTTCATAGATTATTTTTTTGATATTTTATATGATTGAATGATCGTATTGTCTTTAAGTATATTTAAAATATAGATAGAATTTTCTAATGAGGTCAAATCTATTTTAGATTGAAGTATAATGAGTTCTCCTGAATTAACTTTTCTACCTGATAAATCTATAAGTTGATATTTTAAATTTTCTATTGTAGTTAAATGTATGTTTAAAATATTATCTGTCGGATTTGGAAAGACTGTAGAAATAGACTGACTAATATCATTTAGACTTAAAACATCAGATATCTCGTATGGTATCTGAACTCCTGAAGAGCTACCTCCTCCTGTACCATTTGCTTCTTTATAATGAATTAAGCCAACTTAATATGATACTTTTCCGGAAGTAGAAGTACTCTCTGAGCCTAAAGACAATATATTTTCTTGTGCGCTTACATAAAATGTAAAACATGTTAAAACAAAAAACAAAGTAATTTTTTTAATCATTTTTTTGAATTTAAAATACATTATAAATGTAAATTAAATCCCAAAAAAAGCCTATCACTTTAACAAATGATAGGCTTATATATTTTAATAATTTATTTATTGCTTTGTTTGAGGGGCACCACTTACAATAATGAATTCTGAACGTCTATTTAATTGACGTTCCTCATCTGTACATTTTGTACCACAATCTATCTTTGGTTCAGTTTCTCCTTTACCCATTCCTGAGATACGAGATTCATCTATACCTTTAGAAATAACATACTGAACAGTGGTTTTTGCTCTACGATCTGAAAGTCTCATGTTATAAGAATTAGAACCAATGTAATCTGTATGCGACGTTGCATTAATTACTAATTCAGGATATTTGTTCATTATTTGTACAAGTTTATCTAACTCAAAAGCTGCTTGCGCAGTGACATTAGATTTATCGTATTCAAAATAAATAGGGGCTAATTCAATTTTATCAGCGACAATTAATTTTTCAATTGGATCTAAAGAAATTTGTACATCAAGCTCTTCTTCATTAGAACCTTTAACAGTTACTCTTTTACTATCGTAATCATTCATGGTTACTTCTAACTCAGTATCTGTCTCACACTCCACGATAAATTCAGTAATACCTTCTTCATTAGTAGTTTTAGTAGAAATCTTATTACCTTCAATATCAAATAAAGATACAGTAGCTCCAGAAATTGGTTCACGGGTTTTGTCGTCTAAAACAGTAGCAGCTATTAAAACATCACAAAGTGGTTGTAACTTTTTAAAGATATAAATATCATCACCACCTTTTCCACCTTCTCTATTAGAAGACACAAAACCTTCTTCAGTTTCTTCTACGATATTAAAAGCAAAATCATCACCATTACTATTAATAGGAATACCTACATTACGTATTGGAGCCATTTTACCATCTATTTCTTTAGTATAGAATACATCAAGACCACCCAATCCTAAATGCCCATCAGAAGAAAAGTAAAGAATATTTTTACTGCTAATATAAGGGAACATTTCTTGTCCTTCTGTATTTACTTTTTGCCCCATATTTACGGCTTCACCTAAAGTTCCGTCGGCGTTTATAGGTGCTTTATAAATATCAAAATCTCCATAACCACCAGGCATATTGGAAGCAAAATACATAGTGGTACCATCAGAACTTACAGATGGATTTTTTACAGAATAATTTTCGCTATTTATAGGTAAGCCTTCAACATTATCCCAATCTGAATCTAATTTGGTTGCCTTGTATAGAAATATTTGGCTATAACGTGTTCTTTTACTTAAAGTATCTCTCTGATAAATATTTTCATAATAACTTTCACGTGTAAAATACATTGTGTTACCGTCAGGTGTAAATGAAACCAGACCTTCATGATATTTAGTATTTAATATATAATTTGCTATAATAGGTTCTTGATACGTATCATCAGAGTTTTTAGAAACTGTATAGATATCTAGGTATGGTTGGTCATTCCAACCATAATTTTTTCGAATTTCATTTCGACTAGAACTAATATATAATTTACCATCGTTTAAAATGCCACCAAAATCTGATTGATCAGAGTTGAAATCAGCATTTTGAATATTAAACTTTTTTCCTTGTTCTAATATTTTAGGAAGATAATTTTTGTTTTTAATGTAAGTAGTTGCTCTATTGTCTGATGGACGCATAGAAGCAAAACGATCCATTTGTTGATTAGAAGCTTCATATTTCCCATTTGCTTTTAGCATTTGGGCATATTTATAAATCATTTCAGGGCTCTCTGAAGATTCTAAAACTTTGGAGTACCAACGTTCAGCTTCAAAAGTATTGAATATGTTATAATAGCTATCCGCGAGTCTTCCATAAATGTATGTGTCACCTTTTCCATCTTCGACCAATGCACTATAATTTTCAGCGGCTTTAACAAATTCTAGTCTAGAAAATTGTTTATCTGCTTTTTTTGTATCACGATTTTGAGCAGTTAAGCAAAGGCTACTCATCAATGTAATGAATAATATTGTTTTTAGGTTTTTCATAATTCTTTAGCTTATCTGATTAAAAATATCTTGGTGAACGAGAAATACGTTTTGGAAAATTAAGGTTAAATAAAAGCATTACTTCATGAGAAGCTGGTGCATAAGCCTTAATGTCAGATGATACAGCATCATAAGCATAGCCAATTCTTACTGTTGGTGATAACGCAAAATTAACTAAGCCAGAAAATGAATCATCCAATCTGTATGAAGCTCCAATTTCAAATCTCTTATAGAATCGAGCATTAACGTTTAAATCAAATGAGGTTGGTGCATTAAATGCAGATTTAACCATGAATGAAGGTTTCAGCTCTGTGTTTGGTGACAAATCAAAAACATATCCACCTGTTAAAAAGTAGTGTTGCGTTTCTGAACCTATTTTAAAGCCATTTGCATCCAAATGCACTGATGACAATAAATTAGGAACCGATAAAGATAAATAGTATTTATTGGTATAGTAAAAGAAACCAGCACCAATATTAGGGGTTGTTTCACTAATATTGTTTTGAAAGAAAGGATCGTCCTCATCAATTAGATCAATCGAGCTTAAACCTATATCGTGAAAGGTAGCACCGGCCTTTACTCCAAATGCTAATCTGTGTTCACCACCCAATCTTAAGGTGTATGATACATCTGCATAGACATTAGTTTCTTTAACAGGACCAATTCGATCTGATATAACAGACAAACCTAACCCAAGGTTATTACCAGCAGGTGAGTGAACGAAAAAAGTACCAGTTTCCGGTCCTCCATCAATGTTTATCCATTGGTTTCTGTAAAGTAATCCAAAAGAGAGGTTTTCTCTTGAGCCTGCATAGGCAGGATTAACAATATTCATATTATACATGTACTGTGTGTACTGAGGGTCTTGTTGTCCATGCATTTGAAATGCTAAAAGCAAAACAGCTATAATAGAGAGTTTTTTCATTATAATAAGTTGATTCAGTTAGTTGATTATCTGTTAATATATATCCAAGCACTACGTTTCTTAGATCCTCCTTCATATTCCATAGTATAGAAATAAGTTCCCACAGGAAGCTCCTCCCCATCATTTGTTTGCCCTACCCATTCATCTGTGTAATTATTTTTTGAATAAACAAGCGTACCATTTCTATTGAATATTTCGAGTTTAGTAACACCGTAACTACTTAAATCGAAAGAATCATTGAAACCTGGAGTAACACCTGGTGAAATACCTTGCGGAATTACACAAGATTCTAATTCCATTACAAATGTTGTTATAGTATTAACACAGCCCGTAGCATTAAAAGTAATCTCTGCTGAGTAATCACCTTGTACTAAAACAGTATCTAACGTTAAATTATTTGCACCACTAATTTGAACTCCGTCAAGGAACCAACTTACTGAAACATCTGCTTGTGTAAAGTTTGAAGGTGTAATACCAATAATAATTGGGACAGTTGCATTAGGACATACTTCATACTCAAACTGAGGATCAAAAGTTGCTAATGGCACAATATTAACTTCTAAGTTAAATGAAGTAGTGTTGTAACATCCATTAGTTGTATTTTCCGCTCTTACGTATACAGTTTCTCCACCACTAGAATAAGGGCTTGTGAGTGCTCCTGTGCCATTATCTGCATCTTCTTGTGTATTATGATAAGTAATGACAACATCAGCATCAGTATTAACTTCATCATCAATAGAAGCTAAGTCAAAATTAGTAACGCCATCTACACTACCATCTATATCATCACATACAACAAAATCTTCAGGTTGGTTAACTTCAGGTCTAGGATTAACAGTTAATGTTACTTCTGATAATGAACGACAACCTAAGAATCCATCTGCGGCAGCATCAGCATCTTCAATTCTAATAATTAAAGTTTCACCTGAAGAATTGTATGGCGACGCAACTGCATTCATAGCTTGGTTAGCATCAGCCGTACTTGTATAATAAGACACAGCAAAATCAGTACCAAGACCTAACGAAGTTGTTAAAGCATTTAAGTCAAAGTCTTCACTTCCGTCGGCTACAGGTCCATCGCAAACAGTTATGGATTGAGGAGCTACATTGCCAGCATCGTCATACATATTAACAATTACAATTTGAGAGAATGCATCATCACTACATTGGTCATCAAAAGCTTGTACTTGGTAATTATCGGATTCAGTTACTGTAAGTGTAGGTCCTGTTTCACCAGCTAGAACAAAACCATCTCTATACCAAATATATTCATCTGCAAATGGTGAATTTGTTTCAATAATTACTTGATCAAAACCACAAACAGATACTTCGTCTACGTCTTCTGGTGCATTAGTATTATCTATTGAAACATCGTTACTAACAATTTCAGCTGAAATTTCAGCTTCAATTGTACCTCCATCTGTAGTTCCAGAATTTGTCTGAGTAATTGTAATTGTACCAGGATCGTCTGAGAAGTTAGTAACTAATAACATATATATTTCATCTGGCAAGGCATTGTCTATAGTTAAATTCTCAGTAGAAACAAAAGAATAACTACAGTCAACTATATTACCAAATGGATAAAAATCTGGGCTAGTTGTATTGTTAGGACAGGTAGGACAATCTTCAAATGCAATCTCTGAACATGCATTTTCAACAGATTCAAAAGGTCCCCATAAAACAAAATCAACATCTAATCCATTTCCTGCTGCATCGGTTTGAGCAATCTCTATTTCAATTAGTCCCCCTTCTCCAATTTGAATTATATTCCAAGTTGGATTTGGCGCAGATGCTAAACACGCTATATCATTAGGATCTGGGATACCAATAATGTTAGAACTTACTAGAGCACCTCCAACAGAACAGAAGTTTTCAGCATTATCACATATTATATTAGTCGGAGCTTCTCTAATACATAAGTCAAACGTAGAAGTCTCAGATTGTGCACCTCCACTAAAAATACGAATGTAATAGGTGTTTCCTATAATTAACGCCGGTGTTACACTAGATGTGTTATTTGAACAATATAATTCCGTTAAAGCACCACAAGTACCTTCATAAACAGCATGATCTATATTAGTTGTACCACCTGCAATGTTTATTATTGAGAGAATTTGTACTTCACTTAAGGCAGTAAATTCAAACCAAACATCATCATTTATCGTACCTGTACAACTACCAGGATCTTGACTAGAAACTGTTGCAGCTAAAATAGTACCAGGAGTTACTAAATCACATGTCTCACCATCATTTACAACAGCAACAATTGCTGCATCACATTCATCATTACTTGGTGGACAAGCCAATACTTCATAAAAAGGACTACTTATAACACAGTTATTATCTTGTTCATTAGTTACAAATACTTTTACTGTATTTCCAAAAGGGAAAGGACCTGCTTGATATGTGCCTGTTGCAGTTGCTTGGACGGTAGTAGCATCAAAATCATTAGAGATTTCTAGAGAAGTAGCATCACCTAAACTAGTCACATTAACATCTATAAAGAATTGGTCGTTATCACAATCTGTATTCACAGTATAGTCTGCCTCTGCTAATGTACATGTTAAAACTTGAACATTTACAGTGAAATCTAAAGTCACACCCCAAGTTCCATTGTAACATGGATTTGGTGTCGCTTGACCAGAATCTGCAGTACCTATGCGCATTCTATGCTCACCAATAGGTGCAGTAGCGGGCATAAGGAAAGATGCGTCTAATGTTGTTGGGTTAGCATTGGTCGAAACTCCAGAGTATACTAATTCATCGGCATCAAACACTAAGTTGTCATTAAAATCTATCCAGATATTAGTGCCATATGTAAATCCAGTAACAAATGTTATAGCTACGTTAGTATTAATACCTTGAAAGACATTCACAACAGGAGTTGTATGATTTTCGTATGTTTCATCACCAAAACTAGGAAAGTCAGTTACACCAATGGTAACGTTATCAACTCCTTGACCATCATTACTTGTTGGAACAGACTCACAATAACCAGTGTAGAATTCTGAAGGACCAGTCCAAGAACTTAAATTAGAAGGGTCACAAATCGCCTGAACGTAAAACTCATAGCTTGTATCTGACATTAGTCCAGTTATAACGTAGGGGTTAGTTGTTACATCAGTTACAACAGTCCCTGTACCTTGAGCAAAGCCAGCTGGTCCATATTCTATATTCCATGATGTTGCAGCCCCAGCCTCAGTCCAACCTATCTCGGTAGAAGTTAAACTTAGGTTATTACTTGTTAAATCGGATGGCTCAGGACATGTAGGGATATTTCTTACTTGGAAATTATCTACAAACACGTCTATATCTTCAGGGTCATTTACAGTTCCTTCAGAGCCTAAAATTCCAAACTGTACAATTTGACCTGCATATGGTGTTAAGTCAACAACAGGATGAATACCAGAAATTGGCACTACAGAAGTATTATCATAAGTTAAAAGTGGAATCCATGTTGCTCCGTTATCATTTGTCATTAATAATTGTACTAAATCATCAGAACCTAAAGTTCCAGCAATTGTACTACTATTCCAATTAGTAATTGCAAAATCAAACTCTACCTGAAAGGGTCCACCAGTTAAATCAAACTGAGGTGATATAATCCAATCACTCTTACCTGTTGTAAATAGGTTTATTTTATAGGCTCCATCTCCAGTGCCAGTGTTAAGAAACTCATCTGGTACCCAAGAACCAGTACCAAAATCACTTGGACCAGTAGTAGCATCACCATTATCAGCTTCATCCCAACAATCAGGAATAATAGTTGTGAAGTTTTCTAAATAATCAGGTATAAATACCGCACATAATGTTGTGAAGTTAAAAGGGCCAGTAAAAGAACTTAAATCACCACCACAATCACTCTGAACATAAAAGTCGTACCCAGTTATAGCATCAAGACCTGTTACGATGTATGGATTAGAAACGTTCGTTGCAGTAGGTGTACCTGTTGGTGTATCACCTGTTGGCACTATTTCTACATTCCATATAGTTGATGTTCCATTTTCTGTCCAAGATAACTCACCTCCATCGGGTGTTATATTAGTGATTGCAATATCACTTGGTTCTGGACATGTAGGTACATTTCTAACTTGAAAATTGTCTACAAATACATCAATATCCTCAGGATCATTTACGGTTCCTTCAGAACCTAAGATTCCGAATTGAACTGTTTGTCCGCCATAAGCTGTTAAATCAACTACTGGGTGTAATCCAGTGATAGGTACAACTGAGGTGTTATCGTAAGTAATTAAAGGAATCCAAGTAGCACCTCCATCATTTGTTATTAATAGTTGCACTAAATCATCAGAACCCAAAGTTCCTGCAACAGTGCTACTATTCCAGTTGGTAATTGCAAAATCAAACTCTACTTGGAAAGGACCACCGGTTAAATCAAAAAGAGGTGAAATTATCCAATCACTTTTACCTGTAGTAAATAAGTTTATTTTGTAGGAACCAGAAAAACCATCATTAAGAAAACCGTCAGCCGTCCAAGAACCAGCACCAAAATCACCTGGTCCAGAAGTCGCATCACCACTATCAGCTTCATCCCAGCAATCCGGAATAATCGTTGTAAAATTTTCTAAGTAATCAGGTACAAATACATCACATAATGTCTCAATTGAGAATGGTCCAGCAAATGCACTTTGTTCTGTGCCACAATCTGCTTGAACATAAAAGTCATACCCTGTTACAGCGGTTAAACCAGTTGCAGAATATGGATTAGTTACTCCTGTAGCAGTTGGTGTACCTGTTGGTGTTGCTCCAGCAGCAACAATTTCTATATTCCATGTGGTTGAAGTACCGTTTTCTGTCCATGAAAATTCTGCTTCATTTGCAGTAATCCCTGTTGCAGCTAAATCACTAGGAGTAGGACATGCTTGAGATATTCCACCTAAAATCACATTAGGTATAGTATCATCTATGTTACTCGCAGTTGGTGGTGTAGCAGGATCTGGATTTGTGCCATCACTAAAATAAGATATAGTTCTGTTAGTGGTTACTTGAGAATTATAAAAATCATCTCCAAACTGATCAAATCCGGCACTATTTTCCTCTACTGCTACTATTAAATTGTCTACACCAGAATATGTAAAGGGCGTATCTAAAGTTATAGTTACCCATCCTTCAACACCGGCAGTAACAGTAATTCCACCTGCATATACTTGAGTTAGAGAAGTTAATGGCTCCCAATCATTTGTATCAGCAAATTCAGTTCTAGTTGATTCTGCCATGTAAATAATCATATCTTGACTATTTGCTAAATCAGAAGTCCCACTGTAATACCATTGAATCTCAGTGATATCACCTGCAGCATTAATTTCAGAAGCTAAATACAGAGTTTGCGCGTATGAGTATCCGAAATAAGCTTCGAAAGGTGCATTTTCGCCTTGTAAATTACCTGCTCCAATTGCTACTTGAGCATTAATTTGAAATAACATGGTAAAAAGTGCAAATAGTAGTAAAGTACTTTTTTTCATTATTAATTTGGTTTGTTAGTAATTATTTTAGCCCTTATAATGAATTGATTATAAAGGACTTGATTTATTTTTTATGAAGTGGGACATTGTTAGACATTAATTACGTTGGTTAGGCGTTTTTCTTATGTCAAGTCGAATATATAAAAAATGACTATTAACAGGATGTTAACAATGTTATAATAGATTAACTACCGTAATAATCGATAAATGGTTTTAACATTTAACCGTATTAAAACGGTCTAAATTGTATATATACAGGGAAATGATCACTATAACCTCCTTTGTATTTTTTACCAACATAGGTTCTAAAAGGTTGTCCTTTATATTTACCATTATATTGAGTTAAAAACTTAGAATTAAATACATCAGCACTATCAAAAGCAAGCGCAGAATTATTAGCATCAAAAAAGTTTATAGAAAATAGAATTTGATCAAACAAATTCCATTGAAAATCATAGTTTTGACTTCCTTTATCTTGAGACCAAACTGTTTTAAAGGGATTGTAAAGGCCACTTTCTTTTTCAAGTAAAGACATACTATTGTTATTAGGGTTGTCATTAAAATCTCCCATAACTAAAATCTTAGCATTTGGTTTTTCTTCTTTTATATTTCTAATGATGTCATTTACTCTATTTGATGCGGCCAAGCGCTTATATTCGGTTTCTTTCTCACCCTCTCTTCGAGATGACCAATGATTTACTATAATACTAATAGGTTCATTATTAAGATTACCTTGAACTAATAGAATATCTCTAGTATAATCTCGCTCACCAGTTTCGGTTTCTAGATAAACAGAAAACGTTTCAGAACTTTCAACTGTAAAAATATCACTTTTATATAGTAAGGCGACATCAATTCCTCTTTCGTCAGAGGAATCATAATGAATATAACTATAAGCCTCCTTAATTAGGTTTTTACTTCTTACTAAATCAGATAGTACTTTTTTGTTTTCAACTTCTGCTAAACCAACAATTACAGGTGCGATTTCGGCATCTTCTTCTCCTATTTTATAAATCACCGAACCTAATTTCATTAGTTTATTTTTATACCGTTGCGATGTCCATCTTTTTTTTGATGTAGGTAAAAAGTCATCATCATTGGTTAACGGATCATTCTCTATATCGAACAAGTTTTCGATGTTATAAAATGCGATAGTATAGGAAGTATAATTAGTGTTAGTCATGGCAATAAATATATGATTTTAAAACCTTATTCTAAATAATGCATTTGTTTAACTTTGCACTTTAATTATTTTATGATAGAGAAAAAAGATATAGCACTAGAAAAAGTAG